>JANPJY010000099.1:0-21744 GCA_031425735.1 Akkermansiaceae bacterium | reverse complement strand
GCTCGGCCGCATCGTCGAAGATTGCTCGCAGAAGGGCTTCGCTCTCGCCAAGCCACTTTCCGACGACGCGATCACCAAAGCCCTAGGCAAACAAGGCATCACCATCGCCCGCCGCACCGTCGCGAAATACCGCGAACAACTCAACATCCTGCCCTCGCACTTGAGGAAATCGTTTTAGTTTCAATCGAGCAAATTCGGATAGCACTGCTTAGCTAGATCCAAACTCAGATCGAGAATTCTTTGCGAACGAGATTCTTTCAACACCTGTTCTGCAAGCGCGTGGCATTGCCCATAGTTGAGTGAACGAATCACTTGCCCCACTTTTGGTAGATTTTTTGGCGAAACGGAAAGCTCTTCGACACCCAAACCTAACAACAAAGGAGTGAGGCGGATATCGCCAGCCATCTCACCGCAAACACCAGTCCAGATTCCTTGTGCTTCGCCAGCTTCGACGGTGCGTTTGATCAAACGAATCACGGCGGGATGGGTTGGCTTGTAAAGATCCGCGACATGTGGATTCACGCGGTCAACTGCCACGGTGTATTGAATCAAATCATTGGTTCCGATCGAAAAGAAATCCACATGCGGAGCTAACAGATCCGCACACACAGCAGCCGAAGGCACTTCGATCATCACGCCGACGGGAATTTTTTCGTTAAACGCAACTCCCTCAGCACTCAGTTCATCCATGCAACGGGTGAGCATTTCACGAGCGCGAATCAGTTCGGATAATCCTGAAACAAGAGGAAACATCACCGCGAGTTTTCCATAAGCACTGGCGCGTAAGATGGCACGAAGTTGATCACGGAACATCGCTGGACGTGACAGCGAAACCCGAATCCCGCGCCAACCCAAGAATGGGTTCGGCTCTGGTTCGGTCAACGGTTCGATGGGTAGTTTATCGCCACCAGCATCCAAAGTTCGGATGATGACAATCTCACCGTCCACCGCTTTTGCGACCCGCTCGTAGGCTGCTGCCTGCTCGTTTTCATCGGGCATTTCATTGCCGTTTAATAACAAGAATTCTGTCCGGTAGAGACCAACTCCTTTCGCGCCGCTTTCTTTTACTTGATGCAGCTCTTCGAGAAATTCGATGTTTGCCGATAGCGTGATGACGCGACCGTCATTTGTTTCAGTAGCCTCGTTTTTCCGGGCATCGAGTTCGTTGCTTTGCTTTTGCTTTTCCGCAGCGAGAACGATGTATTTTTCCAACGTCTCGCGCGTTGGATTCAAAATCAATTTTCCGGAATAGCCATCGATCACCGCCGGTGTCAGCGCGGTCACTTGGATGACGGAAGCCTCTAGTCCTACCACTGCCGGAATCCCGAACGAGCGCGCAAGAATCGCGGTATGCGAGTTCACACTTCCCTGCTCGGTCGCAAAACCCAGCAGATGCCTGCGGTTCATCGACGCGGTGTCCGAGGGCGATAAATCATACGCTAAGAGAATGTGAGTGCCGTCTGGAGCTTGATGACCGCTATCCTCGTCGACCTGGAAATTTCGCAACACACGTTGAGAGACGTCTTCGATGTCAGCTGTGCGCTCGCGCAAATACGCATCTGGAATGCGACGCATCGCTTCCAAGAAATTTTGCATCACTGCATAGAACGCGTATTCCGCATTCTGCTGCCGTTTCGCTATCGCTGACATGACACGATCAATCAGCGATTTATCCTCAAGCAACATCACGTGCGCTTCAAAGATTTCGCTCTCAGAATTTCCAGCGAGTGACTCCAAGCGATTCTGCAGATCCGTTAGCTGCTTCTTGGTAATATTCACCGCGTTCTGGAAACGCGCTTGTTCTTCGTCTACCTGCTCTTCGGGAATTTCATAAATCTCCGGTGCGGAAAACCCTCGCGCATTCACGTGAATAGGCGCCACCGCAATTCCGGGTGATGCCGGGATTCCGTTGAAGACTAATTCTTCCGCTTGTGCGTCTTTAACCATTTGTTGCTTCTGAAACTCAGCATTTCCAACAATTCCCGCAAGGTTTCAAGTCCTATCTGAATCTACCTTTTCCCTGAAAGAAAAAGCCGCCTTCCTTGAAGGGAAGACGGCCTGAAAACGATCGTTTCGTAATTCCTTACTTGGTTGGAACTTCGGAAATCGTCTTAAGGATACGCGAAGCGATCTGGTATGGATCACCTTGCGAGTTTGGACGACGATCTTCGAGGTAACCTTTCCAGTCGTTGTTCGCGAAGCTATGTGGAACACGGATCGATGATCCACGGTCAGCAACACCCCAAGTGAACTTGTCGATGGATTGAGTCTCGTGAAGACCGGTCAAACGAAGATGGTTGTCTGGTCCGTAAACCGCAACGTGCTCTTCCATGTTTTTACCGAATTGAGCCATGAGGGCATCAAAGTAAGGCTTACCACCGGTATCACGGAGGTATTTGGTCGAGAAGTTCGCGTGCATGCCGGAACCGTTCCAGTCACCTTTGATCGGTTTGCAATGATACTCGATGTCGATGCCGTATTTCTCGCAAAGACGATTCAAGATGTAACGAGCCACCCAGATTTGGTCGGCAGCGTTTTTGGAACCTTTACCGAAGATCTGGAATTCCCACTGACCTTTAGCAACCTCGGCGTTGATGCCTTCGTGGTTGATTCCTGCGTCGAGGCAGAGGTCGAGGTGTTCTTCAACGATCTGACGAGCGATGTCACCCACAGCTTTAAAACCTACGCCGCAATAGTATGGACCTTGAGGTGCTGGGTAGCCATCAACTGGGAAACCAAGTGGCTTGCCGTCTTGATACATGAAATATTCCTGCTCAAAGCCAAACCATGCATCTGGATCGTCCAAGATGGTAGCGCGGGAGTTGGAAGGGTGTGGCGTGCCGTCTGGCATCATAACCTCGCACATGACGAGGGCGCCGTTTTTACGGGTGCTGTCAGGATAAACAGCTACCGGTTTAAGCATACAATCCGAACTGCCGCCCGGTGCTTGTTGAGTCGAAGAACCGTCAAATCCCCAAACAGGAAGTTCTTCCAGCTTAGGAAAGCTGGCGAAATCCTTAACTTGGGTTTTGCTGCGTAGGTTCGGCACGGGCGTATAGCCGTCGAGCCAGATGTATTCCAGTTTGTATTTGGCCATGTGGTATTAGTTTCTGTGTTCGTGGTTAGCGATGATTTGCGGATGCGAGCGGCGAAAAGATCATTCTTCACTCTCACCGTCGAGCAAAATTAAAGCAATACACGTGCCACTTGGGGATTTTTAGGCAGTTTCTTAAATAGGTCGTATAGGTCCTATAAGACTTATGATCTCATTTTCACCGGCCTGAATTTGAGCTTTGAGATTTGAGATTTGAAATTTACTATCCCCGCCCGTGAACCTCCTTCTCCGTAATGCTCGCATCGCCTCTGAATCCTCGCCCGACCTCCTTTCAGCAGATGTTCTGATCGTCGATGGAGTGATTCAAAAAATCGCCAAAGACATTTCCGCAGATGAGAACGCAAAAGTGATCGACTGCAAAAACCAGGTTCTCTGCCCGGCATTTTTCGATGCCCACGTCCATTTCCGCGAGCCCGGCCAAGAGCACAAAGAAAACATCGCCAGCGGTTCTGAATCGGCCATCAACGGCGGAATCACCGGCATCGTCATGATGCCAAACACCTCCCCCTCCCTCGATTCCGGAGCAGTCGTCAGCGCGGTTCTCGAATCTGGGAAACGCAACTCCCGCATTCCCATCTACACATCCGGCTGCGTCACGAAAGGCCGCGATGGAAAAGAAATGGCAGACATCGATGGCATGCGCGCCGCCGGAGTGATAATGCTAACCGATGACGGCGATACCACCCTGAACTCCTCCGTGCTCTACCGCGCGATGCAATACGCCTCCGAGTTTGGAATGTTCTTTGCCTCTCACTGTGAAGTCCCCGAACTCGCCGGCCCGCGCGCCCTCAACGACGGCCCAACCGCCTACAAACTCGGCATCGCTGGCTCACCTGCCTGCGCCGAAGAAATCATCATCGACCGCGACATCCGCCTCGCCCACGCCACCGGCGCACACATCCACATTCAACACGTGTCCTCGAAAATGGGCATGGAAACCATCCGCTGGTGGAAATCCCGCGGCGATGTCAAAGTCACCGCCGAGGTTTCCCCTCACCACCTCCTCTTCACCGACGAGGACATCGGCGATTTCGATACGCATTACAAAATGAACCCGCCCCTGCGCGGCAAAGCCGATAACGAAGCTCTGTTAGAAGGCCTGCTCGACGGCACTTTCGACATGATTGCCACCGATCACGCCCCACACAGCCCCTTCGAGAAATCCCAAGATTTCGTCTCCGCACCCAACGGCATAACCGGCCTCGATACCGCGGTCGTCTCGCTCTACCACTACTTCGTCAAAGAAGGAAAATTCGGCTGGGACACCCTCGTCAAAAAATACTCCGCCGAGCCCCGCCGACTGATGTCACTCGAAGTCCCAACCATCTCCGAAGGTCAACCCGCCAACCTCACCCTCTTCAACACCGAGGCCACCTCCACCTTCACCAAGGACTTCATGAAGTCCAAATCCCAAAACACCCCCTTCCTAAACAAAACGCTACAAGGCCGCATCGATCTGGTAGTATTAGGAAAAGAGATTTTGTTAGAAAGGCAGTAGCTGCGGCGTCTCGCCGCACGCCGTGCGAGGAGCGTCTCGCTCCGCTCTTCAAAGCCCTTCAAGCTGCATCCCATTCAACATCTTCGTCGCCTCGTCGAACTGCTGCACGAACGAGACAAACGTCCGATACATTCCCCAGCAGAGTAAGCCAATCATGACAGTGATTACCAACTTCCATGCCACGTGCAATTTTGGATGTAGCCAGATCAAAGGTAGGGCAAAAGGCGGAACGGTTAAAAGGGTCACGATAATAAATCCAGGCCTGCAATACCAAGGCACCCCATTCCCCGCAGCTACCGGACGCAGTGATGGATCAAGAAATTCCATGCAATGTTTGCACTTTACTGCCTCCTCCTGGATTTCCTCCGCGCAATAAGGACACTTCTTCGTCATTTGAATCCCCAATCTCTAAACTTCTACCAATCATTGTCGATATCCGATTCATTACAGTAATCCTGCCTTCTTACTCACCGAACAAACCCCTCGGTCATTTTGTCAAAATGACCCTACCAATCATCATCTTGGATAGTATATTCGATTGATCAGTAACAACATGCACACCTACCCAGTCACTTGCCCGACCTGTTTTGAGACCTTTGAAATCGCCATTCCGCCAGAATCCGAGATGCCGACCGAATACGATTACGACTGCGAAGTTTGTTGCCGACCCATGCTCATTATCCTCAATTCTTCAGACGACATCTACGCCCAGTCGCTGGCTGATTAAAAATTTCACTCTTCACTCTTCAACATTCACTCTTCAATCTCCGCATATGAAAAAAGCTGATCAAGCATTCCTCTTCGAACTCCTCCAAACTCCCTCACCCACTGGCTTTGAAATGCCGGGCCAAAATGTTTGGGCGAAATATCTTGAGAAAACCGCCACCAAAATCGAGTGCGACGCCTACGGCTCCACATGGGCGACCCTTGAAGGAAAATCTCCAAAAACCATCATGCTCGCAGCGCATGCGGACGAGATCGGCTACATCATCAAACACATCGATGACAAAGGCTTCCTTCGCATCGATCGCATTGGCGGCTCCGATGCCGCGACCGCTCGTGGCCGCCGCGTTCACATTCTAGGCGATGACGGAGTGGTTTCAGGAATCATCGGCAACACCGCCATCCACCTCCGCCGCGACGAACTCGGTGCAGAAAAAGCACCCGCCGTCCACGATCTCTGGGTTGATGTCGGCGCATCAAATGCAAAAGAAGTCGCAGCCATGGGACTCCGCGTTGGCCACCCGATGGTCTATCAAGACGGCCCGGCCGAGCTTGCACACAAACGCATCATTTCCCGTGCTCTCGATAACCGCCTCGGTTCATACATCATCGCACAGGTCATGAAACGCATCGCCGCTTCTGGCAAAAAAACAGCGGTAAACTTGGTTTGCTTGAACGCCATCCAAGAAGAAATCGGCGGCAACGGCGCGATGATGGCCTCCTATCGTTTGAAACCTGAAATCTGCATCTGCCTCGATGTTACTCACGCCACCGACACCCCAGGAATCGACCCCGCGAAATTTGGCCACGTCAAACTCGGCCAAGGCCCAAGCCTCACGCATGGCACCTGCAATCATCCGCTCATCGTCAAACGCATGATCGAACTTTCCAAGAAACATAAAATCGATATCCAACACGAATCATCGAGCCGCTTCTCCGGAACCGATACCGACAAAATTTTCAACTCCCGCGAAGGAATCCCAAGCGCCCTTGTTTCCATCCCCCTGCGCTGCATGCACTCAGTGGTCGAAACCGCCCACCTCGACGACATCGAATCCACCATCCAACTGTTAGAAGCCTTCGTCCTCTCCGTAAAAGATACCGACAACTTCCACCAGAAGTTGGGCGCGTAAAAATAAAAGGTAAGGTCACCTCGCCGCAGGTGACCCAAATCAAAAACGGGAATGCACGATAACCCTAAGCGAAGTGAGACCCACCTAAATGCCTGAGTCCAAATAAGAACTCATGTTAGCATTCTAGCCAACTTTCCCCTCAAGAAACGGCACCAACTCATCCACACCGAAATCCGCGAGCACCTCGCCATCCCAATCCAAGGTCGGCGATTTACTCTGTCCTGATAGCTCGACCATTTCCGCCATTGCTTCAGCATCACCAGAGACCACAACCTTCCTCACCTCGATCTTGTGTTGTTTGAGATATTCCTCAACTTCAGCACACCAAGGACAACCCTTTTTCACATAAAGAACGCGTTCGCTTTTCATGAGAAAATCCTGAACGAAAATCCCAGCGTTGAGAAAGGATTATTTCAGTAAGTAATTACCCGTAGCTGCCCCGTCCCGGGGCAGACCGTGCCATCGGCGTCTCGCCGATATGCAGGTTTAAATATCAGATCTACCAGAGGCTGGTTTCACAATCAGCACCAGACCAATAAGGATTGCTATAACGCCATAGCCACTTGGTGAGTAACGCCTAGTAGATGGGCCTTCTGATCCGATATATACCGCCGCAATTCCCATAAGAATCGCTATTACACCAACTACCCGCGGCAAAGTCTTTTGGGTTCTCGGCGGAAGCATCCGGCGAACCATCACCGCCTCCATAAATATCGACTCCAACTCCGACGCATCAAGCAATTGCCCTAGCCCCTCAGCCTCCAATGAACTAACGACCTCTTCCATCACGTCATACTTCATCGCAAGCTCCATCGCTCGCTCTCTTGCTACTTCTCGTGTGCTCATAGGGTTATTAGATGTTAGAACCTTTAGATAGAGCGGCTGAGATCACAACTAAAACGGGGACAGAAAACGGAAGTAAAATGGAAAAACCATATCCCATCCAATAGCAAATCTTGCGGTATCGCTCTGGATTCTTTGGGCACACGATTCGCTCAGTAGCATATCCCAATGAGTAGAAGATATTCGCGATGACTACCATAACTAAGAATGCGAAACCTTGGAAAAGCACAGTGAAAATAGTCACTTCAAAACCTGAATCACTGAGCAAAATCGAACCTAATACGATATACGCGATGTAAGCTAAAAAGCCGGAAATCAATAATCCTACATTGTATTGTAGGCGGCGAGAACTCCACCATTTTGCTGCGGTTGTTTCGTCCATGGACTTAATCATGCGATTCATTGTATAAGTTCATCCCACTATTTTAATTCACCACAGCCCATACTTCCCATACGCCATCACATAAATCCCCATCGAAAGATTCGCGACCGCATGCATCACCACACATGCGCCTAAGCTCTTGCTCCAAACGCAAAGCACATAAGTCAGCGATCCATAAACCAGCGCTCCCGCCCAATCGATGGGTGCGTGGGCTAACATGAAAAGCAACGTCACGATCAGATAGCTTTTCACATGCGCGCGACCGAATGGCTGCTTCCAGTAATTCCCTTCCCAATTCATGCAGAAGCGCATCACAAAACCTCGCCAGAAAATTTCTTCCACCAACGCAACGATGACCGCGGCCCGCAAAAATCGCATGGAGAGCGACGCCCAGTAAGCGGCGGGATTCTCAAAAATCCCCGGATCGAAACCTTCATCGCGTTTGGCGATTCCTAGCCATTTCATCCAGCCATCGGTCTCACCGGATAAACCCCACGCATCGTAAAGTGTCGTGGGTAGCAGCCAGAAACCTATTCCTACTACTCCAAACACCACACCGATCGCGCACCATTTTAAACTCCAATCAAAAGTGAATGACTTCCAATAACGAAACAACAACGCGAGAACCACCAGCGTTTGGATTGGGTAAACCCACTGCGCGACATCGCGTTTCCACCATGGCGCGGCTGGATGATCCCAACCGATCAGGCTATCCGCCAACTGCAAGGCGATCAGAAAAACCATGAACACCGCGAACGGCACCACGTGTGCCCTCGTCAGTCGATCTGGATGTTTCGGATCTTTTTCCATCCAGATGAATTGTTAGATTAAATTTTGGAAACGAAGCGTTGGATCGAATCCATCGCCTTGCGTAGATCTTCCATACCGGTCGCATAACAACAACGTAGGAAGCCCTCACCGCTCGGACCGAACGCGCCACCCGGAACCGCAGCGACGCTTTCCGCCTCTAGCAAGCCCATCGCGAATTCTTTGGAACTCAGACCGGTCTTGCGGATATCCGGGAACACGTAAAACGCACCACCCGGCGTATGGCAATCCAAGCCGATCTCGTTCAAACGCTTCACCAAGAAATCTCTGCGCTGATGATAACTTTCCTTCATCATCAACATCTGCGGCGCACCATTGTCTAACGCCTCAATCGCTGCATTCTGACTCATGATCGGCGCGCATAGCATCGAGTATTGGTGAATTTTCATCATCGCCTCAATGATGGGCTGCGGCGCACAGGCATAACCCAAACGGAATCCGGTCATCGCAAACGCTTTTGAGAAACCATGCATCAAAATCGTGCGCTCTTTCATCCCAGGCAGTGATGCAATCGAAACATGTTTCACTCCATCGTAACGCAGCTCGCTGTAAATCTCATCAGTGAGAACGATCAGATCGTGTTCGATCGCCAGTTTCGCTATCCCTTCCAGATCTTCATTGCTCGCAACCGCACCCGTCGGATTCGTCGGGAAATTCAGCATCAGGATCCGACTCTTCGGCGTGATCGCTTTGGCGAGAGCTTCTGGCTTGAGCGAAAATCCATCTTCTTTGGTCGTCTCCACCGGCACCGCAACCCCGTGCGCCATCACGATGCTTGGCGAATAGGAAACGTAACACGGCTCGTGATAAATCACTTCCTCACCCGGATTCAGCAAGGCCCGCAGCGCGATATCGATCGCTTCCGAAACACCCACGGTCACCAAGATCTCTTTCGCAGGATCGTAATCTACATCGAAAAATCCCGACACATACTTGGAAATCGATTTCCGCAAACTCAGCAATCCGAGGTTGGAGGTATAGGTCGTCTGACCTTTTTCCAAAGAATAAATCGCCGCCTCACGGATGTGCCACGGAGTCACAAAGTCCGGCTCACCGACCCCCAATGAAATCACATCGTCCCGACCCTGAACCAATTCAAAGAAATCACGAATCCCCGATCTCGGGATCGATGCCACGTGGCGCGCTATTTTCGCTGTATAATCCATAAAAATATCCGCCAACCGCGGGGGACGAAGATCAAACCCTCCATCCCCTCCGCCGTCAATCCAAAGAAGGGGCTAGACAAACGCTACCACTCCTCATTTCCAAACCAGCCCCACTCGCTCCACCATCACATCGGTTCGCCTTGGCTTGAGCGTTTCTTTTTCCAGGCCTATCGTGGCTGCATCGTAATTCTTCTCAATCTCCGCCAAGCCTGCGTCCATTTCTTGGGTGATGGCTTCCATCTCTTGCTGGAGTCCTTCGATCTTGTCTTCAGCATTCGCTACATCGCGGTGCTGTTTGTAAGCGCTGGTAGTTTTTGTGATCGAACCTGATGTAGTGCCGCCGATTCCCACTTTGCGCCCGAACACGGCTTTTAAAATCCCGCCAAAAACAGAAACCCCGGCATTGAGTTTTGCGGAGGTCGACTCTGCTTTCTCGCGTTCCAACTGCGATTGAGCAGTTCTCACCCGACCCTCGATCATGTCGATTTTTTTACCCAGTGCATCTTTGAGTTTCTCCATGGACTGGTCTCGTGCTTCACGAGCTTGCTGAGAAATCCGAACTCGGAAATCGCCCTCGGTTTCGCCGATCTTGCCCCATACTTTCAGCGCTGGGCAAAACCAGATTTCCTCACGTTCATTTCGATAAAGCTCGTCCTCAAACTGCTTCTCGACCGGCTTGTAATTCGCCGCGTTCATCGCGTAACCCGGCAAACTCCCAAACGCCACCCCATTCTCCGGCAACTGACTCAAGCTCTTCTCATCTACAGTCGACGTATTCTCCCAGTCGATCCCGTTTTCTAACAGCGGATTCAGCTTCACAACTTTTTTCGATCCCTCAACACCCGCCTTATCCAGACAAAAATGCACGGTCGCCTCACGCAAAAGATATGGCAGATAACAATCCTGATCTGGCTTCGCAAAAAGCTCCGTGACCCCCGATCCAACCACGGGACGCGCCGCCGACTCCACATGCTGAGTCGCACGCAACATAGGATTCACCTCCGCTTTGACCTGCGGTTTCGAAGTAGAAAAGGCTCCACGTTTCCCATCCATCAAAGTCTTGATCTGCCCGCGGGTCAGTGGACCTGTTAGATAACTCATCACCCAACGCACATGGAACAACACCGGCTGATCCTCATGCACATTGTTCATCAGGAAAACCCTATCCCCCAGCCCAGAGAGCAGCCGCTCCATTTCCTTGCGATCGAACTTCGCGTTCTGCGATCCCGCTGCACCTTCAAGACCATCCAAGACCCGCAACTTGTCGCGCTCGGTTTGCAGTCTCCCTAAAAACCATGTGCCGATATTCGATAGCGCCTTGTAATCCAAATCCACCGGATTCTGCGTAGCCAACAAACAACCCAAACCAAACGCGCGCGCTTGTTTGAGCATGGTCATCATCGGACGTTTGGATGGCGGATTCGCCGTTGGCGGCAAGAATCCGTAAATCTCATCCATGTATAGCAGCGCTCGCAGCGAGGTCGTCCCACCCTGAGTCCGCATCCAGCCTAACATTTGATTGAGCAACAAACTCACAAAAAACATCCGCTCCGAATCGCTCAAATGCGCGATCGAAAAAATCGATATGCGTGGCTTGCCATCTTCCCGATGCAACATCTTAGCAATATCGAGCGGAGGCCCTTCAAGCCATGTCGAAAACCCCGGCGAGGCCAACAAATGATTGAACTTCAACGCCAATGACTGTCGCGATTTCTCAGGATAAAAACTTTCCACATCCATCACCCCGACCTTACTGAAACTCGGTCTCTGGATCTGAGTGATCAAACTTTCCAAAGTCACTCCCCGCCCCGCGCTCCACTCGGTTTGAAATATCATTCCCAATAAAACCGCCTCTTGGCTTTGCACCCCGGAAACATCCTCCCCGATCAGCGAAAGCAAACTTTCCACCGTGGCGCTGACATGATCACCAAATAATTCCCTATCCTCTAACACCTCCAGCGGTGGAACCGACAGCGAACCCAAAATCGAAACCGGAATCCCCGCACTGCTGCCCGGCGTGAAAATATTTACATCCACCTGTTCGCGAAGCCGCGTGATCCGTGAGGCGTCCTGTCCCCAATCAGCCAACCCTTTTTTCCACATCGCTGCGGTTTTTTCTGAATACTCATCTAAGGATAAACCCTTCTTCGCCGCATCATCCGCATTCACCCATGGTTTGAAACTCGCGGCATCGAGATCCGGAAACGTCAGCATCAAATTTGCAATATCCCCTTTCGGATCAATCACGATTGCAGGGATATGATCCATCGCTGCCTCTTCCAAGAGAGCCATGCACAGACCGGTTTTACCCGACCCGGTCATCCCCAGAACCACGCCGTGGGTCACAAGATCTTTCGAATCATACAGCAACATATCGTCGCCGACCTGACTGCTTTCCAGATCATACTCTTTTCCTAAATAGAACTGACCTAGCTTTTCGTAATCGTTCATTTCCAAACTCATCGCCTCTAAATGACACACGAGTTAGAAAATCTCCAGTCAGGAATCCAACAATTCTTCGGGCGCCCGCTCCCACTAAAAAAACCACATAATCGCTTTAATCACCGCCGCAACCACCCCGACAAAACTCAGAATGATCGCAATCATGCTTATCGCACCCCCACGAACGTTCGGCCTAACCGCAAACAAAATTCCCACGAGCCCAAATATAAATGCGACAGCCGCAAGGATGAGTCCGAAAATAGCTCCGACGTTAAAACTGAGAATGGCGGCAAGAATCGCAACGATTGATGCGAAACTGAAAGAGGCTGGTTTGTTGTCCATAAGTGACAACATCAACTCGCATTAGAGATTATCAACCATTCATCTCACCATCTTCCATGGCTGATAGCAAAATCCTCAACGCACCGCCGGAGATCCACACTTCCCATACTAAGCAAGCCAGTGATAACCCCATCAAAACAAGGGCGATTCCAAACGTAATTATCGCCAGCATGCCCTGACTACCAATCACGCTAACCATCGAAATCACACATAACAGCAGGCTCAACGCCCCCAACAACTGCATCGCACGAATCAAAACCAACCGCTTCCGCAAATTCTGAATCTGCCGCATCAACAAACTATCTTTCTGCTCCATCCAGTCCCGGTGCAAATTACGAATCAACGCAGAGAGATGCAAAAACCGGTTAGTGTATGATAAAAACAACAAACTAATCGCCGGAAATAACAGTGCAGGCGTCGAAATTTGCAAATCCATGTTTTTAATTAACCCTAACTCAACTGAGAATGCAACGAGTCTAAAGGTCTAGACACATTCTTCAATCGCCCCAGCGATTCTGACTCCGACTTTCAGACTTTTAGACCTTCGACGTTAAAAATCCTCTTTTTAACCCGAAATTGCTATTTGAGTTTTCCCCTTATCCAGCGATTCTCCCCCCATGCGCAACGCTACACCCCTTTTCCTCGTCATCTTCATCGCTGGCCTCGCCGCTTTCCTATCTCTCAGGGATCAACCCGCTTCGAAAGCACCCAAGAATTCTGTCGCCGTCGCGGCAACTGTATGGCCTTCGGAAAAATCTGACATCCCAGCCGATCCAAAAGCCGTCTTCGGAACGATGGAAAACGGCATGCGCTACATGATCCTCCCAAACAGCGAGCCGCCACAACGCCTCTCCATGCGACTTCACATCGCCGCCGGTTCCCTTATGGAAAAAGACGACCAACAAGGCCTCGCTCATTTCCTCGAACACATGGTCTTCAATGGCACCAAAAACTTCGAGAACGCCAATCAACTCATCCGTGAAATGCAATCACGCGGCATTGCCTTCGGTGCTCACGTCAATGCCTACACCTCGTTTGATGAAACGGTTTACATGTTAGATATCCCCGATCTGAAACCGGACACGATGGATCTCACCTTCTCCATCATGCGCGACTTCGGTGATGGTGCTCTCCTTTCCGCTAAAGAAATCGATGACGAACGCGGCGTTATCCTCTCCGAAAAACGCTCCCGCGATTCGGTCAGCTACCGCATGCAGAAACAACAATTCGATGCCCTACTTCCGAAATCCCTCATCGCCAAACGCTTCCCTATCGGTGAAGAAGAAATCATCAAAAACGCCCCGCGCGAACGTTTCCTCGATTTCTATCAGCGTTACTACATTCCAAGTAAAATGACCTTCGTCATCGTCGGCGATGTCGACCCCGGCGAAATCGAAGAACGGATCAAATCCACTTTCGGCTCGATGAAAAACCCGGAAACTCCCGGCGAAGCACCTGATCTCGGCGAGATCACCACGCCCGAAGGACTGGTCTCACATGTCTTCAGCGATCCCGAGCTAGATACCACCGATGTTTCACTCCTTCTCGTTCGTCCTTACCAAGTCATCCCCGACACCAAAGAATCACGCGCTGCAAAATTTCCGATGGATATTGCAGCCTCCATCATGGGTCGCCGCTTCGAGCGTCTTTCCAAAATTGAAAAGTCTCCCATCACCGCGGGGGAAGCCGGTAAATTCCAACTCTTTAACAACATCGAACTCGGCTCGATCTCCGTCACTGCTGCCGACGACCGCTGGCAAGAAGCCACAGCCATTCTCGAACAGGAATTCCGCCGCGCACTCACGCACGGATTCACGGAAGCCGAGCTAACCGAGGCAAAAGCAAACTTGCTCAACGCCTTCCAAGAAGCCGTGAAAAGCAAAGACACACGTGAGTCTGATGCACTCGCCACCGCCATCATCTCAGCGGTCAACGATCACACCGTTTTCACTACACCGGAGATCAGCTTGGAAATTGCAACTAATGCGCTCAATCAAATCACTCCTGAAAACGTTCACCAAGCATTCGTGAAATTTTGGAATGCTCCCGGCCACCACTTGGTTCTTTCCACAAAAGCATCCACAGCAGAGACCAAACAAGAACTCGGTTCGCTCTACAAAAAATCCACCGAGACCGAAGTCGCGCCTCCTTCAGCGAGAATCATCGCACCATTTGCCTACACCAATTTCGGTACCGCAGGTGAAATCGAAAAAACCGTCACGGTCGATGACCTCGGTATCACTCAAATCACGTTCGCCAATCATATCCGCGTGAACCTCAAACCCACGGATTTTGAAAAAAACCGCATCCGTATTCTCGCACGCATCGGCACCGGCCAACTTTCCCAACCCGCTGACAAGCCCTTGCTCGATGCCGTCGCAACTGCCGTCTTCAGTGGAGGCGGACTCGCAAAACATTCTAACGATGAGCTCGCAGAAATTCTAGCAGGTCGCAATGTTTCTTCATCTCTCAGCATCTCGGAAGACGCCTTCATCCTCTCTGGCTCCACCACTCCAGATGACCAACTTCTCCAGCTCCAGCTCATGGTCGCTTCCATCACCGATCCCGGCTACCGCCCCGAAGGTCTCTGGCAGTTCCAAAAAAATATCCCAGTCCTTTTCCAAAATCTCAAACACACCACCGCCGGTCCATCCCAAGAAATGCAATCCTGGCTCTACGGCGCAGATCCGCGTTACTCGATGCCAACCCAAATCAAACTCTCGAACTACACCATCGAAGATGTCGTAAATTGGCTCTCCCCAGAACTCCAGGAAGGCTACATCGAGATCTCCATCGTCGGTGATTTTAATCCTGAACAGATCACCCAAGATCTCCTCAAAACTTTTGGCACCCTCCCCGCACGCCATCCCAAACCTTCGACCGAAACCGTTCACAAGCGCTCCGTCAAATTCCCCAAACCACCTCAGGAAAAAATCCTCACCTACGAATCAAAAATTCCACAAGCCATCGCCACAGCGATTTGGAAAACCGATGGACTACGCAAAAACATCCAGGAATATCGCCGTCTCAATGTCCTCTCCGAAATTTTCGGCGACCGCCTCCGTGAAGAAATCCGCGAAAAACTCGGTGCTTCCTACTCGCCCAATGCGGGAGCCACGGGTTCCGATGCGCTCGATGGCTTCAGCTACCTGATCGGCCAATCCATCGGCAAACCCGAGGACATTCCCTTATTGCTCAACACCATGAGCACGATCGCCAACGAACTCGCAGAAAAAGGCGCCACCCAAGACGAACTCGACCGCTCACTCGCACCCATTATCGCCACTCTAGAAAAATCTCAACGTGACAACTCTTACTGGCTCTCCACTGTCCTCTCACAATCTCAAAGCGAACCCAATCGACTCGATCTCGCTCGCCAACGCGACAATGACTACCGCTCCATTAAACTCACCGAGATCAACACCCTAGCCAAAAAATACTTCCCCACCCCCAACCTCCACAAGGTCTCTATCCTCCCGAAATAATCCAAGGACCGCGCGACTCCAGTCGCGCTCTTCCTCTTCTTGAAGTTTATAGTTTAAAACTTAAAGTTTAATCCAGTGCTCCGTCTCCCCTTCAGAAACAAAGTTTGGCGCGGCGCGGCCGGTGAATTCGCCGGCTCGGGAACTGGCGCGTCTATGGACTTTCAAGATCACCGCTCCTATTCCCCTGGCGACGATCCACGCCACATCAACTGGCAAGCCTACGCCCGCACCGGACAGGTCAGCATGAAACTTTTCCGCGAGGAGATCCGACCCGTCGTCGATATCGTCTTCGATGCCTCGCCCTCGATGTTCTTCGATCCAGAAAAGAAAAAACGCAGCATCGAGCTGCTCACATTTCTAACAGAGTCTTCTCTGAAAGAAGGCGCCTCCGTCCGCATCTACGCCATCTTCGGCGATGCACAAACCACCATTGATCCCATGGTCATCCATACCGATCGCTGGATCAAAAGCATCGAAGCCCTCGCCCCCGCCAACCCGACGCTTCCGCCCGATCTCCAACGCATTCCCCTCCGCACCCACGCACTCCGCGTTTTCATCTCCGATCTCCTTTTCCAAGCCGATCCCACACCTTTCTTCCGCACCCTCTCGCAAAAACAAGGCACTCCCATCGTCTTCTGTCCCTTCACCAAATCAGAAGCCGATCCCGAATGGTCCGGAAACTACGATTTCATAGATGCCGAGCTTAACACCCGCCACCCCCACCGCATCGAACCCGCCACCCTCCGCCGCTACCGCGACTCCTACACCAATCATTTCAACCTCTGGAAAGAAGCCGCCATCCGCCACCAAACCCCCCTCGCCCGCATCCCCTGCGAACTAGAACTCATCCCCGCCCTCTACCAAAACGCCATCCCCGTAAAAGCCCTGGAAATGAGCCAATGACAACACACAGTTATGCGCTAGCCTGACGCTGTGCATGTTCTTGTTAGCGGAGCCAACGGCTACATCGGATTGAGGTTGATCCAAGCCTTGCTGGATGCCGACCACGAAATCACCGCCGTCATTCGCGACAAACGCCGCTTCCCTGCACACCATTTCGGAGAGAATGAAACCCGGCTGCACCTCGTGGAAGCCGATTTCCTCGATGCTGCAAGTTTACAATCCCTTCCCCAATCAATTGATGCCGCCTACTACCTCATCCACTCGATGGGTTCCGGCGGCGACTTTGCCCAAAAGGAAGAACGATGCGCTACCAATTTCTCGAACGCCGCCAAGGCGCGCGAATGGAAACGCATCATCTATCTCGGCGGTCTCGCCGCAGACAAGGGGCCGCTATCCGAACATTTATCATCACGCCGCAAAGTAGAGGAAATCTTACGTGAGTCCGGAGTGCCGCTCACTGCCCTGCGGGCATCCATCATCGTCGGCTCTGGCTCGGCATCGTTTGAAATCATTCGCGATCTCGCGGAAAAATTGCCCATCCTCGTCACCCCGCGCTGGGTCCACACACATTGCCAACCCATCGCCATCCGCAATGTGCTCGATTATCTAACAGAAATCCTGAACCATCCTGAAACCACGCATGTTTCCTACGA
Organism: Akkermansiaceae bacterium; assembly: GCA_031425735.1. Lineage (GTDB taxonomy): Bacteria > Verrucomicrobiota > Verrucomicrobiia > Verrucomicrobiales > Akkermansiaceae > Luteolibacter. The sequence continues at coordinate 4,231 of JANPJY010000099.1, read as the reverse complement.
CATAGGCGGACCCGAGGTGATGAGTTATCTCGACCTCATCAAAGGCTACTGCGAAGTCCGCGGCCTACGTCGGCTATTTCTCCCAACCCGTCTACTCAGTCCACGGCTATCGTCGGGTTGGTTGTGCCTTCTCACATCCACCTCTTTCCCCCTCGCACGAAGTTTAGTCGACTCGCTCACCCATGAAACCGTCTGCCACAACCTCAAGATCCGTGAAATCATTCCGCTCGATTTACTGAGTTACCGAGAGGCAGTCACGCGGGCTCTGGCGCGGATCGCTCAAAACCACGTGCCATCTAGCTGGATCGGTTCGCTGGCTGCAGGCACCCTTTCACCGCGTTTATTCGATGCCATCAAAGTCCCCGAACACGGAGTTCTAACTGATACCCAGCTCGTGCCAATCACCGCACCACGCGAGCAGGTCATTTCACGCATCTGGTCCATCGGTGGCAATGCCGGTTGGCCCTCCATGAACTGGGCATGGGAATTGCGCGGCTTCATAGACAAACTCGTCGGCGGCATCGGCATCCGACGCGGACGCAGACACCCCGAAGAACTCCACGCCGGCGATGCCCTGGATTTCTGGCGGGTCCTCCTAGCAGACCGCCCCAGAGGCCGACTCATGCTCTACGCCGAGATGAAACTTCCCGGCGAAGCCTGGCTCGAGTTCGCCATAGAAGACCAACCCGATGGCAGCCAATCGCTAAGACAAACCGCCACGTTCCGCCCACAAGGTCTGTTAGGAAGATTCTATTGGTACGCCGTGCTGCCCTTCCATTGGCTACTCTTCCCCCGCATGGCGCGTAAGCTTGCGGGTAGAGCTTAGAAACTTGGAATTTGAAACTTAATTCCACGCAATACCTGATTATTTTCATGCAATTTTATCCTAGACGAGTCCGCCACTTTTATGCATGGTCTACTTGTCAGCAGTAAATGCAGTTCATCGAACGATTCACTGAAATTACTTCCCTCCCGTAGATCTGCCCCCCCTTAACCTTCCTGCCCTAATTCGTCCCGCCTCCCCGGACTAGGTCAGGGAGGTTACGACAGGCAAATCAACCCCAACCCGAGAGGTAAGGCCTGTCCTTCATAGCGCAGCGACGTAGGAGGCTATTCTACATAGCACCGCGAAGTCTAAGTCTTCATTACTCTAAATTATCTGCGTCCATTTAATCCCGCCCTCCAGCGGGACCCTGCGGGCGCTCGTTTATCGAGCGTCCATGTCGCTCCGCTCCATCTGCGGTTCGAATTCTAATTCTACTTATCGTGTCATTCGTGACTTTCGTGGTGAAAAATTGGATTTCGGGATTACATAACACATCATGCCCCTTCCCAATAAAGACGACATAGAAAAACTAAGCCGCGGCCTCCCCACCAAATCAAAGATCGGCAGCCGCCGCATCGGCCACCGCCTCACGCAAAAAGAACGCCTCCTCTTCGAAGCCGCCCAACGCCAAGGCTACCTCAAAATCCCCGTCACCGGATCACGCCCCAACGTCCTCAACGTTTACCGACTCTGGTGCCTAGCCGAAGGCCGCGACTTCATCGTCAAAGGCGGGCCGGAAGTGTGAATGCCTCTGCGGGGTCGCGCATCTCTCAATCCCCCTCTTCCTTGAATGACTTGTGAGCATTAGCGAACTTACCATTTAGACGTAGTCTTTTCTCATAGCCGTCAGGCAAATTTAAAGTTTAAAATTTAAATTTTCTGCCACTTCTCCGGCACTCCATTGGCTGCGCCGAATAATGAACCGACCACTGCACCTCGGTGGCAGTTGTCACCTCCCACCATGGCGTTGGCGATGATGCCCGCATCAAAGTCTTCGTGATATTTCCATGCTAGGTAAAGCGAGGCCGGCATGGATTCTGCGATGTAGCATGCGGGACTAAAGCGCTGACCGATGACATGAGTATCGGGTTGGGATGTCCAGGTTTCGGCTTTGTTTCCAGAGATCCAATCCCCCGCCTCGCGGCGAATGGATTCGTGCAGGGAAAGTCCTTCACGGATTCGGAACAGCAAACGCGCGAGGGTGTCGGCCGCGCGAAGCACATTCGCATGAGCATGCGTGAGGCCGACGTGTTCTTTCACCGCAGCACGGAGTTCGGAAAGTTCCGCATCGCGCATCACATAACAGAGAGCCGGCACCTGCGCGAGACCACCGATGTGCTCGTCTTGAATCGCACATTTTCTAGGAGGTTTACCCATCGCATAACGGGTGAAAAATCCCCGATGATATTCTTCAAGATAGGTATCGCGATGCTTGCCGGGTGTGAGCATGAAATCGATGTAATGGGCAAGCCACGCATCGGGATCGTAACCGCCGATTTTTTCCGACAAGTGCACGAGTTCGGCAGCGAGTTTGAAGTTCAGGGTGTTTTCCCCAGCTTGGAGAAACTGGTAGTAATGAATCCCCCGCTGCCCCCAGTAAAGGGCTTGGTCGTGCAGGATATCGCCTTTTTCGTTAAGGGCAGTGTATTGCGAACGCCATAGAATCGATCCCGTATGCGGATTCTTCGGTGCCAGATAACCGGAGATCTCACCGTATTCCGCCCGCAGCGCCTCCCTATCATAATACCAATGAACCGGCATCGATACCGCGTCCGCGACCAGTGAGCCAAGATAGGCGTTTTGAAATGTGTTCGATCCCATGAAATGGACTCTAAGCGCACTTGGCCAATATTCTAACGGAAAAACCCAGCCTCTCGAAAGGGCTGGGTTCTTTATTCCATATAGGAAAGTGCTCGAAAGAGGACTCGAACCTCCACAGGTTTCCCTACTAGATCCTTAGTCTAGCGCGTCTACCAATTCCGCCATCCGAGCTTTCCCGTTTGGGTGGGGGGCAGGAAATAGGATGCAGGCCGCAGCTTTGCAAGTGAATCTTTGAAAAAAATGCAGGGGATCGTTTCCCAGAATAGAAAGAGAACCACTGATCCGATTCTTTTCTCAAACGGGAAACTCTGTTCGCCTCACCCAGAAAAACCCATTGTCACAGCCACTGATAAGAACTAGTTTACCTACTATAGCGCGATTGCTAAATTCAGTTGGAAACGAGAATCACATATTGGAATCAAACAATGAGAGTCCTTCTGTGCCTTTCACTCTTATTCGTCCCTGCTACACAAGGATTTTCAGAAACCACCAAAAACAACGGTTGGAATATAGTCAAAGTCGAAGGCCGGGACTACTTATCGGTTAAAGACATCCAGCGATTCTACAACTTCACCCGTCTGACCCGAACCGGAAATACTGTGGTTTTGGAAAATTCGAAGGTCGAAATGAAACTCACTGTCGGCGGAAACGATTGCCTGATGAACAACGTCAAATTCGTTTTCTCAGACCCGGTCGTCACTTCCGGAAATGATGTCTTAGTCTCACGGATCGACCTCGCAAAACTCATCGATCCGGTCCTGCGCCCGAGTTTCATTAAAAACGCCGGGAATTTCCGCACAGTCATCATCGATGCGGGACACGGTGGTAAAGATTCAGGCGCTTCCAATCCGATTGGAACCGAGTCGAAATACAATCTCCTCGTCGCCAATAAACTCAAAGCCTTGCTCGAAGCAAATGGTTTCAAGGTTGTCATGGTTAGGGAATCGGATCGCTTCTACTCGCTTCACGAGCGTGTGGAGATCGCGAACAAAGTCACCGAGGACGCCATTTTCATCAGTCTTCATTTCAACTCAGGAGGTCGGGCTGCTCGCGGGATTGAAACTTTTACCCTCTCGCCTCCCGGTGTTTCTCATTATGGAAGCAACCTCAAAGCCAGCGATGCGCATACGAGAGCAGGTAACGAACACGACTCCGCAAACATCGCCCTCGCCACTGCCATCCACGGATCCGTCCTCCGCCGCCTGGGTGAAAATACTTTTGACCGCGGCATCAAACGCGCGCGTTTCAGCGTGCTCTCGGGCGTCAAACATCCCGCCGTTTTGTTCGAAGGAGGTTTCATGACTCACCCATACGAAGCGCGACTCATCGCTCACGAATCTTACCAAAACGCACTAGCCGTCGGTATGCTTGATGCGATCAATCGCTACCGCTTCGCCGTAGGCGCAAAAAAAGAACCGGCACAGCCGCAATAGGTCTTATAAGTCCTATATGACCTATTCATAGTTTTGATTTCAAAACATTGATTCCCGCCTGGGCGCCTGCATACTCCCCTGCGGAAACCGCATGCTCACCCTCCTCAAAATTCGCAATCTCGCACTCGTTGACGAACTCGTATGGGAACTC
>JANPJY010000098.1:0-14073 GCA_031425735.1 Akkermansiaceae bacterium | reverse complement strand
TGCAACTATCCGAAAAGAGCGGGGAAGGCAGGCAAGTGACCCAGCTTATTAACGAATCGTTAGTAGCGATTCTATACTGTTCCCGGTCGCCCTGCCTGCTTTCCTCGCAAATTATACCACAAACTTTTACACAATACTGTTAGGCAATGAAATGAAGAAGAAGATTGCACTCCTTACTTTGCTCGTCGTTTGCGGCCTCATCGTATGGATGCTGGTGGCTCCGCGTGTTCGGATTGATCTTGCGGCACGGAACTATGATCCAAGCGATATGAAGCTGCACCATGTCGAGCAGATGCATAAGTCCACTGGAACCCTTCCTAACTCAATTCAGACTGGCTTTATCCACCTCGACAACGGAAGTCAGGTTAAGTTTTGGTTCATCAGCAACCACGTTCAGCCCGGTAAGGGTTTGACTCGATTTGATTTTCCGGACGGACAGACGGCTTATCTAAGCGGAGCTTTTTGTTGTGAGGTTTGGGTGAGCGACGAGGCGATTAAGAACAAGGAATCTCTTCTCTCTTACATTAGAGAAGTCGATGGATCAATGCCATAGACAGAGCGAGCTACACCCATGAAATCAAGAAGCCTAACAAGACGCGTCGTGGCAACCCCTACCAGCCGTTCAGTTTCGATGCTTTCCGCAACTACAACCCTCACCCCGTGATCGACGCGCGCTCCAGCTGGTAGGGGTGCACGCGCTTTACGTTCGGTAAAAAATGATGATCGAGAAACAAGACTTACACAAACTTGCAGATCGGCTTCGTAATGCTGATCGAGACACCATCGAGTCTTGCATACGGTTCGTAGAATCGGACTCTGAGGGAATTTTGCATGGGCGGGCTCGAGCGATGATGTGCAGACGATTCAAGCATATCGAATTGCCCAAGGATGATGCAGACAGGCTCGTTGTTTCGATTCTACGACAATTCGAAGATGGAAGGTTTGCGGAACAGTTCCGAGATTTATTGAGGCTGGCACTGAAGCTTGATCTAGATGCTACTAATGATGTTGCTAAGCGGCTAGCCAAAGACAGTAGATCCTACGTAAGGAGACAAGCCGAATGGATTCTGAAAAACCACTCAACAAACGAAGAAGCCGAGTCAGAGATGGCAACGCCGCTGAAGCCGTCTGATTGAACTCGAGGCTTTCCACTGGAGTTTTCATTCCTATAACGATATCAGAAAATTCATGCTCACCCCTGCGAGATACACACTTCTACTTTTCCTCATCATCGGTTCCTCTTGCTCTCCGCGAAACATGTCTTCGACTATTGCCTCTCAAGACCGAGGTGAATTTCATGATTCAGATGCTACTTTTCGTGATTTTTGGGGAATTTTTCGATCTGCTCTCAAGAGGAACGATGTATCGACGATTGCTGGGATGACAAAATTTCCTATGGAGGGAGAGTTGGCGTCCAATCCGGATTTTGCCGAAATCGACACGCAAGAGGGATTTAGGCAACACTTCGACAAGCTGTTTCCTAAAGATGCGATCCGCACGCTTTTGACGACAACTCCCGAATCGAATGGAACTTATTCAGACACTCGTGGAATTCCGAATAGCTGGAGCATCAGTCACAAGACAACCACCTCTCTTGGCGACGGCGAATGGACTGATTCCGCTGTTATTTATCGATTCACACGCCTCGGTGACGGCCTTATCAAGCTGACACATATCTCAATCGCGGGGTGATTTCCGACGATCAATAGACCGGGCAAGCTCCACAAGCCTCCCAGTCGGCAATGCCTCCCCTAATATAAACCTTCGCATCCCAGATTCCCCCTTTTTAAAGATTCTCCTTGACGCATCCCGCAGCCAAGCCTAAATCCGCCGCCCGTTTCTCAACTCAACACTTTCAAATTATGGCCAACGCACAAGTCATCCTCAAAGAAAAAATCGAAGGCCTCGGCTCCGAAGCCGATGTCGTAAAAGTCCGCGCTGGCTACGCCCGCAATTACCTTGTTCCCCAAGGCAAAGCATACGAAGCGACCAAGGCAAACCTTCGCCACGTTGAAGCCCTCAAATCCAATCGCGCCAAGCGTGAGGCTGAGGAAGTTGTCATTGCTCAAGAGCTCGCCACCAAGATTTCCAAACTCAAGCCATCCTTCACCCTCTCCACCGGTCAAGGTGGCAAGGCATTCGGATCGGTCACCAGCATGGACATCCACAAAGAGCTTGAAGCTGCCGGTATCGTCATCGATCGCCACGCGATCCAACTCGACAAGCCGATCAAAAAATCTGGCAAGACCGTGGTTGAGATCAAACTTAACGCCCAAGTCAGCGCCCAACTCACCGTCACAGTTGATGCTGGCGACGTTAAAGAGGAAGACTGAAATCAGGTTTTCTAGATTAGAAATTTCAAAAGCCGGTTCCGTTTTCGGGACCGGTTTTTTCGTTAAAGGATGAGATGAAAAGGTTGTCTCGCGCAAAGCCGCAAAGAACGCAAAGCAGATACCCCGGACCTCCCTTAAAATCCTCTTCCTTTGCGTCTTTGCGCCTTTGCGCGAGACCTCTTCAGACAAAGTCGGAGCCCAACTCGATCTCCTTCGTCAGCATCCGCTCGCCTTCGAAGCTGAATTTCCCCATCAGCCTTTGCCCGGATAAAATTTGTGGCAGCCAGTGGCGGTCGTCTTCCCACATTCTTTCGTACGGAATGTGATTGAGTGGTGCCCATAATGGCACGGCTTCTGGGGTTTCGGTGGGATTGCCTTCGAACTCGTTCGCCAGAAACACATGGCAGCGCAGGCTCGGGTAATCCGACATCTGGAACCACAGCTCGGCGACTTTTCGGGCGTCTTTGACGGAAATGCAGAGTTCCTCCTCAGTTTCCCTCACCGCCCCCTGCAGCGGGCTTTCACCGGGATCGATTTTCCCGCCGGGTCCGTTGACTTTGCCTTGGCCGTGGCCGCGTTTTTTCTCGATTAGCAGGATTTCACCGTCTCTGACGACAAACATCAGGGTCGCCTCGATTTCTGCCTGCCAGTTTTTCCAATCTGTTTCATCCATGCTCGAAAGGATCCATAGCGGGTTGATGTAATGATCCCGAGGGGATTTTTCACTCCCAGTCATTTTTCTTATTGCAAACCAATCTCAATTAGCCGAATTTCTTCTTGATGCCAACCAGCACATCAGCTCAACGCCAACTTACCTTGAACGAGGTGAGTCTGAACTGTGACGTCCGGATCAGCAGCCTCAACGGCCCTGCATGCGATCGTCTTCGGGATCTTGGCTTTTGTGAGCAAATGCAACTTCGCAAAATCTCTAATGGCCGCAACTTGGTTTGCACCGTTTGCGGTGCGAAAATGGCGATCAGTCGTGAATTGGCCGAGCAAGTTCTAGTTGCTCCAATCCGCTAATCCTGACGAAACATCGCCGTGTCAGAGAATCCTTCGATCATCGCGCTTGTCGGCAACCCGAACTCCGGGAAATCCACTCTGTTCAATGCTCTAACAGGAAAAAACCAAAAGGTCGGTAACTACGCCGGTGTGACGGTGGAAGTCAAAAGCGGCGAGACCTACACGCCTCATGGAAGGAAACTGCAGGTGCTCGATCTGCCAGGTTGTTACTCCTTACGTAACGATGCAGGCGCTCTCGATGAACAAATTGCACTCGATGCCCTAACCGGAAAGTTAGAAGACATCACCAAACCCGATCTCGTGGTCTGTGTGGTCGATGCCTCGAATTTGGAACGTCACCTTCAGCTCGTGCTGCAAGTCATCGAACTCGGCCTGCCTTGCGTGTTGGCTCTGAACATGGTCGATGTCGCGGAAAAATCCGGACTTAGACTTGATCCCGCTAAACTCTCCGAAGAACTCGGTATTCCTGTGGTGCCGATGCAGGCGAACGCTTCGAAAGGAATCATCGAGCTCAAACAAGCCCTGCGTTTCCCGTTTCCGCATGCGTCGGAAGTTTCATGGCTTTCTAAAACCGGCGATATCGATACGAACCGCCGCGCTTTCATCGCCTCACTTTGCGAACTCGCGGCGCGTCGCCCCGATTCGCAACAACGCAATTTCACCGACAAGCTCGATTCGATTTTGCTCCATCCGTTTTATGGATGGGTCGCTTTCCTTGCCATCATGTTCACCCTGTTTTGGGCGATCTTTTCCTTCGCATCTATTCCGATGGATTTCATCGACACCTCACTCGGTAGCTTCGGTGGTTGGGTGGAATCGATGATGCCGGAAGGCGATCTACGTTCGCTATTGGTCGATGGTGTCATTGGTGGAGTGGGTGGTGTGCTTGTGTTCTTGCCACAAATCCTTTTGCTATTTTTCTTCATCGGTTTGTTAGAAAGCTCAGGTTACATGTCGCGCGGCGCGTTTCTCATGGATCACGTGATGGCAAAAGCTGGACTCAGTGGAAAAGCTTTCCTGCCATTGTTCGGTTCTTATGCCTGCGCAATTCCCGGCGTGATGGCGACACGCACCATCGATTCTGCGAAGGAACGATTGGTCACAATTTTTGTCGCGCCATGGATGAGCTGCTCGGCACGACTTCCGGTATATTTCCTCATCATCCCGTTGCTGCTTCATGAAAAAGAAGGCTCCTGGAAACAAGCGCTCGTGTTATTTAGCGTTTACGCGGTGGGAACGATTTCCGCATTCGTTGTAGCTCGCTTGTTACGTGGTAAGCTCGGCCCAGATAAAGTCGTCTCGCATTTTATGCTAGAACTGCCGCCTTATCACAGGCCGCAGTGGTCATATATTTTCCGACACGTTTTAGATCGCGGATGGTCCTTTGTTCGCAAAGCAGGAACCATCATTCTTGGGCTTTCTATTCTTTTGTGGGCTTTGCAAACCTATCCGAAATCCAATTCCGAAGATTCTGCGGAAGTTCTTGCTCATAGCGCGTTGGGTCGTATTGGAAATGTGATCGAGCCCGTATTTGAGCCAATCGGATTTGATGGCCGTACTGGCACTGCAATTCTAACTACTTTTGCGGCACGCGAAGTTCTCGTTTCTTCACTGGCCGTCATTTTCAACGTCGAGGAAGCCGATGACGACGTAAAAACCCGCAGCTTGATCCGCGATAAAATGCAATTTGCCACTTGGCCGGATGGACGCCCGCTATTCACGCCGCTGAGTTTGATTTCACTGCTCGTGTTTTTCATCTACGCGCTTCAGTGCTTGCCTACAACCGCCGTTGTCGCCCGCGAGGCGGGCTCATGGAAATGGGCGGCGGGGCAGTTTGCTTTCATGTCCGGCTTCGCGTATCTTGCTTCATTACTCGTTTTTCAAGTCGGCTCGCTAATGGGCTTTTAATCTCATGGACTGGCAAACATACACCGCACTTGGAGTCGTCGGCATCACGCTGGCTATCTTTATCGTTCGGATCTTTTTCAGAAAAAAGTCCAAACCCTCCTGCGGCCACGACTGTGGTTGCGGATCGAACAAGAAGCCGTGAGCAACTGCCCAGTGTGACGAACTTGTCACCGTGCTGAGGATGTATTTCGGATCACTTAAGGGTTTTCATGTCACCGGAAGTGAAAGTCATTTCCGCATACTCTATGAAAATCGATATCGTGACGGATACCTTCGCCCCAGATGTGAATGGTGTGGCGATGACTCTAGGAAGACTCACCGATGGTTTGCGCAAGCGCGATCACCGAGTGCATGTGATTCGCACGGGAGATGGTAGAGATGATGAAACCATCGTGGCTTCCATTCCATTGCCGGGATACCGCGAAGTGCGAGTTGGCTTGCCCGCCTCACTGATGCTTCGCATGCGTTGGATGAAACGCCGGCCCGATGCAATCTATGTGGCGACAGAGAGTCCGCTTGGAAAATCCGCTGTGAAGGCTGCGAAGATTTTAGGCATTCCAGTGGTAACGGGGTTCCACACAAATTTTCACGAATACATGAAGCGTTACAGTTTGGGGACTTTTCAGCCGATGGTGATGGCGTATCTCAAACGCTTTCATGATCGCGCCGATTGCACGCTCGCTCCTTCTCCGGAATTGGTGGAGCGGCTGCGCGGTGAGGGATTTGAAAACGTCCATCTCATGGGGCGTGGCGTGGATACTGAATTGTTTTGCCCAAGCAAACGCTGCGAGGTTTTACGCAGCACATGGGGCGCGACGACTGGTTCGCCGGTTGCGATTGTGATAGGCCGCATTGCTGCGGAAAAGAACCTCGATCTCGCTATCCAATGCTTTAACGAAATGCGCGTTTCGGTTCCTGATTTGCGCTGCGTAATGGTCGGCGACGGTCCGCTGCGCGAAAAACTCGCAGCTAAACATCCTTGGGTGCATTTCTCAGGAGTCCAAACCGGAGAAGACCTTGCACGACATTACGCCTCCGCGGATATCCTGCTTTTCCCGAGCGAGACGGAAACGTTTGGAAACGTCGTGCTCGAAGGCATGGCCAGCGGACTCACCACGATTGCTTACGATTACGCCGCAGCGGCCAAGTTTTTGAAGCATGGTGAAAACGGCTTGAAGGCAGAAAAAGGCGATGCCGCAGGTTTCTTGCAACAAGCCATTGCCGCTCTCGAAATCGGCCACGGCCATCCGCTGCGCATCGCCGCCCGGGAGATAGCACTCACTCAAGGCTGGAGTGACGTTGTCGAACAGTTCGAAGGACATCTACGTGGAATTTCTAACAATCCGGAATCACCGCCGACTTCGACTCCACAGATCGCGCGCTCCAAGAAGCGAAAAAAAGTTTCTTACCGCACGGTTTTTCTCTCCGACATCCACCTCGGAACTCCAGATAGCAAAGCCACCGAAGTGGGCGATTTCCTGAAAATGCTCACCTGTGAAAAACTTATTCTCAATGGTGACATCATCGATGGCTGGGCGTTGAAACGCGGATCAACTTGGCTACCGCGCCACAGTCGTGTGATTCGTAGGATTCTCAAAATGACGGAGAAAGACGACACCGATGTCATCTACCTACGCGGTAATCACGACGAAATCCTCGAACGTTTCCTGCCACTCGTGTTTGGAAAAATTCGTTTCACCAAAGAATACATCCACACCGCCGTGACCGGCCTCCGCTACCTTGTCGTCCACGGCGATGGCTTCGACAGCGTCTCCACTAACCACAAGTGGCTCGCCTCTCTCGGTGCCGTAGGTTACGACACTCTGCTTAAGGTCAATCGCTACTACAACTATTGGCGTGTTTGGCGGGGGAAAGAATACTACTCCCTCAGTAAAAGAGTGAAAGCCAAGGTAAAATCTGCCGTCAGTTTCGTCGATAAATACGAAGTTCTTCTCCAAGAACTCGCACTCCACAAAGAGTGCGATGGCATCATCTGCGGTCACATCCACACACCGGAGGACAAAAAAATCGGCGAGGTGCATTACCTCAATTCCGGCGACTGGGTGGAGAGTTTAACAGCCATCGTCGAACACCACGACGGCCGAATGGAACTCATCAATTATAAGGATTTTCTGATGACGGCTGACTTGTGACAAGAGTGTCACGCTTACCCTTTTGCCCATCGAGCTTTAATATTCGCACCCTCATTCATCCCAAGTGAGTTAACACTTGCTGTAGTGGTTATTGAGTACTTAGTAATAAATCGGGGCGAATCCAAAAGGGTTTGCCCCGATTTTTTATCTGAATGGCCGGCAATATCATGCGGGCTATTCTTACCACAGAGGCACCTGATCAGTCCGTCTTCCTCGTCAACACCATCACGTTTTCCACGTGACGAGTGTGCGGAAAAAGATCAAATGGCTGCACTTCTTCTAACAAATATCCAGCCTCGCGGAGTATTTTGTAATCTCGAACCTGAGTCGCCGGATCGCAAGAAACATAAATCACGCGCTCCGGTCCAAAAGCCACGAGCTGCGCTAAAAATTCCGGAGTGCAACCTTTGCGAGGCGGATCGATCACCACCACGGTTTCGTTTGCTGGAGTATCGATTTTCCCGAAGATCGCTTCTGCATCTGCTTGCAGGATGCTGACGTTGTTAAAGCCGTTGAGCGCGACGTTGTTCTTCGCCCATTGCGCGCCCGCTTCGTTCACCTCCACGCCCATGACTTTTTCAAAACGCTCTGCGAGGCACAGCCCGAAAAGTCCGGCACCGCAATAGGCATCGACCAAATATTTCGCTCCACCCGCCAGTGCTTTCTCGCCAACGTAGCCCGTGAATTTTTTCAGTATAAACGGATTGTTTTGGAAAAACTCTCCTGCAACGAAATCAAACTTCACCCCGCCGACCTCTTCCCGCGCAATCGCTTTCGGATCACGCTCGACCCGACCATTCGTTGCTCTGAGAAGAATCGTCGCGCCGCGTTTGAAACGATTTCCGTTAGATCGAATATCCGCATGCACTTCTGGCAAGGCTTCGTTGATCTCACGCATCGCGATCGGGCAGTTGGCCACATCTAGCAATTCGTTGCGTCGGCCCACCTGCAGGAAACCAATTTCCTTCACCACCCCATCGATGGGTTTCTCAAAATGCGGAGTGATCTTCGAGCGGTAGTTCCAAATTTGTTCCGTGGATTCACAGAAATTAACTTCCCGTTCTTCGCTAGCCATGTGTTTGAGCAACTCACGGATCTGCCGCGTCTTCCACGCCAACTGCTTGTCGTATGCGAGATGCTGATACTGACAACCGCCACACTGACCAAACAACGGACAGCCCGGCTCCACCCGATCCGGCGACTTCTCCAAAATCTCCACCAAATCTCCCTGCGAGTGATTTTTATCGTTTCGGAAAATCCGCGTCCGCACCAACTCGCCCGGCAAAGCGTAAGGCACAAACACCACCCAACCATCCACGCGCCCCACGCCCGAACCCAAATTCGTCAAAGAATCAATCCGCACATCAATCTCTTGATGATAGTTAAAAGGAGTCGGAACAAATTTCTTAGGCGGACGATTATGCATAGCTTCCCACGCAGTTAGCCATCACCAGCCGCCGGAAGCAAAATGATTTCGATCATCTACGAAGAACTACTGACTTGAGCCGCCGGGCTAGCTCTCTAGATTAAAATCATGCAAAATTTTCTATTACAAAAATTAAGTCGCTCACTGGGAGCTATCCTCTTTTTGGTTCTATGCCTCCTCCCGCTGACCGCCGACGCTCGCGAAGCCAAGGAAACCGCACGCATTGAGCATTTGATCAGCTCCGTGGAAAAGCTCAGCGGATCCAAGTTCATCCGCAACGGCACCGAATACGAACCCGACAAAGCCGGCTCCCACCTACGCATGAAACTCGATAAAGCCGGCGATAAAGTCAAAACTGCTGAGAATTTCATCGATGGGATCGCAGCTAAATCCTCGTCCTCAGGAAAGCCCTACCAAATCCGCAAATCCGACGGAACCCTAGTCAACACCAGCGCCTACTTCTACGCCCGGCTCAAAGAATACGACAAAGCCAAATCTGCTCCCTGAGCTGAAATTTGCCCGACTCCTTCTTCAAGGTTGGACGAATCCGCCCCGATGTTCAATAAACGGGGCGTGATCGACGCCGCTTATCCACTCGCCCGCAAATTTCTTTTCGCCCTCGATGCCGAAACCGCCCACCACACCAGCATGGTGGGGCTGCGTCTCGCTGAAAAAACTGGCCTGCTCGAAATGCTTTCCGATCCTTTGCCGCAAGCAAAGCCGATCGAACTCATGGGACTGAAATTCCCCAACCGCATCGGCCTCGCCGCTGGCCTCGATAAAGAAGGCAACACCATCGATGCACTTGGCCGACTCGGTTTCGGCTTCATCGAGATCGGCACGATCACTCCGCGTCCCCAAGCTGGAAATCCGAAACCTCGCTTGTTCCGCTTAATCCCGCACGAAGCGATCATCAACCGCATGGGTTTCAACAATCCCGGCATCGATGCAGGTGTCGCCAACGTCCGTGCACATCAGTCCTACACCGGCATCATCGGTTTCAACATCGGAAAAAACAAAGACACTCCCAACGAAAACGCAGCGGATGATTACCTCGCGTGTTTGGAAAAAGCTTATCCGGTGGCCGACTACATCGCGGTCAATCTCTCCTCCCCCAACACCCCAGGCCTGCGCGATCTACAAGCCGCCGATTCCTCCGCACGGTTGTTAGAAAAACTCAAAGTCGAGCAACAAAAACTCGCCGTCATCCACGGCAAGCACGTTCCCATCCTTTTCAAAGTCGCTCCGGATCTCACCGAACTTCAGATTGCAGATCTCGCCAAAGCTTTTCTTGATGGCGGACTCGATGGCTTGATCGCAACCAACACCACACTGGATCGCGAAAAAGTCGCCGATCACAAATGGGCCAACGAAGCCGGTGGACTTTCCGGAAAACCCGTGCTCGAGAAATCTAATCGAACCCTCGCCGCTTTCGCCGCCGCCTTTTCTGGGAAAATTCCCATCATCGGGGTCGGCGGCATCGCTTCCAAAGAAGATGCAGAAACCAAATTCAAACTCGGCGCTGACCTCATCCAAATCTACACTTCTTTCGTCTACCAAGGACCGGCTTTGGTAAGAGCACTCGTGGCGGCGGATTGTATCCGCCATGCCAAAAGCTAAAATCTCTAATCCCTTTTCCTCTTTGCGATCTTTGCGTTCCTTGCGGTTAAAGCACTTCATATTACTCTTTAGCACATCCAGCCGGCAAGAGGCACGGCTCTCCAATCTTCCCCATGAAATCCACCCGCCTCCTCATCACCCTCTCCATCGCATTTGGTATGATCGGGTATCTCGTATGGCGTAGTTCAGAGAACAAAGTCGCGCCGATGAAATGGTTCTGTTTCCAAGCAGCCGATATACCTCCAACCATGCCAGAGTCCGGCGAAGTGGACATGCGTTTCCACATGCTCTCTGCTTGGCAGGCAAACCAGATTCCTAACATTTCCCGCATGGACACGCCGATGGGATCCGAAAACGGCGCGCTGGTTTACAATGCTCAGCCGTTTTGGGAGATGAACAATCAACGCGGTGGCCATCATACCGGAGACGATCTCAACGGGATCGGTGGCATGAACACCGACCTCGGAGATCCCGTTTTCGCTGCTGCGGATGGTTTGGTTATTTACGCCGGAGAGCCATCGCCGGGTTGGGGAAACATTCTCATCCTCGCGCATCGTGGCCCGAATGATCAACCGCTCCAGACCATATATGCCCACCTCGAAGAATCCAAAGTCTCGCTCGGAAAGCTTGTTGGACGCAGTGAAATCATCGGCACCGTAGGAACCGCCAACAATCATTACCCAGCACACCTACACTTCGAAATCCGCCAAAGCGACGGTGCTGAAATCGGCGGAGGATATTTGAAACGATTTCTCAACCACTTGGATCCCTCAGCCGTCATCGCCACCATGCACGATGCAGAAGCCACAGGCATTTCTCCCTCGATATTTAAGTTAGCGAATCTCAACGTCCCGCATTCAAAACCATATCGCTGAGCACGTGCGTGAAGCCCTCTTCATTTAGGAGCGCATCTATGCTCATCTCCATTCTCCACCTCCAATAAAAAGGCGTGATCGCGGGGATGTTGATTCGCTCTCTTTCGATGTCTTCGCTACGCAATGTTTCATCCGTTGCAAGCAGATCTTGGAGGGGGAAAACTGCCCACATCGCTGGGGAAGCGAGATGTTGTTGAATGATGCGGCTTGCCATTTCGCCCGAAAGCTCTGGCTCAGGAAAAGCGATCCCAAACATTTCCCAAGCAAATCTCGAACGCACTTTTTCATCATCCTTCCACCATTGACGGAGCGTTTCCATATCGTGTGTTCCAGTTGAAATCACACTCATGTAAGGCGCGCGGGTGGGATCGGAAAACACGGCACCGTAGATTTTAGGCCAGCGTTGGATTTCGAGCGAAAGCATTCCGAGTTGACTCATTACGCCCGGCACACAACCCGGCACCATCCCGAGATCCTCACCACACAAGAGCATATCGCTCGCGGAGCGCATGGCTGGAAGTTTCTCGTATGCTTTCACCTCCCAGAATCGTTCTTGGCGAAGGTAGAAATAATCTTCGTAAATCTGCCTCAACACCTCCTGAACTTCCGGAGCCAACGCTTTGAACGAACGCGTTTCCATCATCCTCATTCGTGGATGAAATTCCTTCCCCTGAGATCCCGGGACTTCGAAAAACAAAACTTCACCCACCAGATCTAACAACGCATCGCGTAGCCAAACTTGATTCGCCCAATCACCTGGCGTGAGTTTCTCGAAAAATTCCAAAATCCCTCGCTGGGTAGAGAACTCACTTTTCATCCCATAACAACCCAAGCCGTGATCCACCAAAAAATCCTGCCTCACTCCATGAGCTAAATCACCAAACGTTTCTAACAGATATTTATCCTGAATGAACGGCTTACAGAAACGATCATAATCAAACACCACCCCGCTCTCCGCGAACTCTTCCAATTTCACCGGCAAAGCCGGTTCAAACCAACCCATGATCCCATCGACATGTTGGGTCGGAATCTGCCAGATGCGGAAAAACCCAAGGATGTGATCGATCCGATACGCACCGAAATACCGACTCAATTTCTCAAACCGCGACCGCCACCAAGCGTAGCCGTCTTTGCGCATCTCATCCCAATCATACGTCGGAAATCCCCAGTTCTGGCCTTTCACCGCAAACGCATCCGGCGGAGCACCGGTCTGGGTGTCCATGTTGAACAGTCGCGGCGCAACCCATGCATCAACCGATTCCTTGTCGACCCCTATCGGCAAATCCCCTTTCAACGCAACGCCTTTAGCGCGCAGATGCGCGACCGCTGCGGTGAGTTGCTTATCCAACTCAAACTGCAACCAAACAAAATACATCACGCTGGCATCCGACGAGAGTGCGTCAATTTTCTTCGCATCGTGAGCGTTCCAATCTCCCCATTTGGAAAAATCCGCCGTGCCGAACTCATCGCGTTTCACAGAGAAAACCGCGTAATCCAAAACCCAATCCCGATTCCGTTTCAGGAAATCCAAAAACGATGGATCACGGAGAATCGATTTCTGATTCGCATCGAACACCTCGCGCGTGATCCGCCATTTCGCTGCCATCACCGCCTCGTAATCGAGCTGCTTGGACTGATTCAACTCCTCGCGAGCTTTCCGAAACTCCGTTTCATTCATGAGCGGAACCGTCATTTCATCCAAGCGCAGATAGATCGGATGTAACGCGTAAACACTGATCGCAGAATACGGATAACTGTCCGTCCATGTTCGAGACGAAGTCGTGTCGTTGATTGGCAAAATCTGGATCATCTTCATCCCGCAGCTCACCGCCCAATCCCCCATTGCTTTCAAATCGGAAAACTCTCCGACTCCACATCCTGCCGCACTTCTCAAAGAAAAAACCGGAATCGCCACACCCGCTGCACGGAATCGCTGATCCGCACTGCGCCGAAAACCTTCATCGGAAACCTTTACAGAGTCAGCTCCTGATCGATCGCCCAGCACTCGATTTTCCGCGCCGCCTTCCAAGCGAATCGCTTGCGCCTCCGAACTACGATAAATCCCGTATTTGTATTCGATGCGCTCATCCATCGGCAAATCCACATTCACCTGCCAATGATTTCTCGTCACCTCAACCATGGGCAATGCTTTCGCGTAATCCCAATTTCCAAGTGCCTCGCAACCGCCGATCAAACACGGCACCGCACTTTCCGGCAGACGCGTCATGTGTAAATGAAACTCGTGAGTTCCTCCGTTAGAAATATTTCCTATTTCGCGTTTCTGTGGATCAGCGATCTCGAAAATTTTGCCTTCGTAAACCCTGTCCTCACTGCCAGCCGATTTCCAATCATCGAGAAGAAGCACATGATTCTTAGCACCTTCGCTATGCCATTTCCTAACATCTCCGAACTCCGCCAGCTCCAAGCCATCCTCCCGCTTGAGCACATAACGATACTCCAATTGCTCATTCTTCTCCGTCTCAACCTTAACCTCCCAATGCTGCGCATCTTTCCACTTCATGGGCAGCTGTTGACGAGACACTTGCTTGCCATCCCGCAGCGTCATTTCGAGCCACAGCGATTCACCAACCACCGTCGCGTATGCCACTCGAAACACAAAATTCATAGGCAATAACTAATCTATCCTTTGGTGCAACCGCCATTCAAAAACCCGCGCGGCGCAGATGGAGTCGTTTTATATACGAAAAGCAAACCCCCGTGCCCAACGGTTGAAT
>JANPJY010000097.1:0-26808 GCA_031425735.1 Akkermansiaceae bacterium | reverse complement strand
GCATCCGCCATGCCAAACAATTTAATGAGACAAAAGGCTGGGCGGATGCAATCCGCCGCCACGCCTCACTCCCCAATCACACACGGCACCAAGATCCCGTCGCTCATGCCGTGGATTTTTTTCTTGTCCGCTGGAACCAAGGTCGCCATGCAGCCACCAAACGTGGTTTCGCCTTCTTTATCGGTGAAAAAGTAAGGACACAACCTCGCCCGAACCTCTATCATTTTCACGCTGCCGTCTTCCGTATAAACCGGATGCATGAAGCGTCGACCCTCGTGAAATTCCTGCATCAACCATGGTTGCTCACCAGATTGATCCAGCGCGAATTGCAATCGTTCTTGCCACTCCGCAGCAGGTAAATCGTGACCAATAAACACCCCTCGCGATCCCCACGCCGTTTCGTGAAAGCCACTGATTTTCAAAACCAACTGTCGTTCTTTCTGAGAAAACTCACCGACCTCATCCCATGAGTGCGCGTTGAGCCGTGGCAGCGCGGCATGTGGCGGCAGAGGCTCGGGATCCATTACCCAGCCGAACGGTATCCATTCCCGCAAGCGACGCAGATGACTCCCGCGCAATGATTGGTCCCAAATCTTTTTCAAAGCCGGTGACCAAAATAATGCGAGCCAAAGCTTATCCTCCAAATGCGCTTTGAACGGCGGTGTGATGCTCGCCTCACCTGTGGCCGATTTCTCAGCGAGTTTCCGCGCGTATGGCATCGACTCCCAATCGAACAACTCGAAAAACCGATACATCTCCCGCCCGCATTCCTCGTATTCCTCGGCGTTTTCTACCTTCCAATCCGCACCTAACTGTTCCACCAACCACGCCATTTCCGGCCGGTAATCATTTGCTTCATCGGAAACCAAAATATCTCCGCCCTCCGGCATTAGCTTGCGGAAACCATCGATCATCCCATCCGCACCACCCAAAACATCGTAGCCCGCCTCGGCATACGTTTTAGAAAGCCATGCCGTGATCCCGATTCCACCCGGGACACTGTCGAGCTCGGAAACGGCGAAATGACCTTTCGCTAAAATCAAATCCGGACGGATCACTCGGGGAAATTGTTCCGCCATTCCGGGCTCGCGTTGCAGCGCGGCCAACCAATCGGGTTTACCCTCGTCTAACAACTCCGCCAGCCACGGCTCGATTTTACCCGCCACGGAACGACGATAAAGCAGATCGCAGGCTTGTTGGAATTTCGCCAGCGGATGCCCCATCGCCATCATTTCCTTAGCTTCCGCCGCACTGAGCTTCAGCGGCTCCGGAGACCATTGCCAAGCCGCGCCGCCAAACAACCCACCCTCCGGCAAATTCTTCTTCAAATCATTCAATGCAATGGCCACGCCGCAGCTTCCACCCCGAAACCATTTTTTGCAAGTCGCCTCTGAAAACAGCCGTTAGGGGTTAATTTTCAACGCAAAGCCGCAAAGGTCGCCAAGGGACGCAAATTAAGAGAATAGAGATTTCTGCAATCAGAAAAATTCTAAATTTTTTCATCACCAAAATTATTATATCCTTTCGATGCATCGTCCCCAGCTTTGCGATCCTCCGCGACCTTTGCGGGCTTTGCGTTGAAAAGAACCCCTACTCCCAAATGCCCACCATTGACCTCCAACCCCTTTTCATCTCATTCTCCCGCCCGTGAGTCAAAATCCTGTAGAGCCATCCTTGGCAGCTTTCGAGACGTTTTCTAAACAAGGAAACGTCGTTCCGGTATTCACCCAGCTTGCTGCCGATTTCGAAACTCCCCTTTCAGCCTATCTGAAACTCCGTGATGCCAAGCATTCCTTCCTCTTGGAATCCGCCGAAGCCACGGATAAAGGCGGTCGCTGGTCCATTATTGGCTCCGGCCCAAAACGCATTTTCACCGCTCACGGCAAAGAAATCACCGTCACCGAAGGCAGCAAATCGCGCAAGATCCAAGCAACCGATGACGTGCTCGCAGCGCTCGAGCGCGAAATGGCTCCGTTCCGTCCTGTCGCTAATCCCGCCCTGCCTCCGTTTTCCGGCGGTATGGTCGGCTACCTCTCTTACGATGCCGTGCGCCAGTTCGAACCCACACTCGGCGATTCCCCACCGGATTCCCTCGGCATCCCCGATGCATTGTTCATGCTCGCGGATACCTTGTTAGTTTTCGATCACCGTCTGCGCCGTTTGCAGATCATCGCAAATGCATTTCTCGACGAACATCCATCGCCCGCCGAAGCCTACGCCGCCGCCTCTGGACGCATCGCGGCGATCATAGAAATTCTCGACCGCCCACTTCACGTCCCAGCATTGAATGGACTCGCGGAAATCATCGACGAACCCGCCGTTTCTAACACCACCCAAGCCGAATACGAGCAGATGGTGCGCGATGGCAAAGAATTCATCAAAGCCGGCGACATCTTCCAATTCGTCCCATCTCAACGTTTCACCACCGACTTCGATCAATGCCCGGTCGATCTCTACCGCGCCCTCCGTCATGTCAATCCTTCACCTTACATGTTCGTTCTGGAAATGGGCGACTTCGCACTCGTCGGCTCCTCGCCCGAAGTGCATGTGCGTTCGATCCAAGGTCGTATCGACATCCGTCCGATCGCTGGCACGCGTTGGAGAGGAAAAACGCAGGAAGAAGACGATGCACTAGCCGCTGATCTTTTGAACGATCCCAAAGAACGTGCCGAACACCTCATGCTCGTCGATCTCGCACGCAACGACGTCGGGCGCATCGCGAAACATGGCAAAGTCAAAGTCGACGATTTCATGATCATCGAGCGTTACAGCCACGTCATGCACATCGTTTCCAACGTCACCGGCGAGCTCGATCCATCGCACACAGCCTACGACGTCCTCCGCGCCACGTTCCCTGCCGGAACCGTTTCCGGTGCGCCGAAGATTCGCGCCATGCAGATCATCAACTCACTAGAAAAAAACAAACGCTGCGCGTATGCAGGAGCGGTTGGTTATTTCGGATTCGATGGCTCACATGATTCCTGCATTACCCTCCGCACTTGCCTCCTGAAAGACGGCAAAGCCCACGTCCAAGCAGGCGCCGGAGTCGTCGCTGATTCCGATCCCACCTACGAATACAACGAAACCGTCAACAAATCCAAAGCCCTCCTACGCGCCATCGCCCTAGCAAAAACGTTGAAGGATTAGCAGTCTCGCCACCGCTTGAGGACTGAGGGTGTCACGCCTTCTCTCCCTCCTAGACACTTGAACCGTTTCAAACCATATTCTCATCATGAATTTAACACCCAAATACGTAACCAACGAATCTGGTGAAAAAATGGAAGTCATCTTACCCATAGCGGTTTACGAAGCTATAATTGAAGACATCAACGATTTAGCCGCAATCGTAAATAGAAGACACGAACCCACGATCTCTCACCAAAAAATCCTCTCTCGATTTCTTAAATAAACTCACCTCTGCGTCCCTCTGTGACCTCCGCGTCTCTGCGGTGAACTCTTCCCTCTTCCTTGAGATTTGAATTTTGAAAATTTATGCTCCTTATCCTCGATAACTACGATTCCTTCACCTACAACCTCGTCCAATACTTCGGCGAGCTTGGCGTGGAGATGAAAATTTTCCGTAACGATGCGCTCACGGTGGATGATGTAAAAAAACTCGCTCCAGAAAAAATCTGCATTTCACCCGGCCCGTGCACACCGAACGAAGCAGGCATTTCTCTAGAACTCATCCGCGAGCTCGGCCCCACCACTCCCATCCTCGGTGTGTGCCTCGGACATCAATCCATTGGCCAAGTTTACGGCGGCGATGTCGTCCGCGCAGATCGTTTGATGCATGGCAAGACATCACCCATCCTTCACAATAGCAGCAGCGTGTTCGCCGGCTTGCCCAATCCATTCGAAGCCACCCGCTACCACTCACTCATCGTGAAACGCGAGACCTTGCCCGATTGCTTGGAGATCACCGCATGGACTGCCGAAAACGAAATCATGGGACTCCGCCACAAAGAATACCCCGTCCACGGCGTCCAGTTCCACCCAGAATCCATCCTCACCGAACACGGCAAACAAATGTTAGAAACGTTCTTAAAACTGTAGCGGCGATCTTCGGTCGCCATCTCCAACAAATCAAAAATCCGAAATCAACAATCATCAATCGTCATTCCATCTGAGCTCATGCATAGCTAGCAATAATCCGTCAGATCGTTCGCTTTGATTGACGAACGACGAACGACGATTGAGGATTGACTCCGCTACGCGCCGTCTAAGCGATTAGGACTCCGTCTTAAAAGAAAGTTCGCTAATGCTCACAAAGCGTTGTTGATTTTGATTTGAAAGATTTTACCCATAAATGTCTCGTTTTTATCTATCTCCCAACGCCTGGACGGAAACGCCTTTCCTCGACGGCGACGAAGCCAAACACCTCGCCCAAGTCCTCCGCGTCCAACCCGGTGCGACGATCACGGTGTTCGACGGCCTGGGAAACTTCGCCGAAGCCCGTGTGCTTGCCGTCTCCAAACAACGCATCGACCTGATGCTCGAGCTCGCCGAATCCAAACCCACTCCATTCCCCGAAATCATTCTCGCCCAAGCCATCCCCAAAGGGAAAAACATGGATTGGATCGTTCAAAAAGCTGTCGAGCTCGGCGTCTCAAAAATCCAACCACTCGTTACCCGCAACACCATCGTCTCACCTGGCGATGAAAAAGCCGAGAAATGGCGTCGCACCGCCCTCGAGGCTTGCAAGCAGTGTGCCCAATTCACCATCCCCGTCATCGCCGATCCCATCAGCTTCGACTCATGGATCAAATCCCCTGACCCATCGGAACTCAACATCATCGCCTCGCTCGCAGAGAACCCACAAAATTTCCGCGAAACCTTAGCCGCGCACCCAGAAATCGAATCGGTCACGATCTTAATCGGCCCCGAAGGAGATTTTACCCCCCAAGAAACCGAAGCAGCCCTAGCCGCCGGCTTCATTCCCGTCACCCTCGGCGATCTCGTTCTAAGAGTCGAAACCGCCACCCTTTTTTGCCTATCCGCCATCCGATTTCATTATTTAACCAAAGTTTCATAGCATCGGCTTTGCGTAACTCTGCGCACTTTGCGGCTTTGCGTTGAAATTCTTTATATCTGACCCAGATTGTTTTCTCTTATCTAAACTTGACTCAACCACCTTCCAAGGTGTTCGTTCCCCAAACAAATGTTTCGAAAGATAACATCCAACTCATGGACCCGCGAGGTCCTGAAATCCAAGCTCCACCGCGCAGTCATTACCGAGGCTGATGTGGAGTATGAAGGCAGCATTGAAATCCCTCGCGACCTGATGGACGCCGCAGATCTCTGGCCCGGCGAAAAAGTTCTCGTCGCATCCATCACCACCGGCGCTCGCCTCGAAACTTACGTTCTAGAGGGCCCAGCCGGAACCGGAAAAATTCTTATTAACGGCGGCGCCGCCCACCTCATCAAAAAAGGCGAACGCGTCGCCATCATGGCTTTTGGCTATTCAGATACTCCCATCAAACCAAAGAACCTCCTCATGGGAGACAATAACGAGATCCTCAGGGATCGCTGAGTACACTATCAAAATTGATAGTGTCGAGCGGCCCTGCCGAACGTGATTCCGACAAGGCGGGCGTTATAAAAGGCTACACTCTACTGAACCGCAGGCTGAGTCTTTTTATAGGCTGCTTGAGCTGTTTCAGACTTAGACTTTGCCCAGTCGTTGTATTCTACCTCGGGGATGACTTCCATAGCACCGGCCATGTTGGCATGTCCTTCACCGCAGAGCTGAGCGCAGACAACAGAAGTTTCCATAGGTTTCACAGGAGTGAACCACATGGGGATTTCCTTACCTGGAATCGCATCTTGCTGAATCCGCATCGGTACGATGGCGTAGTTGTGAATCACGTCCTTCGTGCCAATGTTAAGCACCGCAGGACGGTTGGTTGGCAGTTTAAGAGTAGTGTCGGTGAAATCATCGTGAGCATTCGGATCGCTGTAATCGATACCAAGGGAATTGCTTTCAGTGATTAAATCTGGATCAGTGCGACCGAATTTTCCATCGAGGCCGGGATAATGATAAGTCCAACCGAACTGCCAGCCTATAACACGAACGCGAACTGGATTCATGTCTTTGACTTTGTTCCATTCATCCACGCGGTTTGCCCAGAGTGGAAATGCGAAGCCGAGCAAGAGAACAGCTTCAATAATGATCACCGCGACTTCCATGTGGCTGGAGATGTGACTCTGCACACCCGTGTAAGAAGCTTTGGGATTGTTTTTGTGCCAGAATTTAAAAAGGCAGACTAAGAAGAAGACGGTCCAACCGACAAATAAGACGATCATGAACCAGTGGACAACGTCCAGCAAGTGATCGACTTGTCCGCCGTGTGCGGAATAGTTTTCTGGGAGGCCTAATAATTCGGATGGGCTCATGATAGATGAAAAATGGGATAGATAAGGTTAGAAATTTTTTAGATTACTCGTGCACGTAGTCGTCTTTAAGCTCGGGATCGAGGTTCTTTCCGTCGCGGCTGATCATGCGGATCATGTAGAAACCCACGCCACCAAGAACGGAGAGAATCACCACCAAGAGAGCGAAGATGGAGTAACCCGCGGCATCGCCACCACCCTCGATCATCGAGACGCGGCAAGTGGAACAAGCAAGATGGAAAAGGTTCATAAAAAGTTCAGAGGTTGAGTTTCACTGCTTTGCGGTAGAAATAAAATCCGTAGAGCGGCATGAGCAAGATACCGACGATTCCAGTGATACCGAGGACAGTCGCTAAAGTCGAAGGTTCAGGTGCGATAACAAAAGCCCACAGGACTAGGAATGCGCAGAGAAGTGTGCAAACCGTAATGAAGACTATATGGAAACCGCGTAGAGACATACTGTTGGATTAGTCGTAGAAGAATTTGTCAAAAATTGGGCTGTATTTCGCGAGGAATAAGATAGCAAACATCGACGCGCAAAGCACTAATGCACTGATAAAAATCCAGTAAACGGCTTTTTTCTCATGATTTAAGTGCATGAAGATCAAGCCGACCAAGGAGGCTTTGGTGGTCGCGATAAGCAGACCGAGAATGGCATCTGCGCCATCAAAACCGTGTCTGCCGATATCAAGCCAATATAGTAATCTCGGTGGATTTGCAACAAGGACGGTCAATACCGTACCGACAAGCAGCGCACCGAAAACGAGCAGATAGGTCTTCTTGGACTTCTGAATTTCTTCAACTGAATTAGCCATTTCTAAGAATCGTGTTTGAGGTGAGTATTGTTAAGTTCAGAGAGAGATGACGTATTACATCAAATAGAGGATTGGGAAAACGAAGATCCAAACAAGGTCGACAAAGTGCCAAAACAGACCGCCAACCTCGACTCGGTTTGCGAGCCAAACTGGATTTTCTTCATACATCCTGCGTCCGAAGAACAAGTAGTAGGCGAGCACGATTGCACCGCCAACCACGTGCAGACCGTGAAGTCCTGTGATGGTGAAATAGATCGCGTAGTAGGTATTCCATGCCGGAGCAAACTTGGATGCGAAACCAATATGTTCGCGAGGAATCGACAAATGTGGAAAGGTAACGCGTGCATGGCTATCTTGGCCATGAGCTGCTTCCTGATGTGGATCGTGAGCAGTCGATTCCTTTTCGTCCGGATTCCGAGCTTTGTAGTTAGGCCCCATGAACTCCTCTTTGAGCTTGTCGGAGAAAGAAAGTTTAATCTTGTGAGTTTTCTCTCCATACTCCGCAAAGTCATGCCAGCCCATCCGATAGAGCTCTTTGTGTGTTAATGTACGTTCTGGAATTTTGGTTGGCTTACCATTCTTATCTTCTTTGAATCCATGCAATTCATTAAGATCATCCTGCTTCTCTTTGTTCCTCTCGAGATGCCATGCCCATGCTTCACGAACAAACGAATCGTTTTGCATCAACCATGAATTCGCAATCGCAACTTCTGGTTTGATTCCCTTTTGCTCAGCCTTCATGACCAAGTATTGAAAATCGATCGCATCCATGTTGTGAAACTCCATTGGGCTAACGAGAAGCTTGCCGTTGATCACAGTTTCATCGCGAAGCTTGGATTGCTCCGGCCCTTCTTTGATATCGCGGGGTTTGAAGGAAACTTTGAAAGGCTTATCTACCACGAAGGTCGCCGCTCCTATATCACTGAGCAATTTAGGTTTGATTGCAGTTTCATCGATACTAATCGAATCGGAATACTCCCAATCTGATTTACCTGGGTTATTTTTCTTACCAATCACCCATGCTGCTCTGAGTGCGTCTGCCCGAAGCTCTTGGTTATGATTGCGTGCCCGGATTTGTGCTTTCTTAATTTTATTGAGAAGATCGACTGTGAGTAAGGTCCCCTCTTTAAAGTAAGTTTCCTTTTCGTCGGAAAAACCCTCTGCACCTTTTACGTCAGCAGCGAGTTTAATAGTCGCACCTTCGGCTTTGGCTTCTGCTAGAATTTCTTCAACCCATTTCGCATGAAAACGCAGATTGTTGAAAGTGAGTTTTGAGCCCGCTTCGAGCTGCAAGTTGATGCGGTTTTTCTCGATGTGTTTACCAGCGACTTCGTTATAAGCTAGGTGCCCCTCAACCACAGAGTAATCTTTCAAACGAACCGCTTGGTGATGGAACTTCACGTTGTATTCCACGCCTTTGAGAACCATGAACAGCAAGGCGCATAGGATAGTGATCCACATATAGATTTGGAACTGTCTCCAATTACCGAGCTTCAGTGCCGCCCATGCAAATACGACTGTCACCGATGAGCCGATGAGCACGAAGGTGTTGATCAAACCTGGAAGCACGGGAAGCGTCCGCTCCGGCCATGGATAATCCGCGCCGAGGCGCAGGAAAATGTAGGCTGAGAAGAAGCCACCGAACAGCATGACCTCGGATGCGAGGAACAGCCAGATGGCGATCTTGGCGTTAAACAGGCCCGTGTCTTTGCGGGCGTTGACGATGTATGGGATTTCCATTTCTTGAAGTTTGCTTGTGGTCAGTTTTCAGTTCTAAGGAAGACTGAAGGTTAGTGAGTTTCTTTATCGTTAGATTGCTCCGCTGATTTTTTAGGCGCGTGCCATTGTGGGTAGTAATCCTCATCGCAATCTGGGCGGGAGTATTCGTAAGGCCCACGATAGACGGCGACGTCGAAAGTGAAGTTACCATGACCCGGAGGTGTTGGAGTCGCCCACTCAAGAGTAGTGGCATCCCATGGGTTATCGTTTTCAACTTTGCGTCCCAATTTCCAAGCGAACAGCACGTTGAGGATGAAAGGAATCTGAGAAATTGCTAATGCCCATGCGCCGTAGGACATTACGATATTGAGGTCGATAAACTCACGCACAGTGGTTCCGAAAACGTTGACGCTATCTGCAGCTTTCGCGAGGTAAGCATCGCCACCGTTATACCAACGGCGATGGAAACCTGCCATTCCTTGCACCAACATTGGGAAGAACAGCACGTTCATGCAGATCAAACTTGGCCAGAAATGAAGGTGGTTTAGAGTTCTGCTAGTGTAACGACCAGTGATTTTTGGATACCAATGATGAACACCGGCGAAGAGTCCAAAAAGAATACCTGGAGCCACAACATAATGGAAGTGACCGATGACGTAATAGGTGTCGTGGAGGTGAAGTCCGACGAGGTTGAACGCCAGCGGCAAACCTGTTAGACCACCGATACCGAACATCGGGATAAACGCGCAGGCCCAGAGCATAGGCGGTGTGAAACGGATAGATCCGCCCCAGAGTGAAATCAACATCGCGGTGATGATGACTACGGAGGGGATAGAAATCAGCACCGTAGTTGTCTGGAAGAAAGTGGAAACCGCAGCGCCCATTCCGGTCATGTACATGTGGTGAGCCCAAACGATGAAGGAGAGGAAACCGAGGATCAGCACGGAGTAAACCATGGACTTGTAACCCCATAGCGGCTTGCGGGTGTTAACTGGAATGATTTCTGCGACGCATGCGATGGCAGGCAAAAGAAGCACGTAAACTTCTGGGTGACCAAGGAACCAGAAAAGGTGTTGGAACAGCAGCGGCGAACCACCACCGGAGAGATCAGCAAGACCTTCGCTCTTCGTAAACAAGCCAGTTGGCATGAAGAAAGATGAGTTCGCCACCCGGTCCATCAACTGCATGTCCAGCGGCTTCAAGTGGAGGGAATGCGAGGAGGAGAAGGAAACCTGTGACGAGCATCGCCCAAACAAAGAACGGCATACGCATCCATGTCATGCCGCGCCCGCGTAAGTTGATAATAGTGGTGATGAAGTTGACCGCACCGAGTAGCGATGAAGTGATCAAAAGAACTAGACCGACCAACCACTGAGTTTGTCCGGCCAGCCATTGGTTGACGATTTGTCCGTCAGCAAAACCTGCGAGCGGCGAGTAGTTTGTCCAACCGGATTTTGCAGCGCCAGATTCCATGAAGAACGAAGCGCACATGAGGAGACCACCTGCGAGATAGATCCAGTAGCTCATCATGTTGAGCTTAGGAAACGCCATATCGACTGCACCGATTTGAAGCGGAGTGACGTAGTTACCAAAGGCACCGAAGCCGAGCGGAACAATACCAAGGAAGACCATGATCGTTCCGTGCATCGCGCCAAACATGTTGTAGGTCTCACCTGTTACCTTGCCGTCAACTAGCCAGCGAGCTTTCCAGTTTTCCGAGAAAATCCAGCCCATCCAATCTGGAAGTGGTTGATGCGGATAAGCGATACTCCATCGCATCACCATCATCAGATAAAATCCGAAGGCAAGAAACAGCATGGCGGTGATACCATACTGAAGACCAATGGTTTTGTGATCCGTTGAGAAAAAGTATTTTTTCCAGAAACCTGGATCATGGTGATGGTCGTCATGATCATGAGAATGATCGTGGCTGTTAGAAGATGAAGCGTGGGCGCTCATAAGTTGGTTCAGGCGTATGGGTAAGAGTTAGAGAGTCGAAATCGGTTTAAGCCGTTTGGAAATTATGGAACTGGTGTGAGTTTCGAGGGATCAACCTTTGTCTTGGGATCGAGAGGTGCACCAGGAAGCATCAGACTGTGTTTTGCAGTGAGCTCTTGAGCATCAACCGCAGAGCCGGGTTTCTCACGGGCGGCAGAAGCGGCGATTGCGGCTTGTGCCATTTCAATTGTAACGATGTCTCCGGTCGAGTTACCAAAGCCGTTACGCGCGAATGTCATGAGCGCGGCGAGTTCTTCTGCTTTGAGCCCAGCACCGATAGCTGCCATCACACCGTACTCTTTTCCATTGCTGCTCGGACCTTTAAGGCCATTCAGAACTACCATAGAGAATTTCTGAGTATCGCCGGTCACCCAAGTAGAGCCAGCAAGCGATGGAAATGCCGCGCTACCACGACCATCAGGACCGTGACAACCGATACAACCGGCAGAATTATAAACTTTCTGACCCTTTGAAATGTATGCAGCAAGGGCTTCTTTGGCCACTGGACCTGCAGGCGCAGCACCTTCTGGCACACCCCGCACGTAATTGGGTTTCACCAGAGTATCGTAATCAAACCAGGAACTGGCATTACCAAGAACGCCACCACCGATGAGTAGTGCTATGCCGCAGAAAACAATCACCCAGAGAGAGATTGGCTCATGACCGTTATCGGCGATCCGATGTTCACGTGCGGTGGCGGCAGTCTCCGAAGCGACACGACCGTGCGCTTGGGTGACGTTGATCGTTTCGTCGAGGTCAGGTTTCTGATTCGATTGCGGACTGTTCGATGACATGGTTGAAAGGTTCTGTGGGATCAAGAATGATGCGGTCGCATTATGGAGCCGGAGTTGCTGCTGCGGGTGCGGTGGAAGTTTCTTTGGCTGGTTTAAAGTCAAAAACTGCTGGCACAGGATTATCCTTTTTCAAGGACAGGAGATAAGAAACTAGTGCGCGGCCATCTGGATTTGGGACGATTTCTTCACCGTTTTCACCGCGGAAAGGAAGCGCTTCGTCAGAGATGTTACCGGTAACTTTTTTCTCATCGAAAAGGAAACGGAACGACGGGCAATTCGAGTGACTGCGAGCAGCATCATGACGTGGATTGTAAAGGAACGAATACAGCCATTGTTCAGCAGAGCCGCCCTTGGCGTAGATATTTTCGATGCGCACCGCGAGGTTGGAAAGATCCGGACCCATGCGGTTGACACCGATGTGAGCGAACTTTTCAAAGGGGTAATCGAAGGCATTCGTTTCCCGGCGAGTATCGATGCCCTCTTTCTCATCGACGAAACCAGCGAAGTCCGAGCGGAAAACATCATTACCCGCGTAGTCAGGACGGATCAACTGAGTGTGGCAGAGGTAGCAACCATTGGCCGCATAGACTTGTGAGCCGTCAGCAATCCTGCCGGCGCGTTTTGGAATGTAGACAGCATTGGTGCCTGTTGCGTCCTCACCCATCGAAACGGGTTCCAGAGAACGCATTTCAAAGTAAGGAACGATGACAATTGCCAACCATGCAACTCCGAAACTGGCGGAGAGGCTGAGGAAGAAAGTGCGGAAGCTCATGTGAGGATAATTTGAGGAATGAAAATTTAGTGTGCGGAAATGGTGCCAACGTTATCGATGTCGCCTTCTTCTCCGTGTGGGCTGTGTCCATGGGCGGAAATCAACAAGGTCGGGTGATTACTGCGACGACCCAGTCCCAGCCACATGAAGGTCAAGTGGAGGAAGAAGAATAGATTGGAAAGCAAGATGAAGCACCATGAGATGGTCGTTGCCCAAACATAGGGAGTCGCTCTCATCGCGGCTGATTCCCATGGTTGGTCAAACATTTCTTGGCCAAGACCCTGCATCCACCCACCGAAGATCGCCACGATGGCGACTGTGATGATACCGTAAATCGACAGATAAAAGTGCATCTTGATCAAGCGGCGGGAAATCCACTCGCGACGTGTGATGCGAGGCACGATGAAATAGATCGCACCGAACATGACGAAGCTGAAGAACGCGTAGATCGCGAGAATTTCAAAACCGTAACCTGAAAGCGAGAATTGGGTAAGTTGAAGAGTGGAGCCTGGCAGATTAAGGAAAACCGCAGCGACCGCCATCACGATTAAACCAAACACGCCCGCCATCGTAAAACGTAGCGAAGGGCTGTTGGTAACGATCTCCATATCTGCAGAAGCGGTGCGGAGAATGTTAAATGCGGCGGTGAACGCAGGAACAAAGAACAAGATCGTGGCAGCAGCACCGAGGTAAGGCATGAAGAACGGGATCGGCGCACCAGCGAGTTTCTGCATCCCTGCCCACGGCATGATGATGGCGAGTGACCAGAAACCCAAGCGTGCTAGCGAGTAGCTGTAGATTGGGCGACCGGTTACTTTCGGAGTGAGATAAAACGCGGCGGAGAGAGCGACCGGTGTGAAGAACAAAAAGATCAGGCTGGATTTATACCAAGCGTTGATGCCGTTCGCCATCACAGGATGACCCGGGAAAACATGCAGAAGAAGATTAGCGGTGAGGTAAATCCATGGGAACCAAATCATCGCGGCTAACAGATACCATTGCGAGATATAGACGTGACCTTCTGGGCGGACTTTAAACTGCACCATCGACCATGTCAGGATCGCGAAGTAGCTGAGAAGCAACACTGGCCAGGCGAAGGAAGGAAACTCCATCCATGGCATTCCGGTGCCGTAACCGGCAAGGATACCCAAGACACCGGCCATGACGCCGAAGTTCCAAACATGACCGGCTGTTAGAATGATTCCGGCTGCTTTGCACTCTTGGCGAGAAAGCCGTGACATGATCCAGATGATCACGCCAAAGGCGGCTTGGAATCCCCAACCATAGATTAACGTATTGAGATGTGCCGCTTGTGTGCGCCCGTAGGTAAACCATGAGCAGTCATCCATGAATCCGGGAGCATGCATTTTCGCGGAGGATATGATTCCGAGAATAATGGAAACGGCGAGCCATGCTGCACCGCTCGTCAGGAAAAACATTACAGGATTACGAAGTGAGCGGTCGATACCGGCTCTCAACTGAGCATCTTGCAGGTTGGTGTTTGCTGTTTCTGTAGACATCGGGACTAGTTAAATCGTTTAGCGAAAAGCTTAAGGTTTGATGAGATCTTGGACGGTGACTTGAGGTTTCCCAACTTCCCCACGCATAGCTTTCACCTCTTCAGGTTTCACGGCCGAGGCTTTATTTCCAAAACTGTTACGCACATAGGTCAAGGCACCGGCGATTTGCTCATCAGTCTGATACGCCATTGGTAGCATACCAGCTACGAATTTATCATAGACGACACCTTTAACTTCGATCGGCCCTGATAGGCCACGGAGCTGGATCAAAATTAAATTTGAGACCGGACCTTTAACCCATTCAGAACCTGCAAGCGGCGGACCTGCTCCTTCGACACCCTCTCCGTTCTGTCCGTGGCACGCTCCACAAACCAGAAACTGAGCTTTCCC
Source organism: Akkermansiaceae bacterium (assembly GCA_031425735.1). Classification (GTDB taxonomy): domain Bacteria; phylum Verrucomicrobiota; class Verrucomicrobiia; order Verrucomicrobiales; family Akkermansiaceae; genus Luteolibacter. The sequence goes on along the minus strand of JANPJY010000097.1, from coordinate 12,407 downwards.
GATTTCCATCTGCGCGGGATCGATCGGTACATCCTCCGCGAGTTTCTTCTCAGTTGCAGAACCTGGTATCACTTGAGTTGGAAGTTCGACAGCGATGGGATTGGAGTTTGCCAATAATTTCGCGACGTTTGGAGTCACTGAATCGATGCTATCTTTGGAGAGAAACTTTGCTTGTTCAGCAATGACTTCCGATTTGATTCCTTCGCGAATTTTTGCGGCAGCATCTTCAGGCGCCTCTCCCTTTTTGAACCAGCCGAAGGCAGCTGCTGCACCAAGAATGACGAGCAGCAAAACAGCAAAGAGCGTGAAAATTCCGAGGCCATCGATGAAGGCTTTGAATCGGATCAGTAAGTTATCGCGAGTGGGGTCCATGCGGTTAAATGAAATAATCAGTTAGAAATGTTAGAGGATTCGAGAATGCGCGGGTCACGATTCGGGTAGAGTGAGTGTTGACCAAGCGCACGAAGAAGAACGAAAAGGAAGGCAGCACCAATGGTGACGAAGGCGAGAATATCGCCCCAGAAAGCACCTGAAATGGAAGGTGCGATATCACCGAAAACTTTGTGACCATCGACCAAGATTTTGCCGGCGTCATTTTTGATGAGAAGTTTTCCAAGCGACACGCCGCGTTCTGGGATGGTGATCAAGTAATGATCGAGAGCGTGCATGCAGAGTGAGTAGACCGCGACGACGGAAAGGCATTTCGGATTCTTTTTCAGCCATGCTTGTAGCAACACCACGAAAGGAACAACAAAGTGGAAAACCACGAGGCAGAGCATGCCGATGTTCCAGTTACCGGTGTTGCGGATCAGAAAGTAAGAAGTTTCTTCGGTGATGTTGGCATACCAGATGAGGAAATACTGAGAGAACGTGATGTATGCCCAGAAGGTGGTGAAGGCGAACATGAGTTTTCCCATGATGTGGAAATGCTCGGGTCCCGCGACGTGCTTGAGGTGACCTTTGCTAATCAGCCATGTGCAAACGAGAACGATGACAGCCATCGAATTGAGCGCGGTGCCAGCGAAGAGATAGACACCCCACATGGTGGAGAACCATTTGTAATCCTGACCCATGAGAAAATCAAAACCGGTGAAGGTAATCGTAAGCGCAAAAACGATCAGGGTATAAGTGGAGTGATAACGAGCGCGGAACAAGCGCTGGACGCCGGGTTTTGGATCGGTGTCTTGATCTGTCGAAAGCTTGCGAAGGAACCAGATCACGAGTGAAAGGCCGATGCCGTAGAAAGCGAAACGTCCAAGCCAGAACGGGATATTCATGAACCAGTGCTTATTGTAAAGCAGGTGATCGGCGTGGTGAAGATGCTCTTTCACATCACCCGTGGCATCGCGATGAATATTCATCCACTCGTAGAGGTATTGATTCACCTGTGGGAAAACCAGGGGAATGCCGAACAGAAAAATCCATGGAAAAGTGGATCCAAGGTTTTCAAAGGTGCGGCGAACAGAAGTCCCCCACCCCGAGTTAGAAACGTTGTGAAGAAGAGTCCAGAACACGCCACCGATGGAAAGTGTTAGGAAAAAGTAATAAGCGAACACCCATGAGTAGGCATACGTGCCTTGGAACCACTGACCGAACACACCGAACAACCCAAGCAGGCTGATAACGGTACCGGCGGCGGCAACAATGAATAAAATGGATTTGATCGTGGAGACCTTCGATTTATCGAGGTGGTCGCCGTGGATGGCTATATCTGAGGATGTTACGTGGTGGGACATCGGGAAAATTATTTGGCTGCGGTTGCTGCTTCTTTAGCGGCTTGGAGAGTGCGGACGTAGGAAATGATCGCCCAGCGATCGCGGACAGGAATATTAGCGCCGTAGCTACCCATCATACCTTTACCGTGGGTGATGACTTCGAACATACGGCCATCAGGGTAAGCGGAAGATTTGAAACGATCTTCATGAAGGTTAGCTATACCAGGAACCTTATAATGAGATGTTACGCCGAGACCATTTCCAGATTCACCGTGGCAAACTGAGCAGTAGATAGCAAAACGCTCTTTGCCGCGTTTGATGAGCTCGGTTGCGCTTTCCTCGGAATCAAGTCCGAGTTCATCAGGCATTCCGGTGCCGAAGTAATCGCCGACTTGGCCGGTGTAGTAGTAACCCGTTTGGCCGCCGAATTCGTATTCAGGAATTCCGCCGATCTCTTTTTTACCGGTTTCATTGAAACCCAATGGCTGAGTGCCGGAAACTGGCTGACGCGCGCCCTGGCGATCCGCGAAGAATCCGCTCGGCGATTGCGCTTTGAGTTTATCCTGATTGTCCATGTCATTGAAAATTTGGACAGGTGGCTTTGAGAAATGCTGACCACGGAAGCCCAGCATCCCGATAACGAGAACTGCGACTATGGCGTATGCTAAGAAAAAGTAGCGCATGGCTGATGATTGAGTGTGCGGGTAAAACTAGGGTTAATTCTGTTCTTCTTCGACGAGTTCGATGTTTTCACCGCCGATAACTGCGAGCAGGTCGCGGGTGCCTTGTGGGCTAAATTTTTCGTCACGTGCTTCGATGGCGATGAAGAAACCGTCATCGGTCGCGCGGTGGAATTGTTTACTGGCAAACAGAGGATGATTGAGGCGCGGCAACTGCATCAGACCGAGCAAACCGAACAACACGGTGAAACCTGAGAACAAGATCGTGAGCTCGAACATCACTGGGAAGAATGCTGGGATCGTGAAGATGTTCGTTGGCTTCGCTTGAACCACCGTTGGGTAGAGCACCACTTGAGTGTAGTAAGCGAGGGTGAAGGCCGTAGCCGTTCCAGTCATGCCGCCGAAGAAGACAAACCATGGAAGGATGGAACGTTTCAAGCCCATCGCTGCGTCGAGACCGTGGACAGGATATGGGGTGTAGCAATCCCATTTGCGGAAGCCCGCATCGCGGACTTTTTCCGCAGCCTTGTAGAGCGCCGAGGCGCTTTTGAACTCGGCGAGGTAGCCATAAACTCGTTTTCGGGTAGTGCTCACGTGGTAGAAATTTGAGATTTGAAGTTTGAAAATTATTTATCTGTTAGCTCGTGCTGATAAGCCGCGATTTCAACGGTGCCGGCATCTGGGTGGGATTCGTTGTCCTCAAAGTGTGGATCGCTCTCAAGCTTGGCCCATTTTACTTCAGCGATGTTGATGCATGGCAGGAAGCGCAGGAACAATAAGAACAAGGTCAAGAAAAGTCCGATGGTGCCGACGAAGGTCATCATTTCCACACCGCTCGGGCTGTAGGTTTTCCAATCACCCGGTAACCACATCCGTGCGAGCGTGGTGACGATGATGACGAAGCGCTCGAACCACATGCCGACGTTGACGCACATCGCTACGATCATCACGACCCAGAGATTTTCGCGCATCGATTTAAACCAGAAGATCTGTGGAGAGAGCACGTTGCACGACATCATCGCTGCGTATGCCCACCAATAAGGTCCGGCGATACGGAATTTGAAGGCATCCATTTCATAGATTGCACCGGAGTAGAATGCGACGAAGAGCTCCATCAAGTAGGCGTAACCTACGATCGTGCCGGTGAGCAGGATGATTTTCGCCATGTTGTCGATGTGCTTCATGGTGATCATATCCTGCAAGCCATAGATGAAACGGGCGGGAATCATGATCGTAAGCACCATCGCGAATCCACCGAAGATGGCACCTGCAACGAAGTAAGGAGGGAAAATTGTGGTGTGCCAGCCGGGGACAACCGAGGTCGCGAAGTCGAACGAAACGACTGAGTGAACTGAAAGCACGAGCGGAGTAGAAAGCGCTGCTAGGAGCAAGTAAGCCATTTCGTAGTGGCTCCACTGACGGTTACCACCTCTCCAGCCGAGAGCGAAAATTCCGTAGAGAATTTTGCGAATGCCGGATTTACAACGGTCACGAATCGTCGCGAGGTCAGGGACCATGCCGAGATACCAGAAGATCAGAGAGATTGTGAAATAGGTCGAAACTGCGAACACGTCCCAAAGAAGTGGCGATTTAAAGTTTTGCCAGATTTCGTTGGCGTTGGGAATAGGTGCGAGGAACCATGCAAACCAGACACGACCCACGTGGAAGGCTGGGAAAATACCGGCGCAAATCACCGCGAAGATCGTCATCGCTTCCGCCGCGCGGTTGATGGAGGTTCGCCAGTTCTGGCGAGTGAGGAAAAGCACGGCAGAGATCAGGGTTCCCGCGTGTCCGATACCGATCCAGAAAACGAAGTTGGTGATATCCCAACCCCAGAAAACTCTGTTAGACATACCCCAGACACCCACACCGCTCGCGACTAGATAAGTCAATCCACCACCGACGCCGATCAACGCGATCAATGACGATGGAATGAAGAGCAGCCACCAAAGGAATGGCTGACGATTTTCAATGATTCCGCAAATCCGGTCGGTGATCCAATGATAGGATCGTTCATTGAGAATCAACTTTTCACGCTTGAGAACAGGAATTTTGATTCCTGAATCTTGATGCGGGGCGGTTTCTGAAGTGGAGGCCATGTGTTAGAATAAAAAGGAAGTTAAACCATGTGGATGGTGGACTGACCGATGTATTTGGCGTCCGGCATCGCTGGATTCGGGTTTTTCACACGCGCCAAGTAACTGGTGCGTGGACGGGTTCCGATGTAGTTGAGTAGGTCGTAGTTTCTCTCCAACTGCTTGGTGCGTCCCATTTTGGAAGCTTTCTCGTCGAGAAGGTTTCCAAAAGTGATGGCTTCTGCCGGGCAGGCGTCTTGGCAGGCAGTTTTGACGGAATCGACCGGAATACGGAGTGTTTCGGTGGAAACATTGTTAGATGGATCTGTGGAGAGTTTTCCTGACTCGAGGACTTCTTGTTTCTGACCACGCTTCTGACGAATGATCGCGCCTTTGATACGCTGCACGCAGTAGGTGCATTTTTCCATCACGCCGCGCATACGCACGGTGACGTTCGGGTTTTTCTGAAGATGATTTGGCTCTTTGTCATGACGCTCACCCAATGGACCATGGTTGAGGTTGTTTTTGATAAGCGGGTTGCGCTTGTTGTAATCGAAGAAGTTGAAGCGACGTGCTTTGTAAGGGCAGTTGTTCGCGCAGTAACGAGTGCCAATGCAACGGTTGTATGCCATGGCGTTCAGGCCGTCTTCGGTATGGATCGTCGCGTTGACCGGGCAAACCGTTTCACACGGAGCCGACTCACATTGCATACATCCGACGGGTTGTGGAATGAGGGCAACGTTATCAGGATCAAACTTGTTATCTTTATGGGTCGCGAAATAACGATCCATGCGGATCCAATGCATTTCGCGGCCTTTGGCGACTTGATCTTTGCCGACGATCGGGATGTTGTTTTCCGATTGGCAAGCAACGAGGCAAGCGTTGCAACCCATGCAGGAAGAAAGGTCGATCGTCATCGCCCATTGATGAAGCTTATCACTGAGCAACGGATTGCCATGAATATCTTCTTGTTTGTAGAGCGAAATGTTCTCGGGCGCGTGCGAGTCGTTACCTTGTTTTTTGACTCCTGCAAGTTGTTCACTGAAATCGCCTTTGTGATCGACGGGTTGGGTCGAAATCTCGCGAGCCAGCGCACGACCATACATTGCGTTGTGCTCTTGGGTGAGTGCGACGGAATAACGATCTTCTGTTAGAGAAATCGTTGCGCCGGTGGCGAAATAGGAAGTTTCGGATGTGCGGAGCGGATATGCATCGAAGCCGCGATTCACACCGACGAGGCCGACATATTTGCTACCTTTCGAACCGCGACCCAGTTCATCTTCATCATTGAAACCTTGGCCGTAACCGAGCGGGATGATGAGTGTGTTTTCGGCTTGGCCGAAAGAAACGAGAACTGGAAGCGTGAGCGTTTTGCCATTCACCGTGACTTTAATCATCGGAGACTTGCGGTTTTGTCCTTCGTCGTCCGGGGAACGCGATGCGAATTTTGTCTCCAGCGCAATGATCTGATCGTAGATACCGAGTTCTTTCGCCGTTTTCGGGGCGATGAGAACCGCGTTGTCCCAAGTGAGTTTGGAAATCGGATCGGGAGCTTCTTGAAGCCAGCCGTTGTCGATCCAGCGGCCGTCGTAAAGGGATGCGTCGGTTGCGAAAATGACGTCGAGTGATTTAGCGGACGGAGCAGAAACTTTGGCTTTCGCAATTTCTGCAGCAGCGCCTGCTGCGAGAGTCACCGTTGCAGAGGCATAATTGCCCGAAGCACGGAAACCATTTTTCAGAACTTCTTTCCACTCAGTTTCAGTGCCTTTGAAAGTCGCTTTGACTTCGAGCATGGCTGGAGCTGGAGCGCCTTTCTCCCCTTCCCCGATGACGAGTTTTCCGTCATTCAAGAACGCGAGTAGCAACTCGATTTCAGAAACGCAATTTGGATACAGCGGAAGAATCATTGGCTGTACCACGGTGTAAACACCGCGCGTGCTTTTCGCATCGCTCCAAGTTTCCAAGTAATGCGTAGCTGGAACGTGCCAAGTGCAAGCATACGCAGTGGCGTTGCTGCGATCGCTCACGTGAATGCTGGTCTTCGCTTTGGCGAGAGCCTCGGAAAATTTCAGATCCGCAGGTGCGTCGTAAACTGGGTTCGCAGGTGTTAGGAAAATGACGGTATCGACTGCAGCGGAGTTAAAATCTGCGGTGAGCGAGGCAATGTCGCCGAAACCTTTGTTCTCAGTCTGGTAAGCGTTGAGGCCTTTGCCTTCGCCGATGTTGCCGAGAGCGATGTTGATCGCAAGAGCGAGATGTTTGACAGCTTTCGACTGACGTGACCCAGCGAGGACTGCAGTCTTCGCACCGCTGGCTTTGAGGTCTTTCGCAAGTTCACTGACCCACTTGAGTTCATTCTCATCGGTGAGCGGTGCGATGCCGCCGTCTGGCGCGCCAAGTTCGCGGGCAATTTGTGCAGCGATCGCTACAACGCGACTCGGTGCAATACGCAAGCGGTGATCGGCCATACCGCCTGTTAGGCTGAATGCTGATTCCACCGAGTATAGACGGTTCATCGTGCCGGCATCCGGCTTCGTATCATAACCCGCGCCTTCTGGTTTGCGGCGATTGAAGAACGTGATGTTAGAACCTTGTGGATCGGTTCCGGCGAAATCGCAATCCAACGAAAGGATGCGATCGGCGTTCGCGAAATCCGGGACGAGCTTGACGCCTTCGCCGAGCACGTCTTTGTCGTTAACCGTCAGAGCCTCGTATTGATAAAACTTGGCGCTGGTGAAATTTTTGCTGAGATTTTGAATCAAACGCAGGCGAGTCGGGCTTTCATCGTGGCCGAACACGAAACCGATTTTCGCGCTCTTGTCTTTAGCAATTTCGCTGAGAGCCGCTTGGAAATCAGCGAGCTTGGCTTTTTTGCCACTTTTGAGGAAATCACGTGAACGCGAGGTCGAGTAAAGATCTAGCACGGATGCTTGAGCGAACGCGTCGGTTCCCTCGTAATCGGGATGAAGGCGGTTTGGACCGACTTTGGTTGGGCGACCTTCGTAGGTGGTGACCACTAGAGGCACGGCACCCGTTGCACGAGGAAGAGATGATGCGTAATAAGTCGCTTTTCCAGGGATCACCCACTCAGGGGCGTTGGTATAAGGAACGATGTAGGCTTCAGGGCGACGGCAAGCGACCATGCCGAATCCGGCCAAGGCGGTCGATGAGCCCATGAGTTTTAGGAAAGACCGACGACTCGTCTCCATCGCCTCTTGGTTTTCCATTTCAGCCGCACCCTGCGGAAATTCACGATCCATCCAGTTACGGAATTCTTGGGTGTCCTCAAGTTGGCCAGTGCTGCGCCATGAGATGGTGGTCTCATTTGTGGGGACTGCGGGGTGTTGCAAAATGCGTTTGCTCATATCAGGGCTGCTGAGAAAGTTTTTGAAAGTTGAGAAATCAGTGGTGGCAGGTTGCACAAGTGGTCTTGGGATGAACCGAAAATTGTTCCTTGAGCTTCTCGCCGAGCTTCAGAGTGGTCGTGACTCCTTTTTCAGAGCTGTATTTCGAGACATCGGCATCGCCGTAATGGAAGTTGAAAACTTCTTCCAGCGGACGGAGGTGTTTCTCCGGAGCGCGGTGACATTCCAAGCACCAGCCCATCGAATGTGGCTCGGCTTGATAGACGACTTCCATTTTATTCACGTCGCCGTGGCAGCTCTGGCAGGAAATCCCGCGGTTCACGTGTGCGGAGTGATCGAAATAAACGTAGTCAGGTGCTTTATGAACGCGCACCCACTCGATCGGTTTCCCATCGTAGCCAGGATGATTGACATTCATGGAGCGATGCAAAGGCTCCAGCTTCGGACTTTCCTTCTGCACATGCTGATGGCAGTTCCAGCATGTATTGCCGCTAGGCACGTTCGAATGACCCGACACATCCACGAAGGAATGGCAATAACGGCAATCTAATCCGAGCTGTTCGACATGGATTTTATGAGAAAATGGGATTGGCTGGGAAGGTTGATATCCGACAACCTGAGCCTTTGGAGTTGCGTAATATCCGAACGCAAGAACCACTCCGGCACCAACGGTGCCAAGGCAAAATGCGATTTGAAAGGGAAGTAGGTTTGACCAGCGTGGAAAAGTATTCGCCATGAGAGCTAGATGAGTGAGGTGGTAAGCCGAACGAAGACTGCGAGATTGTGAAAAATTTCACAAGCGTTTTTCGTGAACTATTTTGGTTTTTTTGGGCGTATTCCAAAATTCCCCCGTAATACGGGAAATAATTCCAATGCATCATCGAAATATAAATTTCATGTGATGAAAATGGATATCCAACACTATCCCAAAAATTTCCCGGGATTCAAAATTCCGTTCGGATCTAGAGTGTTTTTGATGGATTGGTGCAGCTCAAAAGATGTTTTACCCAACGCTTTTTTGATCCATGGTTTTTTAGCCAAGCCGACACCGTGTTCACCGGTAATCGCTCCGCCTTGTGCTAATACCCAATCAAACAATGCATCCAGAGCTCGATCCGCGCGCTTTTTAACAGACGGCTTCATGTAGTCCTCGATCATCAAATTGGTATGGATATTTCCATCACCCGCATGACCGAAACACGCGATGGCAATACCGCTCTCCGCTTCAAGCTTTCGCGCGAAATTTACTAAGTCCACCAACTTGCCACGCGGCACGACGATATCCTCGTTGAGCTTGGTGAGTTTCGTATCACGTAGGGAATAGGAAAACTCACGACGTAGCTGCCAGATGGCTTCGCACTCAGTTTCATCTCGCGCCACTCGAATTGCCCCCGCCCCACACTTTTTCAGCAACGCTTGTAACTCGATCAATTCCGACTGCACGGCTGTAGGGCGGCCGTCGATTTCTACGATCAAATGCCCATTACCTTCTGGAAAAACATGGGCACCCATTTTCTTGCGGGCTGCTGCCAAGGTAAACGCATCGCTGATTTCCAAGGCCGATGGTAAATGCCCGGCTTGAAGAATCGCTTGAACGGTTTTAGCTGCAGCTTCGAAATCCGAAAACACCGCCGCCAACATACCCCGACTCGCCGGCTTCGGAATGATGCGCAGGGTAATTTCGGTTACAACACCTAGCATCCCCTCCGACCCAACAAACAAGCCGATCAAGTCAAAACCTGTCTTGTTTTTGTGCAGTCGTCCCCCCGAACGCAAGATGCGTCCATCGGCTAAAACGACTTCCAACCCAAGCACATAGTTTCTGGTCACCCCGTATTTCAAACAACGCGGACCGCCTGCATTGGTCGCGATGTTGCCACCTATGGAGCATTCTTTTAGCGATGCCGGATCAGGCGGATAATCCCAGCCCACCTCGCGAACCGCTTGTTGCAAATCACCCGTGATCACACCCGGCTCAACGATCACAACCCCATCCTTTGGATGAATGCCAATGATCCGATTCATCCGCTCAGTTGTTAGAACGATACCACCTAAAACCGGAACACATCCCCCCACATACCCCACCCCAGCACCGCGGGTCGTTACAGGTATTCGATGCTCGTTCGCATATGCTAAAACTTTAGAGACATCCTCAGTCGAATGGGGAAACACCACCACATCGGGCTCGGCTGAAGCAAACCACTTATCTTTCGAATGAGCACTCCGATCTGCCTTGGTAATGCTCACATTATTAGCCCCGATCAATTCTATCAGATCTTTTCTAACATCCGCACAAGTCTTTGGATCAGTCCTAACTACAGGAGCAGCTGGACTTTTCTTATCAACTTCCAAATCCTCCCAAAACCCTTCCGATCGATCTGTTTTCAACATCCTTGGCTTTCTGTAATGATTCACTTTTCGGAGAGGAAGGTTCATATATGCGTAGGGTTTGGATTACTTTATATATGAGTCATTCATATATAACAACTAGGGATAATACGACCTAAGCATCAGGTAACAAATCGGCCCAGTGACCGCCACATATAGCCAAATTGGGAAAACCCAGCGCGCCAGCTTGCGATGAGTCTGGAAGCGATGGCTGATTGCCGCGGTGAACGTTAGTAAAATCAGAGGTAAACTAACCCCTGCAGCTACGATGTGGGTGATCAAAAGGATTAGATATACCACCCGCCAGCTACCGACCGCCGCAAGCTCTGCGGCCTCGACCACTGCATCTCCGTTTGCATCGCCATAAAGGATTTCAGCATTCGTAAAATGGTAAGCCACGTAACCGAGCAAAAAGATCACCGACATGCCCATTGCACCCAACATCAGATTTCTATGCTTGGTGATATTTCCCGAGCGAACCGCCAATACCGCCAGCACTAACAAGATCGCAACGATCGTGTTCACAATGGCATGAAAAGGTGGAAGAAATCCTAAATCCACACCCTCAGGCAGCGGAATCCGCAATTCCGGACGTCTCATCAATCCCACTAAAATCAGCACCAATGCAGTGACGATCCATGTCACTAATTTCAGCGTTTTAGAAAGGTCTTCATTTGGCTTCTTGCTCAGCCATTCTTCTCTATGTCGGCTCGGTGTCATGAGGTTTAAAGTTCGCTTGGGGCTTTGGCTAACTCCTTGGAAATTTTATCAAACATTTCCTTTTTCAACTTTTCGTAATTTCCGGGATTCAACTTTCTGCCTTCTTCAGAGCGAGCATCCGCGAGCGGCCATTTTCCAATCACCGTGAAATTTCGATCTACCAAGATCAGACCCATGTCGTGGCTGAATCGACCATTCGACTCAATATCAGCAGGATCGGTTCGCTTGTTGATTTTGAAAAATTTCAGGGTCCCTTCTAAATACTCGTGCGTCTGCTGCTCATCGCCTGCATTGAGAAACCACCAGTTTTTAACATCGGCATTGAGGGCCGAGGAGTAATCTTTAAGCTTCTCCGCGTTGTCTTGTGTCGGATCCACGCTGACACAAACGATTTGGAAATCCGGATGATCTTTGAACTGATCGTAGATCGCGCGCAGTTCCGTTCCATTTCGCACTGCACAATGTGGGCAAACCGCAAAGAACTCCGCCACCACCCAGACTTTTCCTCTGAGATCCGAGAGCTTCACTTTCTCACCCGCCTGATTGGTCGCGGTGAGATCTTTATCAATCGAATACCACTTCTGTTCCACTTGCTTACCCGTGTTGATAAATGCCTCTGCGCTCTGACCTTTTGCTTGAATGCGCGGCACGATAAAGAAGTTCACCACACATAAAATCGCGATGCAAATCAGCGCAACGCAGGTGTAAAAAATGATGAGAGTCGTTTTCTTGTTCATAATTTTGGCGGAAGTGAGGATCGTTTGGATTTGATGATCAAAATCACGAACAGAAGCACGAAACCCATCCCAACGTAAAGTATGGTCGCGGGACTTTTCCGTGTAGGTGCCTTAGTTTTTTCTTTGAGCAACACTTCCATGGTCTGCTCAAGCAATACCTCAATCTGTTCAACGTTCGATTTATCAGTGTTGGTCGTGATCTTCTCATCGTCCCATTTCTGCGCCTGTTCAAAATCAAAGCTCGCCACATACGGCGCGCCCCCACGCTTCTGCGGAATCACCGCTTTGCGCACATGCCGATTTTTATCAATCAAGAATAACGAACGATCATACTGCCAGACCCCATCTTTTTCGTAGGGCAACATGTTTGCTTTGAACTCATTCTTGATGAATTTGTGCAGAGTTGACCTCTCGTTAGAAGCCACCGTCCATTGTGGTAAATTGGCGCCCAACTTCGCTGATAGTTGCGCGAGTTGTTCTTTCAGTCCTTCAGAAGGACCCGGATCAAGCATCAGGGTCACCAAAGCTACATCCTCATTCGCTTTGTATTGCTCCGCCAAACGCTTCATCGCTGGGGTAGTCAGGTTATCGTCTTGATTCGATGCCAAACATTGCACCACCAAGACTTTCCCCTTCAACGAGAGCAAATCTTTCTGCTCCCCATCTTGCCGCATGAAAACCAAATCTTTTTGTTCGGAGATGCGCGTTACAAAACTCGGCCTGTCAT
>JANPJY010000096.1:0-13584 GCA_031425735.1 Akkermansiaceae bacterium | reverse complement strand
CGCGAGATCATCCGTAACCGAGCAATCCAGTTTTTTGTGTGAAGAAGAATGTCTCGCGCAAAGTCGCAAAGACGCAAAGTAGTTTAGTTTGAGCGAGGTTTTAGTTTGAGTCATTCAATATCCCCGTTTGACGAGAGGTAGGTTACGGGCTTTTCTTGTCGGCATGAAAAAGATCATTTCCTTGGTTGTGAGTGTTTGTGGGTTGATGCCGTTGAGTGCGGCGGTGGTTGAGCGGAGTGTGAAGTACAAACTCGGTGAGGTGGAGTTGGAGGGATTTCATGCTTATGACGATAAAGTCGAAGGTAAGCGACCCGGGGTGTTGATTATTCATCAATGGACTGGGCTTACCGATTACGAAAAGATGCGGGCGCGGATGCTTGCGGAGTTGGGTTACAATGTGTTTGCGGCTGATGTGTATGGAATCGGGATTCGCCCGAAGCCACCAGAGTCGGGAACGGTTGCTGGGAAATATAAAGGAGATCGTGAGCTTTTCCGCGCGCGGATGATTGCGGGTTTGGATGTTTTGAAAGCAGATGAACGCACCGATCCAAGCAAGCTCGCAGCGATCGGATATTGTTTCGGCGGAACCGGTGTGCTCGAACTCGCGCGTGCGGGTGCTGCGTTGAATGGAGTTGTTTCTTTTCACGGCGGCTTGGCTGCGGCGCCGGAGTTAGCGGCGAAAAAAGGCGCGATTCTCGCCAAAGTGTTAGTTTTGCACGGTGCGGTCGATCCGCATGTGCCGACAGCGGAGGTCGATGCTTTCCAAAAAGAAATGGAAGCAGCGGGCGCGGATTGGCAGTTGGTTTCTTACGGCGGTGCAGTGCACGCGTTCACACAGAAAATGGCGGGCGACGATCCATCGAAAGGTGCGGCTTACGATGCAAAATCGGATCAACGTTCTTGGGAAGATATGCGCCAGTTCTTTGCGGAAATTTTCCCGAAATCCTAGATCGCGAGTTTCATGGATGAACTTTTCAAATGGCCAGATTTTCTAGATGAGTTCGCGGAGGCTGCGCTGCGTCAGGGATTTCGTGCAGAGGTTTTATTAGATACACAGGACGGGCCGATGATGGCTTGGGAAAAGGACGGCGAGGGTTCGTTGGTTTACGCTTCAGCTGGGATCCACGGAGATGAACCAGCGGGGCCGCTGGCGTTGTTAGAAATGATGCGCGCGGGGAGTTTTTCGGATGGTCATCATTGGTTGATTTGTCCGGCGTTGAATCCGGGCGGGCTGGCGATGGGTCGGCGTGAAAATAGAGAGGGGATGGATTTGAATCGCGATTACCTATTGCAATCGACACCCGAGATCGCGGCGCATGCGCGGTGGTTGAAGCGGGATAGGGTTCCGGATGTGTTTGTCTCGCTGCATGAAGATTGGGAGACTGAGGGATTTTATTTTTACGAAATCAATTTGCTAGAAGATCAACCGCAGCGCGCGGCGGGGATTCTGGAGGCGGTGGCTGAATATTTTCCAGCGGAGTCGGGCGAGGAAATCGACGGGCATGAACCTCGTGGGGCCGGTTGGATCTATCATGGAGCGGAAGCGGATTTGCCAAACGAGTGGCCGGAGGCGATTTATTTGGCGAAGCAAGGTTGCCCGCTGTCGTTTACGTTCGAGACCCCGAGCCAAGCGGATTTGGCCAAGCGCGTGTCCGCGCATGTTTCTGCCTTTCAAAGACTGCTGCGCCTGATTGGATGAGCGGGCAGTCGTTTTACCTTCTCTATGAAAATTCTCATCACCGCAGGCCCCACCCGTGAAGCGATCGATCCAGTTCGTTTCCTGACGAATCGATCCTCGGGAAAAATGGGATACGCGATCGCCGATGCGGCGGTCCATGCGGGGCATAAGGTGTTGTTGGTTTCCGGGCCGACATCGCTGGATGTTCCGGCTGGGGTGGATTTCATCCCTGTGGAGAGCGCGGCGGAGATGTATGAGGTGGTGGCGAGGTATTTGCCGAAAATGGGCGCGGCGTTTTTTGCTGCTGCGGTGGCGGATTTCACGCCTGCGGAGATTTCCTCACAGAAGATCAAGAAAAGCGGGGATAAGATGATTTTGGAATTGGTGAAAACCAAGGATATCCTCGGATCTGCCCGTGAAACCATGGGTTTTGAGGGTTTTTTGGTGGGATTTGCCGCCGAAACGGAAAATCTCGAGGTAAATGCGCAGGCTAAACTTGCGAAGAAAGGCTGCGATTTAATCGTGGCAAATGATGTTTCTAGAAGCGATATCGGCTTTGATTCCGAGGAAAACGATGCGTTGCTGGTATTTAAAGATCGCACAGAGTCATTTGACAAAGCTCCCAAGCATGATTTAGCAATATACCTGATCTCAATGTTAGGGGAGTAGTATTACTACCTATAATTATTTCATGAAACCTTTCTAGGCTCTTGCCAGAATCGAAACTCTACGTATATGAACTCACTTATGAAATCCTACTTTGGTGCAACTATCTTATTTCTTGGAACTTTAACTGCTCATTCCGCAATCACTTTAGATGCGACAGAGAACAAAGCGATCAGTGGTGATGCCGCGGCCACACCTAAGTTGCCTGCATCAAGTCCCGCGTCAGAAGCCTATACCATTTATGACAAAGGTGAGCATGCACGTGCTGTCGAACTCGCCAAGCCACTTGCGGAAAAGGGCGATAAAGACGCTATCTACCTCTTGGGATTCGCTCACGAAAATGGACAAGGCGTTGAAATGTCTCGCGACAAAGCGATTGAGTATTATCGCAAAGGTCAGGCAAAAAATCATCCGGACTCTATTTATCGTTTGGCCGGAATACTTTTGTCATCAGGCCAAGGAGACCAAGCGCAAGAAGGAAGAGAAACTCTTGAGAAACACGCCGCAACGGATCCAACGGTAGCCGGACGTATGCTTGGAGAAGCCTTTCTTCTCGGACGTTTGACCCCAGAACCTGCTCCCGAAACAGCTGTAAAATGGTGGTTGAAAGCAGCGACCGCTGGCGATGTGCCATCGATGGTACTGCTCGCTCGTTTGTATGACGGCCAGTTTGGAAAGACTCCACTCGTCAATACCAAGACAGCTTATGAATATTTCCTCAAAGCAGCTGAAAAAGGCGACGCCAGCGCAATGGTGGCTGTGGGCATCCGACTTCTGAAAAGTGATGCAGTTGCTCCCGATGAGAAAAAAGGCATCGAATGGTTAAACAAAGCGATCAAAGCCGGAAATGCAGCGGGATGGCTGGCCTTAGGTGATTACCAGGCGAACATCAAAGAAGATCCAAAAGCCGCGCTGGAATTTTTCGACAAGGGTTCAGAGGCAGGTAATGCGGATTCCATGCTCAGAGCGGCGGCTTTTTACATGGAAGGCAAAGGCACCAAAAAGAATACGGAACGCGCCACCGAGTTGTTAGAAAAATCAGCTACCGCTGGAAATGCCCAAGCGCATCTGTTTTTGGCATCTGCCCTAATGGGAGAGGAAAAACCTGATATCGGCAAAGCTTACGGACATCTCCTTACCGCAGCTAATTCTGGCATGCCTCTCGCACAGAATGAACTCGGACTTTTCTATCTCTCTGGAAAAATGGGTGTCGCAGATATTTCCGCTGCCATTTCATGGTTCGGCCGCGCCGCTCAATCAGGTTTGGCCGCAGCACAAAACAATCTTGGTGCTTTGCATGAACGCGGTGCAGGTGTCCAACAGAGCTACGAAAACGCTGCAAAACTTTACACACTTGCTGCCCAACAAGGCAATCCAAGTGCGACACTCGCCCTTGCTCGTTTCAATGCCGGCGGCGCTGCGATGGCAGTCAATAAACCGCTTGGTTGGGCACTTGCCTCGATTGCTCTAGAATCAGGTGAAAAAAGCGCGGCCGATGTCATCAAAGACATCGAGAAAGGCATGTCCAAAGAAGAATTGGCAAAGGCTAAAGAAGAACTCGCTCGTATCAAAGCTGAGCAGAAGAAGTAGTCATTTAGGTGGCAGTCTATTTCATAAGGCGCCCTCAGTGAGGGTGCCTTATTTTATTAAAAAAGCTGCTTCAACAAATCCTCGACCACCTCAGATGGGTGTTTAGCGGAAAGTGTGATTCTTAGGCGTGCAGTATGCTTCGGTACCGTTGGGAAACGTATCGCTGGGATGAGGTAGCCGTTTTGTTGCAGCTTTTCCGCAGCAGCCAACGCGGTTTGGTTTTCACCGAGGATAATTGGAAGTATCGCGCTTGGGTGGCCTTTCTGAAGGATGGAAATGTTTTGAAAGAGTTTTTCTCGCAACTCCGCACCTTCTTTTGAGCGGATCAGTTGGATTGCTGAGATCGCAGCGTGCGCAAGCGCAGGCGGCGGTGCGGTGGTATAGATAAATGGCCGGGCGCGATTGATGATGAGTTCGATCCAATCCCGCGACGCCGCGAGGTAACCACCCGATAAGCCCGCTGCTTTACTCAGGGTTCCCATCTGAAAATCGATGCGATCTTGCAGCCCAAGTTCTTCGGCGAGGCCCATACCCGTAGAGCCTAGGATGCCTATAGCGTGAGCTTCATCTAATAAGAGTTGAGCGTGATTCGCTTCGCAGAGATCAACGATTTCGCGCAACGGGCACCTATCGCCGTCCATGGAGAAAATCGATTCGGTAACGACCAAGATTCGTGCGGTGGGATGTTTGCCTCGGAGTTTGGATAATAAAGCTCCGAGATGACTTAGGTCGTTATGTGGAAAAACACGCAGCGTGGCTTGAGAGTGGCGGGCTGCATCGATCAACGATGCGTGCGCGAGTCGATCAAGGATCACGTAGTCACCTTTTCCAACGATGACCGGAATGGCAGAGAGTGCGGTTGCGAAACCTGAACTGAATGTCAGTGCGGCTTCCGTGTGTTTGGCGGCGGCGAGGATATTTTCTAACTCCGTATGCGCATGGAACGTTCCGGTAACGAGTCGGGAAGCTGCAGATCCGGTACCGTAAATTTTAATGCCCTCGATGAAAGCTGAGGCGATTTCTGGATGAGTGGAAAGCCCGAGGTAATCGTTCGATGCGAAGTTCCACATTTCGCATCCATCGCGAACGATACGGAGATCGTTTGCGGCGTGAGCGATGGGGTGGAGAGAGCGTAATAGCTTGTCTTTCGCCAATTGCTCTAACTGTTGGCGCGGTTCCATCGAGGTGAAATTAGAGAATAAAGATTACGGAGCGGTGGGTTGATCAAGAGCCCAGCGCATAAGTTTTTCGGAGTCGCTCCAGATGTTTGCGGTGTTCGATTTTAACACCACACAAACGACCGAACGTCCATTCACTTCACCCGTGGAGATCAGGCAGCGTCCCGAGGCATCAGTGGTTCCGGTTTTCAGTCCATTGATGAAACTAACTTTTTTCAAAAGCTTATTCGTGTTTTCAAGTTGGACCATACGTCCGTCGTTGTATTTGAAAAAATATGATTCTGTATTGCTGTATGAGCGGAGCAGGGGGCTTTGATAAGCCACTCGTGCAGCGATGGCCATATCGCGAGCGGTGGAGTACTGACCGGGTTCCGTTAGACCGTGAGGATTACAGAAATGTGAATTTCTCATGCCAAGTTGTTGGCATTTGCGATTCATCAAGTCAGCGAAACCTTCGACGCTGCCACCTACATCACGAGCCAGCGCTCGGCTAACATCATTCGCGCTTTTGACCATCAAGACTTTAAGCAACTCACGGCGCGTGTATTGCTCTCCGGGTTTGAGGTACAGCTTGGTCGGCTCACAGTTCGCATCGTAGCTAGATATGGTGACGGTCTTATCAAGAATACCAGCATCCAGGATACACAAGGCAGTGATGATTTTTTGGGTGGATGCAACAGCGCGTCGTTGGTCGGCATTCTTCGCGTAGAGATTGCGGTTAGTTGTCATATCGACCACGAGCACGCTTTCCGCAAAAACTGGCGGTGGGGGAGTGCGCGGAACACGGGCTATTTGAAGTGGATTTGGTGGGACGACTTGACCACGCATTGGAGGTGGTGGATTGCTTCCGCATGAAGAAAACACCATGGAAATCAATACACTCAGGAAAATGGGATATGCGAATCGACGCAGAGATAACATGGCGGAACGATGCGTATGGAGACGATAACGGTCAATCTCGATTGAGGGGTAAATCGGCCTGATTTGGGGAAATCGTGGTCCGGAATTGCTTATTTAATGAGGAAAGGAGGCAAATTCCTTCTTGCGCTTGACCTCAATTTCCGCGTAATTTCCCCACGTAAGCCCAATTGCTGCGAGCTTTGATACGCAGCTAATTTCTCAGTGATGACATTTTCGAAACGCCACCTTGCCCCAATTAACGCCGCTTCCTTTCGGTGCGGTGTTCTTGTCAATTTTTCATGACGCGCTGTTTCAGTCATTCACGTAAACTTTCTTCGTCCCGGTTAGCCGCGGTGCCTATGCACAGTTGTTTGCCAGAACGTCGCATCAACACATCCGGAGGATAAAGCCATATCTAAGCCACCAAATAACAACAACAGGGGTCGTTTCCGTGATATGACACGGGTTAACGATCGGATCCGCGCACCCAAAGTCAGAGTCGTCAATGCAAACGGCGAGCAACTCGGGGTGATGTCGTCACGTGAAGCTTTAGCTAAAGCCCAAGCCGTTGGTTTGGACTTAGTAGAAATCGCAGGACAGGCAGATCCGCCGGTATGTAAAATCATCGACTACGGGAAATACAAATACACCCAAGCCAAGCTCAAGAAGGGCAAGTCGAAGTCTGCGACCAAAATGAAGGAAGTGAAATTCCGGGTCGGCACGGGAGATCACGATTACAACATCAAGCTCGGACGTGCAGAGACGTTCTTGGACACCAACCACAAAGTGCGTTTCGTCCTACAATTCAAAGGACGTGAAAACGCTCACAAAGAACTCGGATTCGTTGTTTTCAAGCGCATCATCGAAGATTTGAAAACCATGGCCGCGGTAGACCAAGCGCCACGCTTGGGTGGAAGAGCCGTTGCTATGATTTTATCACCGCTTCCCGCGCATCAGCGGAAACGTCATTTCCATCTGTTCCATGGTGAGTTGATCGAAGAAGACGACCACGATGAAGAGGAAGAAGAAGAGTTCGTCGATCATGAGGATGATTCTGAAGCAAGCGCTGAGGATTCGTCGGAGTCCAAAGAATCCTGAACGCCATAGGTCTTATAGGACATATAAGACCTATGATCTGACGCAACAAAATCAACCGACAGATGCACGGAAAGTTTAGTGAGCTGTTAGCAAACCTGAGATCAGGAACGGAACCATGGTTGTTGTTATTTGATATCGACGGAACCCTGGTAGACACAGGCGGCAAAGGTATGTCCGCACTTAAGAAAACGGCGATTGAAGTTTTCGGGAGTGATGGTCCGCCACTTGATCTCGCGGGATCGACCGATCTCGGGATCCTCGCGAATCTTTACGTTCATTTTGAAATCGAGCCTACTGAAGAACAGACTCATCAGTTTTTTGAGATCTATCACAAGCATCTGGAGGAAAGCCTGAAGTCGAATCCTACTGAGGGAAAAGTGTTGGATGGAGTGTTTGAATTGTTAGAGGAGCTTGTGGTCAGTCAGCATGCCCAGCTCGGCTTGCTTACCGGTAACACGGAGCTCGGCGCAGAGATTAAACTCCGCCACTACCGCTTACATCAGCATTTCAGCTTTGGCGCCTATGGCTCGGATCGGGCAGATCGTAATCTCCTCGGACACATTGCCCTGGAACGAGCGTTAGCAGTTACCGGAAAAACATTCACTTCTGATCGCACCCTTATTATCGGAGATACCCCCAAAGACATCGCATGCGCCCACGCGATTGGTGCAAAATGCCTAGCCGTCGCCACCGGACATTTCACCGCCGAGCAGTTAGAACAAGCCGGCGCCGATTGGGTGCTTGGCTCGTTGCGTGAGGTTTGTTCGGGGAGTTAGAGCGTATTACCTCGCTCCGGCTTTTTTCAATTGGGCGATCGCTTCGTCGAGTTTTTTGCGTAGAGCGATCATCGCGGCATTTTGCTCGTTAATTTTTTGATCGCGTAGTTTCAGGGCTGCCTCCCACTCGATCAGACGTTTCTGCATCGTGTCGCGCTCCGCAACCGCTTGTTCATAGGCTGTCTTGGCCGCTGCTAACTCCTCGTCTTTTTGTTTCAATATTAGACCTGCTGCATCCGCTGCTTTTTGGGTTTCTACAAAAGAATGTTTTAGTTCTGTGATATCGAGCATCAACGCATCGGCGCGAGTAACTGCTTCCGCTTTCGCTTCATTGGCTGCGTGTTCCTTCACTTGAATAGCGCGATACGCTGCACGCTGCTGTTCGCTTTGCTGCCATTGTAAACCAATGATCACCAACAGCACTAGACAGCCGATCGCATTAACGATGCTAAAAAGATGTGACTTCATGGCTGCGGTGTCTTGCTTTCAAAACTCACGCGCTCAATTCCAGCCGCACGCACTGCATCCAGCAAACGCATGACTTGCTGGTGCCGTGCGTTCGCATGAGCGGCGATGAGGACATTAACCTCATCACGCTTTTCCAATGAGGCGAGTCGCTCTGTGACTTCGGTGGGTGTTAAAATTTCATCTTTCAGCGAGATGACGCCCTGTTCGTTGAGCGCGAAGTGAAAAGGTGGTGCAGATTGCTCGGATAAGGCTGCTTGTGCATCGGGTAATTCGATGGGCACACGACTGAGCTGGGTCATGCTTAAACTCACTAGCATGAAGCTAGCTAACAGGAAAAACATGATATCGATCAGAGGCACGATTTCGATACGTGCTTCATCGTGACCATCTTGGTCTGCATTTGTGGAGAGTTTGACGGGCATGATAGCTCAGGGATGAGGCGCTTTGAAGTCTGCGAGATCGTGACCATGGGCTTTGGCCGCACCAGCTAGCAGTTCACAGTGATTGATCCAGTATTCTAACTTGCCGCGCAACAAGCTGGTTTTCTTGCGAAAAAAGTTGAATGGCAACAGACATAAAATAGCGATGCCAAGTCCAGCTGCCGTTGCGATCAAGGCCTCTGCAATCCCTCCTGATACTTTGGTTACAGCCAATTGATCGTTACCAATAAAATTAAATGAGCCCATGATTCCCAACACTGTGCCGAGTAGCCCGAGCAATGGAGCGAGGGTGATCACCGTGCTAAGCACCCATAGGCGAGCCTCGGATTTTTCTAACAGATTGCTGGCATGCAATTGCATCGCGGCCAAGGGCGACGTTGTCGCGTGCGACAAGCCATCGCTCAAGTTATGAAGAAATGGATCGGTGTGATTTTGGCAGATTTCCCATGCGTCCTTGAACTGCCCCAAGCCAAGAGCTTCCCGTGCTTGCTCTTGATTATCCATTTTCACTTTGGAATGTAGAGAGGTCCACCAAATCACACGGTCAAGAATCACGCATACAGCCAGAAAAAACAAAAAGGCCATCGGCCACATGATATCGCCGCCTTTTTCAAAATATTCTACAAGGATATGAGAGAGCATCATAAGGTATCAGTTAAGTTGGAAGACAATGGAGATTTTGTAACGGCGAGCAGGCCCTGCTGGAAATTTCCAACGATTGCGGATCGTAGAAAGCGCGGCATTGTTGAGCAAGTCATACGCGCTGGCTGATTTCAACCATGCGTTAAGCACCTTGCCATCAACACCCACGAGGAACTCAACGACCACTGTGCCTTGCTGGTTGTTTCTTCGCGCTTGCAAAGGGTAAGTGGGTGGCGGCTGGCGGCCCGCACCCGTGCCGAGAGTGAGCGAGGTCGCATTCGTCGGTGCTGCAGCGTTAGAGGGATTCGTTGGAGCCGTCGGCTTCGACTGCGGTTTCGGGGTGGTGGTTGGAGGTGTGACCTTTTGTGCGGTCTCGCGTATGACCGTAGTGGGTATTTCAGGAATCTCGGGTAGTTCCGCCATGGGCGGGAGTTCAGGCAAAGCTGGTGGCGTAGGCAATGCCGCCGTTACGGGTTCCACGGTCACCTCTGTCGGAACTTCTTCAGTAACCGCCTCTACCGCCTCGCTAGAGGCGATATCAACGCTTGTCATCACACTCAGCGGCTTCGGCTTCACCGCAAATGCCACCGTCCAGTCCTGATGGAAACTAAACCCAATGCACGCCCCCAAGGCCGCACTCAGCCAAGCGGCCAGTGTGATCACATTTAGCGTATAGGTAGTTCCTTTCGTCATGCGAAGAAGGAATTATTGAGATATATTCTCAATAAGACAAGGGGATTTTACAGGTGGGTGTATTCAAACAAGGACTGAATGGAGAGTTTGGCGTTTTACCCATTCAAATTGGATAGCTTTGAATCAAACTAATCTCTCGCCCGAATTGCATTTCTTCACATCGGCATGTATCTACTCGTTAGCCGTCCGAACCTTAGCGACTTATCTTATATTCTCGTTCATCGCGGTTGCCCTTTTCCCTAGTCATATCGCCGTAGTTGCGAGCTTTTAGATTGCGAATGCGCGGTTTATCGTGGAGAAAACGTAAGTGGAAATTACGAAGTTGAAAATTGGCGATGGCCCCGTTGTTAGAACGGGCAAGATCGTCGCTTGGGACAGTAAAAGGGGGTTCGGTTGGCTGGAATGCGACGGAGAGCGGTTATTCGTGCATTTGAGGGAATTCAAAGGTAGCGAGATCATACCGGGATTGGATGTGAAGTTTCCTTTCGTGGTAGGAACCGATGTGCAAGGGCGGCCGTGCGCGAAGGGGGTCGACGCCTCTCTGGTCAACGGGAGAGTCAAAGTTTCGGGCTGGCTGTTGCTGGCCGCGCTGTTGTTCTGGCCGATTGCGGGAATTGCTAGCCTATCCTCACTTTGGTGGATACCTGTGCTTCAGATGGCTATCCTTTCTACGGTGATTTACAAGCTGTATGAACATGATAAGCGCCAGGCGATTCATTACGCTTGGCGGATACCTCAGACGATTATGTATCTTGGCGAGATGGCGGGCGGTTGGCCCGGCGCGTTCATCGCGCAGAGAAGATTGCGTCACAAGAGTGCAAAGAAAACCTATCAGTCAATTTTCTGGGGAATCATTCTGATCTATCAAGTCGTGGGTTTTGATTTGGCCTTCGAAAACAGGTTCAGTAAGGAACTTTGGAAGACGATGGGCGAGAGCCGTGTTGTGGATAAGGTTATAAAATAGCGTATCCCTCTGGTGCTGAAGATTCATAAGAATCATTCACCCTGCCGTTACCTAGATTTGTTAGATGGTTGGAAGTGATTTCTGAACGAAAATCTTCTGTTAGAGCATGCTCTTATTCACAGACATGTGATTCAAAAGCTTTTGGTTAAACTCGTCTGCCATGTTGTAGCCGAGGCGGCGGAGTTGTTGGTCTAACGCTGCGATGGTTACCATGCGGGCGGTGTCGCGGCCGGGGCCGACGGGGATCTCTACGTGGGCGACTTGTTGACCGAGGAGTTCGTAGGATCGGGATTCCAGGCCGACGCGGTCCACTTCGTTTAAATCGGATGCGGGTTTGAGCGTGATGACGAGATCGAGGCGTTTGTCGGGGCGAATGGATGCAAGGCCGTAGAGGTTGGCGACGTTGATGATGCCGATGCCGCGGATTTCCATGTAGCCGCGTGAAAGGTCTGGGGCGGTTGCGATGAGTTCGCCACCGACGTGTTTGATGCGCACCATATCGTCAGCAACCAATGAGCCGCCGCGTTCAAGAAGACCGATGGCGGTTTCTGATTTTCCGGAACCGCTTTTACCAACGATGAGAACGCCGATGCCGCGCATATCGACCATGCAACCGTGCATGGTTACGGTCGGTGCGAATTCATGTTCCAGGCTGATCGTCGCCGCATTCAGAAACTTCATGGTGATTTGCGAAGTGCCGAATACGGGAATCGAATGTTCTTTGGCGACTGCCATGAGCTCGGGGCCAAGTACGGCGCCGCGAGAAACGATCATGCAGGGAATGTCGCGTTCGCACATGCGGCGAAAGCGATCGACCCGCATTTCCTCGGGTAATTTTCTCAGGTAAGCCATTTCGAGGTTACCGAGGACTTGCACGCGTTTCTTGGCGAAGTAGGAGAAGAAACCTGCGAGGGCTAGGCCGGGTCGGTTGACGGCGGGTTCGCTGATGATCCGGTCAAAACCGACGCGGTCTCCGAGTAGAGTGAGCTTCAGGCTCTCTGAGTAGGATTCAAAGAATTTCTCCACAGTGATCGAAGCTACGGTTTTGACTCGGTGTGACATGCGTGACGTGTAACAAGTGAAACCTCATAGATCACGCGAAATCGCAGATGATCTGAGGGTCGACAGAGGTAAGCCAACGTATACGCCCGCCAACCATGACTTTAACAAATCTGACCTAAACGAAAAAAAACGCTTTCCCGTCTTCGTCTGTCTCAAACACCGCCTTGCCGCCATCCCCAAGCGCCATTACTGCCCCGATGGACAGTTGAGTTTCACGAACGCCGCTTGAGTGCCAACCACAGCAGGCCACTTGCTGCAATGATCAGGATCGCGATCACACTCCAAGACGTTGATGAACGAGGTTCATCGCTCGGTGTTGATGGCGGATCATTCACATTTGTGGATTGTGAAGTTTTACTTGTTTGCGCAACTGAATCCGTGGCGGCAATACTGGCTAAAGGTGAGGTGAATGAAGGATCAACTTTTGGGATGTTGAATGTAAGATTGGGAAAGTCGAGTTGGACCGGAGTCATTGATCTTAAATCAAATTCTTGTGATGATTTTTCAATAACCGTAGAATCTCGAACATGGACTCGTCTTACGAACTGACAACGATATCGTCCCACCTGCGTCAATGGAAAGTATTGTGATAAATCAACTCGACGTGTTACTTCTTCATTAGGTTTAATTTGTATTTGAGAAATTGAAAGTCTTACCGGACTCAACGGGCCACCTGATGGAGGTTTTCGTGGTAAATCATAAAAGGATAGAACGGGCTCACCCGTGGGTGTCCATACGCGCAAATCGAGTATATCTAAATGGTTCGTATTAAAACCTTCAAATGGGGAAGGCTCTCGTATATACTCTAATGTAACGATATTTAATCCATGATTCTTAATCGAATAAACCAAGGTTACTTCTTGATTTGTGCCGTGAGGCACATCGAGACCTGCTGTAATTGTTAGCTCACCTCGAGTTAACTCGAGATAACCCGGCTCACTTGCATACGATAAATTCTTAAACATTAAAGAAATGGCAATGAATTGGAGTATCCTAGTAATTCGATCAAAACACATATGCATAGTCATAGTAAAAGATGTTTAATTATTTGGATTATATATCGGGGGCTTAGTAAAGCGGATGGTCCATTCAGGATGATAAAATGTGGGCGGTCCAGGTGTTGTTACGCTCGCATTCGGGTTCGGCGCGAGACTCCATGTGTCAAAGTGGGCTTTGGCCTGCTCTAAAATGGTTTTAGGAGCGGCTTTTTGAGGAACTTCCTTTTTATTAGGCTCCGCAGCATTAGCTGACAGGATGCAGCAGAAGAAGCTGAAAATGAAGAGCCAACTACACGTTAAGCGGGAGCTGTGGAGCTGTGGAGCTGTGGAGCTGTGGAGCTGTGGAGCTGTGGAGCTGTGGAGCTGTGGAGCTGTGGAGCTGTGGAGCTGTGGAGCTGTGGAGCTGTGGAGCTGTGGGGTAGAAATGACGG
>JANPJY010000095.1:0-18465 GCA_031425735.1 Akkermansiaceae bacterium | reverse complement strand
CATGCTTTCGAAGGCGGCCATCAAGTGCCACCGCCGTCTGTTCAACAAAAGGCTTTTCGCTGGTTGCTTAGCAATGAGTGAACGTTTCTTGTGCAGCTTTTCTTGAATAATCAACCAGGTGTGGGAAAGCTGACAGCGCATTGAACCAAGAACCGCAAGCTGAGAATTTTCATGAATCATCGCCGCATCCGGCGTTGGGGGTGGATTATGGGGGATCGCGGATCGGGATCGCGGCGACGGATGATTTTGGGATCATGCCGCATCCGGTGGAGACAATTGATCTCACGCATGGATCGGATGGGTTGGCGCGAATTCGTGATATCGCTGTGTTAAGAAAAGCCAAGACTTTGGTGATTGGCTTGCCGTTGAGGTTGGATAGTTCGGAAGGGGATTCGGCGAAAAAAGTTCGGGACTACGCAACCAAGCTTTCACAGATGTTGCCGCATCTTAAAATGGTTTTTGTGGATGAAACGTATTCGACCATGGATGCGTCTGAAAAACTGCGGGAGGCGGGCAAGAACGCTCGCAAGCAAAAGGCGATGATTGATCAAGCCGCGGCGGTGGAAATTTTAAATCGATGGATGGAGGAGATTTCATGAGATTAAAACTGACCATCGCGTATGACGGGCGTCCGTTTCTCGGTTGGCAAACGCAGGCTGGGGGGAACACGGTGCAGGATTTTCTGAATGAGGCGTTGGAAGCAACCGCGAAGCAGCCGATCAAAATGCACGGCTCGGGTCGGACCGATACAGGAGTGCATGCGTTTGGGCAGGTGGCGCATTTCGATGCTCCGTCCGACTCTACGATGAATCCCTACAATTGGGTTCCGGCGTTAAATACCAAGTTACCAGCGACGATACGGGTGATGGCTTGCGAGGAGGTTTCGGAGGATTTTCACAGTCGGTTTTCGGCGATAGGAAAACGTTATTATTACGATGTCTGCACGGATCCGGTGCTGCCACCGTTGAAAGCGGGTTTGGCGTGGCATTTACCGCGTTTGCTGGATGCGGATGTGCTGGAGCGGGCGTTGAAATGTTTTGAGGGGAAACATGATTTCCATGCGTTCGCAGCGTATCGCGGAAATGAGGACGAGGAGACGGATTATATACGCACGGTCTTTTCCGCGAAGCTGAAGACTCTTCCCGACGGTTACCGGATGAGTTTTCACGGCGACGGTTTCCTCTACAAAATGGTTCGTATGCTTGCAGGATCTGCGATTAAAGCTGCTCAGGGCAGGCTGCGATTGGACGATCTCGCGTTGTTATTGGATCAACCGGTAGGCCTTCCATACGGAAAAGCGCCGTTGTGCGCACCCGCCGATGGGTTGTATCTGGAAGAGGTTATCTACGGGTAATAACCCATCCGAAAACCGTAAAAATCCGTCAAATTTCAACTTTTTCCAAATAAATGCGAGTTTGGACTTGCACGGTTGGCTGTGTCGGGTATCAAACCGCCCCGAATTATGGCTAAGAAAAGTTGGATCGCCCGCAACAAGCGCAAACAGAACACCGTTGATAAATACGCAGACCTCAGGCACAAGCTGAAGGCTGAAAAAGACTATGTTGGTCTTTCGATGCTTCCACGCGATGCTAGCCCGACCCGCGTAGTAAATCGTTGCGAAATCACTGGCCGTCGCCGTGCATTCCTTCGCCGTTTCAAACTTTCCCGGATCACCTTCCGTGAATACGCATCCGCAGGTCTTCTGCCAGGTGTGACGAAATCCAGTTGGTAATACAGCTGGTTCATGCGGTGCCCCTGCCGCAGGATCTAAACGTGGGACGGAAACTACCCGCTCTCACGTTTCTCAAATGCCAATTTACGAATACGTTTCCGAAGCCCCTGACGATCCAGAGCGATCGTGTAGAGTGTGCCGACGTGGATTTGAGCTGAGACGGCCCGTTGACCGTGAGGCTCTCGAGTGCTGTCTAATTTGCAAGCACCCGATTAAAAAAGTGATTTCAAAAATCAACACCCCGCGTATCGCGAAGCCACTGTCGGTTTCTGACGCGAAGAAAGCCGGATTCACGGTTTTGGAAAAACGGGACCAAGGGGTCTACGAAAAACTTTAACAGCCAGTGAATCCTATTTTCCATTTTATTGCCCACGTAGAGGGCGCAAAAGTGATCCACGAGTTTCCGAGTGGGCTTGAGACCGTTCTTTATTTGTTAGGGATCGCGTTTTTCTTGTTATTAAACGCGTTCTTCGTCGCATCCGAATTTGCGATCGTGAAAGTTCGTCCGAGTCAGCTTGAGTCGCATGGAAAAGAAACAGGAGTGGACACTGCGCGAGCGATTCATGTGGTGAAGCATTTGGATGGTTATCTTTCGGCTAACCAGCTCGGCATTACCTTTTCCTCACTTGCTTTGGGTTTCCTAGGTGAACCGTTTGTTAAAGCACTGGTGTCACCGCTTTTAGCGCGAACCGGAATGCCTGAAGTCGGTATTTATTGGGTCTCTCTCGTCATCGCCTACGCCTCGTTCACGTTCTTGCATGTCGTGGTCGGTGAATTGATGCCGAAGTCGATTGCGATTCGCCGTTCCGTTGGCACCACGTTGTTATTGGTTACTCCATTACATCTGTTTTATAAAAGCTTCTATTGGGTGATCCGCTTTTTCCAAGGAACGGCGAACTGGTTACTGAAAAGTATTTTTCGCTTAGATCCAATCAGTGAAAGCGAGCACGTCCACTCGGCTGAGGAGTTGGCGATCTTGGTGACGCATTCCGGAAAATACAAAGAGGTCACTGAAACGGAACGCGAGATTTTGATCAATGCGTTAGAACTCAATGAGCTGTGGGTGCGTGATGTCATGACCCCGCGCAACGAGGTCGTCGTACTTGATGCAGACGAGCCGTTTGACAAAACTTTGGCGATTGCGATACGCAGCAAGCACACCCGTTTCCCTCTGGTGAAAGGTCACCTCGATCAATCAATCGGTCTGATTCATATCAAAGATTTGTTCAAGTTAATGAACGATCCAGATCCCGACCTGATGCGAATCAAGCGTGATTTGAAAATGGTTCCCGACACCATGCCGCTGGATAGTTTGTTGAAATTTTTCCTCAAAGAGCACGCGCACTTGGCGATGGCAGTGGATGAGTTCGGAACACCGGTGGGCATCGTGTTCCTCGATAACGTGATCGAGGAGTTAGTGGGCGATATTCAAGATGAGTTCGATAACGAGCACTCACCCTTCGTGCGAATCAATGATGAAGAATTTGTGGTGGAAGGTTCCGTCACGCTGAACGATTTAGAAGGCTACGTTCCTGAGCTTTATCTGGAAAGCGGTGAAGTCACGACCGTCGGTGGTTACGTCACTCAAAAACTGGAGCGCTTCCCAGAGGTCGGCGAAACCCTCGTCATCCTGGGCTACGAAGCCAAAGTCACCAGCACCGATGGCCGCCGCGTCGGACAAATCCATTTCCGCAAACTCGAAGAAGACGAAGTCGCACAGGATGCGAACGGGGTTGTGGAAGATGATGCTGATTGAGTGGCTTCTGGAACAGAATGTTCCAGCCACGTGCTTAGATCAACTCCGCGGCGATGGGATCGACTAGGGGGCGGCCTAGTTGGGTGAGGGAGAGGTGGGTTTTGCTAAGTTTGAGGAGGTTCTCGGTGGCGAGGGTTTGGGCTTTTTCCAGAGATGCGTTGCCTAACAGTTCGAGGGGGATACCTTGGGTGGTGCGGAGGCCTAGGGCGTTGAGTTCGATTCGGCGCTGGGCGGGGGTGAGGATTTCCGTTTCGTGGATGGCGTTTCCTAGGCTGGAAACTTGGCGGATGTAGGCGGCGGTGTCCGGGATGTTTTTGTCGCGGGTGCCGTTTAACGTAGAGACGGCAGAGGGGCCGAGTCCGAGGTAGTCGTTGCCCTGCCAGTAGCCTTGGTTGTGGCGGGAGTGATGGTTGGGTTGGGCGTAGTTTGAGGTTTCGTAGTGATCGAAACCTGAATCTGTTAGAATTTGCTCGGCGCGGTGGTAGTGATCGGCATCGTGATCTTCGTTTTCCTGATAGGTGCCCTTTTGCAGCGAATCGAAAAACGCGGTGTCTTCCTCGTAGGTGAGGTTGTAGGCGGAGATGTGATCGGGTTTCAGTGAGACGGCATGTCGCAAGGTGCTTTCCCAATCGGCGAGCGACTGACCGGGAATGGAGAACATGAGATCGATGTTGATGGATTCGATTCCGGCCTCGCGGAGGGTGTGGACGGATTCGGTGGCTTGTTGCGGGGAGTGCTCTCGGCCGAGGGTTTCAAGGACGTGGGGAGTGAACGATTGGATACCGAGAGAAACACGGGTGACACCGAGTGATTTGAACAAGCGGGCTTTTTTCAGATCGAACGTGGCGGGGTTGGCTTCGAGTGTGATTTCCTGGATTTGGGATAAATCAAAATTTTCCCTCAGTGAATGAAAGAGATCGCTCACGTGCTTGGACGAGAGCATGGAAGGCGTGCCGCCGCCGAGGTAGAGGGTTTTGATGGGTTGAAGAGAGTGCGAAGCTTTTCTCCATGAGGCCTCTTGCCCGATGGCTTGAATGAATTCTCCTATCGGCGTGTTGCCAGGGGTGTGCTTGTAGAACGAGCAATACGGGCAGATCCGGTGACAGAAGGGGATGTGGACGTAAAGGAGCATGAAACTTTAAATTCTAAACTTTAAACTCCAAGGAAGAGTGTGTCACGACTCCTGAGAACGCACGCGGGCGATGTATTTGCGAGCGGCTTCGATGATGGAATTGGAGAGATTTGCTTCGGGTTTGGCGAAGGGTGGGACGAACCAGGGGAAGGAGCCGAGGAGATCGGTGATGACGGCGATTTCGCCATCACAGGTGGCTTCTCCGCAACCGATGCCGATGGTGGGGACGGAAATGGATTCGGTGATGATACGTGAGGCGGCTGGCGTGACGGATTCGAGGACGATGGCGAACACTCCGGCATCGATGAGGGCGTGGGCTCCGTCGAGGATGGCTTGGGTTTGCTCGGGGGTTTTGCCTTTTTTGTGGTAGCCGCCTTCTTCGAGAACGCGTTGTGGCAGCATGCCGAGATGGCCACAAACGGCAATGCCTGCTTGGGTGATCATGCGAACTTTTTCCGCTTGGCGGATGCCGCCTTCGAGCTTTACCGCGTCTGCTCCCGCGGCCACGAGGGCTTTTGCAGTAGCAAGGGCCTGCTCGGGCGTGTCGTAGGTATGGATAGGGAGATCCGCGATGATCAAAGTAGCAGGCTTAGCACGGGCGACAGCTTCGAGATGGTGAAGGATGTGGGCGAGCGTGACGTGGGTGGTGTCAGGAAATCCGAGCACCACCATACCGAGAGAATCGCCGACTAAAAGGATGTCAGTGCCGGCTTGGTCGAGCAGGCGAGCCATAGGGTAATCGTAACAGGTCAGCGCGGCAATGGAGCCCGGGCCTTTCTTTACGGTGAGAGCGGCGACTTTTTGTTTGGGAGTCACAAATCGAGAGAGTTAATGGGAATGAAAAAGCCTCCGGGGAGCAGTGCTCTGAGCGGAGGCTTATATCCATGAAAATGGCGACCCGTAAGGGAGTCGAACCCTTCTTGCCAGGATGAAAACCTGGAGTCCTAACCGATAGACGAACGGGTCGTTAGTCGCGGTGGGGCGGAAAGAAAGCTGAGGCATGGATTTGATGCAAGGTTTTTTTAGGAGAAGATGAAATTATTTTTGGAATGCCGGTGGGATGGGGAAGTTGAAGTGGTTCTGGGCAACTGCCCCGACGCGTCGGGGCAGCTACGAAAACCAACCACGTAAAGGCTTGATATGTCAGTAGGGCTGTGCATTGTCGCGCCCCCGCAATGGCAGGATCGACATTTCAAGCACTACCTGGTTTCCGTGACTTCACTCCGCGTGAATGCGCGGTCCGTAATTATTTGTTCGAGACGTGGAGGCAGGTCGCGCGTCGCTGTGGATATGTGGAGTATGAAACGCCGATTCTAGAGGACACTGGATTGTATCTGAAAAAATCTGGCGGTGAGCTTTCCTCACAGTTGTTTCGTTTTGAGGATCAGGGCGGTCGGGACGTGACTCTTCGTCCGGAGGTGACGGCATCGCTGGCACGGATTGCGGCCGCAGAGCAGCGCCAGTATCCGAAGCCTCTCAAATGGTTCGAGATTGGTCAGTGCTTTCGTTACGAAAAGCCGCAAAAGGGCAGGGGTCGTGAGTTTTATCAGTTCAACGTCGATATCCTTGGTGAAGCTGGTCCGGGAGCGGATGCGGAATTGATCTCGCTGGCAGTTGAGACGATGCTTTCGTTTGGTTTTGTGGAGGGAGATTTTGTGGTTCGGATATCGGATCGGAATGCGTGGGTGAAATTCGCCCAAGCCCGCGGCGTGAGCGATGAGGCGATGCCGGATTTCCTCAACTTGGTGGACAAGCTGGAGCGCGAAAAGCCCGAGGTATTGACCGAGAAACTCGCGAAATTCGGCGCGACTTTGGAAGAGGTGAAAAACTTCGTCGCGAATCCGCAGGATGCCCAGGGTTCGTTCCAAGAAATTCTAACCGATCTCAAAGCACGTGGATTCGGCTCCTTCGTGGAGTTAGATTTATCGATTGTGCGTGGGCTGGCTTACTACACCGGAGTGGTGTTTGAAATTTTCGACTCGAAGAAATCCATGCGCGCGGTAGCGGGTGGGGGTCGATATGACACTTTGGTGAAAACCATTTCCGATGGCGCCGTGGATTTGCCAGCGACGGGATTTGCGATGGGAGATTATGTGATCCGCAATCTCATCGAAGAAACCACTCATGCTGCGATGCAGATGGAAGTTTGGTTGAAGCGTAATGCTGCGGGTTGTGAGGTTTACATGGTCATCCCCGATGGAGCTGTGCGCGCCGATGCGTTGGCGTTGGTCACAGCGTTGCGCCGTGCAGGAGTTTCTGTGGATCTACCGCTCGCGGTGGCAAAGGTCGGCAAACAATTTCAAGCAGCGGAAAAATGCGGAGCGCGTTTTGCAGTGATCGTGGATGCTGAATTTCCATCGGTGAAAATCAAAAACCTAGGCAGCAGGCAGGAAGAAAATTGCCAGGCTTCGGATCTAGTTAGTTGGATCAAACAACGTTTAACCGAGCCGGACGGGCCGTTGCTCGCATAAAGAGGGAATTAACCGCAGATGGACGAGATGGACGCAGATAGAAGAGATGAGATTCATGTTCTGGAAACGGAACGGATTATTGGTTGTGCATTTAAGGTTCTGAATGAAGTGGGTCATGGATTTTATGAAAAAGTGTATGAGAACTCACTCTTGGTTGAATTCGACCACCAGGAAATCTCTTGTATTCAGCAGCCTCGTTTTCCGGTTAGTTACCGCGAAACCAAAGTTGGCGAATTCATTCCAGATCTCATTGCTTTTGAAAAAGTGATCGTCGATGCAAAAACCATTCCACGCATCACCGATCACGAGATCGGGCAGATGCTAAACTATCTCCGTGTTACCGGCCTGCGGGTAGGTCTCATCTTGAACTTCAAATATGCCAAACTTGAGTTTCGAAGAGTAACTCTTTCATCCATCTAGATTCCGATTTTTTAAATTTTATTATTCCAATCCTTCTTATCTGCGTTCATCCCGTCCATCTGCGGTTTAACCAAATCCATTTTTACCATGCGTACTCATCACTGCAACGAACTCCAAGAATCCCACATCGGCCAAACCGTCACATTGATCGGATGGGTGAATTCAGCCCGCGATCATGGTGGAGTGATTTTTATCGATTTGCGCGATCGCGAGGGCTTGACCCAATGCGTTTTCCGCCCGGAAGAAGGTGCGGAGGTTGCACAGCTATCCCACAGCCTGCGTGAAGAAGATGTGATCCAAGTGAAAGGCAAAGTTTCCAAGCGTCTCGAAGGTGCTGAGAACGACAAGATGTCGACCGGAGCCATCGAAGTCGTCGCGAGCGAATTGAAGATCGTCAACAAATCCGATGTGTTGCCGTTCCAACTCGATAAAGAACTTTCTAACGAAGATATCCGGATGAAATACCGCTATCTCGATCTGCGTCGTCCGCGGATGAATAAGAACATCCGTCAGCGCAGCAAGATCACATCGGCTGCACGCCGTTTCCTCGATGATACCGGATTCTATGAAATCGAGACGCCTATTCTTTCCAATCCAACGCCAGAAGGCGCCCGCGATTTCCTTGTGCCATCGCGTTTGAACCCAGGAAAATTCTACGCATTGCCGCAAGCTCCGCAGCAATACAAGCAGTTGTTGATGGTGGCGGGTGTGGAAAAATATTTCCAGATCGCGCGTTGTTTCCGCGATGAAGATTTGCGTGCGGACCGTCAGCCAGAGTTCACACAGATCGATCTTGAGATGAGTTTTGTGGGGCAAGAAGACATCATCACCACCGTGCAAGGCTTGCTGCGTGCGATGTTCAAAGCGGGTCTCGATATCGATTTGGCAAACGAGTTTCCACGAATGACCTACCGCGATGCGATGGATATTTACGGTTCGGATAAGCCTGATACGCGGTTTGAAATGAAGATCACGGATCTCGCGGATGTTTTCGCAGCGACAGAATTCAAAATTTTCCGCGGCGTGTTAGATGGCGGCGGCGTGGTTCGTGCGATCAATGCCAAAGGCTTTGCGGGAATCACCACAGGACAGATGAATCGTTTGAACGAGATCGCTGTGCAAGCTGGTCTTCCGGTGAAAAACCTCGCGTTCATCAAGTTGGAAAACGGCGAATACAAGAGCCCGCTTTGGAAGATTTTCTCTGATTCTGAAAAGGAAGCCGTCACGGCGAAAATGAATCTCGAAGAAGGCGATATCGTTTTCTTCGCTGCCGGTTCACGCGAGAGCGTGAGCACGATTTTGGGTCGGGTCCGCAGCGAGTGCGCCGTCATGATGGAGCTGCTAAAAGACAGCACCGCTTTCAATTTCCTCTGGGTGGTAGATTTTCCTCTCCTCGCACATGACGAAGAATCCGGTCATTGGGCAGCAGTGCATCATCCGTTCACCCGTCCGCATCCGGATGATATCGAGTTGTTAGAAAAAGGCGACTACGCCAATGTCCGCGCCGTGGCTTATGATATCGTCCTGAACGGTTATGAGCTAGGTGGTGGATCGATCCGGATTCATGAAAAAGATCTTCAGGCGAAAATGTTCGAAGTTCTCGGAGTTACTCCCGAAGAACAGCAGATCAAGTTTGCACACATTTTGGATGCATTCCGTTTCGGCGCGCCTCCGCATGGTGGCTTAGCACTCGGCCTAGATCGCATCGCGATGTTGGTTTCTGGCGAAGACAGCATCCGTGAGGTGATTGCATTCCCGAAAAACAACAAGGGAGCTGACCTCATGGCGCAGAGCCCATGTGAAATCGGCTTGAAGGAATTGCGTGAAGTTTATGTGCAGAGCACTTACAAAAAGAAAACGGAAGAGCCTGCGAAGTGATTTTAATAAGACTTAGTAGGTAGGGTTTTTACCCATATTGCCAAAAGGGTTCACGGTGGAGTTCAGATGCAAGTGCGCTAGGGTGCACGGGTGGCAGCTGTAAATGCACAACCGTACCCAGCATCCAAAAAACCTCGTGGTTGTCTTTTTAGACTGCTGCGTATGGGTTTGGTAGCCGTCGTTACTCTATTTGGAGTGGCTATTTGGCTCAATGGTCCTGGTGTAAGGTGGTTAGGTCCCAAGATTGTCACTCGCTACTTGGAGAAGGCCGGATTCGAGGTCGATCTGAAAGTTTCAGGCACGTTTTTGGGGGGATTAGATTTCTCAGATGTAGAGCTGAGAAGTGAGGGTTTGGTCGCGAAGTTGAACATCGATCACTTGGATGTGGACTATGTGATGGGTGAAATTCTCAAAGGGAAAGTTCGAAACATCAAAGGTGACGGGGTGAATTTGGATATTCATTTATTAGCGAATGATGATGAATCGAAGCGGCCAGTGAATTTTCAAGAGCTCAGCAAAGCACTTTCTGTGATGAGAAAACGGTTGATGCCAATGGGATTGGATTTTCTAGACGTGAACGTGCGGGTGACTAAGAGCGGCGAACGTATATTAGACCTTGAAGGTGGTGCGTTTAAGCATGGTGCCGGCGAAGATCGGTTTGATTTGGTTTCAGGTAAAGTGACTGATGCAACGGGAAGAAGTGCGGTGTCTCAGCTCACGGAGATCCAATGGTTGGAAGATGAGTTGAGATTAAATCAATTTGATTTATTACCCGGATTCGGCGTTGAAGACTTTGTAGTGAAATTTCCAGAAAATGGAGAGGTTGAATTGCTGAGTCAGATTCGTTTGGAGGATGCGATCTTAGATTTGGTGGTGGAGCCTGGATTCAAAGAGGCAAGGGTTAAGCTCGTAGAGGGCAGCTTTGATTTAAAGAAATCAATGGATGGTTTCGGTTTTAAGCTGAAACTTGAGGGGACGGTTAATTCGTTTTCCATGGTGGCTGTTGATCCAATTCTAAAATTGAATCAGAGAAAGATAAGTGCGACAGGTTCTCTAACAGATGCTTCGTATGCAGATTGGTATTTTCCCATTCTCGATGTGAATCTTGATTTGGATCCGGCAGGTAAGCTCACTGCGAAGTTTGATGGTGTGAGCATGAATACGGAGTTTTCCTTAATGGCCACGAGTGAGACGATTAACAAATCGGCTGAAGTATCTGTTTTTCCATCGATGGAGGGAGACATAAAAATTCAGAGAGCTGCTGAGTTCTTCGTCGCTTTGCAGCAAAAGTATGGTTGGAAGATGGATTTTTCGCGTTTCCCTGAGAGTGAGCTAAGCGGAAAATTGAAATTAGATCTTAATGGTGGATTTCAGTCGATAACGGGGAATTTGAGTTTGGATGCGCTAGATCCGAATGTGTTTCCGGTTCGTATGATCGCTGATTATTCCAACAAGCAACTCAACGTGAAATCATTCACCGCTGAGGGTCTTGAGGTTTCGGGAAATTATCATTTCGGTCTTAAGACTTATGAAGAACTAACTCAATTTAACAATTTCAGGACCGAGATAATGAAACCATGGGCGGAAGGCATGGGCTTGGAGTGGGCGGGATCGGGTGTCATGAATGGTGGCTGGACGGGATCGGGAGATTTCAAGAATAAGATCCATAAAGGGAAGACCTCTAACTTCTCGGCAGAGTGGCAGGCACGCGGAAGACCTTTGGTTAGTGGAAGTGGAGAGTTCGAGTACGCGTGGCCTGGAGATATTAAGGTGGGAGGTTGGGTGATCAAAAGCGAGGGTCAGCAAATTGAGTTAGATGCGACGGTCCACGAAAACTTGCTCACTCTGAGTGCTTTCAAGTGGTTTGATGGCAAGGACCAGATAGCGATTGGCAGCGGAAAAATTTCTCTGCCGGAGAATGTCAACGAGCTTAAATCCTGGATTTTGAGAGATGAAGGAATTCTGGACTTTAAGTTAAAATCCGAAGTGATAGCGCTCTCGAAGCTCAGGCCTTGGGTGGGTGGTTTTGAACAGTTAGATTCTGCTTCAACGGGAGAGGTGGAGATCGAATTGAGTGGTGGATTCGCTGCTCCCGCGGTTAAAGCTAGCTTGTGGCTGAGAGATATAAAATCGGTGGCTCAGCCTTGGCTACCCAGTGCGGATGTGTTGGTGAATTTCCAAACCGAAGCTGGAATGGTAAATGCCGATGCAAAAATTTTGATGGAAGATTTTCCACCAGCTAGCTTTGTCGCATCGATGCCATTTCTGCCCAAGAAGTGGGTGGAGCAACCCAGGAGTTTTGAAGCGGAGAAGATTACGGGAAAGCTCTTGGTACCAAGATTAGAGCTTTCGAGAATTCAGGCATTGATTCCACAAGCCAAAGAAGTTTCAGGGAAGATTGATGGTTATCTAGATATTTCGGGTACGGTCGGCAGTCCTATCATTATGGCGAACTTAGACCTCAGCAACGGTCGAGTAAGGATGAAGACCAACACCATACCTCATTTCGAGGGGGTTAGTTTAAATCTGAAATCGGATATGAAGCAGTTCAAGGTCAAGGGGTCGGTGAATGATTTATCCGGTGGAAGTATCAATTTGGATGGCACGTTGGATTTTAAT
Organism: Akkermansiaceae bacterium; assembly: GCA_031425735.1. Classification (GTDB taxonomy): domain Bacteria; phylum Verrucomicrobiota; class Verrucomicrobiia; order Verrucomicrobiales; family Akkermansiaceae; genus Luteolibacter. The sequence goes on along the minus strand of JANPJY010000095.1, from coordinate 6,457 downwards.
AAGGAGCTGGGACTGAATGGCAGTCAGATCGATTTTAATGTTAGAGGTAGAGGAGTTCCGTTGAAGAGAGACGAGTATTTGATCATGCGGAGTCATATGGATTTTAAGGTGAAGGGACGGCTGGATACGGCTCGGGTCAGCGGTGATATTGGAATCATCGACAGTATTATTTATAAAGATTTGGAGTTTATACCGATCGGTAAACCGTTTTTGGAACCCAAGCCTGCTAAGATGCCCGCCCTCCACGTCGTGAAAAATGCTGAGGAAAAAGTGCCGGAGGCTTTCAGAAAATGGACAGCCGATGTTTCTGTAAAAACAGTCGATCCGATATTGATTCGTGGAAACCTTGGGGAAGGCGAAATTGATGTGGCTGTTGGTATTAGTGGAAATCTAGGCGATCCGATACCGAACGGTTCTGCAATAATGCGTGATGCGTTGATCCGGTTGCCGCTAACAAAGTTAAGGGTGAGTAAGGCTGTTTTGACTTTCAATGAGAGCACGCGATTTGATCCCAGTATTGAGATACGAGCCAATGCGAACCCACGGCCTTATCAGGTGGATATTTATGCATACGGAAGAGCATCGGATCCGCAATTGGTTTTGGCTTCACAACCGCCATTGCCGAAAGAAGAGATTATGACTTTGTTGGCCACGGGGACAACGTCTGCGGGTCTAGAGAACTCGCAGGTAGCCGCTTCGCGAGCGCTGCAATTGTTAATCGAGGAACTCAGGCGTGGAAGATTCCGATTTGGCAAACAACTCCGTCCCTTGCTTGCGCTGTTAGATGAAGTGGATTTCAGTATTGCAGATCCAGATCCATATAGTTCTACCACTTACAATACAGCGACCGTGAAGCTAAGTAGACGTTGGTCAGTATCAGCTGGAGTAAACGAGGATGGTGATCAGCGAATGATGGTAACATGGAGGTTCGGCTTCAAATGATTCGTTCGATCCCGACATTTCATGGATTTATAAACTTCCGACGGTGGTTCTTGAGTTTGATTTTCCTAATGAACGTGGGTTCGTTAAACGGGGAAACGCAAATTGATATTCGTGGGCTTGAAAGCACATCGAATGGAGAGATTTTAGAATTGTTAGCGGGTCGGCTGGTCTACATTCGGGAGAAACCAGCAAGTGCATGGCGCGCTAACGATGCGGCGTATATAGTTGAGCAAATTTTACGAAACGATGGTTATCCAGAAGTCGAAGTGAGTGGAAAAATGCTTTCCAATAATCGTATTTTGTTGTCAGTGAAAGAGGGGATACGCAGGTCATTGGGAAATGTGGAAATTGAAACTGAGGGTGAAACGGAAACCTTAGTGAAGTTGTTCAAGATGCCATTTCAAAAACGATCCGTGATGAGGCAGGGCGATATCCCTTATCGCGAAGATCATGTAGCGGAGGGTTTAGATTTTGTGCTTAGCCAATTGAAATCCGAGGGCTATTGGCAAGCAGATGTGAGCCTAACTTCTACCGATATTGATCCTGAAACTGGAAAAATGAATATCAAGCTGAAGGTTCGCCGAGGAACTCGATTCAAGATGGCGACGCCAGTTGTGGATAGTCCGGACGGGCGAGGAGTAAAACGTTCGGCGACCACGTGGGAATCCTTTGTTGGAAAATGGGCGACAACGGAAACGATTAACCAGCTCAAAGCAGCCATGGTCGAGGCTTTCATAAGTCGGGGTTATCCAGATGCGGAGATTATCATGACGAGTCGTCTGGGAAATGAACTTTATTATACTAATTTCCGGATTGAACTCGGGACGCGTGTGAAGCTTTTAGAGGTAAAGACAGAGGGTTTAGAAAAAACCAAACCTGGGCGAATCGGCAAGATTGTGCAGCCGTTAGTAGGTGAGTGGTATGATGAAGCTGAGATGAATGAGACGGTTCGTGATTTATTGGCGACGGGGGCATATCGTTCCGTGCGGGTCGAGACCGAAAGGGTGGCGACTAAACGCATCAGTGCGACGTTGCATTTTGAGGAAACGAAAGCGAGGGAGATCGCCCTATCTGCGGGTGTTGGATCATTTGACGGCCCGCTGTTTCGATCAATATATACGGATCGGAATTTTATGGGTGAGCTGAGGGCGTTAACTGCTGGGTTTGAAATCAACGCACGCGGTTTGCTAGGGGAGGTGAAGCTTGCTGATCCTTGGTGGAGAGAAAATACAACTCGTGAGTTGAGATTGTATGCGATGAATAAGACTTACGAAGGTTATGCAACTTTAGAATCTGGTGCGGAGATTCGATGGAAATGGGATCTGAACGATCATTTCTCATTGGTATCTTTGTTAGGATATTCATTTGTAAACGTTGAAGAGGAAGGGTTACCTACGGCTTTACTTGGCGATAACGTCTACAGTCATTTGAGATTAGGATTGATTCCAACTTTGGATTATCGGGATAACGCGGTCATTCCCACCAAGGGATGGCATTTGAGTTTTCCGACTCAGCTTGGAGTGGCGGTAGGGGAAGAAAGTAATGGATACCTAAAACTGGGGGTAGATGGAGCGTGGTATTATCCTATCAATAAAATGTATCAGTATGGAATCGGTGGTTCGTTGCACTGGGTGATCCCATCGGGAGAGATTCGAGATTTACCCATCGATTTGCGGGTATTTAACGGAGGCTCTCGTAGTGTAAGAAGTTTTCCTGAAAGGGAACTTGGTCCGAGTTTCGGTGGCGATCCATATGGAGGGAGTATCAGCTGGGCGATTCAGAACGAGCTCAGTCGTCCTGTATATGGGCCATTACGTTTGGTGGGTTTCATCGATGCAGGCGGACTTTCTGGAAATTACACAGGCTTGCTTGAAGGCGGGCTGGAGATAGCTGCGGGACTTGGGTTACGAGTCAATTCACCCATCGGTCAGATTAGATTAGAGTATGGTCACAACATGACCCAAGACACAGGAGAGCCAGTTGGCACATGGCATTTTGCAATCGGGACGACATTTTGATGAAGTTTGCTACTGATTCTTTTTACTGACGTGTTCGCTGTGAATTGAAAATTCCCGTTGCGTTTGCGCGGGAAGGCAGTTAAACCGCTGGCGCATCGCATAGCGATCGCCGGCTTAGCTCAGTTGGTAGAGCAACTGATTTGTAATCAGTAGGTCAACGGTTCGAATCCGTTAGCCGGCTCCATTTTTTAGCTCCGTAATTCATAAGATTACGGAGCTTTTTCTTGGGTTTTAGTCAGAATTGCTCCGACTCGTATAATGCTTCTTCAATTTCAGTCACTAAAATCATCCATCTATCCAAACCAAGCAATGATTCAATACGTTCTGATTATCCACGAAGTTGAAAATTATCCCGCATGGAAAATAGTTTTTGATAATGCTGCCGAAATTCGTCGAGAAGCGGGAGAACGCTCCTATCAAGTTCTTAAATACGAAAACGAGCCAAATAAAATCGTGCACTTTTCCGAATGGACATCAATCGCCGATGCTAAACAGTTTTTTGAGTCTCCAAAACTAGTTCAGATTCGTGCCGAGGCCGGTGTTAAAGCTCCAGATTTTATTTATCTGAATCAGATCGAATCAGGCATCTTGTGAACTCAAATCTAATTTAACGGGTCATCCATTCATGTTCAGCAGTGATTGATTATGTGGATATTGAAAGAAATCAATGTGAAGCGGTGCAGCCAAAAGATGAAATTGGGTATGGGGATTTTGTTGTCTTTGCTTTGCTTGCTAATTGGATGTGAGAAAAAGCAAAAGAAAGTCCTTAAAGCGGTTCCGATCAGTCTAGATGGCTCGATGGAAGTTGTGCTGATGACGTTTAATTTGCGTTATGAGAACAAACAGGAAATCGGCAAGCGGGCGTGGCGGAATCGAGTGGTGGGGATTGTCGGAATGTTGCAGCGGGAGAAAGTTGAGATTTTAGGAATCCAAGAAGGACAGCATGGTCAAGTGGCAGATTTATGGGCGTCGTTGCCGAATTTTGGCTTCGAGGGAGTGGGTCGAGATGATGGAGAAAAACGCGGTGAATATACGGGGATCTTTTATCAGAAGGATCGATTTGAAGCTGATCCAATAAATCGTGGCTCAATATGGCTTTCCGATAAGCCTGAAAAAGCGGGTTCGAAAACTTGGGGAAATTCTTTTCCGCGGATGGCGACATGGGTGCGTTTGTTAGATCGATCCAGTGGACAGGCGTTATGGGTCGTGAATATTCATTTGGATCACATGCATCAAGAATCACGGGAGAAGGGGGTGAAGCTGTTTGCGCGTAAACTTGCCGAAATGAATCCCAATTCTGAACCCGTTGTTTGGCTGGGAGATTTTAACGCGGGTGAGTGGAATCCGGCAGTTCGTTATCTCGCCGATGGTATTCCTGCTAACGGATCGACCAAAGCATTTCCGGGATTGATGGAAACTTATTATCACTTGCATCCACGCGACAAAGCACGCGGGACCTTGCATTTCTGGATGAGCGATCCGACTCGTCAGTGGAAAGTGGATCACATTTTCGTTTCCAAGCAGGCAAAGGTTTTGGAGGCGAAGATTGTGAAGAGTGGTGAGCCGTACTTATCGGATCATTTTCCGGTGAAAGCGCGGGTGGTGTTTTTGAAGAGGGACTGAAGAAGCGCGATCCGCCGCCGCTCGAAGCTTTGGCGGGACAAGCTGGAGTCGCGCGGTCCAATCTATCTAAGCCAGTGTTCCCTCGGTGACACCTAGTTTTTCGGTGGCGTGGATTTGGGTGAGGAGTTGGTCGGTGGTGATTTTTTCTGAGAGGAGATTTTGGTAGGCGGTGATCGTGGAGATGGCGGCGTCGTGAGATTCATCGAGGAGTTCGATGCGGAAATGGCGCAGGCCGGAGGTGAGGAGTTGTTGGAAGAAGCGTGCGCCGGTTTGGGCACGACCATTGAACAAGGTGTTACGGCAGCCTACATCGGCTTGGAGGCGGTGGAGTTGGCCGACGCGATCTTTTAGGTGAACTACATGTTTTTCACACGGGCGTCCGCAATCTTTGTAAGTCGTGCCTGTGCTGAGGAATGTGCAGAACACGCAATGCTCCATATGAAACATCGGCATGTGCTGGTGGAGGGTGAGTTCCAACCAGTCAGTGGGTGTTTTTTCTAACAGATCTAGAACTTGAGAGATATTGAGATCGTATGAAATGGTGAGTCGATCGAGGTTCGCGTTTTCTTTGAGGATTTTTGCGGTGAGTGGATTGGCGGCGTTGAGTGAGAAATCGCCAATTTTGATGATGTCATGGCGATCTTTGAAATGATGCAGGGCGGCGAGGTTTCGCAGGAGTAATCCATCGGCGCCTGCACGCTCGATCATTTTGAGGTAGCCGATCTCGCCGCTTTTGATGATGCGGGGAGTGGCTAATATAATTTGAGATTTGGAATTTGAATTTTGAGATCTAAAAATTTCCACCGCGTCTTTGTAGCGACGCGGGTCTTCAAAGTCGCAGTAGATTTGTGCGGGGGAACAGGAGATCGCTGCTTCGAGTTGATCGAGGGTGCGGGTTAGGACGGAGAGTTTTGGAGTGCCGAGTGCCGAGTGATTTGAGGCGAGATTAGTAGAGGTTTGCGCCTCTATGTCGCTTCGCTTCATTGTGATTTCTGGATAGAGCGAACTTGAGCTGAATGATGTAGGTATAGGTTTATCATTGGCATGGCGGATGCGATCCGCCGCCACGGTGGCGACTAGATCTCGACGCAGTTGATTCAATGCGGAGATGGGGAGGTGGCAATCGCCTTCGATTTGATTTTCGAGTGAGGCGAGTTCGTATGGGGTGTCGCCGAGGCGGGAGAGTTGTGCGGTGAGGACTTCGGTGGTTAGGGGTTGGTTGGTGGCTTCTGTTAGGGAGATGGTTGATGAAGCGGTGGAGAGAGGGACAGAATGTCCCTCAGACGGACTGGAGCAGAATGCTCCAGCTACGAGGGGTTCCCCTGCTTTTCCAGAGACGATGAGGTGGAGAGGGGTTTTGTGGAGTTTGGGTTTTGCGTTTTGCCAGAATTTACGGATGGAAGACTCGAGAGCGGGGTCGGAGGTTTTGTAAAGGGTGACGCCGGGGCGGATGCGATCGAAGTTGATGCCTGAAAAAGTGCGATGGAAAATGATGCGGTCGTTTTCTATTTTCCAAATCGATGCGCCTTGTTCTAGATCGCGGTTTTCTCCAGCATCGAAGACGATTCCATCGCCCGCTTTGAGTGGCGGGGTTTGTTGGGAGGGTGGAGTGTCTAAGCGAATCCAACCGTTTTGTGCTTCGATGATCGTTCCGAGAAAGGGTCCGCGTTTTTTTCCAAACTTGCCGTGGGTGAGGTAGGGGTGATTGGATCCGGCGAGCCAGCCAGTTGTTAGACCGCGGGAGAAGGTCATTTCTAGTTCGTAGCGGTCTTGTGTGGTGATCGGATCGTGGCGGGGGGGTGTTTTAGGCCAACGGTGCATTAAAAAATTTTTTTTTTTTTTTGGGGTTAAAAAAACCCCCCCCGAGAGAAAAA
>JANPJY010000094.1:0-11299 GCA_031425735.1 Akkermansiaceae bacterium | reverse complement strand
AGAATGCAGCCCCTCCTTGAGTTATTTTTTGAAAACCAAGAAATGTTGCCAGGGTAGGTTGGGTTTGTTTTCTACGAAGGTGAAACCGAGGGCTTCGAATTCTTTGGTGGCTTGGGCGGCGGACATTTTGTGGAGAGCTTTGATGGGAACGCGAGTGTCTTCGGCGCGGAATTCTAGGAGGTAAATTTTACCGCCGGGTTTGAGGGCGGCGTGGATGGATTTCAGCATTTCGGCTGGGTGGGAGAATTCGTGATAGGCATCGACGAATAGGACAGCATCGAGGGAATTGTCGGGGAGCTGGATGGAATCGATGGTTCCGAGGTGGGGTTGGACGTTGGTGATCTTGCGGGCTTCCGCTTCTTTTTTGAGGTAATCGAGCATTTCTTGTTGGATATCGACTGCGATGACTTTGCCTTTGGGAACGAGAGGAGAAATACGGAAGCTGTAATACCCGGAGCCGGCACCAATATCGGCGATGATCGCCTCGGGTGCGAGATCGAGGAGAGCGATAGCTTGGGAGGGAGCTTCTTCTTTTTCTCGGTCGGTTCTTTCGAGCCATCCAATGCCAGGGTGGCCCATGACTTGGGCGATTTCTCGGCCCATAAAGATTTTCCCGATTCCACCCGGTGAAGGCGGAGCGGTGGTGTAGGCGGGTGCGAGTTCGGGCTCTACAACGACCTGATTCGTTTGCTCGGTCTGAGGTTTTTTAGGGGAATTAGCAAGGAGGCCTGCAGTCTTGTTGCGGACAATGATCATTGGGATGAGTAGCATCGCGAGGAGGACGAGCGGGACGAGGATGAGGTATCGGGATTTCATGAGATTTTGTCGGATAAATTTTTAAGAGATCTTAAGTGACGGAATAGTTTGACCGTTTGGAAAGCTATCTTTAGCCTTTTGCCAATGGCCGTTGGACACCGGCACTGAATTTGTGGCTAAAGATTCATTAATAAAAGTCGGGAAATTTGAGGGATTCAGCTGGATACGCTGTGAGGGCAAAGGTTCTTTTCTGAACAGCTTGGCGCTCAAAGAGTTTGGCGATGCGAGGATTCGTGCTGGTGTGGTGCGTTTGGTGATTGATTTAGAAGAATGCACGGGAATGGATTCAACCTTTATGGGAACCTTAGCGGGGATGGCCGCAAGGATTACAGAATACGGCGGGAAGCTGCAAGTGACAGCTGCAAGTGAGAAGAGCTGCAATTCGTTGGAGGATTTGGGATTAGATTTTTTGATGGAGATCAATCCGCAGGATGCGGAGTGGAGTGGGCTGGAGGGAAAGGTTCGGGATTTGCTGAAACCAAAAGTGGCGGGGATCAAGGCTGGGACGGTGATGCACACCAAACATGTTTTAGAGGCGCACGAGATTTTATCACGAGCGAACGAGAGTAATGAGAAGAAATTTTCCGGGGTGGTGAAGATGCTAGGGGACGAGTTGGCGGAGAAAACCGGGCAATCTAGCTGATGGATATCATCCAGTATCTGTGCCTGGCATTGGTGGGGGTTTCCTCTTTGCTGGCGGGTGCTTTGGTATTGGCTCTAATGAATCAACGAAAGCGCGCGAAACGTCTCAAAAAAGTTTTAAAAGCGCTCTCTGGCGAGGAGGAGCGGATGTTTCATTTCCTGCATGATCTCGGAATTTCGATTGGTGCAGAACCGACAGATGGCGCGTTATCGCGGACGATTGTGGATGGGATTGTGGATGTGGTCGGCGCGAGCGGCGGAGCAATTTACTATCCCACGGGAGATCTGAAATTTTTGGTCCCCGCGTATGTTTCAGAAAGTTGTCCGCCGTTGATTAGTTTACCGGAAAATGTTTTGGCCGATGCCAAACAGGATGAGCGCGTGCTGGCGAGTCATTTGGATTTGGATAGAATCAAAATGGGTCAGGGTTTGTTAGGTCGAGCATTTGGTGCGGCGGAGGCAACCCATATCGAAGATCTGAGTGCACACGGTGTATTAGGAATGTATGTGCGGCAGGAGGTGCCGAATGTGGCGGTGATGATTTCTCCTCTGAGATATGCGGGGCAGGAGATCGGGGTCTTGGCGATTGCGAAGCTGAAAAGCGAAGGTGATTTTTCGGTGAATGATTTTGCGGTTTTCCGTTCGGTCGCTGAGCAGTCGGCTTTTGCAATAGGGAACGCGCGGATTCATCGGGAAGCGAATGCGAAGAAGGCGATTGAAGGTGAGTTGCACAATGCGCGTGAGGTGCAGCGGGTGTTGTTGCCGCAGGACGATCCAAAGGTGAAAGGATTTCGGATTCACGGGATCAATTTGGCAGCACGGATTATCAGTGGAGATTATTACGATTACATCGAACTGATAGATGGGAAACTCGGTGTGGTGGTCGCGGATGTCTCAGGCAAAGGCGTGGCTGCGGGTTTGTTGATGGCGATGTGCCGGAGTTTATTGCGCGCGGTGGCATTGAGCCACGCATCGCCAAGCAAAGTGCTGGCGGCGGTGAATCGATATTTGTTTCCCGATATCCGCGAGGACATGTTTATCAGTTTGAATTACGGAGTGTTAGATCCGGAAACGGGTCGCATGACTTTTGCAAGAGCGGGACATGATCCAGCATTGGTGTTTCGCAAAGCGACGGGACTGGTAGAAGTGCTGCGCCCGCGAGGCTTGGCACTTGGGATCGACCAAGGAGAAGTGTTTGAACGCGTGACCGAAGACTGCCAAGTGGAAATGGAATCGGGTGATTGCGTATTATTTTTCACCGACGGCGTGAAGGAAGCGATGAATGCGAACGAAGAAGAATTCGGCATGGAGCGTTTATCAAAAGCGTTCAGCGCATCCGCGGCACTCGGTGCTGAGTTGGTGGTGAAACGCGTGCAAGAAGCCGTAGAAAAATTTTCAGGCGAAGGTGCACAGATGGACGATGTTACGATCGTTGCGATTGAGAAGCGGTGAGGTTGAATTCTTGGGGGAGATTTTGGGAGAGGGTATTTTGTATATTGTCAGGAATGCAGTCGTGAGGCAGGATGAAGTATGGATAAAGAGATAAAAGTGAATGAAAAATTTGCGAATGATCCTTTGTTTCAGGAAGTCATGAAAGAGGCTCTGGAAATTCAAGATCGGTTTTGCGGCAGAACCTATCTATTCCAAGACGGGTAAAGGTTTTTTAAAAAGTGTTGGGGTTGAGGAGTTGCGGGCGGCAAAGAACTCAGCCATTTAAACCCGAAATTCGAAATTCAGCGTTCTTTACCACAGAGACACAGAGAACACAGAGGTTTGGAGAAAGAATGCGAAACACTTTATGATGTTACTTCATGAACTCCGTGTTCTCTGTGTCTCTGTGGTCAAATTACTTGTAACCAATTTTAAACTTCGGATTTCGGGTTAAACTTAATCCAATAAGGATTTGGCTGGGCGGATGCAATCCGCCGCCACGTCGCATTTAGATTTTGGATTGTGAGAGGGTGATTTTGGGTTGAAGGTTTGGTATGGATGCGAACAAAAAAATGGGAGAGCTGATGGCGGAGATGCCGGGCGCACGGCGGGCTTTGTTTGCGAAGTATCATCTCGGGGGGTGTCAGAGTTGTGCGTTTGATGAGGAAGAGACGCTTGGGGAGTTGTGCGCAAGGGCGGAGCTTGATGCGGATGAAGTGCTAGCGCATTTGCTTAGCAGTCATGAGCATGATCTGGAAATGCTCATCTCGCCTTCTGAGGTGGCGAAGAATCTAGCTGAAGTGACGTTCGTGGATGTGCGAACACGCGAAGAGTTCGAGGCGGTGAAGATCGATGATGCAGAATTTTTCAGCCAAGAGCTTCAGGAAAAACTTTTCAGAGAAAAACCATCGGGCATGGTGGTGCTTTACGATCACACGGGGAAATATGTGTTAGATCAGGTTGCGTGGTTCAGGGGACACGGTATGCCTAACACGTTTGGGATGAAAGGTGGGATCGATGCATGGAGCCAAGAGGTGGATACGAAGGTGATGAGGTATCGGGTGGAAATCTAAGAGGCGGGACGCCTCTGGCACGGCCTGCGCCGAGACGGCGCAGCTACATGGGCGGAAATGGCTGCTCAGAGATTTCCCAGTCTTCGTTTTTTTCGATGAAGGTTTTCATGGCCCAATCGTGAGGGAAGAGGGCGACGAGCCAGCCGTTAGAATCGCGGGAGAGGGCGGTGCCGAGTGAGAGAGCGGGTCTGGCTTCGGGAGCGAGGGGATTGCCTTCTTTGGGTTTGAGCCAGCGAGCGATTGACCAATCGGCGGATTCGATTCTCGTTTCTGCGGCGTATTCTCCCTCGAGTCGGTGTTGGAGCACTTCGAACTGAAGTGGGCCGACCGCTCCAAGCAGGACGCTGGATGAGTTTGCAGATCCACTGAGCAGATTGAACTCGGAGGCGACGCCTTCTTTGAGGAGTTGCTCGAGACCGCTTTGGAAACGTTTGTATTTCGCGGTGGATTTATTGGTGAGAAAAGAAAAGCACTCCGGCGGGAAACGCGGGATTTCATCGAATTTCACATCCGGCGATGTAGCGAGGGTATCGCCGATGAGGAGATCGTAGTTTCCGACTAGGCCGACGACATCGCCGGCGTAGGCGTCATCGACGGTTTCGCGATCACGGGCGAAGAGGCGTTGTGAGTTGGCGAGGCGGACGTTTTCACCGGTGCGCGTGTTGTAGACGTTCATGTCACGCTCGAACTGGCCGGAGACGATGCGAATGAACGCGATACGATCCCGGTGCTTCGGATTCATGTTCGCTTGGATTTTGAAAACGAAAGCGGAAAAACCTTTGGCGGCAGGATGGACGGTTTGGCCATCGCTGATGCGTGGGAGGGGAGGTGGGGAAAGCTCAAGGAAACGATCAAGCAAGAGTTGCACGCCGAAATTGTTAGCGGCGGATCCGAAGAACACGGGAGTGAGATTTCCAGCGAGGACTTCTTTGACATCGAAATCCGCGCCCGCGCCTTCGAGGAGTTCGAGTTCGTCGCAAACTTGGTTGTAAGTGATTTCATCAACCGTGTTTTTCACCGATTCATCTTCGATTCCGGAAACGTTCACGGGAGCGCGAAAGGCTCCGTGAACGGTGCGCTCGAAGAGGTGGACTTTTTTGTTTTCTCTATCGTAAACGCCTTTGAATCGTGGGCCATCCCCGAGCGGCCAGTTAACGGGAAACGCATGGATGCCGAGGACGGATTCGAGTTCATCGAGTAGGTCAAGGGTGGGCCGTGCGGGTCGGTCCAGCTTGTTCATGAACGTGAAAATTGGGACACCGCGGCGTCGGCAGACTTCGAAGAGTTTCCGGGTTTGGGCTTCGATACCTTTACCGGCATCGACGACCATGACCGCGGCATCGACGGCGGTGAGAACGCGGTAGGTGTCTTCGGAGAAGTCTTTGTGACCGGGTGTGTCGAGGATGTTGACTACGCAGTCTTTATACTCGAACTGGAGGACGGTGGAGGAAACCGAGATTCCGCGTTGTTTTTCTAGCTCCATCCAGTCGGAGGTGGTGGCGCGTTGATTTTTCCGAGCGGTGACTGAGCCGGCTAGGTTGAGGGCGCCGCCGTAGAGGAGAAATTTTTCAGTGAGCGTGGTTTTTCCGGCATCCGGGTGGGAAATGATGGCGAAAGAGCGGCGTCGAGAGACCTCTTTCTGAAGAGCTGGGACAGGGGATGCGTAAGAGGAAAGCGACATGCGGGCGGGAACTTCAAATGATAAGCCTGAAACATCAATCATAATGAGGGCTTAGAATTCCTTAAAATAAGGAAATTTCCCTAAAATGGCCGGAAATCTGCGCCTGAAATCTAGATTGCCAAGGGCGTCAGTTCTAGCTAGTTTCCGCGCCCTCTCTTGTTTCCAGAGCGATTCAGGAGTTGGAATAACAAAAACAACATTTTGGGATTTCTTGATAGCATCAAGCGCTGGCAGCTCGCCAAAAAAGGTTTTTCCCTCGGGAAAAAGCGGAGAGTGCATTGTGAGAACGCGACACTCCAAGTGTTGGAGGCAAGCCTATTGATCAAGCTTGCGTTGTATTTGATCTTTGCGATTGGCGCGGCGGTTTTGGTTTTGAAAGCCTCTCCGGACGCGAAGTTTTCTGCGGATCCGTTCTTTTACGGTTTTGTCGTGGCGTTGACTGCGCTGGCGATGTTCCACGTTGGGGCACCGAGTATTTGCCGAAATAACAGCCGGGTTATTTTAGTATTCGGCGGAATTATGTGCCAGTTGTTGCTGGTGCGTTTGGTGATGGGTCTGGCGGATGCTGGGACGATTTCTGAAAATTACCGATATTTATTTGTCCCGTGTGCCTTGGCTCCGATGCTGCACGGAATTTTACTGGGTCGCACGGCCGGGAGTTTCAGTGCGGTCTATGTCAGCTTGATCGGCTGCATGTTGGTGCCAGAGACCGATGTGATCAATTATCTGATCGTTAGTTTGGTGGCGGGGATGACGGCAGTGATGTGCGTGCATCAGGTTAGAAAGCGGATCCAGTTGCTACGGGCGGGGATTTACGTGGGCGCGGTCATGGTCATAATGGCATTGGTGTTAGGTCGGCTTCAAGTGATGGCGGTTTTCGGCCCGGAGTCGATGGATCGCTTGCAAATTTTAGGAACGGGAAGTGCGATTGCATTCGCGACGGCGTTGGCGGTAGCGATGATTGTCAGCGGCCTGTTGCCGATGTTTGAGCTATTTTTTCATCTAACGACCGACATTAGCTGGTTGGAGTTGAGCGATTTGAATCACAAGCTGCTGAAGCGCATGCAGCTAGAAGCACCGGGAACGTTTCATCATAGTTTGGTGGTCGCTGCGTTGGCAGAGGCAGCTGCGGAAAAGATTGGAGCGAACGCGCCGATGTGTCGGGTGTGCGCGTATTTTCATGATGTCGGCAAGCTGAACAAGCCGAGTTATTTTATCGAGAACCAACATGACGAGTCCGATAATCCGCATGACACGTTAACGCCGACGATGAGTGGTTTGATTATCATCGCGCACGTGAAAGACGGAATTGATCTCGCCGTGAAGCACAAGCTCAACCCGCGAATTATTCAGGTGATTCAGGAACATCACGGCGATTCGTTGGTCTATTATTTTTACCGCAAGGCGCAAGAGCAGAAAAAGGCGGAGATTGAGAAGGTCGATAAACGATTGGGGAATGCAGAGGATTTACCAAGGATCGAGGAGAAAAATTTTCGCTATCCCGGCCCGCGACCGAGCACGAAAGAGAGTGGAATCATTTGTTTGGCAGATACGATTGAGAGTGCGTCACGGACTTTACGCAAACCGAATCCTGCCAAGATCCGCGCGTTGGTGGAGGATCTCGTCCGCGCGAAAATCAATGACGGTCAGCTCGATGTTTGTCCTCTAACGATGGGCGAGCTTACCTTAGTTAAAGAGAGTTTTGCTAATACGCTGCGGAGCATGTTACACAGTCGCATCGACTATCAGAAACCCGCGGAAGATCGCAGCACGCTGACCAAGCGCCTTGCGAGCACGACTAGCGAAACTGATTTTGTCGATGTTCGATCCACCAAAATTACGGAGCGTGTTAACTAAAATTATTTTCGCATATGGCATTGGAAATCATCATAGGAAATCACCAGGAAGCGATCGAGATTCCTGAATCGTGGCTCACTGCGCTGGAGGATGTAGGGATTGAAGCAGCAGGTATGGCGCTCGAAGTTTCCTTGGACGAAGGTAATTCGCTTCGGCATCTCGCGACTCTGGAAGTGGCATTGGTGGATGATGAAACGAGTGAACGCGTTCACATGGATTTCATGAACATTGAAGGGCCGACGGATGTGATTACTTTCCATCATGGCGAAATTGTAATCGGCACCGAAGTTGCAAGACGCCAAGCCGAAGAATATGGCGAGCCGCTTGGGCGGGAGATTTTACGCTACTTCGTGCATGGTTTGTTGCACCTCGCAGGTCATGAGGATGGAGAAGATGCCGAGCGAAAAGCGATGGAAGCAGCGCAAGAACGAATCGTCGAGGCGCTGTGGAATGACGGGCTGAATGAGAAATTAGTTCTTAGTTCTTAGTTTGACTACGCTTCGCTCCGTCCAAGCGGTAAGGACTTTGTCTTAAGGTGATGGCTCGCTAGCGCTCACTCGGCTTTGTGGTTCTTAGTTTTTATCTGTATTTTGAGGTTTAAAGTTTAAAACTTAGAGTTTCTAAAAAGGTAATGTGAGACGATCCATTCGTGGCCACGGCGGTAGCCCCAGAGTTCGGCGCAGGCCATGTAGAAGATGCGCCAGTAGCTCCACCATTTCACGGCGTTTTCGGCACCGTAGGTTTCGGAGAGGAGTGGGAAGAGTTCCTCTTTGTGGTCATCCATGTTTTGCAGCCATGCCTCTGAAGTTTTTTGGTAATGCTGACCGTTGACCTGCCAATGTTGTTCGATGCGAAGGTGATCTTGGAAATAGAGCAAAAGATCATCGGAAGGCATCTGGCCGCCGGTGAAGAAATATTTCGCCATCCAATCATCTTCGCTCTCTGCAGTGTAGTGATAGGCATTTTCACGATGCGTGAAGATGTGAACGAAGAGTTTGCCATCGGGCTTGAGCCATTTGGAAATACGCTCGAGTAAGATTTGATAGTTTTTCATGTGCTCAAACATTTCGACGGAGACACAGCGATCGAAAACTGATTCTCCGACACCTTCAAAGGTGATCATGTTTGCAGTGATGACTTCGACGTTGTGAAGGTTGCGTTTTGCAGCCTCGCCGAGGATGTGTTCGCGTTGGGTGCGGGAGTTGGAGACCGCGGTGATTTTTGCGTCGGGGTAATGTTTCGCCATCCACAATGTAAGCGAGCCCCAGCCGCAACCTAGTTCGAGAATGCGTTGGCCGTTGGCGAGTTCCGCGCGCTGGCAGGTGATTTCTAACATGCGTGCTTCTGACTCCGCGATATCGACTACACCTTTTTCCCAGTAACCCGATGAGTATTTCATGTGCGGGCCGAGGCAGCGTTTGAAAAAGGCGGTGGGGAGTTCGTAATGTTGTTCGTTCGCTTCGTCGGTGGCGATCGCGACCGGCATGGTTTTCAGTTCCGCGATGTGAGCCATGAGTTTTGCTTGGCGATCCTCGGGATCGAGTTTCTCGAAGGGAGCAATCGTGTTCGCGAGGCGATGACGGATGCCGAGACGGATGACGGAATCGGGAAGTTTGCCGGAGGCGATGAGGTCGTTGGTGTTCATGAAGAGTTTGCTAGTTTGAAGTGTTCAGTTTTCAGACTTTGGGTGATAGAGGAATGAATGCGGAAGTGGTGCGTTGGTATTCGCGGTAGGCTTCGCCTTTGCGGAGGAGGGCGGAGGCTTCAGTGGGTGGTATACCGGTGACTTTGAGCAAGAGGTAAGTGATGATGGCGGGGGCGTAAATGGTGGTCCAGCCCCATGGCGATCCGAGGGCGAAGACGAAGAAGCCGAACCAGATGATGGATTCAAAAAAGTAGTTGGGATGTCGGGAGTATTTCCACAGGCCGACTTGGCAGATGGATTTTGGATCGGGGTTGGATGCTTTGAAGGTGGACATTTGTCGATCGGCGATGGTTTCACCAATGAGTCCAATCAATGCGATCAGTGTGCCAATGATAGGAAAAAGATCGTAGCTTGGATTGGGATCGGTGGCGATGAGGTAGAACGGGAAAGCGAGCAGAAAGACGGATAGCGCTTGGCCGAGGAAGAACAGGAGAAACATGGAATTCACTTTTCCGCTCCAGATCTCGCGGAGTTTTTGGTAGCGGGAATCTTCGGAGGGATGATGTTTCGCGATGCGGTGGCTGAGGTGGTAGCCGAGCCTAACAGACCATGCGAAGATGAGGATGCCTGCGATGAGCGGTTGGGTGCTGGGTGTTTCACTGAAGAGGAAAAACACGGCAGTTAGGCCGATGCAAAATGCCCAAAATGCATCGACTGGAGAAAAGTTTTTAATCTTCACGCAGAACGCCCATGCAGCGGTGAAGATGATGAGGTTAGCAATGAGTGCAAGGGCGAGCATGGTAGATGAATATTCTATCGGAAATTTCCGAGGTAGATTCCGCTGGTTTTTCAGGGCTGCAACCGATTTTTATTTGAGGAAATCAATCAAGCGCGGCCAGCTCCCACATTTCCCTGAGTTGCGACCGATACCGCTTCGGTTGGGGGGTGGGGGGAAGCGAGTAGTTGCTATGGTGAAATACTCGGCTACTAGTGAAAGCCTATGAAATGGCAAGGCAGGCGAGAAAGTGATCGGGTTAGTGATGTGCGTGGCCAGGGCGGCGGCGGTGGGGCTGGAGGTGGAATTGGGCTGTTAATGATGATTGGACGGGTATTTGGGTTTAAAGGATTTTTAGTAGCGTTGGTGGTCGGCGGCTTGCTGTGGGCGACGGGAATCGTTGATCCGATGAAGTTATTGGAAGACGGAGGATCCCCAGGGGGGCGTGAGGGGCTGGTGATAAGCCCAACCGAAGAGGAGCGCTTTAAGTTCGTCAAGGTGGTGCTCGCAGATACCGAAGACGTCTGGACAAAGGAGTTCAAACGCCTTGGTCTCAAGTATGAATTGCCTACCCTCAGTATCTACCGTGGTCAGGTGAGAACTGGGTGTGGCAATGGGAGCGCAGCAATGGGGCCCTTCTATTGTCCGCAGGATCGAAACATCTATATCGATTTGGGGTTCTATGATGAGCTTGCGCAAACCTTCCGGGCACCCGGGGATTTTGCTCAGGCGTATGTGTTAGCTCATGAGGTTGGCCATCATGTCCAAACTCTCCTTGGCACCTCCGCCAAGGTGAACGCGGCGCGCGGTCGCGCCGACGCCAACCAAATGTCCGTCCGGCTTGAACTCCAAGCCGACTTTCTCGCCGGGGTCTGGACCAAACACTCGCAGGGCTATCTGGATCAAGGAGACATTGAAGAAGCAATGACTGCTGCCAACGCGATCGGCGACGACGCCATTCAAAAGAAAGCCCAGGGCCGAGTGGTTCCCCATGCGTTTACCCACGGGACATCCGCTCAACGTATGCGCTGGTTCAAAAAAGGGCTCAGCAGCGGCAAACTCGAAGACGGCGACACCTTCTCTATTCCCTACAAAGATCTGTAGAGGGAAAATGGGGTCACGCGGTGCTTTGAAGAGCGCATTTCCCATTCCCAGACCGGCTCTTCAATGTATTCTCCGCCCTAGGTGAAAAAGCAAATTCCTAGCATCAATCTAACGGAAACAGGCGATCGATCATCAATCCCTCCAACTGCCCCCCTCTCCATGACCTGGCGCAGCATATTATTCCCCAAATCCCGACAACTGATTCTATTACTCTCGCTAATCGTTGCTGTGTTTCTCGTCATGGGCTGGATCGGCGGCGAATTCTGGCTCTTCGA
>JANPJY010000093.1:0-11956 GCA_031425735.1 Akkermansiaceae bacterium | reverse complement strand
CCCTCCGTTATCTCCGTTTGCTCGTGTAAAAAATATTTTTTTGAACAGAAGGTAACAAAGGAAACGAAGGAGCTTCGCACTGACCTTTCGATTTTAGAAATTTGGTTAAAGGGTTGTGATAGTTGGGTTGTTCCAGCCCTCCGTTATCTCCGTTTGCTCGTGTAAAAAATATTTTTTTGAACAGAAGGTAACAAAGGAAACGAAGGAGCTTCGCACTGACCTTTCGATTTTAGAAATTTGGTTAAAGGGTTGTGATAGTTGGGTTGTTCCAGCCCTTCGTTATCTTCGTTACCTTCTGTGAAAAATATCTTCTGCACAGGAAGTGAGAGCTAAGAATTCCCTGTTCAACCATCGCGACTTTGAGATATTGCATTAGCTAGTTTCATCACTATGTCTGTACAGGAATCCGAATCCACCAGTCCACGTTTCCAAGCCACTCGTTGGAGCATGGTGTTGCGTGCACGTGGCGACGGGCCGTCCGCTCGAAAAGCTCTCGAAGATCTTTGTGGCATCTATTGGTTTCCTCTCTACGCATGGTGCCGTAGCCGTGGCTATCCTTCGCATGATGCTGAGGATTTCATTCAAGGCTTCTTTCTCAGTATCGTCCAAAGCCAACTTTTCGATGCGGCCGAGCCCTCGCGAGGCAAACTCCGCACGTTTCTTCTGACTGCGTTGCAACGTCACATCCGCGATGAGGCGGACAAAGCCAGTGCTTTCAAACGCGGTGGGGGAAGAGTAATCTCCATCGATCCCGCCACTGCAGAAGAATGCTACTCTTCTTCACTTATTTCCGGTGAAAGCCCCGAGCAAGCCTACGATCGTCAATGGGCGCTCACCGTGCTCGACCACGCTTTGGGCGCCATGGAAAAAGAAGCCATTGCTCACGGTAAGCACGTTCAGTTTACCGCCATGCGTAAGTTTCTAACAGAAGAAGGGGATATGGAAGCATACGCTGCGGCGGCGGCAGCTGTTGGCATGTCGTCGAGCACATTCAAAGTGGCCGTTCATCGACTGCGAGCTCGTTTCCGCGAAACTCTGCGCACGGTGGTGGCCGATACCCAACCCGAAGATTCCAATCCCGAAGAGGAAATAGCATATCTTGCACGTATGCTGGCGAGTCAGTAATTTCCCGTATGTCGTCCGCCTTATGAACACGCATCCCGAGCCAAGTCAGCCACCGTTCCGCCCGCATCTTTCGGGTTTGGCGGCCGGTGCTCTCATGGCACAAGCGCTGGACGATTTTGCACCCGGCTCTCCATGGCCGGACGGCTATGAACGCATCGGTTTGCTCGGCACAGGGGGGATGGGGGAAGTTCACCTCGCACGCGATCCTGCGCTCGGGCGTGAGGTAGCCATTAAACTTGTCCTGCCCGATTTACATGGCGAACCGATGATCCTCGAACGTCTGCAACGTGAAGCGCGAATGATGTCGAAACTGAATCACTCCGGCATCGTTACCATCCATCGACTTGTGCTGCTTGATGGAGAAAGCGCGGCGATCGTCATGGAATACGTCGATGGCGGAAATCTTCGCGATCTCCTCAATAAGCAGGGTAGGGCTTTCCCTGTGGCCGACGCCCTGCGCATCGCCTGCGAAACGGCATCCGCCATCCACGCCGCGCACCAACACGGCATCGTCCATCGCGATCTCAAACCGGAGAACATCCTCATCGCCTCTGATGGCCGCGTCAAAGTCACCGACTTTGGACTCGCTGCGCCAGTGGATGCGCAACTCACCCGGCTCACCATGGCTGGCACCACCACCGGCACCGCCGACTACATGGCACCCGAACGCCATGCGGGACAAGATTCGGGTCCGCTTGGCGACGTGTATGCCCTTGGAGTGATTCTTTATGAAATGCTCACCGGAGTTCTGCCACGCGGACATTTCGATCCACCGTGTATCGTCCGAAAAAATATCCCCAAACCAGTGAGCGATGCCGTGATGCGCGCGTTGAAAAACGACCCTGCGCAACGCTTCCCATCGATGGATGCGTTTGCTGCAGCTTTGGGAAAACGTAAACGTAATCTGCTGCCGCTTCTGCTCATCCCTGCGGCTGCGATGATTGCTTTACTCTTGTATCCTCTGCTTAGTCAGAAAGCCGACAAGCCAAATACTGTTAGAGAAAAGTCAATAGTGCCTTCAACGGTTCAGCCTCCGCTTACTCCCACTCCTCCGCTAGCTACGCCTACGGAGGTTTGGAAAAACCTTCTTCCAGATATCGATGCTTCAAGCCAGAGGATGTTAGGAAATTGGATCACAACTCCAGAAGGTCTCATTTCTGACAACCAGATCTGCATTCTTAAACTCGCTGACGAAATGCCGGAATCTTACGATGTCCGCGTTTCCTTCACCCGGCTTTATGGTCAGTATTCGGTCTTTCTGTTTGTCAAAACTCCACAGGGCACCGCCTCAATCGATATCGATGGCTGGGGCAAGGGGCTATCAGGCGTCCAAACCATCGATGGCCGTGACCTTCGTCAAGGCAACGCCTTCACTCATATTCTAGAAAACAATCGCACCTATGAACTGCACGTCGAAATCCGGCCGGATACGATCTCCATATCTATCGATGGAGTTCATAAAATCACCACTCCTATCCAAGGCCGTACCCTTGGCTTACCCTCTCCGTTAAATTGGAACCCAGCCGAACAACCTGTCGCACTGGCCATCGGATCCTACCAATCTGCCACGCGCTTCTCCGCCATCGAGTGGCGGCCGATCGAGTAGGCGGCATTTACCTAGTTAAAATATTTTTTCATTTTATGTAACCGGACAGATGGATTGCCCAATCCATTGTCATGCAACTCATTCGTCATGCTTTTCTTTCACTTGTTGTCACCTTGGCCGTTGCGGCCCGGATACTTGCTGATGACATCCAACCACTCGGAGATGAATTTGGCAATGCGGCCACTTTCAACCGCTACCAGGAACATGGCGCGTTGGAGGGCTGGGGGGCGAGTCATGTTGAGTCGGCGAACATCAACACGAGCACACCGGGGCATTTCCGCATCGTGCCAAGAACCACCGGCTGGTATGAGCATCTGCGCGGCACGCATTTCTCGAAGAACGTCACGGGCGACTTCATCGCTACGGCTCATATTTTCGTCTACAGCAGGCAAAATCCCGGCGGGCCGTTGTTGCCATCCATCCGGCTCTACTCGTTAGGTGGCATTCTGATCCGCGAGCCGCGAGCGATCACCCATGCCGCGCCGGTGCCCTACACGACCAACGCGGTGTGGCCGCCGCAGAACTTCGGCAGTGACTGGACTCCCGGTGATGAAAACTGGGCGAACACTTCCGAATTGGTCGGCAAGGGCGAGAACTACATCTTCCTCTCGCTCGGCACGGCGGGAAATTCCGGCGTCCGGCAGTTCGAGATCAAAGACACGCGCCGCAGTCGATCGGAGCTGTATTATTCATCAAACGGCATCAGTGGCTCTAACGAGGCGTGGCTGCAAATCATACGCGTCGGCAACACCGTCGTCTGCCTGCGCAAACACAGCGCCGCAGGTCCGTGGATTGTGGAAAATCGCTACCCGAACGCGGATCACGCGTTTCCGCAGTTTGGGCCAACTCTACAAGTAGGCATGACCGCTTATACGGATTTTAACAGCGTCATGGGCTACGAGGCGGGCGGGCCGACAACCCAGTTCAATGCGAACTACATCAACGTCCCCGGTCAGCCCGACCTCATTCTCGATGTGGATTACCTGCGGATCCAGCGCCCACCTGCCGCGCTCACGGAAGCCATGCTGCAAGGCATGAGCGTGAGCTACAATCCCGCCACCAATCAAACCGCCAACCCGCCCGTCTTGTTGAGCGCGTCGCCAGTCGCGGCACCGCTCGTGGGTGACAATGCAAATGTGCCGTTAGGTTTGGTCGCGCCTGCTCAGTCATCTTATTCCGCAGTGGAAGGAGGAAACATTGAAGTCACGGTCACACGCAGCGGAGCTAGTCTCGACCGCGCGTTGAGCATGACCTATCAGACTGCCGTGGGAACTGCTGGCAACGGAGATTTCACTCCAGTTTCCGGCACCTTGAGCTGGGCGGCGAATGACCCGGCGAGCAAAACCATTCTCATCCCGTTGGCCGATGATGGTATTGCGGAAGGTAGTGAAAATTTCACCCTAACACTTTACTCCCTCTCTGGACCGGCGACTTTTCCCGCATCCGATCCGCAGCAGACGATCAATCTAACCATTCTAGATCATCCGTTCGATCAATGGCGCTTCGACCAGTTCGGTGGCATGGCAAATTCCCCGGACGCTGTGGCGAATGCCGATCTTGATGCCGACGGACTCGTCACATTGATGGAATATGTTTTTCAAACCGATCCCATCAACAGCAGGGACACTGCCATGCTACCTGCGGCTGTTGTGGAAGACGGGCGTTTCGGAATCCGCTTTGTCTGTCCGGTCAGCCCCGGTGTGCGATTGGAAATCCAACATTCCACCACCCTCAGCTCATGGCTGCCCGTTGCATCGCGTCTGTCGGGCACAGGGACTTGGACTTCGCTAACATCCGGCTTCGATGTGCTGCCAGGCCCCGCCGCCGGAGAAGTCCGCGTGCTCGCGCCAGCTACGACAGACCCCACATTTTTACGGCTTGCCGCTATACCTGATTTATCACCTCCATAGCTCAATGGAGATTTTGAACAGAAGGTAACGAAGAGAACGAAGGAGCTAGCGCGCATTACCTCCATCATCCTTCCTCTTTTCCTTTCACCATCCAAAGAACTGTAAATTCAAAGTTGGAACATCCTTCGTTTCCTTTGTTACCTTCTGTTAAAAAAACCAAATTCGATGAACTACAACGCGCATTTCTGCCATCGAATAGCGGCAGATCCGGTAGGCGGCATTTTTCTGGTGAAATATTTTTTCTTTCTATGTAACCTGACGAGTGGATTTCCCAATCCATTGTCATGCAACTCATCCGCCATGCTTTTCTCTCGCTTGTCTTCACCTTGACCCTTGCGGCCCAGGTGACCACGCAGGGCTTTCTCAATCTACCTCGCACGGAGGCTCCGGGAACACTGCTGAGTCATCCAGTCACCAATGACTCGGAGCCCATTGGGCGGACGACTTCGATCAATTATCTCAACGGCTGGATCATTGTGGGCGGGGAGGTGCCTGGGTCACGGGCGGGTTCGGATTTGCAAATGCGGGTTTTTGATATCGCTGATCCGGCGAATCCTGTGCGGAGAATGCCGTCAGACTTTGGGCTGAGTTATCCAAACAACTCGTGGATCTTTGGTAACTACGGATGGAACGCGCACGGCTCCGCACAATATGGCAACCTACTCTTGCCCGACCCTATCCGTGTGAACGGCTTCGGTGGTCTCGTCGAGCGAGGTGGCTCAAACGGCGTCCCGCAGTTGATCAATCTACCGCTCCTTTACAATCGCAGCAGTCAGGCGGGTCCATGGAATGCGACGCTGCTCTGGTACAACACGCCAGATACGGACATTGAAATCCGCCGCTCTACCGTGGGGCAAAATGGCAACATGGCCTCGCAAGTGCTCGCCACTTTTGACCATGTCGGCCCATACGGAGGAGGGGATTGGCATCCGATGTTTTTTGGAGACCTGCTCATCATGGCTCGCAGCGGCGGTGCAGGTGCGGATGGAGTCGTGGTCTATCGTCTGAACTACAACAACATGGACGATGTCGATCCAAACAACGACAGCATCACGCCGCAGCCCGTGGGATCACTGCAAGGCGGATTCCAAGGCTACTGGCCGAATCTTTTCAGCGATGGCACCGGGCTCTATGTCATCGGCTCGACAACAAACATCCTCATCGGTGCAGACATCACTTCCGCCACAATGCCGGGTGCGAATGTGAATCTACAAACCGTGGCGAGTCTAACAGTTTCAAATTTTTCCAATGCCTCATATCCCGTCTATCAGGATAACTTCGGCTTTATTCACAATCGCAAGATCGATATGACACGCTTCCTAGCAGGCGATGCGAATCCCATCGTGCTTACGCTGAATGAAGCTGCCCCGCCACGGCCTGCGGGAGCGCCAGCGTTGCCAAATGGCGCACTCGTTGGAGTGAATACCTCGCAGATTTCTTTGCCGCTCGGCAATTTGTGGCTCACCGGCGGTTATCCGATCCCTAATTTCAATCAAGGCATGGGCGTTTGGGTTCACCAACAAGCGGCCGACACCACACCGCCGCGTGTGACTTACCACATTCCGCAAAGCGGTCGCACGAACTACTCACGTCATGCGCCGCTGAGTTTCCTCGTGCATGAGCATCCTAGAAATGGCGGCCCGCGAAATGGCATCGACTTCACCGTGCGTGCGGTGGGTGCCAATGACACGCTCGGCACCTTCGTGCCCGGGTTCTTGATTCACGATTTTTCCGGCAACATGACTTTTACTCCGGATGCGCCGTTGGCAGCTGATACGACCTACCAAGTCGATTTCTTGAGCAATCCAGCTTTAGAAATCGGTTTCCGCGATGCAGCAGGAAACTACATAGAAGCCTATCATTTTCGTTTCTCGACCGGCGGCGGCTTGAATGCCCCCGCACCGCCCGTTTTTACGAGTTTCACATCTAACAACTACCAACCGGCACCGAATCAACAGATCACGGTCACCGCAGCAGCGACTGGCAGCGGCGCGCTCGACTATCGTTTCAACTTCGATGGCAACTGGAGCAATTGGAGCACATCGACGACAGCAAACCACACCTACACCACCGCGAGTCGTCCACGTGTGCTGGCGCAGGTTCGCGATGCGACGGGAAGCATCGTCACAAATTCATTGCGTCTGCTCGTCATCACGCCACCCGCTGGACCGCAGCCGACGCAAAGCAGCACGATGGCCATAGGCGATGACTCCGGCACGCGCCGTGTGTGGAGCGTGAACCCTGATGCAAACACCGTCACAGTTATCCATGCCAGCACCGGCGTGAAAGAGGGGGAGTATGCCGTGGGTGTAAATCCGCGCAGCATCGCGCGTGATGTGAATGGCCGCTACTGGGTCACCTGCCACGGCAGCGATGAGATCCGCGTGTTAAATGCCGATGGCACCACACATACAACGATCTCTCTCGCGTATGGCTCCGCGCCTTTTGGGGTGGCGGCTTCGCCGGATGGCACGTTGCTCTATGTTTCACTCTACGGATCAGGTCGGCTTCATCGCTACACCGCAGCAACCCCAGCAGCAGCACCTCTAACAGCCACGGGATTGACCACGCCACGAGCCATCGCCATCAGCGGAAATGGAGCGCGC
This sequence comes from Akkermansiaceae bacterium, assembly GCA_031425735.1. Taxonomy (GTDB): domain Bacteria; phylum Verrucomicrobiota; class Verrucomicrobiia; order Verrucomicrobiales; family Akkermansiaceae; genus Luteolibacter. The sequence continues at coordinate 4,709 of JANPJY010000093.1, read as the reverse complement.
GTGCTCGTCACGCGTTTCATCTCGCCGGACATGCAGGCGGAAATCGGTGAGTTCACGGCCACACTTGGTTTCACACGAATTTTCACGCTCACCGCAGCGAATTCCGTCGATGGCGGCGATCGGGCTGCTGGTGTGCCAAACTATCTCTCTGGTATCGCCATTTCACCGGACGGCACGCGGGCATCCATCGTATCAAAGCAGGACAATACGCAGCGCGGCACATTCTTTGGAGTGGGCAATCTCACCCACGAGACAACCAGCCGCGCCGTCATTTCCTTCCTCGATCTGAGCGGCAATTTCGAGATCCCGCACTCACGCCGCGACTTTGATAACAGCGATAGCCCTAGCTCAGTCGCTTACACGCCGCTGGGCGATACGATCCTCGTCACACATCAGGGAAACAACCGCGTCGTCGGCATCGATGCCTTCAATCTTGCTTCGCTATCCGAACAGATCGTCACCGGTTCCATGCTGACACAGCCCGCCGTCATTTCGCTTGAGGTCGGCACTGGATTGGCTCCGCAGGGTGTATTGATCGATAGCGCGTCGAGCCGAATCTTTGTCCAAAATTTCATGGGTCGCAGCGTATCGGTTTTCAATACCTCGCCGTTTCTAACACAAAACCAGACCTCGCTGCCTCTTATCGCTACAACGAACGCGGTTGCCACCGAGTTGCTCACCGCACCTATCTTGACGGGTAAACGAATTTTCTACAACGCCGCCGACCCACGCATGAGCGCGGACAGTTACATCAGTTGCGCCACTTGTCATGTCGATGGCGGGCACGATGGACGCGTGTGGGATTTCACGGGGCGTGGCGAAGGGCTGCGCCGCACGACTGATTTACGCGGTCGCAGTGGTATGGGACATGGCGCGGTGCATTGGAGTGGAAACTTCGATGAGGTTCAGGACTTCGAGCACGACATCCGCGGCCCATTCGGCGGCACGGGATTTTTGAATCTCTCAACACAGCAATTCACCGCGCAGCATCCAACTCCCGCGAGTGGGAAAGCTGGCCTCAGCAATGATCTCGATGCTCTAGCGGCGTATGTGTCCTCTCTAACACCCGAACACACGCCCCGCAGTCCGAATCGAAATGCGAACGGAACTTTCACCGCCGCAGCCGTGTCCGGTCAGGCCATTTTCAATGCGCAGAGCTGCTCCTCATGCCACAGCGGGGATTCATTTACGAACAACACACTTATGAATGTGGGCACGCAATCGGGTCTGAGTGGATCGCGACTCGGATTTACACTTCCAGGTATCGACACTCCGACATTGCATGGTTTGCATGCCGCCCGGACCTATCTGCACCATGGCCAAGCAGCAACGTTGGGCGATGTTTTCAACTATGCAGGTGGCACGATGATTCCGGGTGCCAGCGGTCAATACATCGGAGCCTCCGGGATAAACACGGACACTCCTGGAGAAGGCGGTGGGGGAGCTGAGCGTGGTATGATTGGCGGCGCTGCAGCTTATCTCGGTAGCACGGGAGTTGCCTCCGTACGCTACAACAATGTCGATGGCGGCAACGGCGGCACGGCACGCATTGCCTTTCGCTATGTGCGTAACTACAACGGCGGCACGGCCAATCTCATCATCAACGGTGTGTCACAGTCCATCACAGTCCTACAGCAATTCCCTGACAACGGATTTCAAACCAGTGGTTGGCGCTGGTTCGTCACCACCGCTACGTTGAATGCCGGAGCCACGAACACCATCGAGATTGAGCGCACGCAAGACGTCCCGCATCAGATCAATACGTTGCTTGTCGCCAACGCCGACGTTTTAACCCAAGCGCAGCCTCACCGCCTCGTGCTAAGCCTGCCTGCTACGGATCGCGATAATCTGTTAGCCTATCTCATGCAACTCGATGGTCGCGATGCCGCCGGAGTTCCGCTGCCTGCACCGTCCGCACCAACACCACAGCCTCCTGGAATCGTCAGTGCTCCATCTAACATCACACTTGCTATCGGAAACACCCTGAATTTCACCGTCGCGGTTAGTGGGACCGGGCCATTCACTTTCCAATGGCGGCGTGGTGTTACTCCGGTCGGAACGAACAGTCCGACTTTGGAAATCACCGCAGTAACTGCTGACGACGCAGGCTCATACACGGTGACCATTACCAATGCCCAAGGCGAGGTGACGACTTCGCCTGCGCAGGTCACGGTAAATCCTGCACTCGCCATCACCACCGCTAACCTGCCTAACGCGACGGTCGGTCAGTTGTATCAATCGACGCTCGCTGCAAGCGGGGGAGTCTCAACACGGACATGGAGTTTGACAGCAGGTATTTTGCCACCGGGATTATCTCTAACAACTGGTGGTCAGATCACCGGCACGCCCACCACCGCGGCCCGCTCATCCTTGACGTTTCAAGTCGCTGACTCATCCGGCACCGCCACTCGCGTCATTACGCTGAATGCCGCGCCAATCGGTGGATTTGTTAGCGATCCCGATCTCATCCTTCACTACACCTTCGACGAAAACACCGGCACCCGCGTGTGGGATTCTGCAGTTGAGGGAAACAATCACGCCACCGATGTCCCCGGCGCGCAATGGGTCGCCGACGGTCGATTCGGCGGCGCTTACGGACCTAGCAACCCAAGCAATGTGATCACCCGATTTTTCCCAGCGAATCAGGGTGACCTCAACTTCAATCCCCGAGGCGATTCATTCACGATCTCCGTATGGGTCCGTAGCACTGCGCTGGGCGGCTACAACACGATCATCGGCAAGGACCGCGACGCGGAACCATACGACACCCAATATCGGTTGTGGATGACCAACACCGGCAGCAACCTTCAGGGCATCAACGGCAACCAATATGGCAACACGCTCAATGTAAGTGCCTCGCCTATGAACAACGGTCAGTGGCATCTCATCACCATGGTGAACTACCTCGACGGCGCGACATGGAGAACCCGTGTTTACTACGACGATGGCGCAAATTTCACCACCTTCAACACTGGCGCTGGAGGCGTTATTCCCGGACTGATGCGTGTCGGCGATACCACTAGGGGCGGTAACTCTTGGGATGGACAAATCGATGACCTCCGCATCTACCAACGTGCGCTAACGCAACAGGAAATCGCCACTCTCTACAATCCGCCCCCTACCTACGCAGACTGGCTCCGCAGCTCCCTCACGCCGGCTCAACTCGCTCTCCCATCATTCACCGATCCCAATGCCGACCCAGACGCAGACGGCCACAATAACCTCCTCGAATACGCCCTTGGCAGCGCTCCTAACAACTCCGCCGATATCGCTCGTCCCACATTTCAACGCATCGGCGATACCATCAGTTTTACGTATCCTCGTTTGCGTGGAGATATCCAATACCTCGTCCAATACAGCACGGATCTGCTGGTATGGTCCACTGACGGCATTGATCAAGATGTAACCACTCCAATCGGCCAAACCGCCACTGCCACCATGACCGTGCCTCCAGGTTCTGATAAAATGTTTCTCCGACTCCGAGTTGTTGAACCTTAGCCGGTGGGATATTCGGAAAGCTCGCTTGATTGAACGGATGTTTTCATTAGGGTTTCCCCATGAAACCACCAACAAAACATGTATCCGCCGCTTGATCATTGGCTTTGGTTGATCCCTGCCGTGATGATAGGGGCCTGTATTGGATCGTTTTTGAACGTGGTGATTTACCGAGTTCCGCTTGGGATGTCGGTCAATAATCCGAAACGTTCGTTCTGCCCGATTTGTAAAAATCAGCTTACCTTGTGGCAGAATTTGCCGGTAGTGAGTTGGTTGTGTTTGCGTGGGAAATGCGCGCATTGCTCAGCGCCGATCCCGTTTCGTTATATTGCTGTGGAGATTCTCACGGCGGTATTGTTCGGTTTTGTTTGGTGGGTTTTCCCGCCGGAGGTGGTGATTTTCCTGTGGGTGTTGATGGGGCTGTTGGTGGCGATCACTTACATCGATGCCGAACATCTGATTATCCCCACAAATCTAACATGGGCGGGGTCGGTGATCGGCCTGATCGCCTGTGCCGTATGGCCACCGCTTTCTGCAATGGCTGGGTTTCAGTATACTTGGCAAGAAGGCCTGATTTCCGGTGGGATAGGTTGGGCGGTTGGATTTTTTGGGCTGTGGCTGGTGGTGGAGCTTGGAAAAAAAGCCTTTGGGAAACGTGCAATGAAGTTCGACTCCGCAGTCGAGTGGTCTTTGAAAGAACCCGAGGGCGATCAAGATCCGATGTGTTTCGTGATCGATGGCGAAGAGGTTCCTTGGTGGGATATTTTTGTTAGAAAAACGGATCGCTTGATCGTCGATGCCACGAGCGTGTTGGTCGATGGCGAAGAAACGGGAGCGGGTCAGTTGGTGATCCATGAGAAAGAAATCGAGCTCTCTGACGGAAGAAAATTCGAGATTGAGAAAATGGTTTCGCTCAGCGGGCGTGCGACATCGGTGGTGATCCCACGAGAAGCGATGGGAATGGGGGATATTCATTTGCTCGCCATGGTCGGTGCGTTCTTTGGTTGGAGCGGGGTGTTTTTCTCTTTATTCAGCGCGTCCTTGTTCGCGATCGTTGCGGCAGTGATCGGGCGGATCGGTTTTGGGAAACAACTTCCGTTCGGGCCGTTTATCGCGATGGGAGCGGTTGCCTGGATGTTTGGCGGCGCAGAACTGTGGCGCCTATACCTTGATTTATTGGGGCTTTAGAAATGTGATACTTATGAGTTATAATA
>JANPJY010000092.1:0-51895 GCA_031425735.1 Akkermansiaceae bacterium | reverse complement strand
AACGCCTCCGCTGCCTGATCGGAAGAAAACGGAATCATCTGATCAAGAACAGCGTCCGGAAGCACAGCATGATCAGAATTCGTCCATCGCCACGCTAACTTATGATCTCGAATGTCGAAGGAAGTCATTCTTTTGGAGAACAGTATTAATTAGTAGAGTCCCACGTGTGTATATCAGGCGGGGTTAACTTCTAGATCCAACTGAAATTTCTCAATGACGACAAGGAATTTGTTAGGTGATGTGGGTACTATCAGGATATTTTAGGCTGCTGATTTTTCTAAAACTTCCTTTGCTGATATTACCTCATTTCTTCCTAGATTTGATGTGTGATTAGCGGGCGGTTTGGACTGAGGTAAGCAGCCCATCAGGAACTAGAAGACGGATTGATGGAAAGCGTGGCGAGACGCCTCTTACACGGCCTGCGGCGAGACGCCGCAGCTACGGCGGACAAGTTTTTGAATGAAGAGGAAAGATAAATAAAGGGACAGGAATGTCCCTTCTCCTTAAAATTTCGGACTCGGTGCGCGGTTGCAGTCGCGATTGAAAATCGGTTAGCCTTCGTTCCATTCACCGAACTTACGGAATTTATCGTAGCGCTCTTGGAGCAGAGTTTCAGTGCTCAGCGAGCAAAGATGGTCGAGTTCTCTGGAGACGTGGTCGCGAAAAGCGAGGGCGGTTGAGGCGTGGTCGTGGTGAGCGCCGCCAAGGGGTTCTGGAATCACTCCGTCGATGAGGTTGAGTTTCATCAGGTCTGGCGCGACAAGTTTCATGGCTTCTGCGGCTTCTGGTGCATGTTTGCGATGTTTCCAGAGAATGGCTGCGCAACCTTCGGGTGAGATCACTGAGTAGTACGCATTCTCCATCATCAACACGCGGTCCGCGACGCCGATTCCAAGTGCGCCGCCGGAGCCGCCCTCGCCGATGACGACGGCGATGATGGGAGTTTTGAGAAGCATCATTTCGCGGAGGTTAAACGCGATGGCCTCGGCGATGTTGCGTTCTTCCGCACCGATTCCCGGAAAGGCTCCCGGGGTGTCGATGAGTGCGATGATGGGCATGGAAAATTTCTCGGCGATTTTCATCAAGCGGAGAGATTTGCGATAACCTTCGGGATGCGCGGAGCCGAAGTTCCGCTTGAGGTTTTCCTTCGTGTCGCGGCCTTTTTGATGCCCGAGCACCACGCATTTGTGTTCACCTAACATGGCGAAGCCGCCGGGCATCGACGCGTCATCCCCGATGTGGCGATCGCCATGGAGTTCACTGAAATCCGTGAAGGCGAGTGAAACGTAATCGAGCATGAAAGGACGTTGGGTGTGGCGGGCGATCTGGACGCGCTGCCACGGGGTCAGGTTTTGGTAAATCGCGGAACGCGTTTCGGCAAGTTTACGCTCCATCGTGGAAATTTCAGCTGATAAGTCGAGATTCTGAGCCGAGGATTTAGCACGAAGCTTATCGATCTCTTTTTCAAGTTCAGCGGCGGGTTTTTCAAATTCGAGGAGTTGCATGATGGAAAAAATTCAAATTTCGAGCGCGGAGCAGAAGTTCAACTGCGGGGAGTTTAAGGTTTACGGAGCAAAGATCGCTAGAAAAATGATCATTTTTTACCCTCGTAACCCTGAATCGAGGGCTGAGCTTATTTTGGGCTTATTTTAGAGAAGACGGAGGACACAAGGCAGGGACCTTTATCCTTAAAGGTCCATATCTCACGGCTTGAATCAGCCCAAAGGTGCCTTTACGCAATAACCAGCGCTAGAGATATGGACGCTTAGGGATAAGCGTCCCTGCCTATTTCTTCGCCGACCGAATCTCCGCGACGTTGCCGGTGCGGGTGAGAAGGTAGAGTTCTTCGATGTCGGCTTCTTTTAGGAAAATACCACGTGGTGGGGTTGGGTCGTCTTTGTCGTAAGGAAGGATCTGCACGGCTGGGTTTTTGAGGGAGAGACTTTTTGTGGTGGATCGGTATTCGGTGGCGGTCGGAGGGACGGCTTTTCCATCGAGATCCGCGCGGCGGGAGGCGATGGTCGTGGTTCCAGCTGGGGGGACTACACCTTGGATGTTGAGGATGGGATAATCGCAAATGAATTTTGCATCCTCCCAAAGCGAGAGGGAATTACGTAACGGATCGATGACGATGCGGTAGTTAAGCGGCATCAGGATCATTTCATCGCCGACATTTAAATTTTTCAGCTCCATCATGTTGTTGAGGTGCATGATCATATCGAGCGAGGTTTCGTTGCGACCTGCGATGGCGAAATAGGAATCGCCGGATTTCACTTTGTAGGTGGTTTTTCCGGTGCGGAAATCGGAAGACAGCACTTCGTCGAGATTCATCATGCTGACGATGCGGCGAGCCTGAGGCGCGGCGGGCGAAGAGGCAAAAACATTGATGATCGCCATGAGTTTTTCTCGACCGTCGCGGATTTTTCCGAGGGCAATGAGTTCGTGGGCTTTTTGAAACGCGCGGTCGCCGGGCTCAAAGTCTGGGATTTCCGCAGCTTCTAACACTTTACTGAAATCTTCTTCTTTGGTCACGCGCAAGACCGTTCCTGCCTCAGGGATGATTTTTGAGAATACTCCACCCAAGGGCTTTACGGCGATGTGATAAGAAAGCATGGCGGCAAACGTCGCGATGCCCGCGACGGCGATGCCGGCGATGATTTTGATGATGAGCCAGATTCTCATATGGCGATGCGTGGGCAGTGTTTCACTAGATCAGGCCTTTTCTACGTAGATCGAAGGCATTGATTTCATGCGAACGAAGAATCATCTCAAATGAAAATTTCAGGATGGAAACTTCCCAAGCGTCATCCACCCCTTCGATGATGGCGCGCGAGGGATTGCCAGTGCGGCGAATGTCTTCCAGCACGCGCTCGCGGACGGCTTCGATGTTGTCGTGGACGAGCTCCTCGTTCACTGCGCCGCGTTTGAAGCGGAAGCCGTATTGGAGAAACGCGAGATCGCGGCCTTGCTCTTTGAGTTTATCCACCAATGCATCGAAACGAGCGCGGGCACTGTCATCGAAACCTTCTAGTTCGATTTCACGATACGGCTCGGGACGCAAGATGCGCGGCTTCATCGCCTCAACCTCACCAGTGCGAATTCTAACTTTCCCAACCTGATCCATCGGCTCACTCAGAAGTTGAAATTCAAAACGTGTTTCACCAAACGTCTGAATGCGATGATCTGGTTCATGGAGAACCCGAGTGGTCTCCATGGCATACTGAATGTCGTCTTGGGTGGGCATGGGATGGTAAAAGCTGAAATACTGAAAAGCTGAAAGCAGAAGGGGTTGATTTATTTACACAAGTGTCCATTGGATTTTTCCTAGAGCAACTACATTTAGATAATTGAAGATTGCAGCTTGCGACGCTTACTCCTCCTCCGTTAACTCCGCTGCCTCCGCTAACTCCGTTTAAATCTTCCAAAGAAAAGGGTGGATGCCTTGCGACAACCACCCTTCGGAAAAACTGAAAGTCTAACGAATTAGCCTTTTTTGCTGGTGATGAAGGTCACGACGTCTTTGACCGCTTGGAGTTTCTCAGCTTCGTCGTCTGGAACTTCAACGTCGAATTCCTCTTCGAGAGCCATGACGAGCTCGACGGTATCGAGAGAGTCGGCACCGAGGTCCTCAACGAACTTGGCTTCTAGAGTTACTTGATCGGCGCTGACGCCGAGTTGGTCTACGATGATTTCCTTGACGCGTTCTTCGATCGATTTGTCTGACATGTGTTGAGTGGTTGTGTGTTGGTGTGAGAAACGGTTAGCGCGGAGGCGCCTTGGTTGGCAACTATGAAAACTTGAAAAGCGACAAAGCGATAGGAAAAAATGGAAACGAATCGGGGGTAATAGTGCTTTTTGGACTTTTTAAACGGAGGATAGCAGGATGCGGAGAAAACGGGGGTTTGTAGAGTTGGAATCTCGTGACAGCTTTTTTCACTCTTCTCCATTCACCCTTCACTCTTCTCCACCACCCCGTAATCGATGATTTCGCCGGTGAAGTTGCTGCGGATTTGGCGCATGAGTTGTTCGGCAGGTTGGTTTTTTTCCTGGCTGAAGCCGCCGTAGGTTAAGCCGTCGATTTTGGAGCGTTTCATGCCGGAAGGTGTTTCGTACTCAATGAAGGCGATGCCTTTGCCTTCCCATTTACGGAGATCGAGCACGCGCATGTTTTCGTAAGGGATGTTTTTCCCATCTGCGGTAGTAAGGGATTTTTCATCAGCAATGACGCTGCGGCGAATGGTGCGGATCAGAAAAAACAAAGTGATGACCGATAACGAAACGCAGATGTAAAACACGTGGATTTGTTCATCTATCTTCTTTGCATCGAAGGGCTTTTCCGCAGGTTTTTCGGCGTGCTGATTTTTCTCAGAATACTCCAACCAGAGATGGTTGTGTTGCAGGGTTTTGACCCGCGCGTAATCCGTGAGAACCTCCGGCCATGGCATGGGGAGTTTGAGACCCGCAGGAAGAAGTGCCGGATCTTGCGGAAAATCCACCGTTTGCTTGGAGACAAATTCACGCCAAGCTCGTTCAGTTAATGGAGTCTCTGCATCCATTCTCGAAAAGGTAGAGGTCGCTTTCTCGAAGGTCGCGTGAACGTAGTATTCGAAATTCTTTTTCCGATATCCCGTCGTGCCGTCGATGTAAAACAGCACGCTGAACACACTGAACATCGCCAAAATTACCCCGGCACGAAGTAGAAACCACGGAGTGGGTTTACAAATGATTTTCTCGGGATGACTCATGAGCGCGGAAGAGGCTACAGGTTCTTATCCGTCACTGCGCCTTCGCTGGCACTGGTGACAAGTTTTGCGTATTTCGCGAGGACGCCGTATTTATAACGTGGCTCTGGTTGTTTCCATTTGACTTTGCGGGCGGCGATTTCTGCGTCGGGGAGATTCACGGAAATGCGGTTCTCGACGGCGTTGATTTCGATTTCATCGCCGTCAATGAGGATGCCGATGGTGCCGCCTTCGAATGCTTCTGGGGTGATGTGGCCGACCACGAAACCGTGGCTGCCGCCGGAGAATCGACCATCGGTGATGAGCGCGACGTCTTTGCCGAGGCCCATGCCCATAACGGCGGAAGTTGGGCCAAGCATTTCGCGCATGCCGGGGCCGCCTTTCGGGCCTTCCAAGCGGATGACGATGACATCGCCTTTCTGAATTTCTTTGGCGAGGATGGCTTTCATCGCACAATCCTCTGAGTTGAACACGCGAGCTTTGCCTTTGAAAACTTCGCCTTCTTTACCGGAAATTTTTGCGACCGAGCCGCCTTCCGCGAGGTTTCCGTAAAGGACACGTAGGTGACTGTCTTTTTTGATCGGGTTGTCGAGCGGACGGATGATTTGCTGATCGGCAGGATATGGCTTGGCGAGTTTTTCTAAATTCTCACGCATGGTGCGGCCGGTGACCGTCATGCAATCGCCGTGCAGAAGTCCGCCATCTAACAACATTTTCATCAACGGCACCGTGCCGCCGATGCGGACGAGATCCGCCATCGCGTATTTGCCGGACGGCTTGAGATCGGCGAGAACCGGAGTTTTTTTGCCGATGCGTTCGAAGTCGTCCAAAGTGATTACCACGCCGGCCGAGTGCGCCATGGCGGGAATGTGAAGGCAGGCATTGGTGGAGCCGCCGAGTGCGATGAGGACGGTGATCGCGTTTTCGAAAGCTTCTTTCGTCATGATGTCGCGCGGCTTGATGCCGAGCTTGATGAGATTCAGCACCGCTGCGCCGGCGTCGAAACAATCGCGCATCTTGTCATCGGAAATGGCCGCTTGTGCGGAGCTGTTAGGGAGCGACATGCCGAGTGCTTCGATCGCGCTGGCCATGGTGTTCGCGGTATACATTCCGCCGCAGGAACCCGGGCCGGGAATTGCACAGGATTCGACGTGATCCAGTTCTTCATCGGTGTATTCGCCGTTCGCGTGTTTTCCGACTGCTTCGAAAACGGAAACGATATCGAGATCCTTTTCCTCGCCTTTGATTTTGCCGCAGCCCGGAAGAATGGTTCCGCCGTAAACGAACACCGCGGGGCGGTTCATCCGACCCATGGTCATCACGCAGGCAGGCATGTTTTTATCGCAACCACCGATCGCCACGAACCCGTCCATGCCTTCGCAGCCGACCACGGTTTCGATCGAATCCGCGATCACCTCACGGGAAACCAGCGAGTATTTCATCCCCTCGGTGCCCATGGAGATGCCGTCGGAAATGGTGATCGTGTTGAAAATGATGCCCTTACCGCCTGCGGCATCGACGCCTTTTGAGGACTCAATGGCGAGCTTATCGATGTGGATGTTACAAGGCGTGACCTGGCTCCATGTGGAGGCGATGCCGATCTGTGGTTTAGCAAAATCTGCTTTTTCAAAACCCACGGCATAAAGCATGGCGCGGCTGGGGGCGCGGTCGGGTCCATCAAGCATCAAACTGGAAAAGGGGCGTTGTTCGTCGTTCATCGGGGGGCGATAATCCACAGGCTGTGGGGATTTGCAACCCGCTTCGTTGTTTTTGGAGTGGGGCGTGAGGATTGGTATCGGGGCTTTTCTACATGGAGGGAGGACAAAATTGAGGAGAGAGTTGCAAAAAAACCTCAGAAAATTGCCTTTGGATAAAAAAGTGTCTTTACAAATTTGATGGGTTTCCTAATTTCCGCGCCCCGTCACCTAGCTGGAGGCGAGCCATTCCAACCAATTTCTGCCATGAGAGTACTTTCTTCACTAGCTTCCGCTAAGCGCCGTCACGCTGATTGCCAAGTCGTCAGCCGCAAAGGCACGAACTACGTGATCTGCAAAACCAATCCGAAGTTCAAAGCCCGCCAAGGCGCGACCAAAGGAACCCGCATGTCCAAAAAGGGTGTGAAATAATTTCCCGAGCCGTTGTTTTCATAGTTTAGGTTCCAAAAAGGGGCGATCTTGCGAGATCGCCCCTTTTTATTTAGGAGTGAAGGGGGTGATAGGAATTCACCATTCACTCTTCAATGTTCACTTTTTCTCCAGAAGGGCGTCGATGGTGAGCTCGACGAAGGTGCCTGGGAGTCCTGAGTATTCAAGTTTTCCGGTGGCATCGATGATGAATACCGAAGGTCGGCTTCTGATGCGGTAGAGGGTGGAGATTTCATCTTTTGAATCGATGATGTTGTTCCATTTGATCGCGTCTTTGGCTTGGAGTTCCCGGACGCTAGCGAGGGGTTCAGGGGTGATGCCGATAACTTTAACTGGCTTTCCAGCGTATTTATCGACCATCTGATTGGTTAGATCGATGACCTTTTGGATCTCCGGTGATTTGGAATCCCAGAAAATGAGGATGGTGATTTTGCCTTTGAACTCGCTGCTCTTGGTAATGCGACCCGCCACGTCCGTGCCTAAAAATTCGGGTGGAGTGCGACCTTTGATGAGATAGCGGATGATGAATAGCTCATCGGCGGCGACTGTGCCGACACTCTGATCGCCGATTTTTTCATCGACGGCTTGGATGATGGCCATTCGCAAATGGGTGATGCGCTTTTCAAGAATTTCCGGGCTATCACCTAAGTTTTTCAGTAATAGCGCAGCACCGAGAGCAGCGATGCCTTGGGTTTTCTTATCGGGATTTTTACTGATGATTTTTTCCAACAAAGGCAGCGCACGCGGCGAACCGCTTTGAGTGAGCGCAATGCAAAACCCGCCGATGTTGGGTTTCGCAAAATGTCGCGCCTCGAAAGTATCCATGATTTCTTTCCGGCGCTTAAACGTTTCTGCATCGGCTGGCGTTGCCTGATGGGTGAGGTTGAGATAAAACGCTGCGTATGGAATGCTCCAGTCCTGCTGAAGTGAGGGAGCAATGCTTTTCCAAATCTGTGCTGCTGTGTCGGTAGAAGATGGACGTTTTTCCCAGAGGGCTTGTTTTTCCGCAGGTGTCGCGGCGATCTTCATTTTCAGCACAAAGCTTTCTTGAGAAAGCTCATAACTGCGCCTGGCTCGCTCCGCCTCAGTTGGGGATGCCACGACGTGCGTGACCATGAGGATGGAGATGAAAATGAGGATTCGTTGCATGGGGATGTTGAGAAAATTTAGCGAAGCAAGGTCATACGACACCTTACTTCCAGGTCCAGTTGAAGATCGTTTCGATATCTGGATGAAGCGAATGATGAGCCGGACAGCCGCGGCCTGCACTCTCTAATAACGCTCGCTCCGGATGATCCGCAGCGAGCGGCATGTCGATATCGACTTCGAGCTTCGCGATCCGGCGCGGCGTGTCGGTGGACATGTGCTTACGGACTTCGACTTTCAAACCCTCTAACGAAATTTGTTTTCGCTCTGCGATGATGCCCATGACGGTAGCCATACAAGCTCCGAGTCCGGTGGCTAGCAGATCCGTTGGAGAAAAGGATTCGCCCTTGCCATTGTTATCCAGTGGAGCATCGGTGCAAAGAGTGTTGCCAGAGGAAACGTGAGTGGCGGAGCAGCGGAGACCGCCTTGATAGCTGAGTTGGATAGTGACCATGAGTAGAATTATTCGTCGTTGAGGTTTGTGGAGTCTTTAGATGGATCAATTTTTGCGAGAACGATGCGAAAACCATAATAGTCGGTGCGGGCGTTTGGCGGGACTGGATTACGCCAACCTAAAAGAAGATTTTCTTCGCGATAGGTGTTCCATCCACCGCCACGAAGCACACCGAGCGAGCTCTCGGCTCCGAGGGAAATATCGTCCTCGACCCATTCATGGACGTTTCCACTCAGATCATAAATGCCGAATTTATTGGCGTAGAATTTACCCACCGGAGCGGTTCTAGCGAAGCCGTCCGCATAGCCTGAAATGATGCGCGATGATGAAGTGGCGTCTTCGCTATCGACTGCGGTAGTATCCGCATAATTGCCATATGATTCCGGAGGCGGCCAATAAGCTCCCCATGCATAGAACATGGATTTGTTCGCATCGCGCTGGCTGGGACCATCACCGAGTTCTGTTTTCAAGCCCGCCATTCTACTCCATTCGAGATCGGTTGGCAGACGGTAATAATGCGTTTGTCCGATGAGTTCTTCTTCACGTTCTTTTTCTGTTAGCCATTTGCAAAATGCTTTTGCGTCATCGCGAGATACATAAACCACAGGATGATATTTACTGTGGTGGAATTCTGGTTCGCGTGGGCGTTCGTATTTCGCGCTTTGCGTGAACAGTTCGTAGTCGAGGACTCTGGTTTCGTAGGCAGAAACCATGAGATCCGAGCCAACAGGCTCGAAGCGCATATCAATTCCGTTCTGCCATGTCTTTCCAAAAACGACTCCTTGGCTGGGTTGTAGAGTGGCGGTGAGTGAAAGGTTTTCGCCTTCTTTCACACGAGCGTTAAGCGTGAGCGGCTTATATCCTTCTAAAATAATCAGTAGTTCAATAGGACCCGGTTTCACTTTAGGAATGAGTAGTGTGCTCGCAGTGGAACCAGAATGGAGGCCGTTCATATAAACCTCTGCACCGGGTGGCTCGGAGATGAGTTGAACTGCACCGTATTTGTATTCTCCGACCACAAGCCGAAACGGCTTAAGGCTCTCGCGTTTGGCGCGCTCGCTCAGAGTAGGATCGGCGAAGCTTTGATCTACCTGCGCAGTGATTTCATTATCTGGGCTGAAAAATCCTTGCTGCATTCCATTCACTCGCACCCAGTCAATGAAGGCAATGATGTCGGGTTGTTGAGCAAGAACCACATGTGAAGTTTCGCCATTTTCGGAAACTGGTAAGAACTCAACAGAGGTTCTCGGGCGTTTCGAAAATTTAAGAAAGTCATTCCATATCTCTCGCGGGATGTAGCGGGTTGAAACGTGTTTTTCTTCGACGGGCAGATAGGTCAAACCATTATGATCCTGCCATTTTTCTCCCATTTGTGGTGGCGAAAAATTTTGTAACTCACGGAAAATCAACATCGGATCGGAACCAGATTCCGGCAGCACCATTTCCGAGACCACCACGTTTTTGTAGCCATTTTTTCGGATAACGTAGTCGACCTGGCTACCTACGCTGGCGCGCAGGGTTCCGATCGATGTCGGTGTGCTTCCGATCCACTCACCGTCCGGAGTGTAAACTTCTGCTCCTTCAGGAGTGGTCACGATGCGGATCATTCGTTCAACAATGATCGGCTTTGGAGCCGCGACTCGATTCCATGGTAACCAATCGCTGTCTTTGAATGCGGTCCATGAAGTCCACGCCAAAAAACCAAAAAGCACTGCCGTGGTTGCCCACATCGAAAGCCCACGACGACGTCTGCGTTTGCCACGCTGGATGCATTGGAGCGCTTCGGCGAGTTCACCTGCGGTGGAAATATTGCGTTTGCTGATGCGTGGATCACAAACATCGCAGATGATTTTATTTAGCTCGAGCCAACGTTTGCGTTCCAGCCCGGTCGGCAACTCATCGGGGAGTTCAGGGAAATCCAAGCGGTCTTTTCCGGTAGCGATTTCGTAAAGCACTTTGCCGAGAGAATAGATATCTGCCTGCGCAGAACCGGGACCTTCGGGCGGAACAAATCCTTCAGTGCCGACAAACGTTCTTTGATCTCGCGCAGCTACCAAACCGATGTCCGCGAGCTTGGCTTTGCCGTTTACGAAAATGACGTTCGAGGGTTTGACATCGCGGTGCGCCAAGCCGTTTTGGTGGAGATGATTCAACGCTTCCGCGAGACGTAAACCGACGTCGATACAAACCGACGTTTCCCAACGGACGCTGACTTTCCCATCCGCTCTCAGAGTGCGCGCTTCGTATTCGATGGGGTTGATGTCTTGGCCGGCGTTGACGTCATCCCCCAGCTCCATGACGTAGTAATAAAATGAAACTCCATCGGGGCTACGGCCGACGTGTAGGATATTGACGAGCGCAGGATGATCGCGAGAGATCGGCTCGTATTTCAGGATGCCTTCGAACTCGCGCTCAAACGTTCTTTCATCATCGAAATCCTCGCGCCAAACGACTTTCACCGCGCGCAGCGCACCAGTGACGCCTCGGGCCATCCAAACTTCCCCGTAAGCGCCGCCACCAATTTTTCGCAGGACGTCGTGATCGGGTATGCTCGGGTGGCTGCGTATCGGTGCTGGCATGGTTCACTCTGTCTCGTCTTCGAGCTTTGCTAGTTCTTTCTTGAGCACCGCACCCACGCGGTGTTTCGCCAAATAAACCTGCGCCATGCTGACATTCAGTTTCTCCTGAACCTTGTCCGCATCCCATTGGCGAATCACGTAATAGTCGAAAATTTGATACTGCTTTGGGGAAACCTGCGCCTTCACACGAGATAGAGCGGCATCGGCGATTCCTTTTTTCCATTCCACATCCCACAGGCGCTCCAACACATCGCCATTCGGATCTTCCACACGATCAATCACCGCGGTTTTGCGATCGTCTGCCCATTCGCCTTCGATCATCGCGGTGTCTTTTTTGCGTTTGCGAAATTGGTCGTTGATCCGCCAACGCGTCATATTCATCAACCATGTTTTGAAAGAACCTTGCTCGGGATCGTAGAGTTTTTTCTTACTCTGCTTGGCGATGGAAAGAATGGTTTCCTGGACGCAGTCAAAAGCCTCTTCAGAGCGCAATCCGGCTTTGATGGCCACAGCATAAATCAGCCTCCAGTAAGTTTGATAAAACTCATCCCAAGTGCGCTGGTCTTCCCAATTATCCAACCTAGCGATCAGGCTTTTGCGGGTTTTCGCGTAAGCTTGTTGGATGATGGTATCCTCTTTAGAGGCTTCTTTATCGTTCTCATCGGACATTACGGTGATATCTAGCATCTCTAGCTGGGCTTGTCTTTCCTCAAAAATCCTAAATTTCAGGCGTATGAAACGTCGTCATCGGAGTCGGAGTCCCCATCACGTATCTTTTTGTCCCAGAAGTATCTGCGGAAAATAACTTTTACCGCTGCAGAGAGGGGAACCGCAAGCAAAGCACCCACGAAACCACCCAGCACCACGGACCAGAACAACATCGAGAAAATGACCGTGAGCGGATGGAGACCAACCGAATCGCCGACAATTTTCGGAGCGGTAAGGAGCGAGTTGATTTGTTGCACCCCTACGAAAATGAGCACCACGCAACCGACATATGGCCATGGCTCAAGATCAAAGGGAATGTTTGCTGTTTCGGTTTGGGCGTGCAAGTAGGCGATGATACACGCCGGAATGAGACAGAGAATGTTTCCGATGTAGGGGATGATTCCGAGAATCGCCATGAACACACCGACCAGAATCGCATAGGGCAGATCAAAGAAAAACAGAGCGATTCCGACAAGAATGCCATCGATAGCGCCGACAAGCACTTGGCCGCGGAAGAAGGAAATGAGGTAGCCGTTGATTTCTTGGAGCGTGGCGACCAGTTCCGTTTTAAAACGTGAATCACGCAGCGGCATGTAATCATGCCAGTGCTCACGGATGGAAACCGAGTCTTTCAGGAAAAAGAACAAGTAAACTGGAACCATGATCATCCCGAGAACTAAGCCGAGGAAACCGATGATTTTTGAAGAACCCACCGAAAGCCAACGGGAACCCATTTGAATGAGCTCGTCTTTGTAGGCATAGAGAGTTTTACCCGCGCGGGTTTGCCAGAAAAATTCCAGCGACTCGGGGCTATCTGCCTCGATATCGATAGGAATGACTTTACCGTCAGGTTTGATTTCGGTTAGAGCCCAACCAATCGGACCCTTGTGATTTTCATTGCGGAGCTTGTGCAAAGACCGCGCAAGCGCTGGCACAAGATTGGGTTCCGGCTCTGGCTCCGGTTCCGGATCAGGTTTTGGTTCCTCATCTTCTGAATCATCCGACTCGGCGTTCTCAACGGATTCCGTCGGAGCTGGCGTGCTGATGATTTGTCGAAAGAATTTTTTTCCGCCTTGGATGGCTGGAAGTACCGCAGCGACCAACAAGGTGACAACAACGAGGATGGCAATAAAAACGCCAATGACCGACCAAACACGACTGAGTCCGCGCTTTTCGATCAACCGCACCACAGGATCCAACAAATATGCAACGATACCCGCGACGATAAGCGGAACCAGCACGGGCTGGAGAAAACCGAAGATTTGGCCGATCAGCCAGACTAGACCAACGAGTAGAGTGCCGAGCACAAGCATAGCTATTCCAGTCGCCGCGCTCCAGACGGTCCTCTGTTGAAATCGGGTCGGATATTTCATTACGCCGATTTCCTACAGATTCCCCGGGCAATCGACAATCTTTCTTATGCTTGGTTATCAGCCATCGAAATCGGGTCGAGCGCGGAGCTGAGCTGCTCTGCCGTGATGCCGAGAATGGTTAGTTTCTCCACGCACAGGCTGCGGATGGTTTTTCCAGAGGCTTTGGCTTCTTTGGCAATGGCCGCCGCTTGGTCGTAGCCGATGAGTGGAACTAACGAAGTGACCATAGAAAAAGACAGTTCGATCAGCTCCTCGCAACGCTCGCGGTTAGCTGTGATCCCGGAGACGCATTTTTCTGAAAATGCTCTCGCGCCGTTCGCGAGGAGTTGGATCGACTCCAACATCGTCTGGCCCATGAGGGGCATGAACGTGTTGAGCTCAAACTGACCATTCGCACCGCAGAAAGTCACGGTGGATTGATTTCCGAAAACACGGGCACAAACCATTGTCAGTGCCTCGCAGAGAACTGGATTCACTTTTCCCGGCATGATGGATGAACCCGGCTGGATCGCTGGAAGGTTGATCTCGCCAATCGCGCATCGCGGACCAGAAGCCAACAAACGGAGGTCGCTGGCGATTTTGAAAAGCGAGGTCGCGATAGCATTGAGCTGGCCGTGAGCTTCGACGAGAGCGTCGCGAGCAGCTTGGGCTTCGAAAGGATTTTCCGCACGATGGAAGCGAAATCCCGTGCGTTCGTTCAGCAGCGCGATGGTCGTTTCAGCAAAATCCGGATGGCAATTCAGACCCGTGCCTATCGCCGTGCCACCGAGCGGAATTTCTAACAATGCTTTGATCGCTTTGTGGCAGCGGTCGACTCCCCGTTCCGCTTGTTTCGCGTAGCCGGAAAATTCTTGGCCAAGTCGCATCGGCACCGCATCCATCAAATGCGTGCGGCCGATTTTCAAAACATCGTGAAACTCGGATGCTTTTCCTGAAAGCGATTTTTCTAACATCTCCAGCGCAGGCATCAGCACATCGCGGATTTGCAAACACGTGGCAATGTGGATCGCTGTGGGAAAAGTGTCGTTGGAGGATTGACCGAGGTTCACGTGATCGTTCGGATGGACCTCCACCCCGCGCTGGCGGCAAAGCGTGGCGATCACTTCGTTCGCGTTCATATTGGTCGAAGTCCCGGAACCGGTCTGGAAAACATCGACCGGGAAATGCGCATCGTGTTTCCCCTCCGCAACCTCACGTGCAGCCGCAGCAATGGAACCCGCGAGCGCTGCATCAAGAACCCCGATTTTCCCATTCGCCAACGCCGCAGCCTCCTTGATCAAGCCATACGCATGAATCAACGCGGGATGCATCGCTTGCCCCGAGATCGCGAAATTTTCCACCGCGCGTTGAGTAGAAGCTCCGTAAAGCGCATCCACCGGGACCTCAAGCTCGCCCATGGAATCATGTTCAATACGGGTTTTTTGCATGATCCATGAAACAATACTTCATGCCCCGATGCAATCAGGAACAAACCCTTATTTCTCGGTGTTATCTTGTCCTCTCTGCCAGAATTCTTTGACCCCAAAGAACACAGAGAACTCAAAAAATGATGACGCGGCAGCTCACGTTTGATCTCTGTGTGGTTAAGCTTCTAAATATTATAGATTTCCATGCTAAATGATTTCGACACCACATCTAACCGTAATCAGCTAATCGAGCTCTATTCCCAAGGTTTATTCTCAACAAAGTCACGAAATAGCGTTTTCATTTTTTCGGACTTAGCAGCATCAATTTTGTGAGCCAAAAGATTAACTAACTCCTCCCTCTTGCCTGCAATATCCGCTTTTTTAAAAAATACTTCTGCTTTAGCGAATTGATCTTCCTCGATTAAATAATCCAACACTTTTAGTTGCATATCCTTTCCTAAACTTGCCAATAGACACTTGCTTACGAGTCCGAGCGATCCTCCCTCGCTTTTAACTAAATGCTCATTCCAATTTTTTGGTTCCCCTTCAACAACATTCAGCTTCTTGAAAAGCGAAAACAATTCATTCTCTAACTGTTCACGCTCTTTCAATGCTTCAATTCGCAAGCAAAGATCTTGAAGAGTAGCAAACTTAGACACTTCGGTAATATCTCCCACTAAAGCATTTTCATGATTGGTCAGTATTTTTTTAATCACTTGAACTTCAAGATTATTTTCCTTTGCTCCTTCAGACTCAGCAATCTGAGTCAAATTTGAGTTAAATGTCATTTTTTTTATTTCCTCTACAGTTCGAGGAAGTTGCGCACTAACATTCACTAGAAAATAGAGTTGAAATATTACTATTTGATAAAACATTTTTAATTTCATGATTTTCCCTTATTTCGTTTCAATAACA
Source organism: Akkermansiaceae bacterium (assembly GCA_031425735.1). GTDB lineage: Bacteria > Verrucomicrobiota > Verrucomicrobiia > Verrucomicrobiales > Akkermansiaceae > Luteolibacter. The sequence goes on along the minus strand of JANPJY010000092.1, from coordinate 36,428 downwards.
GCATCGTCTAAATCTCCTTGGAACTTAAATTCGTTCCACTTGATGAAATGCCACTTAATTTCTACTTTTCCACCGTTTTCCTTTTCTCCCTTGATTGCTTTGGCCGCAAAAGAGTCCTTTATTTTAACCTCTTTTTTGACCTCGAAAGAATCGTTTTTCCATTCAAAATTCATTCCACTGAAATGGCTTAGCGGCGTAGTCTTTTTCGCAAAATAATCTAGTAATTCATCATGACCGCCTCCTTTTGCCGCAGCTATCTGCGCTGCAACTTGAGCAGCTGTTACTGTTTGCGCTCCATTAGATTTATAAACAATTTTTGTGTTACTAGTTACTTTTTCAAACGTCAAGAAATCTGCGATAGAAATTTCAGGATCAACTAAAGTTTCATCAGCATCCGGGCCTACAAGATGACCCTTTTTCATCGAGATGACGGCATCCTTCATTTTGTCGCTTGTGATTTGAAATGATGGTTGTTTAGCCATTACCTTAGTGACTTTAACCTCTAAGTTGTCTTTCCAAGGCTTATAGCTAGGAATGGCCGAATTATCACCAACCTTGAACGAAATTGCACTTTCGTAGCCGAAGCTGAGACATTGGTCTACAGCTTTTTCGTATGCCGCGAGTTGCGCAGCTGTAGGAGATGCTCCAAGGTCAGCGGTCATGAAAAGGGTATTGCCCGTCATGTCTCCTTTACTATTGGGCTTTGGATCAGCCCTTCCATCCCACGGTCGACGTGCAAACTCTCTGGTGTCTACATTAATGTAAAAGTTTCCCTCAAATTCCAGCTTGGCACCCTTAAATACTGTAACTCGCTCCTCTACCGTGCCCAACTCCTGACCATCTTTTTTCAGACTGACCAAAATGATCGTTGTATCTCTGGCAGAACTAGGAGCATTACCCCAAAGTTTTGTTTTTACTTCAACCCCGTTAGATAGAGTCAAAATTGGGTCTTTAAATTTGATACTTCCATCCGTGCCTTTTATGCTCAGTTCAGCAGTCAGGCCACCCATTCCAGAGACTTTAACAAAAAAGTTCGTTGATAAGTCCTCGTCGACACCTTTCGAAACCGCCACTAAATCGTCTGTCTCATCATCGGTGTCGTTAGCTTCAGTTACTACTGTTATGAGGGAAACCTTTACCTCATCGAAAATTTCATGATTCTGACCGCTTGTTTGAAGAGGTAACTTGTAGGTTAGTTTAAGATTACCTGTTTGTGACGGATCGGAGGCCTTGAAGGCACCGGCTCCCACATAAAAAGTTTTTGGACTGGTTAGTTTTAAGTTCTGATTGATGTCTGCTAGAGTAATTGGTGTACCTCCTACTGCGGCGGTGAAAAATTTTAGTTTGGTTAGATTTGCATCAGCGCTTAGCGTATAGGTTCCACCAGCAAGGGTAGAACCGTTTCCAGTCAGAGTGAGCTTGGTTCGTTTACCAGGAGTGATTTCTTTGCCACTAGAATCTTCCATGGGAACGATGACGATTCCCCCCGGATCCATTTCGTGTGGAGAAGATGCCGCTCCACCATTAGGTTGGCGATCTTCGGCGAGATCGGGAGCAGTCCCAATTGATGCGATAGCTAGGTCAACATTTGCGAAGGCGATTTCATCTGCGCTTTCGTCGATGTCATTGCCTTGGTATTTGATTTTGAGTTTTCCTTTGCCTGGGGTTCCGGATTTGACAGTCCCGCTGATGACTCCGGGTTGATTGCCTCCGGAGACAATATTCCAGTTACTGGCGCCTTCGACGTTGTAACCACCAAGATTGAGAGTCGCCCCGGCGATTGATGTTGTAGCCTCGAATTCAATGGGGCTTTGGCCATCCGCGAATTGCAATCTCGGCTCAAAGTTCCAAGTAAACACAGGAATGTCGGTGTAAGCAGCTCCTGTGGCAGAACCATCAATTTTATCACCTCCACCTCCACCACCACCACCACCACCGCCGCCACCGCCAGCTGTCGTGCTCCATGTCGCTTCGACTTTGAATTCATGGCGTGCAGGTGCCTTACCAGCATTCAGAATACTAAATGTGAGACTGGTTTCTCCATCCACATTATCAGTGGTCCATATAGACGTAGCTCTATCGAGGATTATCTTCGGGCTATCAGGCACTAATGTGTATTCTTTGTCATTGTAAGTTTCTGTGCTGGTAACGTTGACTTGAATATCCGTGGATTCTCCGGGAAAAAGATCTCTTGGAACTACATAGTCCATTGTTGGCGCAGACGGTTTGATATCGATTGGGGGGCTCGGAAATTGTTGGGCATTTGCCGATAATGAAAAAACCAGCAATACACCAAATAATATGGCAGGTAATGGTTGTGATGACAAACGAAGAATCGCTTTGTTCGTGGTTGAAAATTCTTTTCTCATGGTTGTTTGGCGGTCAGGGCAAGGCGGGTATGCATGATTTGGTGGGCTTGTCGAGGGAGCTCGGAATCGGCATAAAACAAGGCTTTGTTCCATGATTGCGTGACCGAGCGATAGATTGGTGAAGTGGCGGAAAGCTCACCGCTTGCGACAAGGAGATCGAGACGACGTAGCATGAGTCTCGCCGTATCACGGTCACCGAGACCTTCGAGTGCGACGTAGAAACGTTGGTAGCAGAACATGGGGTTTTTGCGGATTTCTGGTCGTTCTTTTTCCCATTTGATGAGGTCTGCTTCAGCTTCGATGGGTTTTGCTGCGGCCAGCAGATTCTGGCTTTTGCGCATCAGTTCGAAAAACTCTCGGCTTTCCGCCACGAGGGGCATCGTGGAGCAGAGCGAAAACAAACAGATGAAAAAGATGGAAGTTCGGGGGAACATGACTACTCGATAGACTGTTTTGCTGCGCTTTTAAGAGCCCGTTCGCGGTGCTGTATAATGGGCGGCTGTTTCATCTTGTCTGGATATGCTGCGGCTAGATCGTCAAATGCAGCGACTGCCGCAGAGCCTTGATCCTGAACCGTTAGAAGCCATGCACGGACAAACATCGCTTGCTCGTGCGCGGACGTGCCAACGGCTTGCTCTCTAGTAATTTCATTACAAATCGTAACCGCCTCTTTCCATTGATTTTTCGGTCCGGCATGAAGCTGCACCAGATGCCATTTAGAATCCGCATACCAAGGATCGGTGGGTTTGCTTTTCTTGATGACCTCACGCCACAAGCTTTCTGCACGCGCTAATTCTTTTCCATCGGGATCGAGGTAAAGACACCAAGCGAGCTTGGTTTGAATTTCTGGAAGGAGGCGACTGGCTTTGGAATATTTCGTTAAATACTCATAAATACTTTTCGCGAAGGGAATGCGGTCTTCATTGAGTGCTTTTTCTGCGATGGGGAGTAGTTTTTCAGGATCGCCATTTTTATCGGAGAGAGTTTTTGCAATCAGGAAATTCTCTGAAGATTCAGGTGTTAAAGAAGCTTCAATTTTCTGATAGATTACAACTGCTTCTTTAAACTTTTCTTGGTTGAAAAGTTCTTCGGCAGATTTACTCCAGACGCTTGCAGTGACGGGACTTTTTGGATAATTTGCGAGGAGAGCGTCACGATTCTTTTCTGCTGCGCTTGGATTGCGGCGAATGATATAAAGAGGCATTTGTTCTGCAAGCGCCTGTGGTGCGAAATCGGTTTTTGGATAGCGCGAAATAACGACTGAAAATGTCCGCAGCGCATCGTCAGTGCGATTTTGTTTTGCCTGAACCTGACCGAGCAGGAAGCAACATTCAGCCGCATCTGGGGCGTTGGGTTGTGTCTGGAGATATTTAACGAGCAAGCTTTCTGCGAGAGGAACCTTCGCGGACTTGAGATGGGCTTGCGCCTGCTCAACGACAGATTTCGGAGCTTTGGGCGCTGGCTTAACCTGCTCCTCATTGGCAGCAGAAAACGTAGCGCAAACTAGGAAGATTCCTGAAAATCGCAACAGAGCCAAGGCAGAATTAAACTGCATTCGGGGGAATAGATCTAACATTTTGATGCTGAAGGGAGGTGTTTGAATTAACGTCAGGAGGAGAGACGCGTGGTTTTTAGGTTAGATACACAGCTTATGTCAATTTTTTTGGTAAAACCATTTGGGTCAAATTTGTAACTAAAATATACTACCAGTAATTAGCATTATACGAATTTCGTATACAATTTTTCTTATGATTTAATTCCTAGAACCTAACAATTGATCTGAAATCTAATGAAATATTGGAGCTGCCGCCCTTTCAGCTATCATCAATTATACACTCTCAGCCCTTACCGTCACTCCAGCCACCGCCAAGGGCTTCGTCGATGTTGTAGTAGTGGTCGTCTACACGTTCGCGCGAGCGAATGATGAAGGTCATGGTATTCTTGGTGCGGCCTACCTTGTCTTCACTATAGGGATTATCAGTTTTTCCTGCTTACTGAATACTCACATCTCAAAGCACAGCAACGGAACTCTGTGGCTTGTTTGTCAGCAAAACCGAATTAAGCTACGCGCATCATGAGCAATGCTGAAACACCACCGATGGCGAGTTTACCGGAAATTCCTGAAGGCGCGCAGGTCGCTACGTTAGGTGCGGGCTGTTTTTGGTGTGTCGAAGCTGCTTACAACCAACTTGAAGGCGTGCATGCGGCGATTTCGGGTTACATGGGTGGCGAGGTGGTGAGTCCGACTTATGAGCAGATTTGTGGCGGCAACACGGGGCATGCGGAAGTGGTGCAGGTGGTGTTTGATCCTGCGAAAATCGATTACGAAACCATCCTCGCATGGTTTTGGGATTTGCACGACCCGACGCAACTCAACCGCCAAGGCAACGACGTCGGTACGCAATATCGCTCGGCGATTTTTTACGAGAACGAGGAACAGAAAAATCTAGCAGAACGATCTAAGCAATCGGCTCAGGAAAATTTCGTTAGGCCCATCGTCACCGAGATCGTGCCAGCCGCTATATTTTTCCCTGCGGAGAATTATCATCAGAACTATTATTTCCTGAACAAGACCCGTAACAGCTACTGCCAGTTCGTGGTCGAGCCGAAGCTGAAAAAGTTGAAGCTGAATCATTAAATGCTATCACCTTTAATTTGCTGTTTCTTTGGGAAATATGAAGGCAGAGGAATGGTGGGCAAAGGAATGGTTAAGCCACTTATAACCACAATCTAACATTTTTCATTCAAAATGAATTATGAGCTTTCATCCATTCTTCATTACTCTGCCTATCATTCCCCTGCCTAAATTACACTCTTTAGACAAAGACCTAAAATCCCAGCGAAGTGCGAAGCTCCCTCTGTTTTCTCTGTTGCCTCCTGTTCAGAAATTATTTCACAGGAGCAAACGGAGATAACGGAGTGATGGAACAGCCTAGCTATCACCTTTAATTTGCTGTTTCTCTGGAAAATATTAAAGGCAAAGGAATGGTGGGCAAAGGAATGTTTAAGCCACTCATGACCACGATCTAACTATTCTCATTCAAAATGAAATTAATTGAATTATGGAATTTGATCCCTTCTTAATTCCCCTGCCAACGATTCCCCTGCCTAAATTCCACTCTTTGGATAAAGACCTAAAATCCCAGCGAAGTGCGAAGCTCCCTCTGTTTTCTCTGTTCCCTCCTGTTCAGAAATTATTTCACAGGAGCAAACGGAGATAACGGAGTGATGGAACAGCCTAGCTATCACCTTTAATTTGCTGTTTCTCTGGGAAATATTAAAGGCAAAGGAATGTTAAGCCACTCATGACCACCATCTAACTATTCTCATTCAAAATGAAATTAATTGAATTATGGAATTTGATCCCTTCTTAATTCCCCTGCCAACGATTCCCCTGCCTAAATTCCACTCTTTGGATAAAGGCCTAGACAGACTCAACGCCCGCCGCACGAATGACAAAACTCTCGGCATCGATTTCTAAATCTTGTGGCCATGGAGTCTCAAGCGGCATGAGTTGACCGTTTTCAATGAACCAACCAGGCAAAAGTTTTCCGAATGATCCGGTTTTATGGCCTGTTTGGAAAAAGCTGTCCTCTTTAGGCAACGGCGGATGCGGCATGGACATGGAAATCACTTGTCCGTTCAAAGCCATACAGGGCAGATGAGTGATTTTAAAAACTGCTAGCGCCTCGGTTGCCTTCTGACTGAAATCGAAGAAGGAACATTCCGCATCCATCCGAGTTCCGCGTTCGATCTGAGCTCTGAGCTCAGCAGCACCGATCCATAATGCTCCTTCACGCGCAACAAAACTCTTCTCAAGGATCAATTTTCCGCCGGAGGATTTGACGAAGTTTTCCAAGACCGGTCGAATCGCATCGATCTCGGGATCGTGTTCCAAGATGTGGAGAGTCGAGCGGCGAGGCAGAGCGGCAAGCTGCATGAGCTGATGCGCATTGCGAGTTTGTAGGGAAGCCTTGTTAGAAAAACGATGAGTGATCGCCTGAGCTGAAGCTTTCAACATGGCCGCTTGCACGATCTGGCGGTTTGGTTTGGGAGTCGTGATCGGTTCGCCGACCGCGACCGACAAACCGTAAGGGATGCCGTAAGGCATTTTCTTGAAATACCTGCCGCGCTCGAAGGAAAAAATCGAACCCCACGAGCCATCGACCCAGACCGGAAGGATAGGCACTTGGGCGTTTTTGGCGATGAGCTCAAATCCCCTTTCCAGTTCACACAAACCACCCGTGCGCGTCAGTTGGCCTTCTGGAAAGAGCACAACGAGATGCCCGTTGGCGAGAGCTTCAATGGTCGTCCGGATCGCTTCTAACGGTTGTGAACGGCGGATCGTCACTGTGCCGAATATTTTCACTGAGAGACGAATGGTTGGGTTCGCCAAGAACGTTTCATCCATTACGAAACGCACAGGGCGATCGGAAATAACAGAGAGGAAGAAGGCATCAGCAAAGGTCACATGGTTCGGCAGCAGCAATGCGCCGCCAGTTTTCGGGATGTTTTCCAGTCCGCTTGTTTTGATGCGGTAAATGGATTTCACCAACGAACCGACGAACAAGCGAATGAAGTCCGCGGGTAAAATTCGCAGCACATAAATCGTCATGATTCCGCAAGCTGAGCCGATCACCAGAAGCTGCATGCGAAAACCCGCGAGCTCGGACATTCCCAAAGAATTTGAGATTAGGAACATCAACTCGATTGCCACCACGGCAACGATACCAGCAAAGCAATCTTGTAAGTTTACGGCGGCTTGCAGCTCGCCACGTTTATCAGCGGGATAACGATCCTGCATCCAAGCATTGAGAGGAGCGAGGAACAGCGCGGAGGAAAGCGCCAACACACCAAGCGTCAGCAAGAACAACGCCTCGTGCGGAGAGTCGGCAATAAATTTGAGTAACTGCCCATCTAACAGCTTTAGATAAGCTTCCGCTTTTCCCATCGGAAACAACGCGAGAGCGAGAGCACTGATCGTCATCAGCAGCCCCCCCAACGGCACCCAGCCGAGTTCGATTTTTTTCCGCAACAACCACGAAGCGAAACCAAAACCTATCGCCATGCCGAGTGAGGCAGCAGCCATAAAAATCGAAGATAACGTTCCGAAGCCTTCACCGCCTTCGGTCATCGCTTTCGCAATTTTGACCGACCACAAATTAACAAACGCCGCAAAGCCCCAGAAAAACGCGACCCCGAACGAGGCGCGACGCAGACCCTGCTCTCTCCAAAGCTCGCCGAGATCACGGAAATGACTGAACAACAATCCCACGGAAACCGGTGTTTTCCCATGCGCCGGAACTCTCGGTATCAAAAGCGCTGTGCCTATCGCTGGAACCGATAAGCACGTCAGCAGAAACAGCGGAAAAAAGGCCGCAGCCCATGCATTTTCGGGCTGCGAACCTAACGCGATGTATCTTTTATCATACCACCATCCCGCAATGATCTGACCCACCAAAAGAGCAAGCATGGACATCATTTGCTGCACACCGGAGGCAAATCCAAGATGCCTAGAACCGACTAATTCTTTGTTAATCCCGAACTTTGCCGGACTAAAAAACGCGGCTTGCGTGGCAAGCAGGAAAAATCCAACCAACGCGAGCGGCATGTTTTTAATCCAAACCGCAGCGGCAATCAGCGCCAAGATGATAATCTGCGCAATCGCCGAACCTAACAGAACATCACGTTTCGAAAAACGATCGCTCATCCAGCCTGCGAGCGGTGCAAACAACACAAACGGCAACGCAATCATCAGGCCCGCCCACGACTCCACCGCGTAACCCACCGCACCACCTAACGGAATCAGAATGAATTGCGCGGCTTTATCATTGAACGCGTTTTGCGTCTGCTGAACGATCATGCTCCAATAACCCAGCCACTGTCGCTTGGTCGGTTCGCCTTCGGGGGTGTCGGTTTCCATGTGTAAAAAATGTTAGATGCCACCGCCCAAGCAGTCGAGCTTTTGGTTCATTTCAAGAGCGGGATTCACCTCGCGCGCTTCGCCGACGATCACCGCGGGGACGCCCGCCACAGTCGTGTGCGGAGGAACATCGTTCAATACCACACTGCCAGCACCGACTTTTGCATGCGTGCCGATCTCGACCCGACCCAAAATTTTCGCGCCCGCGCCGATCAGCACACCCGAGCGAATGATCGGATGCCGCGCGCCCGTGTCTTTGCCGGTTCCGCCGAGTGTGACTTCGTGAAGAATCGATACATCGTCTTCGATGATCGCGGTTTCACCGACCACAAACGAAGTCGCGTGGTCGAGCAAAATGCCGCAACCAATTTTAGCTGCCGGATGAATATCTGTGGAAAACACCTCCGAGGAAATGCTCTGCAAATAGAGTGCCAACCAACGCCGGCCATCTTTCCAGAGTTGGTGACTCACGCGGTATGTGCTCAGCGCCATGAAGCCTTTGAAAAACAACAAGGGCTCCAGCGGAGAAAAACAGGCGGGATCGCGTTCAAACATGGCTAGAAGATCGCGGCTGCACGCCCGCACAATCGAGTCATGTTTGGTGAAGATTTCTTCAATTAGGGGCTCGATCATCTCGCGCGGCATGTCTTCTCGCGCCAGCCTGCGGCTCAAACGCACCGAAAGTGCCTCGGCAAAACTCCCGCGCGCGAGCACCACGTCATCTACCAAGGACCGCAATCCGGGCTCCTCTTCATGCAGCCGCTCGGCCTCGGTGCGGAGTTTCGCCCAGAGGTTTTCTAAATTCGCGGCTTCCCCACCGCACAACTTCGTTCCACTCTCTTGCACCGCTGTTTGTTGTTTGTTGCTCATGAAGATTTCCCAAAAATTAGAATACGCCTGCCGAGCCCTCGCTCAACTCGCGAAAACCTATGACGGCAAAACTCTTACTCGCCTAGACGAGTTAGCGCAACGCGAAGCTATCTCTGCGAACTTTTTAGTTCAAATCCTCAATGATCTCCGCCGTGGCGGCATGATCGATTCCCGCCGCGGGGCCTCTGGCGGTTATTTGCTTTCCCGCCCTGCCAACCAGATCACCCTCCGCCAAATCGTCGAGGCCGTGGAACCGTCCCAACTGCAAAATACCGCGCTAGACCAAGGCGAATCCGGTGCTTCAGTGCGCCGCGCATGGGAGAATGTTTCCACTCAACTCACCAAAAACCTCGAGGAAATCACCCTAGAATCCCTCGCCAGCCCAACATCTGACCCGATGTTCTATATTTAAAATCCCGCGGAAAAAGTTCACGACCCGATTTACAACATTTTCCCCAATGCCTGCCGATTACCACACGCACACACCGCTTTGTAAACACGCCACGGGCAGCCCCGAGGAATACGTGGCGGCAGCGATCGCGGCTGGACTGACGGAATACGGCATCTCGGATCACGCGCCGTGCAGGCCCGAGCCTTTTGATGATTGGCGAATGCTGGAAAGCGAGCTGCCGCAGTATTTCGATTGGATCGCGCGCGCCAAACAGGCGGCGGGAGATAAAATTATCATCCGCTCTGGAATGGAGTGCGATTGGATCAAGGGTTGCGAACGTTTCATCGAAGAACTCGCCGCGAAATCGGATTGGGACTATTTGATAGGATCGGTTCATTATCTGGGCGATTGGGATTTCGATAATCCAAAATGGCTGGGTAAATGGGCGGAGACGGATGTGGATGCGGTTTGGAAAACCTATTGGAAAGCCTACGCGGAAATGGCGGAGAGCGGGTTGTTCGATATCCTCGCGCATCCGGATTTGATCAAAAAGTTTTCCTACGAACCCGCTGGCGATTTGGATCGATTTTACGATCCCGTGATCGAAGCGATCGCCGCCAACGGATCGGTAATCGAGCTCAACACCGCCGGCCTCCACAAGCCCTGCGCCGAGGCTTATCCCGCACCGCGTTTCCTCGAGCTCGCTGCTTCTGCGGGGATCGGTTTGGTGATTTCCTCTGATGCTCACGCACCCAATGAAGTTGCGAGGGATTTCCAAAAAGCCCGCCAACTAGCCAAAGCCGCCGGTTACCGCGAAACTCAGTTATTTGAGAAAAGAAAACGTACCGGAGAGCCGTGTCTCTGACCGGCTTCTTCATAACCCAAAGCCGGCCAGAGGCGCGGCTCTCCAATATCCTTGAGGTTTAAAGTTTAAAATTTAGAGTTTCCCGCAATGAAAGCCTACCAAGATCTGTTAAGCGATGTTTTAGAAAACGGCGAGGAGCGCGGCGACCGCACCGGCACCGGCACGCTCTCAGTTTTCGGAAGACAAGCACGCTTCGATCTGCGCAAAGGTTTCCCCTGTTTGACCACCAAGAAACTTCACCTTCGCTCTATAATCCATGAATTGCTGTGGTTTCTCAAAGGCGAGACGAACATCGCTTACCTCAAAGAAAACAAAGTCACGATCTGGGACGAATGGGCGGATGCCGATGGCGAGCTCGGCCCGGTTTACGGGAAACAATGGCGCGCATGGGAAGCCCGCGATGGCCGAGTGATCGATCAGATCGCGTTGCTTATCGATGGCCTAAAAGGAAATCCACATTCCCGCCGCCACATCGTCTCCGCATGGAACGTCGGCGACGTCGATCGCATGGCGCTTCCACCCTGCCATTTGTTATTTCAATTCTACGTTCACGAACCCCGCGATGGCGGCAAACCCGGCCTCTCTTGCCAACTCTATCAACGCAGCGCTGATCTCTTTCTCGGCGTGCCCTTCAACATCGCTTCCTACGCGCTGTTCACTCACATGATCGCGCAAGTCTGCGATTACGAAGCACGCGACTTCGTACACACTTTTGGCGATCTCCATCTCTATCAAAACCATCTCGATCAAGCCCGCCTCCAACTCACCCGCGACCCACGTCCCCTCCCTACCCTACGCCTGAATCCTAACGTCAAATCCATCAACGACTTCACCTTCGATGACATTTCCCTCGAGGGCTACGATCCCCACCCCACCATCAAAGCTCCGATCGCGGTTTAAGAATTTTTAACGTAACCCAATATGCTCATCGCCGTCGTCGCTATGGATCCGAACCGCCTCATCGGAGCTGGCGGGACTTTGCCATGGCATCTTCCTGAAGACCTCGCGTTCTTTAAAAAAACCACCCTCGGCCATCCGGTGTTGATGGGTAGGAAAACCTTCGAATCCATCGGCCGACCCCTCCCCAAACGCCGCAACATCGTCCTCACCCGGGATCACGATTGGAATCACGCTGGCGTCGAAGTCATCCACAGCCCCGAAGAAATTCTAGATGCCGAAGAAAAAGTCTTCGTTATCGGCGGTGCAGAAATTTACCGCGCCCTGTCCGGCCAAATCGACGAATGGCTCGTCAGCCACGTCCACCAAGCCTACGAAGGCGACACCCACCTTGCTGCCTTCGAAGCCGATTTCCCAAACGTCGAAGTTGTCGAAACCCACGAGACTTTTACGGTAAAGCGGTATTGGAGAGCCGCGCCTCCGGCCGGCTGATAAATCCAAGAAGCCAGTCATAGACATGGCTCTCCAGCACATATTTCTTCACGCCGATCTTGACGCAACTCTTCTCCTGTGTTTCAAAGTGCTTCGACCAATTTGATTTTCAACGGAACGATGGCTGAGTGGTCGAAAGCACTCCCTTGCTAAGGGAACGTAGGGGTGACTCTACCGAGGGTTCGAATCCCTCTCGTTCCGCCATTCTTCGCTTCCGTTCCGGAAGCTACGAATGGCAAGCCATAGAAATAGTAATAGGAAGCGAAGAATGCCCTTCGTAGCCTTGGCGAAGTAGGGCTGGCCTGAATTACAGCAAAGCGTAATTTCCGTCCCAGAAGCTTGACCCACCCCCCCATCTTTAAACATGCACTACGCATACATCCTGCGTTCAATTTCTCATCCGGGCCAATTTTATTACGGCAGCACAGCAGATTTGAGAGAACGTTTATCTGCCCATAATGCTGGGAGAAACACCTCAACGAAATCATCCCGACCCTGGGTAATTGCATGGTATGGAGGCTTCGAGTGCAAACAGACGGCTGAGGATTTTGAAAAGTATCTTAAAACCGCATCAGGCAAAGCTTTTGCAAGGAAACGATTATTGTAATAAACGTAGAAATCACAATCCCTCCCGTTCCGCGAACAAAGTTCCAATATCCGATTTCGCAAAGCCCCTCTCACTTCCGCTCAAACAGCTCGGGATAACGCTTCCGTATCAGCTCCTGATCTTTTTCTAACAACTCATTCAACCTCACCGGCTGATCCTGAGGTCTTGTGCCTTTCTGATTGATGCGGTTCATCAAACTCCAGTTGCGTGAGAGTTTGCCTTCTTCCGGGTCGGCGGGTTCCTGGGCGGGCTCTTCGTAGCAGGTGAAATCGATGACTTGTTCCTCGCCGTTATTTTTCCAATCCCGCAGCAGGGCGAGGCGGAAATCTTGGTTCATGAACCAGCGAATTTCCTTATCCGCTTCCGAAGCACGGATTCCACAACCGCGGTGCACAAACTGATAGTTGATCTCATCGTTGTTTTTGAAATGGGCGCGCCAAAGTTCCCCAAACTCGCCTTGAGTGATCAATTTCGCATCCGGCCAGCGCTTGCGGATGCCTGCGAGCCATTGATCGATTCCATCCATTCCGTTGCGCCCTCCGTAGCCGTAGATTTTCCGTGCTTCGACCAAGCCCAACTCCCAACCGTTCGTCACCCATGCAAAGCCGTTACGTTTGAATCCGTCATCAAAGTGCGAGCTAGTAGCGGCGAACATCGCCTCCAATCCGCGCTCAGTGCCCATATCTAACAACGTTTCGATCGGCCCCACGCCTTGTCGGCTGCGCCATCTCTCGCCATTCACTTTTTTCGAACCCGCAATCCTCGCGGCCAAAAAATCCACCGTCCAACCATCGAGATTCACGCAATCGATGAAATCCTTTTCGCTCTGGGCGGGTTTGCAGAAATGTTCGCGGGACGGGTAGTAAGGATAGGAAATGGAACCTTCGCCATCGCCGTTATCGACGGCATATTGACTCCAGATGTTGCCCTGGCAGACATGGATTCCTTCCTCTTCGGCGAGATACCTCAGGTTGTCCGAGGAGAGAAAACCGGCCACCACGCTCTTGGGTCGGTATCCATTCCCCACCATTTCGGAAACCCTTTTCAGCCCATCATGCAGATCGCGATTCACCTGCTCGCGGGTGTTATACATGTTGGAAAAATAAGCTCCCGGGATGAACGTGATCTCATCGTCGAATTTTTTCTGATAGCTAGCAACCAGTTCCCTGAGTCCTCGATAATTTTCGCGCTCATCATGCAAGGCCAACCAACTGAACGCCCAAGTGATTTTCGCTCCGGGCCATGCTTTATCAATCGCTTCGCGGAAAATCTTCGCCTCGGCGGGTGAATGGATTTCGGATTCGTCAGGCCCGTGTGATGTATCACGCGTGACCTCGATCTGCTTCACTCGGATGATCGTGTTGAATGTTAGAAAGCGACCTCCCATCAGCTGATCTTTGGAAGGATTATCCTCCGCTGCGTTGACCTGGCTGAGCATTCCGATTCCCAGAAGCAGCTTTAACAATTGCCTTCTTATGAAATGATCCCATCTCATCGGTCTATTTTATTTCCTGGATTTCCGGGCGCCATCACTTCTTCACCATCTTCAAAAACACCTCGGCATAACGTTTACCAAGCGCGCGGTAATCAGCAGCATCGTAGTGGAGTTGTTTTTTTCCGAGGTCGGCGGAGCTCACGAGCGCTGCGGTGGTTGTATTTTTTGCGGTCTCTGCGAGGGCGATGTTAACCGCATCGTGGTTGCCGTGGCCGGGGATGACTTCACCGATCAGCACGGGAACTTTTTCAGCACCGAGCTCTTTGCGGAGTTGTGTGATCATCGTTTCAAAACGGGCGGGATAGGTGGCGATTTGCTCAGGCTTACTATCGGACTCTCCTTGATGCCAGAGAATGCCTGCCAAGGTGCCTTGTTTCATGGCTTCTTTGGCGCGCTCGATCGTAGTCGTGTAAAGAGGTTTTCCGGGCTGCCATTGATCGAGAGAGGTGCCGCCCACCGCGCAGGGAATCAGGCCGATGGTGGATTTAGGATCGGCTTTGTGGATGTCACGCGCGAACTCTGAGCAGAGTCCGACTCCTGCAGCGGGCTTATCGAAATGAACTGGATCCTTCGCGACCACCCATTGGAGCTCTTTGGTGAGCATGAAAATGTTAGGGTTTTCTACTTTGTCCTGCTCTTCAACTTTACCGCGCCCCGCCATATTTGACTGCCCGATGAGAAGGAACAGTTTCATGTTTTTTGGCGCTTCTTGCGCGAAGACGGGTGCTGAGACGATCAACGAAGCAATAGCTGTGAGGAAGAGTTTTCGGGTCATGAGATCACCCTAAGCTTTGCAGGTTGCGCTCCGCAAGTCCGGACAAGCGATAAACGACATCTCAGAAAGTCATCGTTCGCGCCGAACTCAGTCAGGCGTGACAACCGATGGTGGCTGGCGTTTCAATTTGGCCCGAATAATCTCAATAACCATTGGCAAAATCGAAATGCCAATGATTCCGAACACGACCAACTCGAAGTTTTCTTTTACGATAGGGAAGCCTCCGAATAACCAACCTGCGGGAAGAAGCAAACCCACCCAGAGCAATGCTCCGGTGGTATTGAAGAACATGAATTTTTTGTAATCCATGGATCCGGATCCCGCCACGAAGGGAGCGAAGGTGCGGACGATGGGAACAAATCGTGCGATGATGATCGCTTTGCCGCCGTAACGCACGAAGAAGTCCGAGGTCTTATCGAGATGGCTTTGCTTGATGATTCTTGGGAACTTTCTCATCGCCCAGCCACTGAATTTATTGCCAATCCAATAGTTTGCCGTATCTCCTAAAATAGCTGCGGCGAGGAGGACGATACCAGCGATCCAAACATTGATGCCGGAATTTGGATCTGCAGCAATCGCTCCCACTGCGAACAACAGAGAGTCCCCAGGAAGAAAAGGTGTCACCACTAAGCCAGTTTCGCAGAAGACGATGAGAAACAGCAGCGCATAAACTAACAGTCCATATTGGCGCGTGAACTCATTCAAGTGATCCTGCAAGTGCAGCATGATATCGAGCAATTCTTTGAGCACTTGCATAATGGTAGCTTGTTTAAATTAGGAATGAGAATTTTCTTCGTCCTTATTGCCAACGAGGAGAGAGGTGATGACTCCCGTCGCAAGAATAGCGAGGATTACAGCGAGAACGGTTAGATTGAATGAATCTCCCAACCAGAGTTTAAGCCATTTGGCAGCGAGCATTTTCACACCGACCAAAACCAAGATGAGCGAGAGCGCGGGCTTGAGGTAGCGGAATTTGCTGATCAGGCCGGCTAGCGCGAAATACAACGAGCGCAGGCCGAGAATGGCGAAGACGTTACTGGTGAAAACGAGAAATGGATCGGCGGTGATGGCGAAGACCGCGGGGATAGAATCGACCGCGAAGATGAGGTCGGTCACTTCCACAAGAATGAGCGCAACAGCGAGCGGAGTGAGCAACCATTTACCGACTGGTGCGGACTCCACGATGGGATCGGGTTTTGTTTCCACACCCGGTTCCGAAGGTTCGCGCGACCACTCACTACCTGCTTTAACCATGAAATGCTGGCCATGAAAATCACGAGTGATAGGGAAAATTTTGCGGATCCAACGCACCACTGGATTATTTTCCGGATGTTCTTCTTTTTCTTCCATCACCAACATTTTGATTCCGGTGAAGATCAGGAAGGCACCGAACACATATAGAATAGCATGGAAATTCTGCACCAGCACCGAACCAAGACCGATCATCGCGCCGCGCATGAGCAGCGCACCGAGAATTCCCCAAAAGAGAACTCGGTGTTGGTAACGTGCGGGCACCGCAAGCGAGCTGAACACCATCGCAATGACGAAGATGTTGTCCACGCTCAGAGATTTCTCGACCACGTAGGCGGTTAGATATTTCGTGGCCGCTAATTTTCCGGTGTTCACCACTTTATCAACGGCATCGACCGAGTTTCCAAGGTCGAACCAATGTTGGTCGTAAGCGAAATAAACCAGAACCGAAAACGACAAGCCGAGAGTGATCCATACCGCGGACCATCCAAGTGATTCCTTAAAACCGACGATGTGAGATTTCCGATGGAAGACGCCCAGATCGAGTGCCAACATTGCGAATACGAAACCGATAAATATTACCCATGCCCAAATCATGCGCGGCTTATGGATGAACTCGCTTGGCATGGCGATTCAAAAATCATCCGAAAAACGAAGTCTCCTCGGCTCAAGGCTCGCTCTAGTGAAAAGGCGGGCTGCAAAAATAACCTTTCTATCCGCTGCCCCTGAGCTTAGAGATTTCCCCGCATGGATGAAGCGAGTGAGTCAGGCGAAACCGCCACCGGCCTGAAAATTTGCCACCTGGTGCTGCATCCGCTTTTGATGCTCAGTTCAGCGTTTTGCTTTCTCAGCCTCGTCGGTTGGACTGGCGCGGTGACTAGCTGGCAGCATTGGTTAACTATGGGGACAGTTTTCGTCTTCGCATTGGAACGCAGTTGGCTGATGTGGAGAGTAAGATCTCGGGGACAAGAACGTCGGCGTTTGATTCTCCATGAATCTCTGGCTTTGATGGTTTTCTTCGTTTCCTTGGGCTTGATGACAAGCGAGCTGTTTGGCGCGGATTCTCGCTCCACGGGCTGGCATGTGTTTATTCAAATGGGGGTTTTGTTTTCTGGGATCGCATCGATCATTCACCACCAAACCCGCCTCACAGCTCGCGCATTTCATCCAGGCATGATGCTGATTGGTTCATTTTTCGCCATCATTGTGATTGGCACTCTCTTACTTAAAATGCCTCGTTGCGTGCTGCCGGGAGAAACTTGCTCTTGGTTAGACGCTGCGTTTACCAGCACCAGTGCGGTGTGTGTGACTGGATTGTCTGTGCAAAACACCGCTACCTTTTTCAGCCAGACCGGACAAGTCGTGATCATGATCCTGATCCAAATTGGCGGACTCGGCATCATGACGCTGACGTTCTTCGCTGCTGTCGTGTTGTTCGAAGGACTTTCACTACATGATCGCTTGTTGTTGGGTAGAATGATTTCTGAAAACCGGCTTTCGCGGGTCGGCAAAACTCTAACATTTATTGTAGTTTTCACGTTCGCATTTGAGGCGATTGGAGCGGTGGTCCTCTTCTCAGGGATGGATCCGAGAATGGCGTGGAGCGAGCGCGCTTTCCACTCCGTCTTTCATGCGGTCTCAGCATTCTGCAACGCCGGATTTTCCACCTTTCCAGATAACTTGGCCAGCGGAGCACTCAAATCAAACGTCACATGGCAGGTCATGATCATGATGCTAATTGTCGGCGGCGGACTTGGCTCGATAGTGGTCGAGGATCTATGCCAATGGGGTGTTGCGCTATACCGGAAGATTTGTGGAAAAGAGTACACTCGTCATCGGCTCCGCATCCATACACGTATCGTGCTTGTCACGACTGGAGTGCTGGTGTTCGGCGGCGGATTAGTGATTATGGCGACGGAGTTTGCTCTGTGGAACGGACCCGAAAACGGCGGCAAATTCATCACCGCGATGTTCCACTCCGTGACCGCAAGGACAGCAGGTTTCAACACCGTTTCCATGAGCGCTATCGGACCCATGACCATCAATGTCTTGATGATTCTCATGATCATCGGCGGCTCGCCCGGCGGCACGGCAGGTGGTGTCCGGACCACCGTGGTGGCGTTGGGGCTCGGGTATTTGTGGAGCCAGTTGCGGATGGGCCGACGCGGCTTGGTCGCCTTCAACCGCACAATCCCAGCCGAGTCAGGAAGCCAGGCCTTGGGCTTGATCTTGCTTGCTGTAATTTGGCTGATTGGAAATTTCATGCTGTTCCAATTTCTTGAAACCGGTAACGGCATTTCCGACACCAAACTTCTTTTCGAGCTTATCAGCGCGTTCGCCACCGTTGGACTTTCGATCGATCTAACCCCTCTGCTTTCAGATGGCGGCAAAACGTTGCTAATCGTAAATATGTTTGTGGGAAGGATCGGCTTGCTGACTGTCATGGCAACTTTGATCCCACCCGACAATCGCCCTTTATCAGGAAAACCCCACGAAGATATTCTCCTCAACTAACCTCTATTCTATCATGAGATTCTGTATTATCGGCCTTGGAACTTTCGGCACCCACCTCTCTCGCCAACTCAGCCGTGAAGGACATGAGATCGTCGCTGTGGATAACAATCCCGCACACATCAACCAACTCAAAGACGAAATCGAATTCCTCATCCAAGCAGACTGCACGGATATAAATGCGTTTCATGAAATCCCAATCGATGCTTGTGATGCCGTGATCCTCGCAATCGGTGAGAACTTCGAAGCTTCGCTTTCGATTGCTTCTAACGTTCAACAACTCGGCGCAAAAAAGATCATCAGTCGCATCATCAATCCACTGCACGGACGTTTACTGAAACTTCTAAAAATCGATGACCTCCTGATCCCCGAAGCAATGGCCGCTGCTTGGCTCGCACGTTCCCTCAAATCCCCAGATCTGCTGAACACATTGGATCTTGGCAGCGGATATGAAATTGCTCAGATCGTCACTCCGCCTCGCATGGTCGGGCTCACTCTCCAAGTCGTTTCGCTGCGCGATCAATACGAACTCAACCTCATCACCATTGGAAAAAGCCGGGGGACTTCGACCACCGCATCAAGCCAAACCACGATTCAAAAAGTGCTGGGGATTCCAAAGCCCGACCGCAACTTCGAGGCCGATGATATCCTCGTGCTTTTCGGAAAAGGACAAAACGTCCGACGCCTGATGCGTGAATATGGTGAGTGATTAGAACTCACAATGCCCCGGCGTGCGTGGGAAAGGGATCACGTCGCGGATGTTCGGAATACCGGTGACGAACATCAATAAGCGCTCGAAACCTAGGCCGAAGCCCGCGTGGGGAACCGTTCCATATTTCCTTAAATCAGCATACCAAGCGTAAGACTCGGGATCGATGTTGTGATGCTTGAAATTTTCTAACAGCACATCGTAGCGCTCCTCGCGTTGCGAACCACCGATGATTTCACCGATGCCTGGCACCAGCAGATCCATCGCGGTGACGGTTTTTCCGTCTTCGTTGAGGCGCATGTAGAAGGGTTTGATTTCTTTCGGGTAGTTGTAAACGGTGGTCGGTTGTTTAAAGTATTCCTCCGTCAACCAACGTTCGTGCTCGGACTGGAGGTTGAGTCCGTATTTCACGGGGTATTGGAATTCTTTGCCGGAGTTTTCTAACAATTTGACTGCATCGGTGTAGGTGATGCGTTGGAACGGTTTCTCGACAACGTGTTCGAGCCGTGCGCGCAGGCCTTTATCGATGAATTTTTCGAAGATGGAGAGATCAGGATCGGCGAGCGCTTCGTTGACCAAAAATTTGATCATCGCCTCGGCGCAATCCATGTCGCCTGCAAGATCGCAGAAAGCCATCTCTGGCTCGACCATCCAGAACTCTGCGGCGTGGCGTGAGGTGTTGGAATTTTCCGCACGAAATGTCGGCCCGAAGGTATAGATATTGGAAAGCGCGCAGGCGAAAGTTTCGCCCTCGAGCTGGCCCGATACCGTGAGGTAAGCGCGCTTGCCGAAGAAATCCTCGGTGTCTTTGGAGATTTGGCTGTCCGGTAAAGTGGTGACTCGAAACATTTCGCCCGCGCCCTCGCAATCGCTGGCAGTGATGATCGGCGTGTGGACATAAACAAAGTCGCGCTCTTGGAAAAAGCGATGGATTGCAAACGCCATGCGCGAGCGAATCCGAAACGCGGCTCCGAACAAATTCGTGCGCGGACGCAAATGAGCGATCGAGCGTAGGAATTCCTGCGAGTGGCCTTTTTTCTGCAGCGGATAATCTTCCGGCACTTCGCCGATCAAGCGAATCTCGGTTGCCTGCATTTCCCAGTCCTGGCCTTGCGCCGGCGATGCCACGAGTTTCCCAGAAACATTCACTGAAGCACCGGTCGCCATTTTAAAAATGTCCTCGTAACCCGGAATCCCCGCATCCGCGATGATCTGAAGATTTCCCAAACACGAACCATCGTTGAGCTCAATAAATGAAAACCCTTTTGAGTCCCGTCGCGTACGCACCCATCCCGCAACCACTAAAGTATCGGTAGGTTCCGTTCGGGCGAGGACGTGCTTGATGAGGGTGCGCATGCGGGGACTTTAAATTTCAAGTTTCAAAGTTCAACTACCAAGGAAGGCCCGAGAGGAAAGATTTAAACGGAGGGAGCGGAGGAAAGCTTCACTTCCACCACATCGAAGCCAAGCCGAGCACCGCACATGCACCGAGGACGGTGGTGAACGGGATTTTGAAACGCCACATCGCAAGGAAAGCGGCAACAGCGACTACGGCGACGTAGAGGTCGAAATCACCTTTTTCTGGTGAGATGGCATGGATGGAAAATTTGACGCCGAGGTTGAGGATCACGCCGACGACGGCTGCGGTGATAGCTGTTAGAGCGGCGGCGATGCGTGGCATATCGCGCAATCCCTCAACGTAAGGCGCGCCGAGAAATACGAACAAGAAACACGGCACAAACGTCACCCAAGTCGTGATGAACGCACCGATACTTGCGGCGGCCAGCGGACTGAAGCTCCCGGGATTTTGCCAACCACCGACGAAGCCGACGAATTGCAGCACGATGATCAACGGCCCCGGGGTCGTTTCCGCGAGGGCGAGTCCACTCATCATTTGTGGATGTGTGAGCCAATGGAAATTCTCGACGGCTTGCTGCGCGACATAAGGCAACACCGCATACGCGCCGCCGAAGGTGACGAGCGCGGCTTTACTGAAAAACACGCCTTGAGCAACGGGCGTGCTCTGCCAACCCAACCACAAACCAAGCCCAAGGATCGGCAGCACCCACAACGGAATGCAAACCAACAGGATGATGAAGCTCCTTGCCCATGTTGCTTTCTGCGAAGGCGGAAGTGTTAGAAAACCATCTTCATTTTCCTCATATGAAGAACCATGACCTTTCCCGGCTGGAAATTGTTTCGGAAAGATTTGATGTCCGAGCAGACCAAAAATCGCCGCTCCGAAAATGATGATGACGAACGAGATATCGTAAAAATAAATTCCGATAAATGACAGGGCAGCGATCACCCAAAGCGATCCGCTGCGCAGCGTTTTCCCGCCGATGCGAATCACAGCCGAGAGAATGACCGCGATGACGGCGGCCAGGAGTCCGTAAAAAATGGCCTTCAACCAAGGAATTTCTCCATGCTCCATGTAGAGCCAACTCAGCCCGAAAAGAATCAATGCGGAAGGCAGAACAAATAACGCCCCCGCCGCTAAACCTCCGCGCCAACCATGCAGCCGCCAACCGAGATACGTCGCAAGTTGTTGCGCTTCCGGGCCGGGCAGCAGCATGCAGAAATTCAGCGCATGTAGAAAATGACTTTCGGAAATCCACTTTTTCTTCTCCACCAGATCCCGATGCATGATGGCAATCTGCCCCGCTGGCCCACCGAAACTGATCAGCCCAAGCTTCAACCAATAAGCAATCGCTTCGCGGAGTTTCGGCATCGATGGATTCATGCGGAAATCTTGGATTTCCACGCCCAGCGAGTCGAGGCGAGAAATGCTTTTGATCGACACTGAAATGATAACCACCAAAACTCCGTTTCAATGATCATGAAACTTTTCCCCTTCATCGCCGCCGCGCTGGCGTTTATCAGCAGTCTGCACGCGGCACCCGAAAAACCCAACGTCCTCATTCTGTTTGCTGATGACTGGCGGTTCGACACGTTGGGCGCTGCGGGAAATCCGATTGTGAAAACTCCAAACCTCGATGCTTTGGCCAAGGACGGTATTCGTTTCACCCACAACTGCGTCACGACCTCGATCTGCGGGATTAGTCGCGCGACCTTGTTCACGGGACAATGGATGTCCCGTCATGGTTCAACCGATTTTAAAGAACTCAGAAAACCATGGAGCGACACCTATCCCGGCATCATGCGGGCGAATGGCTACTACACTGGCCACATCGGCAAGTGGCATAATGGAAAATTTCCTCAAGAGCAGTTTGATTTTGGCCGCATGTATCACTCGACCCATTATCATCCAACTCCTGACGGCGGAAAAATCCACGTTACTCAGAAAAACGAAAACGACGCGATGGAGTTTCTCAAAACGCGAGCCTCGGACAAGCCCTTCGTTCTAACACTCGCATTTTTTGCGACCCATGCGGAAGACGGCAATCCTCTACAGTATCTTCCCCAGGAAAAAAGCAAAGCACTCTATCAAGATGTCACCATACCAATCCCGGCGACGGCAAATGACGAAGCGTATCGCAGGTTACCGAAATTTCTTCACAATCCGGAAAATGAAAGCCGGAATCGTTGGACATGGCGCTTCGATACGCCGGAGAAATTCCAGACCATGATGAAAAATTATTACCGCCTTGCCACCGAGGTGGATGAAACCTGCGGGAATCTGATTGCCGAGCTCAAGCGTCAGGGAATTTACGATAACACCTTGATTATTTTCACCACCGATAACGGCTACTTTCACGCCGAGCACGGACTCGCCGACAAATGGTATCCATATCAAGAAAGCATCCGCGTGCCTCTCATTATCCGCGATCCGCGCATGGACGCGAGCAAACGCGGCACGATGAATGATGAGTTCACACTCAATGTGGATCTCGCACCGACTATTCTTCGCTTCGCCGACTTAGAGCCACCGAAAGTCATGCAAGGTCGGGACATGTCCGAACTCTACCTCAAAGAAAACATCACCGATTGGCGCAAAGAATTTTTCTACGAACATCCAAATGGTAAGAACAAGAATTTCATCCCAGCCTCACAAGCTCTTGTTAGAAAAGATTGGAAATATTTCTACTGGCCAGAGCACGATTACGAACAGTTGTTTCACATCACGGAAGATCCGTTGGAGCAAAATGATTTAGCGAGAGATGAGAAGTTTGCTGAGAAGCTCACCGAGATGCGGATGCGTTTCAAAGAGCTGAAAGAGGCGGCGAAGTAGCTTTAAAACGGACCGCGCGAGTCCACTCGCGCTTGTTCAGAATGCGCGACTGGAGTCACGCGGTCCAATATATCCCCTCTCCTTAGTTGCCCAACAATCTCTTCAACCGATTCTTA
Source organism: Akkermansiaceae bacterium (assembly GCA_031425735.1). Lineage (GTDB taxonomy): Bacteria > Verrucomicrobiota > Verrucomicrobiia > Verrucomicrobiales > Akkermansiaceae > Luteolibacter. The sequence continues at coordinate 12,965 of JANPJY010000092.1, read as the reverse complement.
ACGCTGACTTTTCCCACAGCTGAAAGGCGATCTACGAAGAGGACGCCGTTGAGGTGGTCGATCTCGTGTTGGAGGGCGCGGGCTAATAGGCCGTCGGTTTCGATGACTAGGATGCTGCCGTCGAGTAGTTCAAGGGTCGCTTTGACGGCGGCGGGTCGACGGACTTCGTAGCGGATGCCTTCGATGCTCAAGCAGCCTTCGAAATCGATATCCTTTTCCTGACCGTATTCGAGTTTTGGATTGATGAAAACGAGCGGCATGATTTCCGAGAGCTCGGCATGCTTTCCGTTTACTTTGAGAAAGGAAATGCATTCGGGATCGTGCGAGACATCGACCACGGCAAGCTGAAGATCTACCCCGACTTGTGGTGCGGCGAGGCCGACGCCATTGGCATCGATCATGGTCTCGATCATGTTTTTTGCGAGCTCATGGATCGCAGCATCGACCGACACGATGGGTCGGCACTGCTGGCGCAGGACGGGATCACCGTATTGGACGATGGGTAAAATCATCGATAGAAAAAATTAGGTTGGCTGTTCACCGCGAGCCATGACGACTTTGCCGGTGCGAACAGTTTCGATGATTTCGTATTGGGAAAACATCGCGATCGCAGCGTCAACTTTCGGGCTGTCGCCGTTGATCATGACGACCATCGAAGTAGGTGTGATATCGACGGTTTTTCCACCGAAGTGTTCAGTGATCTGCAAGGCAGCGGAACGTTCGTCTTTCGAACAAAGGATTTTGATCAAGATCATTTCCTTCGTTACCGAGTCCATGCTGGTGTGCTCGAAGCAATGAATGACATCGATGAGTTTGTTCACCTGCTTGATGATTTGATCGAGGCCAGCGGGATCGCCAGAGATACCAATCGTCATGCGTGAAAAGGAAGGATCCCGGCCTTGGGAGACAACGAGGGAGTCGATGTTGAAACCGCGGCGTGAGAAGACTTGGCAAATACGCATCAACACACCTGGTTGGTTATTCACGAGGATGGAAAGCGTGTGACCGGAACCGCTAGAATTTGTTGCGACGGGAGTGTCTGTAGTAGTGATGGTTTTCATGGAAGTGGAAAGTGATCAGTGAGCAGTGATCAGCGTTGTTAAGAGGTGGATGGGATGTGAGCGGTGAGTGGTATTTTGCTGATCACTGCTCACTCGGCACTCACGTGGAACCGATCGGTTTTGCCATGCGGGTTTTCGGCGCTTCGGTAATCATGTCCTCGAGGGCTGCGCCAGCAGGGATCATCGGGAAAACGTTATCCGTCTTCACGCACTCTGCGTGGATGAGGATAGGACCATCGTTATACGCGAGGGCTTTTTCTAACTGCTTGGTCACATCCGCTGGACGTTTGATGTAAACGGAAGGGATGCCGTATGCTGCGGCGAGTTTGCAGAAATCTGGGTTTCCGACGAGGTCCACTCCAGAGGTGCGGTCTTCATAGAACAGCTCCTGCCATTGGCGCACCATGCCGAGGTAATGGTTGTTGAGAACCACGATTTTCACCGGCAGTTTATGGATCGCAGCGGTAGCGAGTTCGAACAAGGTCATTTGGAAACCACCATCACCCGAGATGGAGATGACGGTTTTTTTCGGATGCGCGAGTTGCGCGCCGATTGCGGCTGGGAAGCCGAAGCCCATGGTTCCGGCACCACCGGACGAAAGCCAATGATAGGATTCGTGATTTTTGTAGAACTGCGCCGCCCACATTTGATGCTGGCCGACATCGGTAGAAACGATCGCATTGCCTCCAGTGAGTTCATAGAGCTCGTCGATGACCTGCTGCATGCGCAAGCCGCCTTGTTTCTTATAACTCAATGGGTATTTCTTTTTGTAACCATTGAGTTTCTCAATCCACTCGGGATGTTTTACTTTGGAAATTTTTTCGTTGATTTCTGTTAGTGCCGCTTTGGCATCACCGACGATCATCACATCCGGCTTGATCATTTTCGCCTCCTCTGCGGGATCGATATCGATGTGGATGATTTTGGCGTCTTTGCAGAATTTCGATGGCTGGCCGATGATGCGGTCGTCAAAACGTGAGCCGACGTTGATGAGAAGGTCGCACTCGATCATCGCTTTGTTTGCATAGGCGGTACCGTGCATGCCCAACATTCCAAGCGAAAGCGGATGGTTTTCTGGGAAAACTCCTTTGCCAAGCAACGTGCTGGTGACTGGGCAATCGAGAGTTTCTGCAAGATACATGAGCTCTTTATCCGCACGAGCAATCATACAACCCTGACCGGCAAGAATCACGGGGCGCTTGGCACTCGCGATGAGCTCAGATGCTGCTTTGATCGAGTCTTTGCAGATATTAAAATCCGCCGAAGGATCGTAACCAGGAAGATTGAACTCGGGATTCATCTCTCCGCTGAAAGGTCCTTGTGAAATATCTTTCGGGACATCGATGAGCACCGGACCCGGGCGACCCGTGGTAGCAATGTGATACGCCTCACGAGCAACGCGTGGCAGCGAGTTGGTATCTTTCACCAACCAGTTGTGTTTCACGACAGGAATGGTGATGCCGAAGATATCGGCTTCTTGGAAAGCGTCTTTGCCGAGCATCCACGTCACGGTCTGGCCGCAGATCACGATCATTGGAACGGAATCCATCATCGCGGTCATCAAACCTGTAACGGTGTTTCCTGCACCCGGGCCGGAAGTTACCAACACTGCTGCTGGTTTACCCGTTGCACGCGCATAACCATCGGCCATGTGGACGGCGCCTTGCTCGTGACGGACGAGGATGAATTTCATCTTGGTCTTGACAGTTTCAAGGGCATCGAAGATGGGAATCGCCGCACCGCCGGAATATCCGAAGATGTATTCGATGCCGAGATCGTCGAGCGTTTTGATGAGGGCTTGCGCGCCGTCGAGTTGTTGCTTGCTCATAAAATTGGAAATGGAGCGGGAAGTTGGATGATTTTTAACGGTAAGACAATCGAAAATTAAAGAAATTTTCACAAGTTGCAGGAATTCAGGTTTCAAATTCCGCGTAAAACACGGGTTTCTGTCGAAATGGCGTATTTTTAGCCGCAGGCTTTGGACTGCTGCGGTGATCCGCAGCTTTTAGGGTTGGTTATACCACACGAGGAAACGGGTTGTTACTTCGCGCTCCGATAATCGACGCGCTTCGTGAAAGCTGGGAATAATCCCAGCAGTACAGAGCCTGCGGCGCGGGATTCATCTTAATTGCGTTTGGTTTTCTCATGCGCTACCAGTGTCCCAGATGATACAATTTTCCTTATTCAATATCCCAATCCGTGTGCTGCCATGGTTTTGGGTGACGATGGCATTTATTGGCGGAGTGCTTCGTGCCGATACCAAAGAAGAGCTTTTCTACCTGCTGTTGTTCATGCTCGCGGGGTTTATTTCCATCCTCGTCCATGAACTCGGACACGCCCTGACGGCGAAGCATTACGGCAAACAGGTCGAGATTGTACTGCAAGCGTTTGGGGGATATGCCGCCTACAGTGGAGGCGGACGTCTCAGCCGACTCCAAAGTTTTCTTATTACTGCGGCAGGTCCGGCCATCCAGATCTTGCTGGGAGTGGCGGTTTTGATTCTGATCAAACAAGTGGATGGAATCAGCGAGAGAGGACAATATTTCTTCACCACCTTGTGTCTGATCAGCTTTGCTTGGGCGATATTGAACCTTCTGCCCGTGCTACCGATGGATGGCGGGAGGTTGTTGGAAACGATGCTAGGGCCGCAGCGTATTCGGCTTACCCTACAAATTTCTATGTGCGTCGCGGTGTTGATCGCGGTTCTGGCGCTGGTCTTTAAAGTCGGCATGCTACTGCCCATCTTCATGGGGTTCATGGCGTACGAATCCTACAAAGCGCTCAAAGGGATTTCTTGGTGAAATCTATCGCGCGATTTGTGGGTGTTTCTCATTCATAAAAAAGATTTCCTTCCATGCTTTGGGGCAAAGTAAGCCACGGTGATGGAAAAATAGAATCTGCGCAACGCGACGGAACACCGGATTGCGGAGAGCGATGTTATACGTGAAATTCGGCGGAGTGAGATGGTCCATGGACCAACGCATCATACCTTTGAAGCGATAATTCGGCATCATATCGAGGAGCTCTGCGGCAGGATGATCAAGCCTTCCCTTCAAATGCTCACTGATCGCATGACCCGCCTGCAGTCCAATTTCTATCGAAGGATAAATGCCTCCGGCGGTCAGAGGTGAAACCATACCCGCCGCATCGCCAAGCAGCATCACTTGATCTGTATGCCATTTTCTAACAACTCCACCACATGGAATCAATCCGCCACGTCGGCCAATCACCTTTGCTTTGCTGAAATCAAACCACTTGTGCATTTTTGCCTCAAACTTAGCGAGGTTGGGCTTGTGTGGCTGGCGCACCGCGATCCCAACCTGCTGGACCCCTACCCCGGGAACGATCCAACCTATGTAGCCCGGAGCGAGTTCGGAATCCAAAAACACGTGGAGACGATCCGGATCCAGCCCCTCAATTCCCTCATATTCTGCCTCTACTCCCATCAGAAATTGTTGGTTCGAACTAAGGCCGAATCGTCTCGCGACAGAAGAGCGAGCACCATCACAACCTACAAGATAGCGCGCTTGCACACCTGCTTCAGGTATTTGTATTTTCCCATTTTTCTGATAGAACTCAGAAACATTCTGCGACAAACGAATATCCGCCCAAGCCCACTCCGCTTGCCGCCCGAGCCAACGCATCATCCCCGGCGTGTCCGTCGCAACAAATGAATAGCCCGGCGAACATAGATCGATGGAGTTTCCGTTTGGTGAATACAAGCGCACTCCTCCTATGCTTTTACCTAGATGCGGCGGCAGGTTTAAAAGGTCTGCGGCTTCTTTGACTAAAATTCCTGTTGTACGAATGTTGCTTCCTAAATTAGCTTTTCTCTCAAGCACCACAGTTCTCATTCCTTGGCTGGCCGCTTTTCTTGCACATGCCAAACCTGCAAATCCTCCTCCAATAATCGCAACATCATATTCTTTCATGCCAGTATCCCAGCATGTAAATGTGAATGCTTGATGAAGCTTGAGTGAAAGATTGATGAACCTGGGATCCGGAATTCGATTTGAAAGACAGTGCTCTTTACCACAGAGACTCAGGAATTGAGAATTTGTTCGTCCATGTCCGTTTCACTCCCATTGTGGTAAATTTAGCTGGAACCTATCTTAGCCTTTGCTTCTCGGGATTTTTTCCTGCTAGGCAACAGCGGGTGGATCAACTGTCCGAGATAGCTTTTAGGAAACGGCTCGGCGAGCCCGAGCTCGGCGGGTTCGTGGCCGGGATGGCGATAGGTTCCGAACATAATGTCCATTAACGGAGAGAGGTTAGCGTAATTTCCCGCAAAGCGTTCTTTGGCATGATGCCAATGATGCAGTTCCGGCGCGCCTATCAACATCCGCAAGGGCCCGAGCGGGAGTCGCACGTTTGAGTGAATGTAGATCGCCCAGATTCCACGAAATGCGGTGAAACCCGCGAGCGTCGCGAGATCGAAACCTAACAGAAATGCCGGAAGGTTAATTAAACCGACCGTGTAAATTGTATCCAACGGATGTTCGCGATGCGCCGCCAACCAATCCAGATGTTCCGCGCTGTGATGCACCGCGTGAAAGCGCCAGAGAAATGGCACGCGATGCTGGATGCGATGTCCCCAATAGATAAAGAAATCGCTTATCAGGATGACTTCGAATGCCTGCAACCACCATGGCTGCGCATGTATCATTGCTCGAAAATCTGCGGGCACGATTAAACTCAACCAAGGCCCGCACCATGCCAGAGCTCCAAATACCAAACCTCCCCAAAGCAAGTATTGACCAAGAAAAAAGCACAGATCCGTCAGCCACGCCGGACGAAAGATGCGTTGTTGCACATTTGCAGGAAAACATTTTTCCAATGGCGAAAAGACGATACATAAAATCACCAAACTCAACAACGAAGCGACTAAACTATAGAGAATGTCTTTGATCATTTTTCTTCTTCATCGATTGGGGCAGTCTCACCCTCGGTGTTCGGCGCTTGTTTCTCTCCCTCGATGATTTTCTCCATGTCACTTTTACCGAACACTGGCATAATGATGGACTTTGAAGAATGCATCAGATGGGGTTTCACTATCCCAACCGGCTGCTCAAGCATTTTTCTAACCTCATCATCACTCACCATGATTGCCGATTTCGAAGAATTCATGAGTATCTCTCGTTTAGCTTTGGCTTCCGCATCAGTAACTTTGGGTTGAAACGGATTTTCAACAACGTCGCTAACCTCACGCGATTCAATTTTGGCCGCTGGCTTTTTCTGTGTTCCCTTTGGCTTCTGATCCCGCGCAGCATTCCATACCAAAACCGACGCTGCAGAAATGGAGACCAGCAGCACAAGCACCTTGAGGATTCGGATTTTCATCCGCTATTTAGTAAAGGAATAGCGGATGAAGGACAATCGATCTTTTCAAATCATTCGCGCAATTTATGGAAATCTTTTCTGCGTTTGAAAGCCTCTCTCCTTTCATCGATCTTCCCATCTTCAATCGCCTCTTCTCTGTTTTCCTTAATCTCTTTCACTAGAGCATCGTATTTTTTGTCGCTTACGTTTTGGCCAATGTTGGTCTCGCCTTTTTTGCAGACGACTTTCCACTCTTCGAGGGTTTCTTCAAAGGTACGGCGATGCCACTCAACTTTTCTCAAAGTAAATGTACCGAGCTCGACGGTAAGATTTTCATTGGGTTTCATCGGGGGGAGTTTGAGGGATTTGAGCGCTTCTTTAACGATTCTTTCTTTCTCTTCGCCGGCTCGGTTGATCAACACGTCCCCTGTCAGTTCAGCACCTTCAAGAATGGCGTTGCTTAGATTTTTAATTTCCACTCTCAGAGTCATTTCCTTATCTCTGGATTCTGAGTGTGGCCCTCTATCATCTTTATCGGTGCCGAGCACGTGGCGTTTCACCGTTAGAGATACCAGTGGCTTTGCGGCCTCCTCGGCGAAAATCCCTGTAATTAGACCAACAAGCACAGCGAAACTTAAAATTTGAGTTTTCATAGTCTAGTGAAAACCCGAGTAGATTGGAAAAGTCGCGAGAGAATATTGAATCATTCTCTATCGAGAAAATCAGATTTTAAATATCAGCCGAGAGATCTGATGGAACTCAAAGGTAATATCGATGCGAATGATCGCCGAAAACCATCCATCATGAAATACCTCTACACACTGAAAGCGGGCATTTGCCCCCTGGTTTTGCTCACAGGAATCGTCATAGCTTCACTTTCTACTCTGAGCCCCGGCCAGGAGACCGCGCCGGCCACGAAGTTGAAGGTGCATGCCATTTTCGCCAGCAACATGGTTCTCCAGCGCAACAAGCCCATCATGATCTGGGGCTGGAGCACACCTGAAAAAACGGTCAGGGTGCAGTTAGGCAAAGACCAAGCGGAAGCCAAAGCCACAGGCGCAAAGGGTCGTTGGGAAGTAACGTTTCCTGCTCGCGAGGCCAGCGCGGAACCACAGACCATGGTCGTCACTGCTGGCGATGAGAAAGTGGAAATGTCCAACATCGTCGTCGGAGACGTTTGGGTCATGTCTGGCCAAAGTAATATGGCTTATGCGCTCAAGGCCGTGCAGGAGGAAGACATCGAGTCAGCTCAATCTAATCTCCCACTGCTGCGTTTCTTCTCGATCTCTCCAAACGAACAATCTGTGCCGCAGGATGACATCCCTGCAGAAAAAATTGAGACTCAGGGATGGGCCGTTTCAAATCCTGAAACTTCACTCAATTTTTCCGCCATCGGCTATGTTTTCGGTTCTAGAATTCAAAGGTCGTTAGGCATCCCCATCGGCATTATCAAAAACTCCCGCGGCGGTGCATCGATCGAGGCCATTGTCCCCAGCCACAAGTTTGACGAACATCCACTCACCAAACGCTACGCGGATTACATGAAGCAAAAAATTGCAGAATTCGATTTGGAAGCTGCCTCTTTAAAAACGTGGGACAACCAACTCGCAAAAGCAAAGGCCAAAAAATTACCAGAATCAGAATGGCCGAAAAAACCCGTGAACGGCGACAATCTAACCTCATGGAATATCCCCGGAAGAAGCGCCAGCGATATGGGCAGCATCCACCACGGCATGTTCGGTGTATTCAAAGGCTACAACATCAAAGGCGTGCTTTTCCACCAAGGTTTCAACAACACACTCGGTGGTAACTGTCGACCAAAACGCTACCGAGCTCTCATGAAACTCATGATCGAAGGCTGGCGCGAGGATTTCAAAGACCCCGCACTACCTGTCGGCGTGATCAGTGGCTGCGGCGGCGCTGAATCTCAGAACGCAGAGAACTTCGAAATCATGGCTTTAGGCGGATCTCCCTTCATCTACGAGGCGCAGCGTTTGGGATTGGCCGATATCGGCGATCCAAAAAATACCGCATTTCTCCCAGCATATGACGTTCAAATCCCTGGCTTGCACCCAACCAAGAAACGCGAGCACGGCGAGCGCGCAGCGCGTTGGGCCCTCAACCAAATCTATGGGGCGAAAGTCGAGTGGGAAAGCACCAATCTCCTCTCCGCCGAGCCACAAAGCGATATGATGATTTTGAAATTCGACAAATCCGTCATGCCGGATGACTGGTCACCTATCATCGAAGGTTTTTCAATCGCCGGTGAAGACGGAAAATTTCACATGGCTCATGCACGCTTTCCTTTGCTGAAAGGCAAAAAGCCCGGAAGTAACGCCCAAGCTAGCGACACCACAACGATCCGTGTCTGGAGCCCTCTTGTCAAAGAACCCAAAGCCGTGCGTTACGCATGGGCCGTATGTCCTCTGGGCAACCTGAAAATCAGCGGCAAACCCTGGCTTCCTCTACAGAGCTTCCGCACCGACACTTGGGACTACCCAGAAGTTGAAGACCCTGCAATCATTGCCAATGCAGTCGATAAAAAAGCCAGCGTCGACGCCGCGGCTTTCAACGAAGAGCGTAGAATCAAAGAAGCTGAATTAGGCAAGCAAATCATCGAAAGACTCAAGACTCTAACAGAACCCATTGAACAAGTGACGAAATAAGCGTTTCTAAGGATTTACGCTGCCACCTTCGTCTATCCATTTCATAACTGCCGTATCATCGTTCATGTAAGCCGTTACGAAACGCATCATCGCATCGGGATGGTTCATGTCCGGTTCATCGGCTGGAAGCTGTCCCGGTAACACAAAACTCATGTTGCCATCCATGGAACATGCGATGCTCTCCTGTCGGAGTAGCGCCGAAAGGACGCTAGCCCATGCATGGAGGAAGGCGGATTTTCGCGTCCACCCCTCATTGTCGCAGAAGCTTTCCAGAACCAAAATTTCCTCGCTTTGCGGTGTCCCAGATTCTCTTTGATAAAGTCCCTTCGCCGGGTAAACAGTGACGCCTCCAAACAGATCGCACAACATGTGTGAAGTGGAATCCGCAAGCCCCTCAAATCCGTCGATGGGTTGTCCGTCCTTTTGGCAACTCGGTAGATAAATAGCGAAGCGATGAGTCAGCGGAGCTTCTTTTCGAAACCAATCGTCGGGATTTTTCATATTGCAGGATGTGAGGCATCGAAATCTAACAGCCAGTCGTTGATTGCGGCTCCAGTAACGAGACCTTCCGCAGCAGCGACGATGGCCATCTGGATACCCTTGGTAGCATTTCCCGCAACGAAGAGACCGGAAACTTCGGTGCAACCCTCTGAGTCGCAGTTAACGCTAAGCCCATCGACTCGGCAACCGAGCCGCTGAGCGAGCGATGAATGCTGAGCTTGATGCGGGGAGAAAAAGAGCGCATCACAGCCGATCCGCTCGCCGTTCTCTAGTGAAACCGCTTCGAGTTGTTTTTCAATACCCTCGATACTGTGCAAGCCGTCGATTTTACCTCTAACAAATCGTATGCCTGAAAGCGAAGGAAGTTCTGTATCATCAGAGTCATGCGTAAATAAAATCACCTCATGACTCCAAAGGCGCAACTCCAAGGCGAGTTGCGTGGCAGCTTCATCTACACCGATGACCCCAAGCACCTTGCCACGATTTTCCCAACCATCGCAATACGGGCAATGATGAACTGAAGTGCCGTAATAGATATCGATATGAGGAACGTCAGGCAGATGATCCACGAGTCCGGTGGCCAGCAAAACAGATTTGGATTTCCAGATCCTCTCTTCGCTATCACGGACTAAGAAAAACGTGCCCTCACGGTTGACCTGACCGATCGTGGTTTTCACGTATGAAACCGTTTCATATTTCTCAAGCTGCTTGCGTGCACGTCGGAGAAACTTTTGTGGGCTGATGCCATCAAAACCGAGGAAGGCATGCATGGTTGGAGAACGTTCGTTGCGAGGCCGACCCGCATCGCAGATGACCACTTTCCTCAAACAACGGCCGAGCAACGTGGCAGCACTGAGCCCAGCAGGTCCGCCGCCGATGATGATTACATCCTGTAGAGTATCGGCAGTCATTTCATGTTTTTTGGGTTCTTGGATGATGAACCAATATCTAACAAATGATCGTATTCCTCTCAATGGGGTATGCTCCTACTCTTTTAATTTTAGTCTGCCATTGGGTCGGGAAAGCCCCCATCTGGGCTACCAAGAGTAAAGGCTAAGGTATTTTAAATATGAAGGCCAATCTCGTGACCCCCGAAGAACGTCGGGCAAAGAAGCTCGAACGTCGGGCTAATCAGCGCATTGCCAATGTTGGGAGAGCTGAGAAAATGCATACGGCTCGGCTTGCCGCGTCGATTCCTTCACAGGAAATAAACACGGATCTCCCTACATATTATGTGGGATGCTCGGGTTGGTTCTACTGGCATTGGCGAGCGGCATTTTACCCTGAACCTTTAACCACCAAAGATTGGTTCGCGCACTATGCAGCGAATTTTCCGACCGTAGAACTGAATGCACCATTCTATTCATGGCCGACAGTGAACACCGTCAATACTTGGTTAAAGCAGGCGGAGGAAAATGATTTCATTTACACCGTGAAAGTGAGCGAGCTGATCACTCATGTGAAACGGTTCACTCGAACCAAAACGCTGGTCAAAGATTTTGGATTTATCGCTGATGTATTGGGCGAACGCATGGGCTGTTTGTTATTCCAGTTGCCGCCTAGTTACAGTTACACGCCAGCTCGCTTGAAAAGTATTGTAGGTCAGTTAGAGCCGCACAGACGCAACGTGGTTGAGTTCCGTCACGCAAGTTGGTGGAACGAAAAGGTGTATACTGCGTTTCGAAAAAGCGGAATCATTTTCTGTTCCTGCAGCGCGCCTAAACTGCCCGATGAACTCATCTGCACGTCCGATGAAGTTTACATCCGCTTCCACGGCTTAACCAAATGGTATCGACATGATTACACGGCTGAAGAAATAGCCGAGTGGGTCAAGCGCATCCATGATTCAGGCTGCAAACGCGTGTGGGCCTATTTCAACAACGATCGTGATGTATGTGCTGTTAGAAATGCAAAGGAACTAACCCGTCAGTTATTGCTTAAGTTCTAGGGTTACACCCCATAGGATTTATAGCTAATTAGTAATTATAATATTTCTCAAACATTTTTTCCTTATACATGAACCCCATCGTTAAAACCCCACGCGAACTTTTCTTCGATCAACTCCGTGACATCTACAGCATGGAGATACAACTTTGCGTGTCGATGCCGCACCTTGTGACATTGTGCACTAGCTGGGAATTGCGCGATCTGATGACGAAACATGCACATCAGAATTGTAACCAGATCGCAGAAATCGCCGCGATCTTCAAACGGCATGGGGAATCGCCTGGGGATGACAAATGCAAGGCGATGGCGGGATTGATTGAAGGTGGCACCGGCCACCTCGAAGCAGTGCCATCTCCACAAACTCGCGATCTGATGATGATCGCGCACTGCCTTCGCATCGAATACTACGAGATGGCAGCTTATGAATTCACCACCCTCCTTTCCGGAAGACTGGGGCTGAAGAGCGAACCGGCGGCTCTCAGCGAGCTGCTGGCAGAGGAAAAAGAAATGGCTATGGCGTTAATGACGATGGAGGGAGACCTTTTCGCGGCCGCAAATTCTCGAGTATGAGCAAGTTCTTACACAACAATGTGCATTCACTGGTTCTGGCAACGCTAAGCTTAGTATTCTGGAGCTTTCAAGTGGCGAGAGGTTGGCACGTCGACAACGATGAATTAAAAATGACCACGGGACCGAAGCTCGCGTTCAATAATTATCTTCATAGCGGACCATTTTTACAGGACATGGGAGAAAACTGGGAGATTGAAAACTGGCAAAATGAGTTCCTTGCAGTGCTAGTGATCGTCACTCTAATGATCTTTCTTCGCCAGAGAGAATCACCCGAAAACACATCGGGGTTCCAGTCGAATTCTAAGACTGACCGTTAGCCTTTCATGGCGCTGGCAGATATCGGTTTAGCGAATCTTAGGCTTGTCCTGTTAGATGACACCTAATTTTTTGAGTACCTTGGTGGAAACGGTTTGGGGCTTGAGTTTCACCCACTCGGTGGGACGGAGCGGAGGCTCATGGATATTGAATCCTGCGGCTACAATTTCCGGTAGTTGGTCCCAATCGATCGGCATGGAGACAGTCGCGCCCGGTCTCGCGCGGAGGCCCCAAGGAGCGACGCATGTGGCACCGCGACCGTTGCGCAGCCAATCGATGTAGATCTTGCCAGCCCGCTTTGATTTCGACGAAGTGATGGTAAAGCGTTTCGGATTCAATGCTGCTACGGCGGCGGCCACTGCTTTTGTGAAAGCTTTCATCACTTCCCACTCTTGCGTGCGTTTCAAATGAAGCATGATGTGTAACCCTTTGCCGCCGGAAGTTTTGACCATTGCAGTCAGGCCGTGCTCCGCCAAATAATCGCGCAATAGGAGCGCGGCGCCGAGCACTTCGTTCCATGGCACCGCTTCGTCTGGATCCAGATCCCATGTTAGAAAATCGGGTTTTTCCGCAGTGGGTAGCGGCG
>JANPJY010000091.1:0-27487 GCA_031425735.1 Akkermansiaceae bacterium | reverse complement strand
GCCTGCTCGAGTTCTTCAATCGAGCAATTCTCAGCATTGGGAAGTTGGTGCGGACGTGAGATTCGCTAGTTTGTACGAATTCAAACAGTCGTACCAGTCTTTTTATGCGAGTTTCGGAAATTATTTTTGGCAATGGGTCTAAATAAATTTTATCCCCTAGATATCCTCATGATCATCCTCTTTATTCGCGTCCCTTCGCGTTCATTCGCGGTTAGTATTCCTTGTTTCATGAGGCGCTACCTCGCACGCGTCTTAGCTAGTCTTTCTAACAAACTTTTGAGGATAGGAAGGGAGATGAAATAGAGGATGGGGATGAGGATGATCGCGCTGATCGCCCATGCCTCTATGCCGTATAGAGCGGCCATGCCGAAGTCGCGGACGAATTGGGCGGGGTCGTCTTTGAACTGGCCGAGCATTTGGGGAATGGAAAATTTGTTCAGGGGGACGCCGTTGAGTTGTTGGCCGAGTCGGATGTAAACAAGGATGAGGATGAGTTGTAGCGGATAGGTGAAGGTTTTGAAAAGGTGGAGGATGGGTTGGTTGAGTCGGAATAAATGACCGATGATGAGACACACGAGAGAGGTGCTTCCCAAGATAGGAAATATGCCGAGGGTGACGCCGAGGGACACGCTCCAAGAAAGTTTTTCTGGAGAGGTGCCTTGCTTGAGCTGGTTCACGATGGGGCGAATCACCCAGCGGTAGAAGCGGCTATCTGGGTTTAGGCTCATGAAGAAATTCGATTCGAGATACCAGAGACCAGAAACCGGAGCTTGGAAAGCGGAATGAACCTTGGAGGTTTGGCTGATTAGGAAGTAGATGCTTTGCCGCTTTTCTACAGGATGATGGGTTAGGTATAATATAATTAGCCATGGCGGATGCAATCCGCCGCCACGTTATTCGGTCGGGTGTAGACGGCTTGGACGACGGAGATGTTGCGGGTGGCGAAGCCGGCTTCGCAGTATTTGAGGTAGTAGTTCCAGGTGCGGATGAATGGGGTGTCAAAACCGAGTGGGCGGATTTGTTCGAGTCTGGCGTTAAAGGTGTCGTGCCAAGTGCTGAGGGTGCGGGCGTAGTCGAGTCCGAGATCTTCCAAATGGTATAGGAAGAGGTTGCTGGTTTTGTTGATGACTTCGTTGACGCGTCCGACGGAAAGCAGAAGCGATCCCGGGAAGATGACTTTCTGAATCCAATCGACTCCCTTTGTTAGGGATTGGTAACGGCAATCGGGAACGGTGATGTATTGCACGGCCAGCAGGCCGTGAGTGGCGAGGACTTCGTGGCATTTTGCGAAGAAGGATTCGTGGAATTTGTGGCCGACGGCTTCTAACATTTCGATGGAGGCGATCTTGTCGAACTTGCCGGTGATGAGCCGGTAGTCCTGGATGCGGATTTCCACGAGGTGCGAGAGCTCGGCTTTTTGGATGCGGGCGCGGGCGTAAGCGGCTTGGGCTTCGGAGATGGTGACGGCGGTGACTTTGCAGCCATAATTTTCCGCAGCGTGATGGGAGAAGCCGCCCCAACCGCAGCCGATTTCGAGGACGTGGTCGGTGGGCTTGAGTTGGAGCTTGCGGCAGAGCGCATCGTATTTTTCGGTCTGTGCTTGGGCGAGGGTTTGAGTATTCGGTGTGAACTTCGCTGAAGAATAGGTCATGGTTTCATCGAGCCAGAGCGAATAGAATTCGTTTCCGAGATCGTAATGCTCGGCGATGTTGCGTCGCGAGGTTTCGATGGTGTTGGAGCGTTTGAGATGGCGGAACCAGTTGATGATTTTGAGGAAGTTGACGCCTGGTAGAGTTGAGGAATCGGTGTCGTCGCCTTGTAGGGTATTCATGTTGAGCGCGAACCATGAAATGACAGCGGCAATATCGGGAGTGTCCCAAATACCATCAGTGTAAGCTTCGCCCATGCCGATGTTGCCGTAGAACATGCAGCGTTTAAAAAATGCTTCGGGATCGTTGAGGGTGATTCGCGCGGTGATGGGCGCGTCTTTTTCGCCGAAGTGGAGGCTGTGGCCGTCGGGGTAGGTGAGTGAGATGCCGCCTTTGGTGAATTTGCGGAAGAGGGATAGGACGATGCGCTCGGGGAATGAAGAAGAGGTTTTTTCAACGCAAAGCCGCGAAGGACGCAAAGGATCGCAAAGCTGGGGTTGTTGCTGATTTGAGATTTGTTCCATGGTGAGATTGTTAGGGGTGTTTGGTATCGCGGCGAGACGCCGCTTGCACGGCCTGCTGCGAGACGCAGCAGCTACTTATCGGTGTGGATTTTGCGAAGTGGGGGATTTTTTTTAGGAAGAGTAGAAGGGCGTGGAGGTGGATGCGGAAGATGATGGAGAGGGAGATGAGAGGATATTTGATGGCAAACCATGCGAGGCGGCTGGCGGTGAGTTTGCGTTGCTCGCCACGGATGGCGGAGAGGAGGGTAGGTTTGGCATCGGTTAGGTTATCGATGTGGATGGTCCAGTCATCCGTGGGTTGGCCGACGCGGAAGTGGAAGGTGTCGTTGGGATCGGAGAAGGGGGAGACGTAAAAGTTTTTTGGGACGGTGTGATTGAAAATACCTTCGGCGTTGGGTTCGCCGAGTGGGAAGAGTTTCATCTCGCGGTAGGTGTTGGTGACTTCAGAGACGGCGGTGATGGGTTCTCCTGTGTTACGATAGATGTAGTAGAAAGAAACGGGATTGAACGAGTAACCTAGCACGCGGGGGAAAGTGATCAGGATGATTTTCGCGTCGGCGGGGATTTCTGTGCCTTTTTCTGAAAGCCATGCGGTTAGGTTTTGTCGGATGGATTTAGTTTCGTCCGTGTTGATGTGATTACGGTTGTCGATGGAGAAGAGGTTGAAACGATTTTGGGAAAGCAGGGGGACTTTCGGGAAAGAATCGAGATCGATGGCGAACATGAACACGCGGTATTGGAACGCGTGTTTTTTTGGGGAGATGCGGGTGTGAGTCACGCTGCATTCGTAGATGGAATTTCCGCTGATCATGTTGATTGGTTTGGATACAGCGGCGAGACGCCACTGTCACGGCCTGCCGCGGGACGCGGCAGCCACGAGTTCAATTGTTCACAGAGGCGGTGGGCGGACCAGATGCCGTCTTCGTGGAAGCCGTAGCGCTGCCATGCGCCGCAATAGAAGCGGTTGGTTTGTTTGCCGGAGAGGTTGAGTTCGGGGATGCGATCTTGGGCATGGATCGCTGCGCTGCTGAAAATGGGATGCTCGTATGCGAGTTCGTGATGGATTTTGTCTGAAGCAATTTCGCCCGATGGGTTGATGGAGACGAAATAGTTTTCGTTTTCGGAAACGCCTTGGAGATTGTTCATCCAATAATGTGTGGAGTGCTTTCCTGAAGGCTCGACGCGGTAGTTCCATGATGCCCACGCGAGTTTGGTGCGGGGCATGAAGCGGGGGTCGGAGTGAACGACGGCGCGGTTGGGTTGGTAGTTGAAGTGGCGTAGGATATCGGCTTCGAGTGAGGTGGGAGATTCTAACAAAGAAAGTGATTGATCGCCGTGTGAGGCGAAGATGATGTGATCGAAGGTGTGGACACTGCCATCGTCGAGAATGATTTTGTTATCAGCCGTCACGCTGCGCACGGGATTTCCGGTGACGATTTGGTTTTTGAACGGAGCAGTGATTTTTTCGACGTATTGGCGAGAGCCGTCTACTACAGTTCGCCAGGGATGTTGGGTATCGAGTCCGAGGAAACCGTGGTTGTGCCAGAAGCGCATGAGGGTTCTGGCGGGAAAATCGTGGATCCGTTCTGGTGGAGAGGACCAAACCGCAGCGGCCATGGGAGCGAGATACCAATCGAGGAAATCGGCTCCGTAAGCTCGGGCTTTCACGTAATCGGCGAGTGAGAGATCTCCGTATTTTGGATTCGCGAGTTCTTCGACTGTCTCTTTATTGAAGCGGTTGATCTGGAGCAGCATTTTCCAGTAACGGGCGCGGAACAGGTTTTTGCGTTGAGCGAAAAGTAGATTGAGCGAGCCGCCGTTGAACTCCACATCAGCGGGGATATGTTGCACGGAAAACGACATCTCCGTGGGTTTGGTTTCTACCTCGAGTTCTTTGAAAAGCTGGGTGAGGTGAGGATAGGTGACCTCGTTGTAAACCATGAAGCCGGTATCGAGCGGGAGCTGCTTACCGTTTTCATTAACGGTTACCGTGTTAGAATGGCCTCCGATGCGGCGGTCTTTTTCGAAGAGTGTGATATTGAATCGACGATGCAAGAAATGCGCGCAGGCGAGCCCGGAGATGCCTGTTCCGATGATGGCGATGGAGTTTTTCAAACAGGGTCTTTGGTTTGGAATTTTTCAACGCAGAGTCGCGAAGGTCGCAGAGGGGACGCAAAGCTCGATAAGCGAAAATTAGGTGGATGGGTTGTTTTTGGCTTCTTCCAGAACGGCTTGGGGTACGGGGCGGAGGTCCCAGACTAGGCCGAATTTTGAGAGGAGTTTTAGGATGTAGTAGGTTGGGTCGATTTCGTGAGGGAGGAAACCTTGGCGGGTGGAGTGAGGGAAACGGTGGTGGTTGTTGTGCCAGCCTTCGCCTAAGGTGATGAGGGCTAGGAAGAAATTGTTGCGTGAATCATCCTCGGTATTGAATCGGCGTTTTCCCCAGACGTGAGCGAGGGAGTTAATGAACAAAGTGCCGTGAAGTAGGACGGTAGTGGAGATAAAAAAGGTCCACACGAAGAACTGCCACATTGTGGTGCCGAGTGATGGCGCGAATGTTTCCAGTGCCCAACCGATGGCGAGCATGACGATACCGAAGGCGATGGGAACGACTTGATCGAAACGATTGAGCCAAACCAATTCCGGAAATTTCACGAGGTCGGGGATAGCATTGTAGTTGGTGGGGAAATTTCGTTTTGAGGTCAGCCAACCGATGTGTGACCAGAGAAATCCGCTGATGCGTGGTGAGTGGATGTCTTCCTCTTCGTCGGAATGTTTGTGGTGATGGCGATGTGTGGCGGCCCACCACAGCGAGCCGCGTTGCATAGAAGTGTTTCCAATGATGGCAAGAATTAGCTGGAAAGTCCGCGAGGTTTTATAAGAACGGTGCGAAAAGTAGCGGTGATAAAAGCCTGTGATCGCAAACATACGGATGAAATAGAGCGCGATCGCCGTGATGACCACGATGGGACTGACCCCGACCCAAATCACCGCGAAGCATCCGAGGTGCAAGAAGATGAACGGTAGAGTGCGTTGCCAATCAATCTTATCGGGAAGCGTCGATGGATCTGGATCGCCGGGAGCTCTGTAGTCAGAATCCCACCAGTGCCCGATCATGGTTGTGAAT
The DNA here is from genome assembly GCA_031425735.1 of Akkermansiaceae bacterium. Lineage (GTDB taxonomy): Bacteria > Verrucomicrobiota > Verrucomicrobiia > Verrucomicrobiales > Akkermansiaceae > Luteolibacter. The sequence goes on along the minus strand of JANPJY010000091.1, from coordinate 22,187 downwards.
GCTTTGATGCGTGGAGTCATGGTTTGAAGGATTTATTTTTCAAAGCGGCGGCGGATCGATTCGATCATTCCGCCTAACACGGGAAGCTGGCCGTAGATGTTGGTGCCGGAATCCCAGAAATCTTGATGCATGATGACTTGTCCGGCGGAGTTGAAACGGACGTGGCTCATGCCTACGGATTCGACGGGTTTTCCGCTGTTCAATTTCGGTGCGGCGAAAACCATGGTCCATCGGACGTAGTGATCGACTCCAGATGAGACCGTGTCATCCACTGTGATTTGGTATTGGGACATGGTATCCGCGGTATTTAGGAAATAAGCTTTGATTTGCTCGGGGCCGTGATGCGTGACAAGCGTGTCGTTTAGGTACGCATCGGCGGCGTAAACTTTCGCGGTGTTAGCTTCCACGTAGGATTTATCGTCGATTTTTTGAAGAAACGTGGTGAAGGCGTTGAGCGATTCCTGACTTCCGGGGGCTGAGTTTTGGGTTTTAGTTAGGACGGTTTTGTATTCCTTGACCCGTCCGGCGCTGTTGAAATTGGGCGCGCAGGCGGGGATAAGGATCGCGATCACTAGCAGCGCGAGCAGCAGAAGAGGGATGGTTTGGATCAGCATTTTAAAAGACATTCCGGATCATAGCACTGATTGTTTGGAGCGCTACTGGTTGTCTTCAAGTTTTTTGCTAACTCTCAAAATACGTATATCCACCAAGGCCGTCGCGATACAAATCCATGATTTCTTTGCGCTCTTTCGGCGAGATCCGGCCGTCGGTGACGGCTTTTTCTGCAAAATTGCGGAATTTAGAGACGAGCTCTTTCGGATCGAACTCCACGTAGGAAAGCACATCCGCCACCGTATCACCCTCGACTTCGTGGGTGTAGACGGGTTTACCTTTTTCGAGATGGACGCCGACGACGTTGGTGTCACCGAGGAGGTTGTGGAGATCACCGAGGGTTTCCTGATAGGCGCCAACGAGGAAAATTCCGATGTAGTAAGGTTCGTCGGGTTTGAGTTCGTGGAGCGGGAGGATTTTCGCGACGTCTTCTTTATCGATGAAGCGGTCGATCTTGCCATCGCAGTCACAGGTGATGTCAGCGAGAACCGCGCGGTGCTTGGGTTTCTCGTTGAGGCGATGGATGGGAAGGATGGGGAAAAGTTGGTCAATCGCCCATGAGTCGGGCAGGGATTGGAACAGGGAAAAGTTTCCGTAATAGAAATCGGCGAGGCCGTTTGAAAGTTCGACGAGATCTTCCGGCACGTCGTCCATGTCGGAGATCATGTTAGAAATGCGGGTGAGGATGTGCCAATACCATGCCTCGGCAAGACCGCGTTCGCGGAGGGTTGCTGCGCCGTAAAGGAACATGGCGCGGACTTGATCGCGGTAATAGACCGCATCATTCATCGCCTCTTGGAGGTTCTTTTTGCTGAGGGTTTTATTAACGTGGAAAAGGTTCGCGAGGTTCTGTGGAGCTTTTTCCGGCATCTCGGGTTCCTTGTCCGTGGTCTGCGCGGAGGTCACATCGAGGATGTTGAACACGAGCACCGAGTAATAGGCTACGACCGCGCGACCCGATTCTGAAATGAGATTCGGATGCGCCACTCCAACTCGGTCGCATTGCTGTGCGACGACTTCGACGATGTCGGTGCAGTATTCTTGAATGGAGTAATTGCAGGATGAAGCGAAGTTGGTGTGGGAGCCATCGTAGTCAATAGCCATGCCGCCGCCCATATCGAGCACGCCCATCGGTGCGCCTTCTTTGACGAGATCGCAATACATGCGGACCGCTTCGGTGGCGCCTTCGCGGATGGCGGCGATGTTAGGGATCTGGCTGCCTTGGTGATAGTGCAGCATTTTCAAACACGGCAGATGACCGCTGGCTTTCAAAGAATCGACCACATCGATGACTTGCGCGGCGTTGAGGCCGAAAACGGATTTGTCGCCTGCGGATTCTTGCCAGTGGCCGGAGCCTTTGGTGGAAAGTCGGATACGGATGCCGAGATTAGGCAGGACGCCGATCTTGCGTGAGCGCTCGAGAATGAGATTCAGCTCGCTGGGCATTTCCAACACCAACATGATTTTCATTCCCATTTTCTGAGAATGCAGCGCGAGGTCTATGAACTCTTCGTCCTTGTAGCCATTGCAAATGATGTAGGCTTCCGGATCATGCATGTGCGCGAGTGCGGCGATGAGTTCCGGCTTTGATCCAGCCTCAAGGCCGTAGTGATATTTCTTTCCAAACTCGGCGATTTCCTCGATGACCTGGCGTTGCTGGTTCACCTTGATTGGGTAAACACCGCGGTAATTTCCTTGGTATTTCGTGACTTTAATCGCCTCGCGGAACGCTTCGTTGATCTCGGTGATGCGGGAATGCAGCAGGTCGCGGAAACGCAGGAGAACCGGAAGATGCGTGCCGCGATCGCGTAGGCCATCGATGACATTATATAGTGAAACTTTGGCGCTGTGTTCGCCGTCTTCGAGTTTCACCGTGACGTGACCGTCTTTGTTAACGCCGAAAAATTTATGTCCCCATGCCTCAACACCATAGAGTTCGGCAGACTGCTCAGCTGACCAACCTTTGGGGGTTTTGGATTTGGAAGGCTTGGTTGAAGGGGCGGTGGTAGGTGGAATCACGGGGGAAACCTGCATGAACACGCTAAAAGTTCAAACTTCAAATTCCAAAGTTATAGAAGGGCGGTGACAAGATCGTCACTGTGCGGACTTCCATGGAATACGAACCTTCACTCATTCGGAAGGTAAGCGGCACCGCGATCGATTTGAAACGTCCACTCAAGGGGTTTGCTGGCGGGTTTCCCCTCGAGGTCTTTCCATGTTACGACGACCGTGCAGGTCTTTTCGTGTAAGCGGCGATTGACCTGCCATGAGAAGAGCTTTCCCTCGCTGGCGTAGTTGGCGGGAACTTCGCCGAAGCCTCCGACCTGCATTTTCAGGGTTTTGGGATCGATGTTAGTCGCCGTCGAAAGATCCACTTCGATATTTGGAAGGCGCGAGTTAACGATGGCACCGGGCTGAGGATTGACGGGAAACTCCAAGGTCTTCGCTAAACCTTCTACCATGCCGCCGGCGGTGTCCGCTGCAGAGTCACGAAAGTTGATCGCGAATTCAAAGATCTTATCGTAGTTCCCGAGGATAATGTAGCGGGGGAGAATGTTGTTAGTCAAATTGCGATTCACTTTTCCTGGCTGGACGGTGAAGAGGTGTGAGTAGCCTACCTGTTCTCCTTTGATTAACATTTCATCGGTGAAAAACCCGCCGGGATAAGCATAGGTCGGGACGTTCTTTTTGAACTGCTGTTCGAGATAACGTTTCGATTCCCGCATTTCCACATCGAGAAACTGATCGTATTCCTTAACCCCATGTTTTTGATATTTTTTGACCGTTTGCGGAAAAGGATGGGTGGTGGAGTGGCTGCCGAGGCTTGCTCCGTGTTTTAGCATTTCTTTGACCATTGCGGTGGTCATGGCTTTTCCACCCCCATCAACGTAGTCCTTGTAGAGAAAGATCGTGAAAGGATAACCGAACTCTTTGAGGATGGGAAAGGCATCGGTGTAAACCGACTTCCATCCATCATCGATCGTGATCACCACGGATTTCGCAGGAATGGTTTTCTCGCCCTTTTTCCACGCGATGAAATCGGACATAGGAATGACGGCTAGACCGAGCTCACGGATGGTTTCCATTTGTTCACGGAATTTCGAGGTGCGAATCCGCATCGCGGTTTCTTGCTCAGTCTCGGAAAAATCATGATATCCCAGCACCGCTACGCGGACGCCATCATCAGGGAGTTCCTGCTTTTCTATGATAGCTGGAGCGGGAGGCGCGGGTTGAGGTTCCACCACTTGGCAGAACGCGGCAGTCGTCAGCGCAAGCCAGAAGTAAAGTGAGTGGCGAATGAATTTCATGACACGCAAGCTAGTTGGCGATGGGTATCTTGTAAACCCAGCTCTTCAACTGAGAGCGGAGAGCAAAAGGCGGAGAGTTCGGAGTGAAAAATTTGAAATTTGAAATTAGTAAATTCTCCACGTGTGCATGCTTGCCATGGTCAATGGAATCACCATAGTTTCACGTATCGATGGCAAACTTCTTCGCACAATTGGAATTCAAATTTCCCAAATGGATGCGCGGAGCAAAGATGCCGAAGGGAAAGAGCAGCGCGACGCTATCGGGTGATAAGTCGGATCCGGGTATGACGGTTTGGTGCCGCGAGCAAGCCATGTCTTTTGGCCTGCCAGAGTTGTCGAGAAAAGTTTCTGTGGTGTGGAATCCAAGAATGCGCACGACTGCGGGACGCGCGTGGTGGCCATCACGTTTGATCGAGATAAATCCCAAGTTGAAAGATCTATCAGAAACAGAAGTTTGGAGAACACTCAAACATGAGTTCGCGCACTTGTTAGCATTTGAGCGTTGCGGACGTCGCCAGATCGATCCACACGGAATTGAATGGCAGATGGCTTGTTGCGAACTTGGAATCCCCGGTGAGAGCGCTCGTCATTCATTTCCGCTCAAAAGTCGGAGAATGAAACGGAAATACGTTTATGTATGCCCGTCTTGTTTTTCTGAAATCAAACGAGTCCGTCCCATGCGGCGTGCGGTTGCTTGTTATTCCTGCTGTAAAAAATTCAATGCAGGAAATTATCACGAGCGTTTCCGTTTGATTAAAAATTCCCTGTGATACATCAGCTGATTCCCGTGGATGTTTTTTTGAATTTTCACTGAAAAATTCTCTGTTTTGTGCCGCTATTCGTTGCGACAACCAAAAACAGTATTAGTTTCACCCTATGAATTTAGATTTCATCACAACTTCCCACCTAGGCTTCATCATGGGTCTCTCGCCGACTCTAGTAATCATTTTTGCCGCCACGGCTCTGGTCAGTTGGCTGGTCAGTCACACGTTGAAGAGCCGCTTCAATGCGTATTCGCAAATTCCGGTTCGTTACACTGGAGCGCAGATAGCACAAATCATGCTGAAAGAAAATGGGATCAACGATGTGCAAGTCATCAGCACGCCGGGTAAATTGACCGATCATTATGATCCCAGAACACGCACGGTGAATTTGAGTGAGTCGGTTTACGCGATGAATAATCTCGCTGCTGCTGCCGTTGCTGCTCACGAATGCGGTCACGCGATCCAACATCAGAAAGCGTATGTTTGGCTGACCATGCGTTCGAAAATGGTGCCTGCTGTTCAATTCGCAGGCACTGCTCTGAATTTCATCATGATCGCCGGTATGCTCGGTGCGGTATTTTTTCACACCCCCTTGTTTCTCTATATCTGGGTCGGTTTGTTCGCGATCACGACTCTGTTTTCCTTTGTGACTCTGCCCGTGGAATTTGACGCCAGTAAGCGCGCATTGGTATGGCTGGGTAACTCAGGCGTCTCCTCATCCATGGAGCACGACAAAGCCAAGAACGCTCTTTTCTGGGCAGCCATGACCTACGTTGTCGCAGCTCTCGGATCGCTCGCAATGCTGCTCTACTACGTCTCCATGCTGTTAGGCCGGAGAGATTAAACGGAACACATACCTCAACCCTTCGGAAACCAGCGTGGTTCTTTGCCGGGTTTCCATTTGATGGCGCAACCGCTGCTCGGGAGGCCTTTGGCGGGAGGCTTGTCAGCTAGGAGTGAATTGACTGCCGCAACGAGATCTACACCGGTGGCGTGTTGACCGGAGTTAGGGCGGGAATTGTCGAACTGCCCCGTGTAGATGACTTTTCCTTCGCCATCGATCAGGAAGAAATCTGGCGTGCAAGCAGCACCGTAGGATTTCGCGATCATCTGGGTTTCATCGATGAGGTAAGGAAAATTCCAGCCGTTCTCCGCGGCAAATACCTTCATATGTTCTGGGCCGTCTTGGGGATATTTTTCGAGATCGTTGGAATTAATCGCAATCGTGCTGACCCCTTGAGTTGCGGCCGCCGCGGCGAATTTTCCGAGAACCTTGGCGAGATGGATGACGAAAGGACAATGATTACAGGCGAAGACGATCACCGTGCCATTTTTCCCCGCGAAGTTTCGTAATGAATGCTTTTTACCCCATGCATCCGGCAGTTCAAAGCCCGGTGCCATGTTGTTAAACTTCAACTCGAAGGTCGATAATACTTCCGCCATGCGGCACTTTTAAACAATGAATTCCAAACCCGCAACCGCTGACTTCCTGAGAATTTGAGTTTCTTATTTGAAATTTAGCGGTTACCCCGTGGATGTGCTCACGCCGGCAGAACAAGCTAGATACTCCCGTCATCTCCTCATTCCGGAGATCGGCGAAAGCGGCCAGCTGCGTTTGAAAAACGCCTCGGTGCTGCTGATCGGCACAGGCGGGCTCGGTTCTCCGGCTGCGCTGTACCTGGCTGCCGCCGGAGTCGGAAAACTCGGATTGGTCGATCCCGATACCGTAGATCTCTCCAATCTCCAACGCCAGCTTCTGCACAGCGATGCCACGATCGGAATGTCCAAACTCGATTCCGCAGCAGCGCGACTGCGTGAAACAAACCCACACCTCGAGCTCGAACTCTATCCGGTCCGCTTCACGCCAGAGAACGCGCTCTCGATCGCAGAGAAATACGACATCATCATCGATGGCTCGGACAATTTCCCTACACGTTTCCTTTCCAACGACACTGCGTTTTTTCTGAAAAAGCCACTCGTCTACGGAGCAATCCATCGCTTCGACGGACAGATGACCGTCTTCGCATCACATCTTGGCGGACCTTGTTATCGCTGCTTGTTGCCGGAAATCCCGCCACCCGGTGCTGTGCCGAACTGCGCCGAAGCCGGTGTCCTAGGCGTGTTGCCCGGAATCATCGGATCGCTTCAAGCGATGGAAGCGATCAAGCTCATTCTCGAAATTGGCGAAATACCCATCGGAAAACTTTTGATCTACGATGCGCTTCGTACTTCATTCCGCTCGCTGAAACTTCGTCACGATCCCGCTTGCCGACTCTGCGGAGAAACTCCCACGATCACGTCCGTTAATAATTCCGAAACCACCGCCAATCCCTCCTGCCAAATCACCGATCCCACCATGCAAACTATCACTGCCGCCGAACTCAAAGACCGCCTCGACTCAGGAAACCTCAACGCACTGCTCATCGATGTCCGCGAAGAAGCGGAATGGCAGGTCGTAAATATCCCGCAGGCCAAACTTGTGCCCCTGCAAACCATACCGAACCACGCGCCGAATCTCCCAAAAGACACCGAGATCATCATCCACTGCAAAGCTGGCATGCGCTCCGCCAGAGCTTGTGAATATCTCATGTCCATCGGCTTTGATAACGTCACCAATGTGACGGGCGGAATGGATGCGTTTCAGAAACTTTGAGCCATGTCTTCTCTGAAAAAAATCACATTTCTTTTTCTTCTTTTCGCTACCACTGGCATGGCTGCGCCGGAGAAGAAAATCGTTGAGGGTGTGACTTATCATATTTTGCAGGTTTCGCCCGATCGGATTCATTTGTTGTGGAAGGGCGACGATGGGCAGCAGCTAAGGAACTTTCCTGCAGCTTCGAAATTTCTGAAAGGAAAGGGGATAGCTTTGGAGACTTTGATGAATGGAGGGATTTTCGAACCCGGCGGCATTCCGAGTGGATTGCTGGTGCAGGACGGAAAAGAAATGAACCCAGTGAATCGGAACAAAGGCGAAGGAAATTTTTTCCTTCAGCCCAACGGAATTTTCCTCATCTCAGATAAGGGTGCGGCGGTCATCCGCACGGACGAATATCCGCAGAAAAATGTCGTCGTCAAACAAGCCGTGCAATCGGGTCCTTTGTTGTTGCGAGGTGGAAAAGTTCATCCGGCTTTCAATGCAAACTCAGAATCAAAATTACACCGCAACGGCGTGGGCGTGACCAAAACTGGCGAGGTGGTTTTGGTGATGACGGATTTCAACTCCGGAAAATTTGTGAACCTTCATCAATTCGCGCAGCTATTTAAATCACTCGGTTGTGATGATGCGTTGTATCTAGATGGCACAATCAGTCGAATGAGTTCAGGTGCCGAAATGGAAAAGAACAGCGGAAGTTTCGGATCGATCTTCGCGGTGGTGAAAGATGAGAAATGATTTAAGCTAAAGCTTCACCGCTTTAAGCCCCAGGAACAACGGGAACTCCTCCGCTGCTTTGTGCTCGGCTTTGCTGAATGGGCCCGATTGCGATCTGCGGTGAGAGAATAGTTCCGTGCATTTTGTGACACCGAATCCCGCAGCGCCGATTACTGAAAGTAAATCTGCTAGTGGCCGATGATAAAATACCGTGCCTTCACCGGTGTTGAGTCCGGGGCGGGTTTGTATCGCGATCTCGAGAGCGGAACCGTATTTATCTAACCGACGAAATTGAACTTTCTGATCACCATCCCAACCCCAATGACTTTCTTTGGGAATCCTGAAGCACGGATGCATCATCACGATCACGAAACTTCCACCAGGTTTCAGCGCGGCAGAAACATTTTGCATCAGCACGGCAGCATCTGGGACATCGTGGACCGCCATCACACAGGCAGCTTTATCAAAACTGCCATCCGCCCATGGCGCTTTTCCACATGCATCGGCAACCTCGAAACTGACTCGCGGTTCATTGCCGTTTCGTTGCCGCGCTGCGAAGATGAGTTTCTCACTCGCATCGACCCCATGAATTTTCCCCGCTCCGGCTGTGAGCAAATGTTTCACCAACACTCCCTGACCGCAGCAGACATCGACCACAGCGTCGCCTTTTTGAATATCGAGCAAGGCCATGACTCCCGGCAAAATCACGTTTTGGTGATAATCCGAGCCATCCGCGCCCACGAGTTTGTCATACCAGCCAGCGACTCCATTCCAGCCACGGTCGTTTCCGGGCTTGGTCGATCCGCCAACGCTAGGCTTGCTGGCGAATTTCTTAGCCGGGATCGGCCCCTTGTTGGTTCCTTTGTGGGGAAAGGGTTTCCCTCTGCGCTTACCTTCGTTCCATTCCATTTCCGCCAATAAGCCTTCATCTGCCGCCTCTGGCGATGAAAAATCCACGCCGCGGTAAGGGAATCCTTATCTCATCAAGGGTCTTTGTAAAAAATCACTTTTGCTACGAAAAATTCGTTGACCCAACCCCCATCCCGTGTTTTTTTCCCCACGTCGCAAGACAAGGCGGCTCGACTGAACGTCCCTTTGGGTTTTTGGGTTTTTCCCGGGGATAATCGGTCGAGCCGCTCTTTTTTTTGCACAGATCGAAACCTCTCGCTCCGTCCTTGATATGTGACGCGTAGGTTCTCTAATGGCTGCATGGCAATCGTTTGGTTCGACGGAAATTTTTTGAATGAAACCGAATTTCGGATTTCTCCCTCGGATCGCGGCCTTTGCCATGGACTGAGTTTATTTGAGACTATCCTCGCGGTCGATGGCCAACCTCGGCTCCTATCGGAACATTTGAGGCGTCTAAAAAGTGGTTTGGTGCGTTTAAATATCAACAGTGTGGAAATCGATGAATCCCGCCTGCAACAGGCAATGGTCGGACTTTTGAAGCACAATCAACTCGATAGCGGCATGGCAAAAATTCGTTTTTCGATCAGTATGGGAGAGGGGCCGATGAATCTAACAGACAGTGGCCAAGCATGGGAATGGATGACCGTTTCTGCCGTCGAGCCATCGGAGGCGAGTATACGTCTAACACTTGCACCATGGCGGAAGGATAATGAAAGCATGTTGCGTGGTCTGAAAGTGGGTAACTACGCGGAGCATCTCATCGCACTCGATATGGCGCGCCACGAGGGCTTTGATGAAATGTTGTTTTTCAATACTTCGGATGAACTTTGCGAAGCGGCAATGGCGAACGTGTTCCTCATTCGCGGCAAGGAACTCTACACACCGAGCCTCGACAGCGGCTGTCTACCCGGCGTGACCCGCGAGCTCATGATCCAAATCGCAGCCGCGCAAAGAATTCCATGCTATGTGAAAACCCTCAGCAAAAATGATCTGAGCAAAGCAGATGGGATTTTCCTGACCTCTTCGATCAAAGGCCCAGTTTGGATTTCCTCATTCCAAGGCACCGCCTACCCCGTCCATCCGCTCTTCACCGCGATCCGGACCCAGTGGTTGGAAAACATGCGAAACGGCGCCTTAACCTAGGCCGATCAAGCCAAGGAAATACAACCGCGAATGGACGCGAATGGACGCGAATAAAATCAGATCTGCTTTAGATAGAGTTGCGCAAAAATGATCAAGAATCTCTTAAATTAGCGTTCATTCGCGTTCATTCGCGGTTAAATGAATAAACCTACCCAAGGCTTTTTCCTTCCCGAACGCGGGGTAGATCGTTCATTATCCTGATTGTAATCCCAATCCTAACCAAACTTATGTCACGTCCAGTCACACTTTTCACCGGCCAGTGGGCCGATCTTCCACTTGAAAAACTCGCGCCGCTTGCTGCAGAAATGGGCTACGACGGCCTTGAACTCGCCTGCTGGGGAGATCACTTCGATGTCGATAAAGCGAACTCGAAAAAGAATTACATCAAAGAAAAATGGGAGCTTCTCGCCGATCACGGCCTGACCTCATACGCGATTTCTAGCCATCTCGTCGGACAAGCGATTTGCGACAACATCGATGAGCGCCACCAAGCCATTCTTCCTCCACACGTTTGGGGCAAAGGCGATCCAGAAGGTGTTCGCAAACGCGCTGCGAAAGAAATGATTGATACCGGAAAAGTCGCTCGCAAATTTTTCAACGCCCAACCCGGCCGCAAAAGCAAAGACAAAGACGAATTCCCAGCGGTCGTCAACGGCTTCACTGGATCGTCCATCTGGCACGGCCTCTACGCTTTCCCGCCTACGAACCAAGCATTTTACGACAAAGGCTTCCAAGATTTCGCCAAACGTTTCACTCCTATCCTTGATGCGTTTGACAAAGAAAACGTCAACTTCGCCCTCGAAGTACACCCAACCGAAATCGCTTTCGACATCGCTACCGCACAACGCGCACTCAAAGCGGTGAAAAATCACAAACGTTTCGGCTTCAACTACGATCCGTCCCACCTCGGTTATCAAGGTGTCGATTACATCAAATTCATCCGCGATCTCGGTCACCGCATTTTCCACGTCCACATGAAAGACGTATGGTGGGGCCACGGTGACGGTTCCGTCGGAGTGTTCGGCGGCAGCACCGATTTCGGCGATTCACGCCGCTTCTGGGATTTCCGTTCGCTCGGTCACGGCGACATCGAGTTCGAAGACATCATCGTCGCGCTCAACGATCTCAAATATGCCGGTCCGCTCTCAGTCGAGTGGGAAGACATCCGCATGGATCGCGTTCATGGCGCTACCGAAGCAGCTGCATTTGTTAGAAATGTCGACTTCCCGGGTTCCAATGTCGCATTCGACGCCGCATTCGATAAATCTAACCAATAAAAATTATGTCACTTAAAGTAGGAGTTATCGGTGCCGGATGGATGGTGAAGTACCATGCCGAAGGCTTTCGCGCAGCGGGCGCAGAAATCGTAGCAGTCGCAGATCCGTTGCCGGGCGCAGCGGAAAACGCAGCCAAGCAATGGAACATCGCCAAAACCTTCGATTCCGTGGATCGCATGTTGGCGGAAGCTCCAGAGATCGATGCAGTCAGCATCATTGTCCCTAACAAGTTTCACGCCCCACTCGCCATCCAGTGCCTCAAAGCAGGTAAACACGTTTTCTGTGAAAAACCACCTGGATTGAACGCAAGTGAAGTTGCAGAGATGATCGAAGTTGCGAACGCGTCTGGCAAAAAGTTGATGTTTAATTTCAACAACCGCGCTCGTCCTGAATCCCAAGCGATGAAAAAATACGTCGATGACGGAACGGTCGGCGTGATCAATTCTGCACAGGCGAAATGGATTCGTCGCACCGGGATTCCTGGCTTCGGAGGTTGGTTCACCACCAAGGCAATGTCCGGCGGTGGCGTAACGATTGATCTGTTGCACATGATTGATCTGGCGCTCTACCTCATGGGCTACCCAGAACCGGCGCATGTTTTGGCTAACACCTTTGACACTCACATCACCGATCCCGGCTTCAAAGGCCCTTGGGGAATTCCCGACCGCGAAGGCGGCACCACGGATGTCGAGTGCGCGGCGCATGGATTTGTTAGATTCAAAACCGGCCAAGTTCTCAGCCTCCAAGTTTCATGGGCGGAAATGATCAAACGCGAAGAAGTCTCCGTCGTTTTCCAAGGCACCAAAGCCGGCGGAAAAGTCGAGCGCTTGTTCGGTCGCGATGGTTTGGATGAAACCGCCATCGATACTTGCGAACTCTACGTTCAGGAAAACGGCAACAGTGTGAACCGCACCATTATCACAGAAGCTTGCGAAGACATGGGTCGGATCCACTCAGCTTCCAACTTCATCCACACGATCAACGGCACCGCTGAGCCTTTCAATACTCCGGATCAAGCCCACAAGCTGATGTGGATCATCGATGCTCTCTACGAGTCGGCTAAATCCGGTAAGCCAGTGAGCTACTAACAACCGATTTCCATGCAGAAAAAACTCCAATCAACGGGCGGGCAGGATTATTCCAGTCCACCCGTTGTTGCTGATATGCTCATCGTGCTTTGCAACTTCCCTGATGCAGAAACCGCGAGACGAATTTCCACAGAGATCATCTCCGGAAATCTCGCCACCTGCGTGAACCTCATCCCGGGTGTAGAATCAATTTATCGATGGGAAGGAATGATCGAGCAAGCATCCGAGGTGTTGGCGATTTTTAAAGTTTCCACTACTAGGTTTAAGAATCTTGAGAAAAAGTTGCTAGAAAAACATCCTTACGAAACACCTGAGATCATCGGGATCGCCGCAGATCAGGTCTCGGCGGGGTATTTGAAATGGGTTATGACAGGCCGCTCTAAGTAGTCGGGGTAAAATCCATATCTTTACTTTCCGTCTTAGCGTTTTGGATTTCGGTCAACTCGGCCCCGACGCATCGGGGTGTATGAGTTGACCCTACCAATCAAAGGATCTGCACCTTGGTAGATTCCAAGATTTCCGCCATTCGTGTGAGATTCGATTCATCGAAGCCGACTTCGTTTTTCAGGAAAACATCTCGTTCTAACACATTAGGATTGCGATCTGCGGTGCGCCAGGTTTTGAAGCTGATCAACCCCATTCGCCAAGGGCCGAAGCCATTGACTGCGATGGGAAAATCGCTGCCGTGGATAATGCGTTTTCGAACGGCCGCGGGGAGAACTTTTGGTAAAGTTTGGCAGCGAATCGGGCTACACAGGGCGGAGTTATCGCCATACAGCCGAGGATACTTCTCGAACATCTCGATGAGATGATCTGTGTAGTCGGGATCCCATAAGCCTGATCGTCCTGCGCAGTGGGCGGCGATCACGGTAACTCCGCATTCGAGCGGATATTTCAGCAAGCGCGGATCAGCAAGCAGTGGATCGATGACCGGCAACGAAAGTTCGCCGCCAGTGTGGGAGAGCAGAATCATCCCTCCGGCTGCCATTTTTTCAAAAAACGGACGATGTTTTGGATTCGAGTAATCGACGTTGAGGCAGTTGGGTAACAATTTAAGAACCCGCGCACCTGCAGCGAGGCAGCGATCGAGTTCATCCATCGCGTCATGGCGAGATGGATGAATGGAAACGGCGGGGATAAATAAATCCGGATACTCTGCGCAAACCTTGAGAAGATATTCGTTCGGAACGTAGAAAGCGCCTTTTTCCGGCATGGCTTTACTGTAGTCTGTGTAAGGTAGGTCTTGGGCTAGCAGCACCACGGAGTCCAAAGATGAGGTGCGCACCATATCGACCAGACGATCTAACAATGCCTTATCGAGTCCGGTTTCCAAACAACCCGATGGTAAACCAGCGGATTTCACAATGATTCGCGCCATCAGTTGGTGGAGCGGTGTTCTCATTTGCAGCCAGCAGCCGCTGCCGGAGCTTCCATCTCCCAGCAAGTGCACATGACAATCGATACGCTTTAGCGAGGTTGTTCCCATATGCTATCGATAGCCACGAAGGCAGATGGCGTCGATCAAATCATGAGTGAATTACAGATAAGCACTCTCTTATAAAACGACAGCGCCCTTCGCTCCAGGGTTCGGAGCGAAGGGCGGTCGGTTTTTCCGCTCAACGACTAGCGCTGGGCAATGGTTTCCGGTTTCATCCGGAATACAACGACCCGGCGGTCTTGGCTGCGGAGGCTTTCAGCGGCGTTCTCGGTGCGGCGAGCTTCGCTCTCGCCATAGCCGACTGGAAGCAGGCGATAAGGTGAAACTCCTTTACGTACAATTTCTCTAACAATATGTTCCGCTCTTAGTTGTGAGATGGCCATGTTGCTTTCGTAACTGCCTTCGGCTGATGCATGACCTTCTATGACGAAGCGTTCTTCTTCAGGCATTGCTTTCATTGCATCTGCCATGACACCGACGACGTCATACGAATATGGATCGGCGAACTGGGTGGTACCTTGAAGAAACAGAATATCTTCGCTGGAGATCATCGATTTTTCATCGACCGGATAGGAAACAACCACTGAGTCGGCACTGCGATAATTTTCTGGTGGTAAGGCAACTGCTCGTGTTGATGAAACTTCCCGACGCTCGTGGAAGATGGGTGCGATCTCACGGGTCGGTTGAGAACGGACTTGGTTCATGGCCTGAGCAGCCATGAGAACGGCGGGGATAGACGAACGTGAATCGTAATGCACGTAGCGGCGTCCTTCGTTCAGATAAAGCGGTTGAGCATACGCGGACTGTTCAACGATGCGCCCATCATTCCTGTCTTCGTAATAAGCAGACTGACGGAAAAACTCCGGTTGCGGACCTGCAACTTCGCGGCCTAACAAGCGCTCTTGGTAATAGGTCGTGGCCTGACGGCGTTGGTCGGGTGTGATCTGGATGTAGCGATCGTCACTTTGACGTTGAGTCTCGAAGCGTTGTCTAAAGCGCTCTTCACGGGCGATTTCAGCTTGTGAAATTCGGCTCTCAGCTCCGAGAATTTCTTCGTATATCGCCCGTGCTTGCTCACGGCCTTCGATACGTGCTTTGCGTTTGTCGATATCTTGTTGTATTTCGCGGGTCACTTCGGTGACTTTGGTTTCTGCGATGCGCTCAGGTTCGCTTGCGGGAATGGCTATGACTTCGCGTTTGGCACGTTCCTTGGCGCTTTCAGCTTTTTCCTTTCCACGTTCTGCGGCTTCTTCAGCACGTTCTTTGGCATTCTCGGCCCTGTCTTGTCCGCGCTCACGCGCTTCTTCAGCACGTTCTTTAGCTTGTTCAGCAGTTTCCTTTCCACGCTCACGCGCGTCTTTGATGGAGTCAGCGGTTTCTTTTTTCAACTCAGCAGCGTCTTTGGTCGCGTCCTTGGTTGTTTCTTTGGCGGCGTTTTCAGTGTTCCTTGCCGTTTCTCTCGTAAGTTTGTCAGCTTCTCTTTCTAGCTCAGCAGCGTCTTTCGTCGCGTGCTTGGTTGTTTCTTTGGCGGCTTTTTCGGTGCTTCTTGCCGTTTCTCTCGCGAGTTTGGTGGCTTCTCTTTCGCGTTCGGCGGTTTCTTTAGTTGCTTCCTTGGTGGCTTTATCTGCAGCTTTTTCGGTGTTTTTGGCAGTTTCTCGAGCGAGCTTCTCGGCTGCCCTAGTGCGCTCAGCAGCTTCTTTATCAAGTATAGCCTTTGCTTTTTCAGCTTCAGTTTTTTCAGCCTCTGCGACTCCAGTTGCTGATTTTACAGTATCTTGATCCTGCGCGTGGGCTGCAGGACTCAGAAGTAGGAAAGGAATGTTGAGAAGGACGAGTGGAATATGGTGTTTTGGTTTCATTGGATTGATGTCGGTTAGAACGTAAGTAACCGATAACCGTTCAATCCCATAAAACCATGGGGCGTATCCCTACTTTTGAATCAAATTCCGGGGCGAGAGTTGCCTTTGTTGGCGGTGCCGTCTGTGCTGAGAAAGCGGTAATAGACTTCAAGCATAAGAACGCAAAGTGTGTTTCGATAGATATCATTGGC
Organism: Akkermansiaceae bacterium; assembly: GCA_031425735.1. Lineage (GTDB taxonomy): Bacteria > Verrucomicrobiota > Verrucomicrobiia > Verrucomicrobiales > Akkermansiaceae > Luteolibacter. Next base: position 6,228 of record JANPJY010000091.1, on the reverse strand, counting down.
TGCTGTTTGGCCGTGACCTGTGAATGCTGGCGCTTTCCATGAACCATCTGGGTTTTGGTTTTCGAGGAGTTGATCACGGAAGTCCTTATTGTAGGATTTCCAATTGTTGTCACCAGCCTGCATCATCGCTTGGGATGCATAATAATGGGCGTAAAGATCTGAGTCGGCGGTGTTCCAGTCTAACTTCATGTTTTCTTTGATGTATTTGACCCCAGTACGAACTTCTTTCGATTTGCCTTTATCCCACATTTGGAAGCAAAGGACACCTACTCCTGTTAGTCCCGCTCTGGGTGCGTTGGAGTTGTATCCAAATGCGCCGTTGTCGTTTTGTAGACCTGATAGATAAGCCAGGCCATTCTTCACAGCGGCATCCATGCCTTTATATTTGATGTTAGTGTGACTGCATGCCTTAAGGGCTTGGAGTTGCCATCCGACGACCGAGGAGTCGGTATGGCCACCTTTAATTTTTGAATAGCCATAAGCCCATCCGCCGTTTTCGTTCTGATTATCGATAATCAACTGCCCGGCCTTTTCGGTTACTTCTAAGAGTGGAGGTAATTTAGAATGGAGTTCTTGGCAGAAAGTAGCCGCTTCACCCAAGGCATAGGTGGCAATAGCATGCTCATAAGGAGCATTTTGACTTGCGATGTTGGTAGTTAAAATGCCGTTATTTTTCGTGCCTGTATTAACTAGGTAAACGATACCTGCGAGGCAGGATTCACCGAACTCTCTGGAATCAGGGGTCTCGCAATGGCCGAAATAGGCTAGTAGCACTAGGCCGGTCATGGCTCCTTTGTTAGATGTTCCCCATGAGCCGTCTGGATTCTGTTTTGCTTTCAACCAACGCAGACCTTTCAATACGGCTTCTTCGCATTCGGCAGTGCCATCGTTATTTTTAAGGCGGGCGAGACGATCCTCTTTTGAACAACGCTGAACCATGTTGTTTGGGATCATGGCAAAGGGATTGTGTTTGTTTAAATTGCTGATGCTGGAGGCATTAGAATAAGAAGTGGAGATGGAGTTAGCCAACGATCCGGGTACGTTGTTATCACCCAGAGTCTCGCTAGCGTTCGAGATGCTACTAATTTGGTCGCTGGTTTCTGGAATAGTAATGGGGGAATCTGTATTTCGGGAAACAATCCGAACGATCTTGGATGATGGAGCGATTTTGCTTTGTTGCGGAGTGCTATTTGGATTCGGATTTTGTGAATCACTGGTCATGGGTGATCGGCTTGTCACAAATGGCTCTTCCGCGGGTTTTTCACTGTAGATGCGCTGTGCGATCCAAATGCCGCCGACGAGTGCCAAAGCAAGGTGTAAGACGACTGCGATCGATAGAGCGCCGCCCCCGAGTTTACTCCAAAAGCCCGTCTTGGTTTCGATCTGGCTCTGATTCCAGTTTGGTTGGTGATTCGTTTGCATGATTTGGGTTTTTCCGTGGGTTTTATGATTGAGTGAGGCGGAGTGGAGGGAGGTGTGTGCGTTGTAAGTCCACACAAAATATGATTCCCCAACTATCACTGTTAAATAAACCACAACGAAAACTCGTCGTCAATCATCGAACTGAGCTAGAGGAGTCAGGCCGCACGCGAGGTCTTATCGCGTAATGCTGGTCGGAATAACGAATGAAAGCGGAGCACTTCTGCCTCCGCTCACTCACAGGTTTTCAAACAAAATGGAGTTTCCTCGAATCGGATTACTCAACAATTACGGGAGTTCCCTCAGTCACATTCTCGAAAAACTTTTCGGCCATGTGGTGGGGCATCCTTACGCAACCGTGAGATGCGGCGTAGCCCGGGAGGTAGCCGGTGTGCATGCCAATCGAGTTATTGAAGCGCATGAAATAAGGCATGGGGGCATTGTAAAACACCTGACCTGGCCCGACTTTGTCGACTCGGACATCGGCGTTGTCATTGACCACTTGGCCGGTGGCCTTGTCTTTAATCGTGCCGTAGAGGGATGATTTGTGATCCTTGTTTTTCTGGATGATTTTGTAGTTACCCGGCGGTGTGCCTGAGTCTTCTTTTCCAGAGGAAATTTTGGAAACGCCAACCAATTTATTACCTTTATAAAAATAGGCCTTTTGATGCGCCCGGTTGATCTTAATGACTGGGGAGCCTAGCACTCCATCGCCTTCCCAATAGGAGACGTCATCGGGAATCGCCGGAGCTGGATGATGTGGTCCGCCAGAGGTTGGACGTAGGATCGGGCCACCGACACCGGCAAGGTAATCGGATCCCGGAGGTTTGGTATCGATGCAAGAAACGAAGAGCATCGCGCAGGCGAGTAAGAGAAAGTATTTCATGAATGCGAAGTAATTAGGCTGGATCCGGCCAACTTGCAAGTTCAAGCAGCGGGAGCAGCAAGAGTTGCGGAAACGGAAAAAATTCCATAAACCACATGTCCATGCAGGAAGAACTACTGATATTACCTACCCATTATGAAATCGAACGCACGTTGCGGGAGCAGCTCAGCGGTCGGCCCGGCCATCAACGCTGCGTGGTGGGGGAGGAGGAATTACTGCTCGTGGTGCACGAAGTTCCCGAGGCGGGTATCCCAGAACGTAAGGCGACATTCTTCTGGCGTCAGCGAAATGGAAAATGGCTACAGCCTAGTGGGCCGGGTTTGAGTGAGCTCAGTGCATTGCTGGATCGTTATGCGAAAGCGATCGATAGTAATGAAGAGTTGTTAGAAAAAACTGAATCCACCGAGTTAGTTTTCAAAATTCTCAGGCACGCTGGACCTCTCACTCGAAGCACACGAAACTTGGTTCACGCGCTTGAGGATGCGCTCGCTCAAGAACCCGAGGATCGCGAAATCATCTCTTTCCGCGACCGAGCACGAGAACTCGAACGAGCGGCCGAACTTCTTCAAAACGATGCCCGAGAGACCCTGATTTTCTGGCAGGCTGAGGCTTCCGAAGCCCATGCAAAATCTTCGGATCGCTTAGGGAAAATCCTTTTCAAACTGAACCTCGTCACTGGCTTCTTTTTACCCGTAGTTGCACTTGGCAGCTTGTTCGGGATGAATGTTAATTTGCCAGATTTTGTTGATGAATTATTTTGGCTGATCTTTTTCGGGGGGCTAGGGGTTGGCGGATTGCTGCTGTGGTTTGTTGCTCGGAAGAATGATTGATTTGTTAGATATGAAAAAACTTTTGGTGATAGGCGCTGGATACTTGGGCGATGAAATTCTGCGGCAGTTTAATGCTGCAGGATGGCAAGCGGTCGGCGCATCACTGAGTGGCGGTGAAAGTTTGATCGCCTGTGATGTTGGCGATCCAGATTCGGTCGCGGCGCTTCTGGATGCGGATGCAGTCATTCATTGCGCGGCGTCGGGTCGCGGTGGCGAAGATGCCTACCGAAACGTTTACCTCAACGGCTGCGAAAATCTGATCCGCCGATTTCCTCATTCCAAAATTGCCTTCACATCCAGCAGCTCGGTTTATGCGCAGCAGAATGGTGAATTAGTAACTGAGGAATCCGAAACCATTCCCGATCGTGAGACCGGCAGGCTGCTGCTGGCGGCGGAAACATCGGTGACCGATGCGGGTGGTGTGGTTGCTAGGCTCGCAGGAATTTACGGGCCGAACCGTAGTGTGTTGCTGAGTAAATTTAAAAACGGCGAGGCTGTAATCGAGGAAGATGGCCGACGTTTCATCAACCAAATCCACCGCGATGATGCAGCCAGTGCGTTGCTGCATTTGTTTTCCCTAACAGAGTTTCCGGCGGGGCAGGTTTTTAATGTTTGTGATTCGGAAAGTTTAACTCAGCTGGAAGTTTACCAAGGGCTTGCCAAAAAATTTGGGAAAGATCTCCCGCCGAGTGGTCCGCGCGATATGAATCGGAAGCGCGGCTGGACTCACAAACAAGTCTCCAACGCCAAGCTCAGAGCAACTGGCTGGCAGCCGAAATATCCGTCGTTTCTGGATGCGGTGGAGACGTTATAAGGTCCCGCTCCAAGTCCAGAGATTGGCATCGAAATATTTGTGTGCGGTGTAGATCAAACCTTCTGCGCGGCCTTTTGGGCGTAAGATGGCGATGATCGTCGATCCCGAACCGGACATCAACACGGCTTTGGTATCGCGTCGATTTTGCAGCCAGTCTTTGAGTTCGGCGAGGTAGCGATGTTTGGCAAAAACGGGTTTTTCCAAATCGTTCACTAAGTCTAATCCGGCGTATCGGTAGTTGTCGTAGCGGATACCTGGAAGGGGTTCGGCATTTAAACAATCTTGATAAGCATCTGCGGTCGAGACGCTGAAGCCAGGTTTGAAAAGAACGATTGGCAAATCCGGCGGCGCGGGGGCGGCTTCGATGATTTCGCCGCGTCCTCTGCACCACGCTGCGCCGGCGTAGAGAAAAAACGGAACGTCCGATCCTATACCTGCGGCCAACTGATGCAGTTCATCCGCAGGAAGGGGATTTTCAAGCTGGCCGTTCAGAGCTAATAGAACCGTCGCCGCATTGCTGGATCCTCCACCGAGTCCCGCTCCGTGCGGAATACGTTTTTCTAAATGAATTTGGAAATGTTGAGGCTGTCCGGATTTTTCGGCCAGCGCCTCGACCGCTTTCACCACGAGGTTACGCGAATCAGTCGGCAAACTCGGATCCGAGCACGTGAACGAAAATGTATCCGCCGGAACGATGGTGATTTCATCCGCCAGATCTGGGAGCTTGACCATCAGGGTTTCGATTTCATGGAAACCATCGGGACGTTTCGAAAGAACGCGGAGTGAGATATTGAGTTTGGCAGGTGAGAGCACGTGGGGAAAGGTTTGGTGGGTTTTGGTAGGTGAAATTTTAGCGAAGCGCAAGCAGCGCGAGCATCCGACCCGTCTGGCCTTTTTCGATGCGGTAGGAGTAATGCACCGTCAAGTCAGCAGCGGTGTTTTGACAACTGTCATGAAAGTTTACGATCCCTAACTCGCTGGCCTGCTCACGAATCGTTGCTGCGAAATCGACATCATAATCCGGCGGACGGATGCACGGCGAAACGACGCAGACGAGATCGCTCGGATCTGTGCCGTAAAGTTTTTCCATCTGCATCACTGCCTCGCGCAGGATATTTCCATCGGTGCCTTTTTTTCCTGAATGCAGTAAGCCAATCGAACGCGTGACGGGATCGGCTAGATAGATCGTGGCGCAGTCGGCGACGTAAATCGAGAGCAACTGACCCGGTAAATTTGTGATCAAGCCATCCACTCCGGCGTGTTGGATGATCGCTTGATCTGAGATTTGATTGATCACCGCGATTTGATTCCCATGGATCTGCTCAGCGTGATGGCGGGTTGAAATTTCCGGAAAGCGCTCGGCAATCCAGCAATCATGATGCGGCGCGAGATTTCGCAACGCGAACTCGCGATCGCCCAAAACGTCCACGCCTGCTTGCCTTGGGATCCATGATGCATGGAATTCCGGTAGCTCAAGCATCGGGTCTAGAAAAGAAAACACCTCCGTCACGACCGAGATCGTAACGGAGGCACATCGAATTCGCCAAGCGGGTTTCGCTTGGCGCGCATAAAATTATACTAGCGAGCGGTTTCTCAGAGCGCGGTTCGTGTGTTCCACGGTTTCCGCCTCGTCTTCATCCATCCCGGCAAGGATGCCTGCGAGGTCAATCGCGATTTCCTTACGCATTCTGGATACGAGCTCGACTCCTTTGGTGGTGATGCGAACCATAATTTTACGACGATCTTCCGCCGCATTCACGCGCTCCACATAACCGAGTTTTTCCAAGCGATCGACCAAACCGGTGGCGGCTGCAGTCGAGTGGCCCATCTTTTTAGCGATATCTGACATCGTCAGATATTCTTCGCTTGATAAATAGGTGAGTAAGAAGAACTGAGAAAACGAGACGTTTCCTTTGTTCAGTTCTCCAGATAGGTTGAGGATGCAGCTGCGCTGGGTGAACAGTACGAAGTCTGCAAGACGATCAGCGTCAGCTTTCGCCACGGAGCCTACGGCACCGGATGTTGTATTTTTCATGTTGGCTGGTTGTAAGGTTCATGTTGGGACATGGCAGAACCTCGTTGCTCGTTGAAAATCCAAACTCATCTGACTTTCATCAGCGAAGCTTGGTGGGACTTTTTCAAAAAACTCAGAAATCCTTGGGACTTTTTTAAATTATTTAAAATTTCTGGATTGGGAAGCCTGAAATTCGACAAAAGTTAATAAGTTACCCATCCGAAAGGTTAGATCCTTATAAATAAAGGGTTGTGGCGGCGGATTG
>JANPJY010000090.1:0-11426 GCA_031425735.1 Akkermansiaceae bacterium | reverse complement strand
CTCAAACTAAAACCTCGCTCAAACTAAACTACTTTGCGTCTTTGCGACATTGCGCGAGACAATCTTCTTAACACAAAAAACAGGATTGCTCGGTTACGGATGATCTCGCGCAAAGTCGCAAAGACGCAAAGAAAAATGATTTTTGAAATCATCGCTTCAACCGTATCGAAGTCGATTTCCCGTGCGCATCCAATCCCTCCAGCCGCGCGAATTCTTCAATCACCGATAACGATTTCTCAACCGCCCGCTTGTCCATTTTCACAATGCTGGTGCGGCGTTGAAACTGATCTGCGCGCAATCCTGAAAAAGATCGACCCGCCCCGCCTGTTGGCAAAGTGTGGCTGGGGCCTGCGAGAAAATCGCCGACTGCTACCGGAGAATCGGCACCGAGATAAATCGCACCCGCTGTGCGGATTTGCGCAAGCACTTCGTCTTCATCTTTCACGATCAAGGAAAGGTGCTCAGGAGCAAACGCATTCACGATCGCCACGCCTTCATCCATCGATTTAACGTGCAGCAAAAACGTGCTGGTTTTCAAAACTTCTTTGATGATTTTCGAGCGACTCAACTGCGCCGTCTGCTTTTCAATCTCTACGCGAACCTTTTCTAACAACGTGGATGAAGTTGTCAGGAAACCCACCGCGCTATCGCCGCCGTGCTCCGCTTGTGCGAGCATGTCTGCTGCTATGTATGCCGCTTTCGCTGAGGCATCTGCTAAAATTAAAATCTCACTTGGTCCGGGGAGAAGATCGATCGATACCGCGCCGACGAGTTGGCGTTTCGCCTCGACCACAAAACGATTTCCCGGTCCGAAAATACGATCCACTGGAGCAATGGTTTTCGTCCCGAGCGCCATCGCTGCAATCGCTTGTGCGCCGCCGACTTTGATCGCTTGCGTCACACCTGCTTGTTTCAAAGCAAACAACAATGCGGGATTCACTGTGCCATCTGGACCGCACGGCGTTGCTGCAAAAATTTCTGGAACACCTGCCGCTTGAGCAAATCCAGCCGTCATCAATGCAGTGGAAACCAAAGGTGCTTTTCCACCCGGAACATAAACACCCACGCGGTCAAACGGAGTGAAGCGTTCGCCGATCACAGCGCCTTCTGCATTTTTAGAGGACCAATCTTTGCGCATGCTTTTCTGCGCAAAAGCATGAATGTTTTTCAAGCTGCGTCGGATCGCTTCACGCGTCGCGGCAGTCACGGATGCTTCGGCTTGCGCGAATTCTTTCTCGCTCACAAACAGCTGATTCTTCGTCAGCTTTGCGCCATCGAAACGATACGTCAGCTCCACCAATGCGTCATCGCCTTCCAAGTCGACCTTTCCAATAATATCTGCCACCAGATCCCGAACCGAATCCTCAGGAATAGCCCGGCGATGCAGTCGCTTGACGAAAGTTGGATAGGAGGCATCTTTGTGGGACAGAATCTTCATACAGTTTGTGTGCGGGGGAAGATGCACACTCTCACCCATAACGCCAACCCTCAATGAAGGTTTTCAATCCCTAATTCTGTAAGAAATTTTGCGAAGCACACGTTACTCTGGCACCGTTTTGAGAAGATCATTCACCATATCTTGCCTGCTAGGCTTGAGCTCATTCGGCTTAGATCTAAGAGCCGACGAGATCAGCTTTAACCGCGACATCCGTCCCATTTTCCTGAAAAACTGCACAGCCTGCCACGGCGGAGTCAAAGAAGCGGGCGGAATTTCCTTCATTTATCGCAATCGCGCTCTCATAGAGGGTGAATCGGGAGAAATCGCTATCGTCCCAGGAAAACCCGATGAATCGGAAATCATGCGCCGCATCCGCAGCACGGATCCCGATGAAATGATGCCGAAACCCAAACACGGCTCACCTCTCAAACCCGCTGAAATCAAGCTTCTCGAAACATGGATTTCCGAAGGCGCAAAATGGGAAGAACATTGGGCGTTCATGCCGCCAGTGGAAAAAAACATCCCCGCTCTCAAAAACGAAACCTGGGTCACCCAACCGCTCGATCGCTTCATTTTAGAGAATCTCGAGAAAAACGAACTTACCCCCTCACCCCAAGCCACTCCCGCCGAATGGCTGCGCCGGGTCAGCTTCGATCTCACCGGCCTTCCTCCCAGTAACGAAGACCTGACAGAACTCGAAGCCGCATGGAACACCGATGGAAAAGCCGGCCGCGAAAAAATCGTCAATCGCTTACTCGAATCTGAAGCTTACGGCGAACGTTGGGCCACGGTCTGGCTCGATCTCGCACGCTACGCCGATACCTTTGGATTTGAAAAAGATCCCCATCGTGACATCTGGCCGTGGCGCGATTGGGTGATCCGCTCGCTAAACGCGGACATGCCTTACGATCAATTCACGATCGAACAACTGGCTGGCGATCTTTTACCCAACGCCACTGCCGACCAAATCCTCGCCACCGCCTTTCATCGTAACACCCAAACCAACACCGAAGGCGGTACCGATGACGAAGAATACCGTGTCGCCGCTGTGATCGATCGCGTGTCCACCGTTTGGACCACATGGCAAGCCACCACGTTTGGCTGCGTGCAATGCCACTCTCATCCTTACGATCCTATCGCTCACGAAGAATTCTACGAGTTCATGGATTTCTTTAACCAATCCGAAGACTCGGATCTGAAAAACGAGTACCCAAAACTCAAAATCTCTGGTGAAGATTGGGTCAAACTTGAGCGTGAAAATCGCACCTTACGCGAAGCACTAGATGCCGAGGGCCGCAAAATTTCCGATACGAAATGGCACAATTTAGAAAACATCACGTTCACCCCCCAGCATGGCATCATGCGTATCGACAAAGACGGAATGATCCACAGCGAGGGCAATCTTCGTTCTAACACAACCCATAAAATCTCCGGCCATTTTCCAAAAATAGACGCGCTTAAATTTTCGATCTATCCGCAAAGTGACGATCCGAAAAAATGGCCGGAAATCGGTGCGTTCGTGACTCTGTTCAACATCGAAAAAATTTCAGTCGATGGCAAACGCACACCAATACCGATGGGCGAAGTGATTTCGGATCATCTGATTGGTCCAGTGGATCCTATGAGTGCCTTCGCTCAAAAAGGCATCGGGGAAAAATTCAACCGCTTCATGGATGAATCGGGGCGCGATGGCGCGAAATCCGGACTTGGTGAATTTCCACGCCTCAGCGGCCCACGTTGGTTTGTGATTCTTCCCGAAAATCAAATCGCGCTGCAGCCCGGTGAAACCATCGAGATTTCTCTCAAACAAGGCGCCAACGCCAACGAGAGCCAAGGCACCTATGTGCGTCGATTCAAAATCGAGCTCGCCGAAGACGCACGATACGCCGCGCTGAGGACCGATCCAAAACGCGTCGAAACCTGGCAGAAAGTATCTTCAAATCTCGATCGCATGACCGCCATGAAAGGGCCGGAAGTTCCAGTGATGGTGGATCGTCCAACGAATGGAAAACGTGAGACTCGCGTGTTCGCTCGCGGCAACCGCATGAACAAGGAAGATATCGTTAAAGCCGATGTCCCTGATCTACTGCGCGGAAATTTCCCGAAAAAAGACGATATCACTCGGTTAGATATGGCTCGTTGGATGGCCAGCTCGGACAATCCACTCACTGCCCGAGTCATGGTCAACCGCTTGTGGGGCGAGCTTTTCGGAATCGGCATCGTCGAGACCATGGAAGATTTCGGCACTTCCGGAACGAAACCTTCTAACCTCGCCTTGCTCGATCATCTCGCCCTCCGCTTCGGAGGCGAACAGAAATGGTCGGTCAAACAAGCCCTCCGCGAAATGGTGCTTTCATCCACTTACTTGCAAACATCCAAAGCCGCTCCGGAGTTGATTGAGCGCGATCCTAAAAACCAACTCGTTGCACGTGGCCCAAGAAATCGCCTCACTGCGGAAATGGTTCGCGATCAAGCCCTCTCCGTTTCCGGACTCCTTTCCAAAAAAATGTATGGCGAATCCGTTTACCCTCCACAGCCAGCAGGTGTCTGGAGCTCGGTTTACAGTGGTGCCAGTTGGAAAGAATCCAAAGGTGAAGACAAATATCGCCGTGGCATCTATACCTACACCAAACGCACCAGCGGCTTCCCAGGCTTTCTAACATTCGATGCTCCGAGCCGCGATATCTGCTCCGCCCGACGCATCGTTTCTAACACTCCCCTGCAAGCTCTCGTCACGATGAACGATCCCGCCCACATCGAATTCGCGGCCGCTCTCGCAGAGAAAATGCGCCAGCAAGGATCAGATCTATCTCAGCAAATCGGCTTCGCTTATCTCACGGTTACCCAGCGCCAAGCTGATCCGGAAATCATCAAAGAATTCGTCGCACTCTATCAGGATTTGAAAAAACAAACCCAGGAAGGAAAAGGCGCTTTAGGCCCCGATCCTGCCCTGACCCTTACAGCCAACACCATCCTCAACCTCGACGCAGCCCTAACCAAATGAAACGCTTCGAACAAGAAATCCGCCTCGCCGAACTTTCCCACCTCACCCGTCGGCATTTCCTCTCGAAATGCACCACCGGATTGGGAGCGATGTGGGCATCCACAATGTTAGGCGACAAACTTTACGGCGCATCGGAAAAGCTCCACAAAGATCCGTCCAATCCCCTCGCACCCGCCATGCCATTGCTTCCGGGAAAAGCGAAACGCGTCATCTACCTCCACATGGCCGGCGCGCCATCACAACACGAACTCTTCGATTACAAACCCGAGTTAGAAAAACTCAACGGCAAGGATTGCCCAAAAGAATTTCTCGAAGGCAAACAGTTCGCCTTCATCCAAGGCGTGCCGAAAATGTTGGGACCGCAATTTCCATTCAAACAACACGGCGAAAGCGGCGCATGGATTTCCGATCGACTGCCACACCTCTCCACCGTCGCCGATGATTTGTGCTTCATCAAATCGATGCACACGGATCAGTTCAACCACGGTCCCGCACAGCTACTCGTCCACACCGGCACCCAAAACCTCGGCGCACCTTCCATCGGATCATGGGCCACTTACGGCCTTGGCTCGGAAAACCAAAACCTTCCGGGTTTCATCGTTCTAACATCCGGCGGCAAAAACCCCGATGCCGGAAAATCTGTTTGGGGTTCCGGTTATCTTCCCTCCGTTTACCAAGGCGTCCAATGCCGCTCCGAAGGCGAGCCAGTCCTTTACTTGCAAAACCCCGATGGCGTCACGCGGAACATGCGTCGCCGCTCGCTCGATGCGCTCGACCGCATCAATCAGAAAATCGCACAGGAAACGGGCGACCCCGAAACGGTCACTCGTATCGCTCAATACGAAATGGCTTACCGCATGCAAATGCACGCGACCGATGCCTTTGATCTGAAACAGGAAAACGAAGCCACCCACGCGATGTATGGCACACAACCTGGAAAAGAATCTTTCGCCAACAACTGCCTGCTCGCGCGCCGACTCGCCGAACGCGGCGTGCGATACATCCAGCTTTTCGACTGGGGCTGGGACTCCCACGGAACCGGTAAGGATACAGATCTAAAAGGAGGTTTCACCGATCTCTGCAACCGCATCGATAAACCCATCACCGCTCTTCTCCAAGATCTCAAACGCCGTGGAATGTTAGAAGACACCCTCGTCGTTTGGGGCGGAGAATTCGGACGCACCCCCATGCGTGAAAACCGTGGTGGTGGCGAAATGTCATTTGTCGGACGCGATCACAACCCCGGCGGTTTCACCATTTGGATGGCAGGCGGCGGCGTGAAAGCCGGAACCTCCTACGGCGAAACCGATCCCATCGGCTACGAGGCAATCAAAGACAAAGTTTCCGTCCACGAACTCCACGCCACCATGCTCCACCTCCTGGGCTTCGATCACGAAAAACTCACCTTCCCCTTCCAAGGTGTCGGCCAACGCCTAACCAACATCACCAAAGTCGGCACCAAAGTGGTGAAGGGTGTCATAGCCTAGAGGCTGTGACACGTTAAACGTTATTTGTTAGAAGTTATTAGGAGAGAGCTTGGATAATGCGTTTTCAATAACTCACAAAAATTAATCATCCTAGCTTTGACTCCACTTCGTTCCGTCCAAGCGTTTAGAGCTTCGCCATTTTGTGATTTATTCACTATCTCTTATTCGGCTTTGCGTCCCTTTGCGATCTCTGCGGCTTTGCGTTGAAAATTCTCAACCCCGTACCACAGCCCGCACTGATATCCCCAGCCCACCGATGACAAACAACATCGGAAACCAAATCGAGTATCCCGCTGCTTTTGAATCAGGCTTGAGCATCGTAAAATTTGCATCCTTTGGATTCACGTAAACTAGGATCTTTTTCCCAACCGGATAAGTCTCAACCAACCCAGCGATTTTATCCTGCTTGTTGTATTTCGGATTTCCTCGGACACCATATCGATCACCCGTCTTGCGCTCACCCTTGAATTCATATCCGTAGAGAATCTTCATCCGATATTCCATCGGCGAAAATTCATCATGCTGGTATTCCTCTATCTCCGAAGAAAGCACCACACCCTCCACCTGAGGCCAAGCACGTTGTTCAACCGCCCGCATATAACTCATCCCCATCAACCAAGTAAACAGCCCCCCCGCACCGGCAATCACCAGCCCCAGCATCACCAAAAATACAGTCGAGCCCTTCATAAGTCGCACCGCAAAGAACATCCTTACGTTCAGGAACGCAACTTTAGAATCTATTAACAGAAGCTCCATCCCCTCTTATTTTTCTACCCAAAATTTTTCTGTCGAAAACCCATCTCCCTTTCGTGAACTTCGTGTTTTTCGTGGTTAATCCTCCCCATTTCATCGGCATCCCCCCACAAAAACCGATTTCTTGAAAAGCGATCATGACAAATCCCGCCAGACCATTATTCTCCCCCCGTGAGCTACCAGGTTTTTGCTAGGAAATATCGCCCCAAAACGTTTGATGACGTATTGGGACAAGACCACGTCGTCCGCACGCTGCGCAATGCGATCGACCAAAATCGACTCGCCCATGCATATCTTTTCGTCGGTCCTCGCGGCACGGGTAAAACCTCCACTGCCCGGATTTTCGCCAAAGCCCTCAACTGCACCGGCGGCCCGAAAGTCGACTTTGATCCCGAAGAAGATGTCTGCCGGGAAATTGCCGAGGGTCGCTCGCTGGATGTTTTAGAAATCGACGGTGCCTCGAACAACGGGGTCGACCAAGTCCGCGATCTTCGCGATTCCGTCAAATACGCGCCGAGCCGTGGTCAGTTCAAAATCTACTACATCGACGAGGTCCACATGCTTTCCAACGCGGCCTTCAACGCTCTTCTGAAAACTCTCGAAGAGCCGCCGGATCACGTGAAATTCATCTTCGCCACCACTGAGGTGCAGAAAATTTTGCCGACCATTTTATCCCGCTGCCAACGTTTCGACCTCCGCCCCATCCCGACCCAAACGATTGCAGATCACTTGCTCCACATTGCCTCTGCGGAAGGCATCAAGCTCGATACCACCGCCGCATGGGCCATAGCTAAAGGCGCGGACGGCGGAATGCGCGATGCGCAGTCGATGCTCGATCAACTCGTCGCGTTCTGCGGAGAATCCATCACTGAGGAAAATGTGTTAGACATCTTCGGTTTCACCTCGCGCGAAAAAGTCGCAGAGCTCACCTCCAAGCTGCTTGCCCGCGATACTCCGGCCGCACTTAAGCTGATCCAAACCGAAGCCGAAGGCGGACGCGAACTTTCACAACTTCTCGGCGAACTCATCGGTTGCTTGCGTGGCTTGCTCATCGCAAAACTTGATCCCTCAGCCGATGGCGAGGGCATTCCCGATGAACTCTGGACAAAACTCCTCGAAGACTCCGATGAATACGCTTCCGAGCGACTCCTCGCAGCTATTGATGTCTTTGCAGAAACCGATGGTCGGATGAAATGGAGCACCAACAAACGACTGCATTTCGAGCTAGGCATGATCAAAGCGATCCAAGTGCTTTCCGAAGTCCGCATCACCGATGTGATCAAAGTCCTCACCAGAGGAGCCGATCACTTATCTTACTCCGCTCCGGCCGCAGCACCTTCTCCAGTTACTAAAACTGAGCCAAGTCCCACCCTAGCAGAACCCGCACCTGTCGCAGTTCAAGCAGCACCTCCAGCTCCTGCTCCGCAGCCGCCGGAACAAAAAAAAACGACCAGTAGTACCCTCTCCGACTTCGATGCCTTGATCGAAAACGCACCGGACGAAGCCGATTTCCCAGAGGAACCCGCGCCTGCTCCAGTAAAAAAATCCGAGCCCGCAACTCCCGCTCCAGCCGAGGCGAAAGTGGTCGACGATTCATTTCATCAAGATCCATTGATCCAAGCGGCTTTGGTGAAATTCGAAGCTAAATTTTCAACCACCTAACATTTTACTTATGAACATCCAGAAATTGATGAAACAGGCACAGCAGATGCAAGCTGGCCTCGCTGCAAAACAACAAGAACTCGCCGCTCGCGAAATCGAAGTCTCAGTCGGCGGCGATAAAGTCAAAGTCCGCGCAACTTGTGCGGGTGATGTGCTTTCGATCAAAATCGATCCCGCCGTCATCGATCCCACCGATGCCGAGTTCCTCGAAGAACTCGTCCTCAAAGGCGTCCAAGACGCCATCTCCCAAGGCAAAGCCCAAGCCGCTGCAGAAATGAGCAAGCTCACAGGTGGTTTAGGCATCCCAGGGATGTGAAAATAATTTTTGAACAGGAGGTAACAGAGAAAACGGAGGGAGCTTCGCACTTAGCTTTCGTTTTAGTATTTTAGTAACTGTGATGCGATAGCTGAGTTGTTCCAGCCCTCCGTTATCTCCGTTTGCTCTTGTTAAAAATATTTTCCAAATAGGATGTGAAATTGTGTACAAAAAAACGGCGGACCACGTATTCACGCAGGCCGCCGTTAGATGAATTAGTTTTAAGATCGGTTAGATACCTTTCTTAACCACGTCGGTAAGGAGGTCGATCACGCGGTTGGAATAACCCCACTCGTTGTCATACCAGCTAACCAACTTGAAGAAGGTGCTGTTGAGTTCGATGGAGGATCCTGCGTCGTAGATAGATGAAGCTGGATCGTGGATGAAGTCGGTGGAGACGACTTCGTCGGTGGTGTAGTTCAAGATACCTTTGAGGTATGTCTCGGAGGCTTTCTTGAGTGCTGCGTTGATTTCCTTGAGGGAAGTTTCTTTCTCCGTTTTCACAGTGAGGTCAACACAGGAAACCGTTGGAGTTGGAACGCGGAAGGACATACCGGTAAGTTTTCCAGCAACTTCTGGGCAAACGAGCGCTACTGCTTTCGCTGCACCAGTGGTGGAAGGAATGATGTTGATCGCTGCGGAACGTCCACCTTTCCAGTCTTTCTTGGAAGGACCGTCGACGGTTTTCTGAGTCGCGGTGTAAGAATGGATAGTGGTCATCAAACCTTCTTTGATTCCGAAACCTTCTTTCAACAACACGTGCACTAGCGGAGCAAGGCAGTTGGTGGTGCAAGAAGCGTTGGAAATGATGTGATGCTTGGCTGGATCGTATAAGTCGTCGTTCACGCCAACCACGAAAGTAGCGTCTTCACCTTTCGCAGGAGCAGAGATGATGACTTTTTTCGCACCTGCGGTGATGTGACCCTTGGCTTTATCAGCTTCGGTGAAAAGTCCGGTGGACTCGATGACGACATCCACACCGAGTTCTTTCCATGGCAGACCTTCTGGAGTGCGTGCGGAAACCACTTTGATTTCGTGACCGTTGACCACAATGATGTCGTCTTCTTCAAGTTCTGGAGAAGATTTCTTCGAGGAAACTTCTCCGGCGAATTTGCCTTGGGTGGAGTCGTATTTGAGGAGGTAAGCAAGGTTGTCTGCTGGCACGAGGTCACCTACTGCGGCGACTTTGAATGTGGTGCCGAGATGGCCTTGTTCGACGAGTGCGCGAAAGACGAGGCGTCCGATGCGACCGAATCCGTTGATGGCGATGGTAGTCATATATTTGCTTGGTGAGAGAGTCCGGAGACTTTTGGTTTAAACTTACCGCAACCATTCTATTTCCGGACGCGGCGGCGGGATTGTGCATGGAACGGGTGATGCGTCAACCCCGCTCTGAAGCTCGGAAAAGTCCGAAAAAGAGCTATTTCGACGCGAAAATGATTTTATAAGCGTGATCCTCCGCAATCTGGCGCAAACGCAGCCCGAGTTCACGCAAATGCGCTTCGTAAGGTAGCTGGCGATTCGCCACAAGGTGCAGGGTTCCATTTCGTTTCAACGCCGCCGCAGCTACGCTGATGAAAGCTTTCCCGAGATCCACATCCTTCGACTGCGCGGTGTGGAACGGCGGATTGGTGATGATATGATCGTAGATTTCCGGCAGACCCGATGTGACATCGTGCCAGTGGAAATGGGCATTACCGGAAACATTTTTCCGCGCGCAATCCAATGCCCGAGCATCAGCTTCGAACAAATCGATGCGTGAAATATTCGGGGATTTTTCCAAAGCCACGTGACTCAGAAATCCCCAACCCGCACCGAGATCCGCGACGTTTCCGCGCAGGGAGACTGGCAAATGCGCAGCCAGCAACAGTGAACCGGGATCGATGTGTTTCGCGCTGAACACTCCTGGCTGAGTGATGAAAGAGGTTTCAGGAATTGCCTGTGGCTCGGCTAACGTATGCCACTCAGCCAAAATCTCTGCATCCCATGGCGATTTGTTAGAAACGCCGAACGCGCGGCATTTGTGCTTCGATACTGAAAAGGAAAGCGGCGTTGCTTTTCCCAGTTCTTTTTCAAATCTCGCAGCGCCTGACGTGTTTGCCATTGCCGTGATGAAAATTCCTCCATCCGCCAAACATGCATGTGCCAGCGCAAATCCCGCCAGCGTCTCTTCTTTGGTCTTCCCCGGTAAAAACAACACGGTCGAAAATTTACCCGTTGGCTTATCTGTTAGAAACATGCCCGCACGTTCACAAGCATTCGCCAACGGCTTGAGCGGTTGCCATCCCGTCAGCGGTGGCAGATCCGGATGAGGTTCCGCTCCGAGAAATAAAACATTCCCCGGATCAGCGCGGTGCTCTTGCAGCGCAAGAACCAAAGTCTCAAGTGCGGGGTTCATGAACGATCCGTTGGTTGGACTATTTTGACCAACTCCGCTTCGATGATCTTTTCACATTCAATGATTTGATTCACGCGACGCACTTTCGCCTCTTCAGCGAGCTGCTCCAACGCATCGATATCGTAAAGGTAAACTTCTTCGATCTCTCCCACCGAATGCTCGATGTCACGCGGCACCGCGATGTCGATCATGAACAGGGGCCGAAACTTTCTCGCGCGACGTAGCGATTCCACTTCTTCACGATGAATGATTGTATGCGGTGCACCGGTTGAAGAAATGACGACATCGACCTTTTTCAATTCTTCTAACCAATCATCAAACCGTACTGCCCTGCCGCCCATTTCCTTTGCGAGCTCGATCGCGCGCTC
>JANPJY010000089.1:0-68354 GCA_031425735.1 Akkermansiaceae bacterium | reverse complement strand
TAACAAGTCTGTACAACGGCGTGTCGACCCTACCTCATAAACATTCTCGGATATATCTGCCTCTTCCGAGTTTTCTGTGTTACCCTGACCTATGTTTGTTAAAAATAGCTCTTGGGCTTTACTGGCTGCCTCCATTCTCATTTGCCAGGTCGCGCACGCTAATGCCCCCGTTCTAATAGAAACTTCGGAGCTCAAAGATTTCGACACTCTTGAAGAACCGCGTAAAAAACTCATCGAAGCTGCCCTCCTCGCTGCGAAGGAAGTCTCGGGAATGCCATACAAGTTCGCCGGCAACGGTGCAAAAGATGGCGGATTCGACTGCTCAGGCGCAATGTATCATGTTTTGAATAAGGTCGGACTCAATCCACCAAGAACCTCATCTGGGCAGTTTCTCTGGGTGAAAAGTGATTCAACTTTGCACACCATCTGCACCGAAGCGAAGGATCTCACTCACGCCAGTTTCGCTAAACTCAAACCGGGTGATCTGGTTTTCTGGAGTGGCACCTATACACCTACCGACAACCGTCTCTCCAACATCACTCACGTTGGTATGTTTTTAGGATACGAGAAAAAAGACGGCAATCCCGTGATGATCAATTCAAGCGATGGCCGATCCTACCGTGGAATTAGACAAAGTGGCTTCGGGGTGAATGATTTCCGCTTACCAAGAGCAGGCGGCACTTCCGTCATGGTTGGATATGGTACACCGCCGAAGCTTGAGTGAGGGCTGGAAATCAGGTTAGTCCAGCTTTCCCTTGCCCTTTGGTTGCAAGCTGTTTTGAATTCGACCCATGAAAGCTTTGGTGAAGAAAAAAGCAGAACCTGGGTTATGGCTGGAAGATGTTCCAGAACCAGAAATGGGACCTCGTGATGTTCTCATTCGGACACGCAAGACTTCGATTTGTGGAACAGATGTACACATTTGGAAATGGGACAAGTGGGCCCAAAAAACTATTCCTGTACCCATGGTGGTTGGTCATGAGTTTTGCGGCGTCGTAGAGGCAGTAGGTTCTGGGGTCACTGACATCAAACCCGGTGAGCTCGTTTCCGGTGAAGGTCACATCGTTTGCGGTCGCTGCCGCAACTGCCTAGCAGGACGTCGTCATCTCTGCCCACACACTCTAGGAGTTGGCGTCAACCGTCCCGGTGCGTTCGCAGAGTTTTTATCCATTCCATACACGAATGTTTACAAAGTCGATCCGGCCATTCCTGAAGAAGTTATCTCAACCTTCGATCCTTTAGGTAATGCCGTGCACACCGCGCTGAGTTGGGATCTGGTCGCGGAAGATATCTTGATCACTGGCGCCGGTCCCATCGGGTGCATGGCCGCTGCGGTCGCTCGTTTTGCTGGTGCCAGAAATGTGGTCGTTACAGATGTAAATCCATGGCGTCTGGAACTTGCGAAAAAACTCGGTGCAACTCACATCGTCAACGTCGCCAATGAATCACTTTCCGACGTGATGAAAAACATCGGGATGAAAGAAGGATTCGACGTCTGTCTCGAAATGAGCGGCCATCCCTCTGGCCTGCAAGATATTCTTGAACACAGCTCAAACGGAGCGCGCGTTTCATTGCTCGGCATCTTTCCAGAGAAAGTCGCTATCGACTGGGACAAAGTCATTTTCAAAGGCCTTGTGCTCAAAGGTATCTATGGACGCGAGATGTATGAGACATGGTACAAAATGTCATCCATGCTGCGTGCGGGGCTCGATATTTCATCCATCATCACCCATCGTTTCCATTATACGGATTTTGAAAAGGGTTTCGCCACCATGATAGGCGGACAATCCGGTAAGGTCGTTCTCGACTGGACATGAAATTTTAAACACGTTTTGCAATAAGATGATCCCAGATAACTATCTCGAAAAACTGCGCAGCACACTCACTGGCATCCGCAACGATGGCCTTTACAAAGAAGAGCGCCTTATTCAATCCAGCCAAAACGCTTTGGTTCGGCTTTCGGACGGACGTGAAGTGATCAACCTCTGTGCCAATAACTACCTTGGCCTAGCTGATCATCCGGAAGTCGTGGAAGCTGCGAGAGAGGCGCTGTCTCAATGGGGATTCGGGATGGCGAGCGTTCGGTTCATCTGCGGCACCCAATCCCTCCATCGCAAACTCGAGGAAAAAATTTCCGAGTTCCTTGGCACTGAAGACACCATACTTTATCCGAGTTGTTTTGATGCGAACGGTGGTTTGTTTGAAGTCATTTTGGATCAAAACGACGCAGTCATTTCAGATCAGCTCAATCATGCCTCCATTATCGACGGCGTGCGCTTATGCAAAGCAAAGCGTTACCGCTACGCCAACAACGACATGGCTGACCTCGAAGCAAAACTTCAACAGGCAGATGCCGAAGGAGCCGGGGTGAAACTTATTACCACCGACGGAGTATTCTCCATGGATGGCATCATCGCACGCTTGGATGAAGTTCATGCCCTAGCCGCAAAATACGGTGCAATGGTTCATTTTGACGACTGCCATGCTACAGGCTTCCTAGGAGCAACCGGACGCGGCACCCACGAGCATTGCGGATTACTGGGAAAAATCGACCTCACCACTGGCACCCTAGGCAAAGCACTGGGCGGAGCTTCTGGAGGTTATACCTCGGGTAAAAAAGAAATCGTCGATCTACTCAGACAACGCAGTCGCCCCTATCTTTTTTCTAACAGCATCGCACCGCCTATCGTCGCCGCCACGCTTAAAGTTTTTGAAATCCTAGAGCGCTCTACTGAACTGCGGGATAAAGTTGAGAAAAACACCCGCTATTTCCGTGAAGCCATGTTGGCAGCCGGGTTTCAATTATCTGGTACAGAGCACCCAATCACTCCCGTAATGCTAGGAGACGCCGCTCTCAGCCAACGATTTTCCCAAGAACTCTTGAGCGAAGGGGTTTATGCTATTGGATTTTTCTATCCAGTCGTCCCACAGGGCAAAGCCCGAATCCGGACTCAAATCAGTGCCGCCCATAATCAAGACATGCTTGAAAAATCGGTTGATGCATTCATCAAGGTGAAGCACAGGCTCGGCTTGTGAGTATGCTCAATAGATAAGTCTTCAGCTTGCGACTGTAACCATGGCTTGGTAGATCGGATCGCTTTTCTGAAGTTCATCGTGAGTTCCATCACTGACGATACGACCATCTTTAAATACTAGAATCCGATCCGCGATTCGGATCGTGCTGAAACGATGCGCGATGATGAGTGTGGTTCTACCTATGACTAAATCTGCCAAAGCCTGCTGCACCATCGCTTCGCTCTCTGTATCCAGCGCGCTGGTCGCTTCGTCCAAAATCAAGATCGGCGCGTCCTTTAAAAAGGCGCGGGCGATCGCGATGCGTTGACGCTGTCCGCCAGAAAGCAAATCACCACGTTCCCCGACAGGAGTTTGATAACCTTCGGGGAAATCCATGATGAAATCGTGCGCGAACGCCTTTTTCGCTGCTACTTCGATCTCTTCCTGAGTCGCATTCAATTTTCCAACGCGGATATTTTCCTCCAGTGTGCCGAGTAGAAGCGAAGGCATCTGAGGTACGATCGCAATTTGCTGACGGAGATCATGTTTAAGGAAATCTCTAATAGAAGTTCCATTGAAACGAACCTCTCCGTGTTGTGGATCGTAAAACCTTGGAACCAAATGGGCGAATGTGGTTTTACCTGCACCACTAGGACCGACTAAAGCTACAACCTGTCCAGCAGGGATCTTCAGGTGCACATCATGCAAGACAGGTTCATCATGATACGCAAATGTTAGGTGATTGAATTCAATTCCTATATTTGAAACCGGGCAAGACTTAGGCGATTCCGGATTTGAAATCGAATCCTCCGAATCTGAAATATATTCTAGCCGATCTACCGATGCTCTTCCTTGTTGAAAAAGGGCATGCATGTTGCCGAGTTTTTTGATCGGCTCGTATGACATATAAAGAGCCGTGCCAAGAGCTAGGAATCCTTCTAATGTCATTCCGGCACGCACTCCGAAAAATAGCGCTGCTGCGAAACCCGTTGCCGCAACCACCTCAATCGATGGAGAAATGATTTGGCGATACTTCACCACTTTCATCCCCAATTTTAGGATCTCAGCAACCCGCTTTTTGAATCGTTCAATTTGTGATTGCTGAAGATTGTATCCACGAATCTCCAGCGCTGATTGTAAATTTTCTGACAATGATGCGGAAAGATCGCCACCCCGAGTTTGAAGAATAAACGCTTTCTTTGTGAGTTTTTTACCAGCAAATCGAATCGCAAAAATACACACTGGCACAGAAACCAAGGCAATGAGAGCAATGAAGAAACTCTTATCTTGATATGACATCCAAGCCACTGTTCCCAATGCGAATAGCATCGTCGCTGGCTGTTTGATCAGATCACTTGATGCCTGAGCAATCACTTGCTGAAGCATCTGCGTGTCATTCATCAAACGCGCTAACAGATCACCCGATTGATTTCTCCTGAAAAACGCGAGCGGCAAGCTCTGAAGCTTGATGAAGAGATCTGTCCGGATCGACTCCACCACCCGCATCCCGACATACTGAATGAAATACGCATTGGTATAGCCCGCGACTGCACGAAGTAGAAACACTGCGGGGATCCACAAACAGGTGTAGATTAAAAGGTCAGCGCGAGAAATCTCACCGAGCTTAGAAGTAATCCAGATGATATAAGCACTCTTTTCATCGACCTTTTCATTGAAGAGAACAGGAAAAACAACCTTCGTCATCAGGGGTAAGCCGGCACCCGATGCAGCGGCATAAACCAAACCTGCGAGCACACCGATGGCGAAACAACCTTTCACCTGCAGGAGGTGACGGTAATATGGAAGGAACTTCTTCAAATCTGTTGATGAGGGTTTTTATCCACTGAAACCCCGGGTGGCTTGCAGTGGATGAAGCTGGAAATTTTACACTTCAAGCATCAGACGGTGAGGCGCTTCCAAGCAGTCTTTGATACGGATCAAGAAGGTCACGGCTTCCTTGCCATCAACTAGACGATGATCGTAACTCAAGGCGAGATACATCATCGGACGAATGACCACCTGACCATTGAGCGCGACCGGACGTTGCTGGATCGTGTGCATTCCGAGGATGCCGCTTTGTGGAGGGTTGAGTATGGGCGTGCTGAGAAGTGAGCCATAAGTGCCTCCGTTAGAAATGGTAAATACACCACCTTGCAGATCTTCGAGCGCGATTTTTCCGGCTTTGCCTTTTGCCGCATAGTCCAGGATATCCTGTTCGATTTGTGCGAAGGATTTTTTATCACAATCGCGGAGAACCGGAACGATCAGGCCTTTCTCTGTGCCGATCGCAACGCCGATGTCGTAGAAATGATTTTCAATAATGTCGGTTCCTTCAATGCGACCGTTGATCGATGGCACGTCTTTAAGGGCTTGGGCGACGGCTTTGACGAAGAATGACATGAAGCCAAGTTTCACTCCGTGCTTTTTGAGGAAATCTTCCTGCACACCTTTGCGCAGTTCCATCACGGCGGTCATATCGACCTCGTTGAAAGTTGTTAGGATCGCCGCGGTTTGTTGAGCATTTACCAAATGCGTGGCGATCTTGCGACGCAGCATCGACATCTTGCGGCGCGTGGTGCGGCCGTCTTGAACTGCAGCGGAAGAACTTGCTTCTGCTTTCGGAGCGGCGAGGACTGTAAGATCAGGTTTAGGACGCGACTGGCTGACTGGCTGAGGTGCAGGTGCTGGAACTGGAGCGGCTACGGCAACGGGTGCAGGCGCTGCAACTGGAGCTGGTGCGGCGGCAGTAGCTTGGCCGGCGGTGATCATGCCGATGACTTTTCCAATCGAAACTTCTTCGCCTTCAGGAACAAGAATCCGAAGTGTTCCAGCAACGGGTGCTTCAAGTTCGTTAGAAACTTTATCGGTTTCCAAGGTCACGAGGATTTCGCCTTTTTCACAGAAGTCGCCATCTTTTTTGCGCCATGCAGCGACGTTGGCTGAAGTGATCGACTCACCAGCGGCAGGCACCACGATCTCGACGGATGCACCGGTGGCTACAGGTGCGGGAGCTGCTGCTTGTTGTGCAGGTGCGGGAGCTGCGGCAGCTGGAGCTGAATTTTCGCCGGAAGGTGCGAGTTGGCCGATCACGGTTCCGATGGAAACCTCTTCGCCTTCGCCGACGGTGATCGTCAAGATTCCGTCAGCCTCGGCTTCGAGTTCATTGGAAACTTTATCGGTTTCTAAACTAACAAGAGCCTCGCCTTTTTTGACGAGGTCTCCGCTGTTTTTATACCATTTCGCGATGTTCGCGGAGGTGATGGATTCGCCGGCAGCCGGCACTTTGATATCGATGGCCATGATAGAGGTAGTTTCTGTAAAAAATTAAATTTCGAATGCTTGAGCGAGAAGCGCTTTTTGTTCGCGGTAGTGGATGGCTTTGGAACCTGCAGCAGGACTCGAACCAGGTTTGCGGCCTGCATACACCGGCCAGACGCCGAGGGTGGCTTCAAGTTGTGGTGCGACGTAGGTCCATGCGCCCATGTTTTTCGGTTCTTCTTGGCACCAAACGTAGCGTTCAGCGTTAGGGAACTGACCGAGAATGGCTTTAAGCATTTCACCGTGGAACGGATAGAGCTGCTCGACGCGTAGGATCGCAACATCCGAGATGGTGTGATCTTTACGATAGGCAACGAGATCGTAGTAAACTTTTCCGGAGCAGAGCACGATGCGTTTCACTTGCTCTGGATTTCCGAACACCATGTCGTCAGGAAGAATTTCTTGGAAGCATGTGCCCTCGAGGAAATCTTCTTCGCTTGAAATCGCTTCCGGTCTGCCGAGCAAACTTTTCGGAGTCATCAACACTAGAGGCTTGCGGAAATTACGACGCTTCTGACGACGCAACGCGTGGAAATATTGAGCGGGTGTGGTGAAGTTTCCGACGATGAGATTTTCTTCAGCGCAGAGCTGAAGGAAACGCTCAAGACGTGCACTCGAGTGCTCCGGCCCCATGCCTTCGTAACCGTGTGGAAGCAGCATCACCAAATCGCTCGGTGTTTGCCATTTCGATTCCGCAGAAGAGATGAACTGGTCGATGATCACCTGCGCGCCGTTCGAGAAATCTCCGAACTGAGCTTCCCACATCAGCAACATGCTTGGATAGGAAAGTGAATATCCGTAATCAAATCCAAGCACGGCGAACTCTGAGAGCAAGGAGTTGTAAACACAGAACTTCGCTTGCTGCTCTGATAGATTTTGCAGCGGGATGTAACGCTCACGAGTCTCGTAATCATAAAACACCGCATGGCGCTGAGAGAACGTGCCGCGGCGGCAATCTTGTCCCGAGAGACGAATCGGGGAACCTTCTAACAGCAACGAGCCGAAGGCGAGCGACTCCGCGAAAGCCCAGTCAAACGGACCACCATTAGCGAGTGCTTCGACCCGACGCGGGATGAAACGTTTTTCCAAGGTTGGGTTCAGGCTGAAATTTCCCGGAACGGTAGTGAGGACCCTGCCGATTTCTTGCAACATGTCGCGACTGATTCCCGTGGCGACTGGTGCGTGCGAGTAGCTTGGTTGAATGATCGCGGTGGATCCGCTGAACACCGTGCGGTCACCAGCTTCGGAAAGCTCGACCATGGTTTTGTAGCCATCCTCGAGTTTGTCCCAGATCGCTTTCTCTAAATCGTCGGCTTCTTTCTGAGTCATCACGCCATCGGTCACGAGCTGGCGTTTGTAAACTTGTCCGAACGTCTCGCGCGCGGCGATTTGTTTCGCAACCAACGGCTGAGTGAACGCTGCCTGGTCCGCTTCGTTGTGTCCTTGGCGGCGGTAGCAATACATATCGATGACGATGTCTCGACCAAATTTCTGACGAAACTCGAGAGCGAATTGCGCGGCCCAGTAAAGTTCCATCGGCTCTTCGCCGTTCACGTGCAGGATCGGGGCTTCGATCATTTTCGCCACATCCGTCGCGTAAGCGGACGAGCGCGCATCGGCTGGCATCGTGGTGAAACCGATTTGGTTGTTAATGATCAAATGGATGGTGCCCCCGGTGCGATAACCTGGAAGCTGAGAAAGGTTCAACACTTCTGCAACCGAACCTTGGCCAGCGAAAGCAGCATCGCCGTGAATCAAAATCGGAAGCACGCGTTTGCGATCGGTCGAGACTCCATCATCGCCGAGCACTCGCTGACGAGCACGCGCTTTACCTTCGACCACGGAGTTCACCGCTTCAAGGTGACTGGGGTTTGCAGCGAGACTCACACGGACATTTCCATCTGGAAACTCACGAACGCTTTCGTAACCCAAGTGATATTTCACATCGCCATCACCAGCGACCAAGCCCGGCTCATAGTCGGGAGTGAATTCATAAAGCAAAGTCGTCAGCGATTTTCTAACAAAATTCGCCAACACGTTCAAGCGACCGCGGTGCGCCATGCCCATTTCGATTTCGAGCACTCCCTGCCTTGGACAATTTTCCAAAAGTGCGTTGAGCACAACCATGGCGCCCTCGCCGCCTTCCATGGAGAAACGTTTTTCGCCCAAGAATCGTTTCGCGAGGAAATTTTCAAACGTCTCTGCTTCAAGCAACCAGCGCAGGGATTTGACCTGAAGGTCGTTCGATTTTTCTGCACCATGCAAACCATGACGTTCGATTCTTTCACGCACCCAATGACGGACAGTCGTGTTGTGAATGTGCATGAATTCGAAACCGATCTTACCGGAATACGTTTGTTTCAACGCAGCGACCATTTGCGTGAGTGGCATTTTCGCGCCGTTGAGGAAAAACGGATTGGATGCCTCGCGGGCCATTTCCTGTTCGGTAAACTTGTATTCGCTGATTGAAAGCCTTGGGTTCACTTCGGGCGCGTCGTCGAGTGGATTGATCTGCGCTTGGGTGTGACCCAAAGTGCGGTAGTTATAAACCAAGCTGACAACTTTTCCGTTAAACTCGATGTCCGATGCTGAGAGAGTAGACGTGCCCGTCGCGCCAGTTTCCCCCGCCTCTTTTTTCTTCAGTTGAGCGACGCCTAGTTCAAATCCCTCGAAAAATGCAGACCATGTCTGATCCACAGATTGCGGATTCTCGCACCATTGTGCGTATTTTTCGTCTAGTAAGTCCGCATTGAGTCGCGCCGAAACCGTTGAGTTCATGAGTTTAAAAATAAATGCGTGCTAGGTTGCTGTTATTCAGGCTTGCCCTCGGCGCGCAGGCATTAGTTAAAGGTCTCGCAGGCTTGCGTCAATCATTGCAGACTGAAAATATAGCCGCAGCCCAAAATCGAATGATCGAAGTCTCCAACCTCTCAAAACGCTACGGACGCCACCTTGCCGTCCGCGATATCTCATTTTCTGTATCGAAAGGAGAAATCGTCGGCTTCCTTGGCCCAAACGGTGCCGGAAAAACCACCACTCTCCGCATGCTGACCGGCTTTCTGCCGCCCTCCAGCGGAACCGCTACTATCGCTGGATTCGATATCTTCCGAGACTCAATCGAGGCCCGCAAACGTATAGGCTATATGCCCGAAAACGTCCCGCTCTATGATGATATGCGGGTCCGCGAATACCTTTCTTTCCGAGCTCAGCTCAAAGGACTCAAGGGCGGCGACGCCCGCCGTCAGGTCGCTCATGTCACCGATACCTGCGGGCTCGAAAGCGTCCGCCGAAAAATGATCAAAACCCTTTCAAAAGGATACCGCCAACGGGTCGGTTTGGCAGATGCCCTCGTCCACCAACCCGAGCTACTCATCCTCGACGAGCCCACCAACGGCCTCGATCCTGTCCAAATTCGCCAGATCCGAGAACTCATCAAACGCCTCGCGCTGAATCACACGGTCGTCATTTCCACTCATATTCTTTCAGAAGTCGAAATGATCGCGGATCGAGTCATCATCATCGACAACGGCCAGATCAAAGCCGCAGACACCCCACAAAATCTCATCAACGAGATGCGCACCGCAGGCCGGGTGCATACTGAGATCAAAGCGCCCATCGACACCGCCACCACAGACCTCGCTGCGATCAACAGCGTGAAAAAAGTTACCTCTGAAATTCTCGAAGACGGCTGGATCCATTTCACCCTCTGGTCGGACTCCGGCACCGACACCCGACTTTGCATTCACAAGCTTTGCACCCAGCAAAAATGGCCGCTCCGCTCGCTTGTCCGTCACGAGGCTAAACTCGAAGACGTTTTCGTTGAGCTAACTCGCAAGGACTGATCACCCCAGATTCTTTTCTGGCGCTCCAAGCACCCGAGGTCTATGGGTTTATCACCATTATGAAAATCCGTAACCTTATACTTGTAACCCTTTGTGCCATCTCCAGCGTCGCCTACGCTGAGACCACTGCCACTCCTCTCAAAAATGGTGACCGCATCGTTTTTCTTGGAGACTCCATCACCGCAGCCGCAGTGAAACCGGGTGGTTATGTTACCCTTATCAAAGAATCGATCGCAGCCACCTACACGGATCTTGAAATAGATATCATTGGTGCCGGAGTCAGTGGCAACAAGGTTCCTAACCTGCAGGCAAGGCTCGAAAAGGACGTGACCTCCAAAAAGCCGACGATCGTTTTCATCTACATCGGCATCAACGACGTCTGGCATGGAAAGAAAAATGCGGAAGGCGTATTAGTAGGTGCAACCAGCCCTGAAGATTTTGAATCGGGCCTAAAAGATCTCATCTCCAAAATCAACACTGCTGGCGCACGTGTCATTCTCTGCACAGCTACAGTCATTGGAGAAAAGAAAGATGGCACCAACGAGCGCGATGCATTGCTTGAACAGTATTGCGAGATCAGCCGCAAGGTAGCTACAGATACAAAAAGCCAGATGGTCGATCTTCGCAAAGCCTTCATGAATCACCTAAAAGCAAACAACCCAGACAATCTCCCAAAAGGAATTCTCACGGGTGACGGCGTTCACCTCAACCCAGCAGGAAATCTCCTTGTCGCTTCGGAAATGGGTAAAGCTCTCGGCCTGCAAGTACCTTAAATTAATTCTGTCGAAACTAAAGAATCGGCAGCTAGCTTTCGGGGATCACTTACATCTTATCCATAGTGATTTAACGCTGAATTGGAACAAATCACTTCGTCTCAACAGCCGGCTCGCATCCATCATTTACATGCAAAACCTTCTTATATAAGCATCAACCATGCGCACATCCGCCATCACTATTTCAGTCGTTCAGCTACTCAGCATTTCAACTTTTACCCAAGCCGAGACTTTTCCCGCAGCTAACGGGTTGGAACGCTCGCTTGTGGCGAAAGAGCCCATGCTGAAAAACGCCGTTGCCGTCTCCGTCGATGTAGACGGGGCAATCTACGTCACGGAATCCGCACGTCGCCAAGTTGCGGATCTCGATATCCGACAGTTTTACAATAACGGATGGGTCAAAGAAGACGTTTCTCATACTTCTATCGAAGAAAAACTCGCGTTCATCCGCGAACAACTCAACGGCAAAAACAAGTTTCCTAAAGCCTCAGTCAAAGACCAGAACGGCGATGGAAAAATCGACACCAAGGACCTAACAACCATCTCTGAAAAAATCATCCGACTCGTCGATACCAACGGCGACGGTATAGCGGATCAATCGACGGTCTTCGCGGAAAATTTCAATACCGAAGTCACCGGTATTGCA
Organism: Akkermansiaceae bacterium; assembly: GCA_031425735.1. Lineage (GTDB taxonomy): Bacteria > Verrucomicrobiota > Verrucomicrobiia > Verrucomicrobiales > Akkermansiaceae > Luteolibacter. The sequence goes on along the minus strand of JANPJY010000089.1, from coordinate 56,760 downwards.
GCTGGCGTGCTCGCATGGCGCGGTGATGTTTACTCCACGATCGCTCCTGATCTATGGAAACTCCGCGACACGACCGGCGATGGTGTCGCCGATAAACGAGAGTCGCTCGCTCACGGCTTCGGAGTGCACATCGCCTACGCAGGCCACGACATGCACGGCCTCATCCTCGGCCCCGACGGTCGGGTTTATTGGTCGATCGGTGACAAAGGAACCAACGTTACATCGAAAGAAGGAAAGAAACACTTCGCTCCGCACGAGGGCGCAGTGCTGCGTTGTTATCCTGATGGCTCAGGATTCGAGATCTTCGCGCGCGGGCTTCGTAATCCTCAGGAAATAGCCTTCGATAAATACGGAAATCTATTTTCGGTAGATAACGACTCGGATCAATCCGGCGAACGCGAGCGTTTTCTCCACATCACCGAAGGCTCCGATACCGGCTGGCGATGCTATTACCAATACCGCGGCTCTGCTTACAATCCCTGGATGGCCGAAAACATTTGGGAGCCAACTGGAAAATTCCAACCCGCCTACATCACCCCCACCAATCAGAATTATTCCGACGGCCCAGCAGGCTTTGCTTACAATCCCGGCACTGCATTGAACGCGAAATACGAAGACTCCTTTTTTGTCACCGAATTTCCAAAAGGAAACGTCCGCTCATTCAAAGTGAAACCCAAAGGTGCCACTTTTGATATGGTCGATGAACATATCGTCTACTCTGGCCCTATGAATGTCGGGATCGACTTCGGTCCCGATGGCGCGCTCTACTCAGCCGACTGGGCAGGCGGCTATCCCATGAACGACAAAGGCTCCGTTTGGAAACTCGACGATCCAACCCTCGCCGGCACAGCGATTCGTAAAGAGGTCGCTAAATTTCTCAAAGAAGGTCCGACCAAAGTTTCTACTTCAGATCTAGTAACTCGCCTTTCCCACAAAGACATGCGCATCCGCTTGGATGCTCAATGGGAGCTGGCTAACCGGAAAGCTGGCGCTGAGCTTCATCAAGTCATCGCTTCATCCACTTCCGACCAACTCGCAAAAATTCATGCGATGTGGGCACTCAACCAGCATCGTCGCTTTTTTGAAAAAGCTTTTCACGATCTCGCGGCATCGAAAGACCCTATTCTTCGCGCCCAAGCAGCAAAACACGTAGGCGAGACATTTAAAGGTTCTCTCCGAGCCCTTCCTGACCTCCTCGCGGATCCCGATCCACAAGTTCGTTTCCATGCCGCCACCGCCATCTGGAAAACCGGAGACGCCACCGCCATCGACTCAGTCATCAAGTTGCTGGCAGAAAACAACAACCAAGACGCCTACCTCCGCCACGCGGGTGTGCTCGCACTCACCGCCGCTCCAGCTGAAACGATCGCCGCGAAAACCCTTTCCCACAAATCCCCCGCCGTTCGCCTAGCGGCAGCCGTTGCTTTCCGCCGATTAAATTCTCCCCTTGCCGCAAAATTACTTTCCGATGAAAACCCAGAAGTCGTTGCCGAGGCTGCGCACGCGATTCATGACGATCCGGCCATCGAAGCTGCTTATCCCGCACTTGCTGCATTACTGAATGAAAAACCCAATGCGACTCCTCCCGCCATCCGCCGCGCCATTGCCGCGAATCGACGTCTCGGAAATGCCGCAGCTGCACAGGCTCTAACAAATTTCGCACTGCGCGAAGAAGTTGCTGCTAATCTCAGAGTCGCCGCCCTTGAATCACTCACCTCATGGGACACGGCTTTTCAAACCGATCCGGTAGATGGTCGCCACAATCCCTACCCCGCTGCCGACAAAGCCGTAGCAAGCAGTGCGTTTGCTGCCTCAGTTGTCGTTCTGCAAAGCCATCCAGATAAAACCATCTCCACAGCCGCTGCAGCTGCCGCCAAACAACTCGGCATCGTCGCCGATGAATCATCGCTCGCCAAACAAGCACTCGATCCAAAAGCCGACCCTTCAGCAAGGATTCGAGCCTTACAATCGCTCGCACCCAAGCATGAAAAACTACTCAAAGAAACCGCGACCCAACTCCTGAAAGACAAAGCTTCCGCAGTCCGCGCGGCCGCTGCCAACGCTCTCGCAACCAGCGAACCCGCCCTTGTTTTGGATTATTCCAAAGAAGCACTGAAAAGTTCCAAAGACCTTTCCGAAAAACAAAACGCCGTTCGTTTGTTAGGTTCGATCAAAAATGATGATGCTCTAGTTCTTCTACGCGGGCTTCTCAAACAAGCCATAGCCGATCCCAAAAAGTCCGCATCTTCCTATGAGCCAGGCTTACTTCTCGAACTTCTCTCCGCAATACCCATCGAAGATTCAGGTCAGTTAAAAGCTGCGCTCGAAAAAATTGACTCGAACGGAACATACTATGCGTCCTTTGAAGGTGGCGATCCCATCGCTGGTGAAAAAGTATTTAAAGAACACCTCGCCGCGCAATGCATCGCCTGCCACCGCATCGGCGACCAAGGCAGCGAAGTCGGCCCACCACTTACTCACATCGGTACAAAAGGCCGCGATTACATTTTTGAATCCCTCGTCGCACCTCAAGCAAAAGTCGCCCCCGGTTATGGCTTGATGTCGATCACCACCAAATCCGGCTCGTCCATTTCAGGTGCCCTCAAAGAGGAAAACCAAAGTTCTGTCACTTTGATCCTTCCTGACAAAACCGAAACCACAGTCAAAACGTCTGACATCGCAAATCGCACCCAACCCATCTCCACCATGCCCCCCATGGGCAACATTCTCTCAGCGAATGAACTCCGCGACATCATCGCGTATTTAGTGGGGATGAAATGAGGTGATTCGTCAGGCTTTATCAGTAAGAGGTTACACGGTCGTATTCAGCGAACGGCCGACTGGAATCTGAATCCATATCCCAAAACAACTTTCCGCGAGCTTGCATCTCAGCTCCACAGGGCTTTTCCTATCTGCATGGAGTCACACGAGTGGAATGAGCGTACAGAAGAAGGGAAACGGTTTTTCCGCGGGAATTTCCACGGAAACGAATGGAGAATTTTGACCACACTGCAAACCGATCCCGATTGGGAAATCCTTGAACAACCTTCCGAAGAAGTCTGGAGAGCTCTGCGAGATATCGTTTGGAAAAAATATCAGCGCAAGCGTTGCCCATGGGAACGCGTCGCTTCTCTGGATAAGATTCTAGGCGACGATGTCCCGAAGTAAGCTTAGTGCGTCATAGGGCTCTCGCCCGATGCATCACCGAGGTGAGATTTATCGGTCGGCAAGAATTTCTTAAAGCGGGTCTTATCAATGGATTTCATGTAGGCCTCTTCGGGTGAGATCAATCCTTCTCTAAGCTTTGTCCAGATGGACTCATCCATGAACTGCATACCTTCGCCTTTGCCGCCAGTGATCACGTCATAGAGTTTCTGGGTCGCTCCCTCACGGATGATTGCCGAAACTGCGGGTGTCGCGAACATGATTTCATGCACCGCTACCCGGCCGGGTTTGTCCACCCGCTTGCAAAGCAGCTGTGCGACCACCCCGCGCAAAGATGCAGCGAGCATGGTGCGGACTTGAGCTTGCTGGTTGGCAGGGAAAACATCGATGATACGGTCGACGGTTTTACGAGCGTTGTTGGTATGCAGTGTTCCAAAAACCAGAAGACCTGTCTCCGCCGCCGTGAGCGCGAGTGAAATCGTTTCCAAATCCCGCATCTCGCCAACCAGAACAATGTCCGAATCCTCACGCAACGCCGCGCGTAATCCATCGGCAAAGGATGGGGTTTGGATCGGCACTTCGCGTTGGGTCAAAATCGATTTCTTATTTCGGTGCACAAACTCAATCGGCTCTTCAACCGTAATGATGTGGCGCGAAAAATTCGTATTAATGTAGTCTAATAGAGCAGCGAGTGTTGTCGACTTTCCAGATCCGGTTGGCCCTGTGACCAAAACCAGTCCCGAGCGCATGTGCCCGAATTCTTTTACGATGTCGGGAACTCCCAATGCTTCGAGCGACATAATTTCGGTTGGAATCAAACGGAACACAGCCGCGAGGCCATTTTGTTGCTGGAGGTAGTTGCAACGGAAACGCGAGTCCACATCCATTTCGTAAGCAAAGTCGAGATCGCCATTTTTTAGATAACGTTCAAATGCCTTAGGATCACAAATCTCTGCCAATAACTGCTTGAAATCTTCACCTTCCAAAATCTCTTCACCCTCAATCGGCGTCACAGCCCCGTGCACTCGTATCTTAGGATACTGACCTTCAGAAAGGTGCAAGTCTGAACCTTTACTGACGATGAGGTGTTTGAAGTAGCGATCAATTTTAGCCATGTCGAAAATTTATTTTTAGCAAAATGTTAGATGGAGAAGAACATCACGATTGAAGGAATATTTTCATCTGAGCTTTGTCCTCCGCGCGGAACATGAGATCTTCTGCGCCGATGATTCCTTTGATGTAAAGCTGCCTGAGTGATTCATCCATGGTAATCATGCCCACATGCTTACCGGTCTGCATAATGCCTGGTAACATAAAGGTTTTTCCCTCACGGATGCAGTTCGCGACGGCGGGAGTATTCACTAACAACTCCGTTGCAATTACCCTCGATGAACCGTCAATGGTTGGAACGAGTTGCTGAGATAGAACCCCACGCAGTGATTCGGAGACCATGATACGGATCTGATCGCGCTGATCTATAGGAAAGACATCCAGCACCCGATCCAATGTGCGGGGCGCATTTCCCGTGTGCAAGGTGCCAAGCACCAAGTGACCCGTCTCCGCAGCGGTGAGTGCGAGCTGGATCGTCTCCAAATCCCGCATTTCTCCAACCATGATCACGTCTGGATCTTCACGTAGCGCACCTCGCAATGCTCTCGCAAACGATTCTGTATGCTTGTGCACTTCCCGCTGATTCACATGGCAGCCTTTTGATTCAAAAACATACTCAATTGGATCTTCCAAGGTAAGAATGTGATCCTCTCGATCCCGGTTGATGAAATCGATGATAGATGCGAGCGTTGTCGATTTACCCGAGCCTACAGAACCAGTAATAAGGATAAGTCCGTTTTGATAGCGCGTCAGCGGGATGATATGTTCAATAGGTAGCCCGATTTCCTCCATCGTTCGCAGCTGGGTGTTGATAACCCGAAACACCATGTCATAGCCCAAGCGCTGTTTAACCACTGATGCCCGATATCGGCCATCTGATCCTTGATACGCAAAGTCAATATCACCACGCTCCTCCAAACGATCCCACTCTTCTTTCCCTAAAAAGGAACGGACTAACTTTTCCGTCTCCTCGGCTTTTAGTAGAGGATGATCCTCCCAAATCGGTGCTAAAGTTCCATAACGACGCCAAGCTGGTGGATACGCCGTTGCGAGGTGGACATCCGAGCAGTTGTATTCTCGTCCGAGCTTCAAATACTCATCGACGTGATCCAGGACTTTGTGTTCCGACATTGAATGAAGTTGGTTTTTAAAACGTAAAACGGTTGATAATGCAGATTGATTCGAAGCATGAATTTCTCATGAATGAATCTTGCTAGACACTCTAAACCAGAATTGAAATATCGTGTCAATATGGGTTACGACCATCATTAACAAGCGAGTTACCTGAACGGACACTCATTTGATGTTGTAGATAGTCTTTAAGCATCTTGGTGGCGTAAATTTTTAGCGAAGGCTTCACCAAAGTGAACAACATCATCAATAATCCGACAAACCATCCTCGATGTTTTTTCTCGGGTTCGTGCCTCACTTCAGGTCGCTTAGACCTAAATAAGAAGCTACCGAGAAATCCCACACCTAACGAACCACCCAGCCACTTCATGGGGCTGGACTTCAGGGAATCCCTGATCCGTAACGGAATGTCCAATTTCTTTTTGAACTGGAGATGCGCATGGCCAATCTGAATGCGTGCAGCTTCGCTGCGGCGAATCAGCTCTGCGAGCTCGTGCGATTTTTGTGTTGATTTAGCCATTCGCGGTCTTTTTCAAATTCTTCACGTGTGATCGAAAACGATTCAGTTGTTTTCGAGCGTTTGATGATTAGTAGCATCACTAGAGCGATGAGTAGATAGAATCCGCCGATAAAAAAAGCAGCGAAATACCATGCCAAACTGAAATGAGCGGAAATCCACCCAATCAAGCCCGCGGTCAGAAGCCCCCATGTTGCGATCAAACAGAAAACAGTCACGCTCAGTAAGATGAGCTTTTTAGTAACCACCTCGATCGCGTCCTGTGCTTCTATGCGGAAAATTCCGATGCGTGATGCGATCAAGCTAGGGATCGCATCTTTCCAATTTCCGGGAAGGTGATCTTCGCCAGAAACTGTAGATTCCTCCGCCCTAGAATTGGGCATGCCTGAAGAATCGTGATTCATCGTTCAAATAATGGGGGAAACGAATAACCTCATGCTGCATAAAGCTCACAACCTAGCAGTGAGATAGGTTGTGGCTAGAATGATACGAGGTTAAACAGCTTAGCGACGTACGATGAGTCCGATCAAGAAACCCACTCCAAGCGCGCCGAGCACAGCTTTGGTTGGGTTTTGGCGAATATAATCTTCGGTAGTCACATGGATTTCCTTCGCTCTAACGCGAGTTTCATCCCATTGGTGCTGTGCGGCTTCTCTTACGTGACCGGCTTTTTCAGTAGCGACAGCTTTATAGTGTTCAGCTTTTTCGGTAGCGACAGCTTTGTAGTGCTCGGCTTTTTCGGTCGCAACGGTTTTAAACTGCTCAGCTTTCTGGACAGCAGATGCTTTAATAGCATTTGCAGTTTCAACGGCACGATCTTTTACATTGGTGGCTTGTTCACCGGTGGTTTTAGCAAACTCATTGGCTGCTGTACGAAGGTCGTGAGCGGCTGATGCGACTGCGGTGTCACCGGCATTTGAAAATGGATTCTCGTTCATAATATTTAGGGGTTCATTGCTTCATTTACTTAAAGTAAATTAGATACCACGAAGATTACAGGCTCTCGGCCTGAAAGCAAGAAGACATTAGAAAAGCTGTTCAGCGCTTGAGCTGACTCTCAATACGCTCAATCCGCTCTTTCAAGCCCGGCTGTTTCGTGAGCTCGCTCGCCACTTTTTTGCATGCGTGAATCACGGTTCCGTGGTCACGTCCGCCAAAGGACTCGCCGATTTCCATGAGGGAACTGTGCGTCAATGAACGGCTCAGATACATCGCCACTTGGCGTGGAAACGCAATGCTCGCCGGCCGACGCCGTGAGATCATGTCCGCCATGCGCACATCGAAAATTTCCGCAACCGCCCGCTGGATACCATCGATGCTGACCTGACGGCTCGCCTCTTCTTGGATGAAATCCCGCAGCAGATACTCCACTTTTTCTACCGAAACACTCTCGCCAGCCAAAGACGCGAACGTCGCGACCCGCACCAAAGCACCTTCCAAACGACGCACGTTAGAGCGAATTTTTTCTGCGAGAAAATTAAGCACGGACTCATCCACGGAAACTTTCCATTCCAGAGACTTCTTCTTCAAGATCGCCATCCGAGTCTCAAGTTGTGGCGGCTGCAGCTCGACAGTCAGTCCACATTCAAAGCGGGAAATCAAACGTGGCTCGATGCTCTTGATCTCACATGCTGGGCGATCACTGGTTAGCACCACCTGATTGCGACCATCGAGCAGGGTGTTGAAAGTATGGAAAAATTCTTCTTGGGAACGCTCCTTGCCAGCCAAGAACTGCACATCATCGATGAGCAACACATCAGAACTCCGATAACGGCGACGGAACTTTTCGATATCGCCTTTACGGATCGCTTCGATGAACTCGTTGGTGAAACGCTCACAGGTCAGATAAATGACCCGTGCATCTGGACGACGACGCAAAATTTCCTGACCGATCGCATGCATCAAGTGGGTTTTGCCCAAGCCGGATCCACCGTGAATGAAAAGCGGATTGTAACCCACGCAGGTTTTGGTCGCGACTGCTTCACAAGCCGCATGTGCGAACTGGCTGTTGCTGCCCACGACAAATTTATTGAAAGTGTAATCTGGATTCAAGCCAGCTGCTTTGGCGCGCTTCTCAAGCATATCGCCCGGGAGCTCGACTCTGATTTCAGGAAGTGTTTTGTCTGATGAAAAATCCTCTGCCGAGCAATCGGATGCATTCTCCGCCACCATGATCTTCACGTGATGCATGCCCTCATGCACTTCACCCGCTGCTAACATCAATTCAGGAAAATAATTGGTCTCAATCCACACCTGATGAATCTCACCCGGCACGGTGACAATCCCCTCACCACTCGTCGTGCTCTGCCAAGTCGCTGCTCCAAACCAACGTTGAAACGCATCACTCCCAATCGACTTTCTCAAGAAGTTTGAAATCCGCAGCCACTCTCCCGCACCATCATCACTCAATCCTGTTTCAGTGTGATCGGTCTCCTCCGTTAAAGGCCTAGGCATTCTGTTCTCTGAGGTTTTGCGATTCATAACTGTCATTCCCTGCATTCCTTAGCTCCCCCCTATGGGCTGCTACAACGCAACGGTCGATACGGACAATGGACAAGGATTTCTCAGGATTAAATTTTTTTAGAATTCGTTCTAACAGATGAAACTTATTCCCCGTATTCCACAAGCGTTCCACGATATAAAATTTTAAAAACTTGACTCGAATTTTGATTAGCTTTTGTGAAATAACTCAACGATCTATCAGATCATTTCGCCGCAAGTCGTTGATCTATAACGGAAAATGATCTGTCAAAGCTGTCACAAAATTTTACGCCGTCATAGCCGATTCAAATGTGCAAGGATAGTAGTGATAACCTTACATTCTGACCTCATTGGAATTACGCGATTCGTACTCAAATCACGATATGAAAATGCACATTTCACGCATGAGCATGATCACAATTCATGAACACGCTGAGTTTCAAATCATCACTCCGCCATTCGATGTTTCGTACGGAAGCACAACGCAACTGCAACTGTAGCTAAGGTTCCTGCCATGATGCGCCACGGGAACTCGATAATGGGTAACCAAGCGGGATTCTGATATAGCATTCCGCCGCCGAACATTTTCCAAAGATCATTTGGAAGGTTACTCAAAAAGGCGACGAAAACGATGCCTGTAATCATCGCGATGATGTTACCCGTTTCACTACCACGGCTTTTGGTGAACAACCCAACAATGAAAATTCCGAGTAATGATCCATACGTATAACCGAAACTTCCAAGAATAATTCCGATGATGCTGAGCGATGGATTGTGCGCCTTAACAAATGCTGTCGCGAGACCCACAAAGATCAGAACAAGCGCGAAGCCAACCGTGCTGCGCTTGATGATGCGAACGCGTGCATGATCATCTTCTGGAGTTTTAAACCACCGAAAATGGAAGTCTCGTGAGTAACTCGTCGCTAGCGAATTCATCGCCGTTCCCAGCGATCCCATGGTAGTCGCAAGCACGCCCGCTACTACAAGTCCGCGTAATCCGCCTGGCATAACATCGATCACGAAATAAGGGAAAATTCGAGTGCTGTCAGGCTTACCTCCCGCCATCGGAAGCGATGGATCATTTACCACATGACCATAGTAAACGGACAACAGAATACCGATGGTAAGCACCGCGTAAGTCACTGGAATATCCGCAAGTCCGGAAAGAATGGTGGCGACCGCACTTTGGCGTTTGTTCTTCGCCGTCAACATCCGCTGAACCATATCTTGATCCGTTCCGTGCGTCGCGAGTGTCACGAACAAAGAACCAAATAACGCAGCCCAAACGGTGAACTCGCTTTCCAAAACGCTCTTGATCGCGCCCCATGTCGTGGTCGATGGAGCGTCGCCTTTCCATTCCCAGAGTTTCAGGTCATGTGGCCCGGTTAGGAACGATTTCGCTCCCTCCCAACCATTGGGAATATGCCCCATCAAATACCAAACTGAAAACCCAAGCGCGGCGAAAAGCACGGCAATCTGCAAGACGTCCGTCCAGATCACCGCCTTGATTCCACCGATCGCAGTGTATGCAGCGGTCAGGATCGAAATCACAACCAATGCGGCACCGGTAAACCAAAACTGTTCCCAGTTTGTAAGAGGATCGCGCGGATTGAGTTGGTTCCAAATCACGATCAATAAAAGTGTCGGCACCCAAAGTCTCGATCCGCTTGCAAGTGATCTCGTAACCAAAAATATCGCGCTCGCAATACGCCGGGTCTTAGGGCCGAAGCGCATTTCTAAAAACTCGTAAATGCTGACCACATTGTGTTTGTAAAAAGCAGGGATGAATACCGCACTTACGACAAGTCGCGCCAAAAGATAGCCGACCATCAACTGCGCATAGGTGTAATTCTGAAGGCGAAACCCCTCGCCAGGAGCGCCGAAAAATGTGCCCGCGCTAATTTCCGAGGCTAAGATCGAGGCCAACACCGCCCACCAAGGAATGGATCGCCCTCCCAGTGCATATTCCGAAACGTCTTTGTTCCTACGGCTGAAATGCACGCCAATCGCAATGATGATCGCGAAATAAAGCACAATGATAACAAGATCCATGACCAGCGGAGACATGCTCGGAACCTAAAGATCAGACAAAACGAACCAAGCTTAAAGTTTCCTCATCGGCGGTGATATTGCCCCATACATTTCGCTTCCCGATGTATATCTAAAGTGACAACTTCCTCGCGATGACGGATACCCCAAAACTTGTTCAGGACGATCCGTGGCTGGAGCCTCAGACCGATGCAATCGTGCGTCGCACCGCTCGCTTCGAAAATGCTCTTAAAGAAATTCAGCAACACCACGGCTCGCTCGCCGATTACAGCAACGCGCATCAATTTTTCGGGATTCATTTCGATCCCAAGCAGAAACATTGGACCGTCCGCGAATGGTTGCCGGGGGCTAAAGCCGTTTCATTGATCGGTGAATTCAATCAATGGAACCGCGAGGCGCATCGCTTGGAAAAATCCGCCAACGGTATTTGGGAGCTAAACATTTCTGCTGATGCTTTGAAACATGGCGATGAAATCAAGCTCCACATCCATGGTGCGGATGATTCTCAGCTCGATCGCCTGCCCGCCACGATCACTCGCGCGATTCAACATCCGGAAACTCACGATTTCACTGCACAGATTTGGTTGTCCCCGCAGCCTTATGTTTGGAAACACAGCTTCGATCCCAAACAAATCACCTCGCCGTTTATTTATGAAACCCACGTCGGCATGTCTGGCGAAGAACCGCGCGTGCATACCTATCGTGAATTTGCTGAGCAGATTTTACCTCGCGTGCAGAAAGCCGGATACAACACGATCCAACTGATGGCCGTGCAGGAGCATCCTTATTACGGTTCGTTTGGCTATCACGTCTCGTCGTTCTTCGCGCCTTGTTCGCGTTTTGGAACTCCCGAGGATCTGAAATATCTCATCGATACCGCACACGGCATGGGCATCGCGGTGTTGCTTGATATCGTTCATTCGCACGCCGTGAAAAATATTGCCGAGGGTTTGAACAACCTCGACGGCTCGGGTCATCACTATTTCCACTCCGGCGGTAAAGGCGAACATCCACAATGGGACTCGAAATGTTTCGATTACGGGAAAACGGAAGTCCGCCAGTTTCTGCTCTCGAATGTCCGCTACTGGCTTGAAGAATTCCGTTTCGATGGCTTCCGCTTCGATGGCATCACATCCATGCTTTACCATTCCCATGGCAACCGCGCCTTCGGATCTTACGATGATTACTTCGGCGACGACGCGGATGAAGAGGCCATCCTTTACCTCAAACTCGCCAACCAACTCATCTCGGAAATCAAACCCGGCGCCATCGTCGTCGCTGAAGATATGTCCGGAATGCCTGGCTTGTGCCGACCCAACTCCGAAGGCGGGATCGGTTTCACTCATCGCTTAGCCATGGGGATTCCCGATCATTGGATCAAACTTCTCAAAGACCAACGCGATGAAGATTGGAACATGGATGAACTCTGGGGAGTCCTCAACAATCGTCGCCACGGCGAAGCCACCATTGCCTACGCAGAATCCCACGACCAAGCACTCGTTGGCGATAAGACCATCGCGTTTCGCCTGATGGACCAAGCAATGTATTGGCACATGACCCAGGACGACACCGATCCCGTGGTTGAACGCGGCATCGCTCTCCATAAAATCATCCGACTCATGACCCTCGCCTTCGGCGGTGAAGGTTGGCTGAATTTCATGGGCAACGAATTCGGCCATCCCGAATGGCTGGATTTCCCGCGCGAAGGCAATGACTGGTCTTACCATTACTGCCGCCGCCAATGGTCACTGCTGGATAATCCAAAACTCAAATACACTTGGCTCGCCGAGTGGGATCGCGATCTCGTGGCTTTGGCGAAAGAACGCAACCTCCTCCAAGCACCTCCTGCGAATCTGCTACACATCGATCATTCTAACAAAATCATCATCGCCGAGCGCGCGAATCTGATTTTCATCATCAACCTTTCCGCAAATAACTCCATTTTCGGCTACGGTGCCAGCCCCCACAATCAACACACGCATCAACTCCTTTTGGATTCCGATGCGAAATGCTACGGCGGTCACGCCCGCATCGATTCGAGCGTCAATTACCCCATCCATACAGATGGACAACTCAAGTTCTACACCACTTCGCGCAGCGCAATGGTTTTGGGTTGAGTCGCCACTTCATAAAATCAACCTACTACCCACATCTCACTCGCCATGGCTGCATGTCACATGAAACCTGCCGACAAAAAAGAATTCATTAGCAAAGTCGGGCAAGAGCTGGTTCAGAAGAACGGAAAGAAAAAGTATTACAAAACTTCTGAGGTGCGCTTAGCAGCCGATCGCTGTGGTTATCCGATAGACATTCATTGCTGGGCCATGTGCTTTTACACGTCTCCTACTGATTTCAATCTATTACATGAGGCCGCTGGTGAGGAATGTGATTACGTAGCAATGAAAACCGAACTCCTCACCGATATTTCTGATGGCAGGAATTTTTCTCTGTTAGACATCGATCTCTCATGGCTCGATTGGCCAGACATCGACTTGTCCTCGGTCTTTGAATGGTTCGATTTCTGAAAACTCAGCAAGAACTCAACCGTGCTCAAGGTTCATTTCCTATGCGGCGAGCGCGGATCTTGGCTCCACCATTACGGGTGAAGTCTTCAACCGCGCCCACATTGCCGAGGACGACCCAGTAGCTGATGTCGCCGATGCCGAGGTTCTGGGGATCGTTGAGATCGCTGGCGAGTTTCTGCCACTCGTTGTTGGCGTCGGTTTGGCCCGCGCCTGCGTTTTCGATGTTTAACTGGCTGATAGAAAACCCGTGCTTGCCTGTGACGGTGATGTGGTGGGTATTGCGCATGGAGCTTACACGGTCGAAGCGGGAAGCGTGGTGAGCGCTAGCAAAGTCGAGGCCGTGGATGTTGCTGCCGAGTATGATGTGATCGCCGTGGGTATGTTCGTTGACCACGATACCAGTGTGGTAGCCGGTGACAGCGACGTTGCGCAGTAAGGTGAGAGCCGCATTGTTGATGGCCGGAGTGACGAGGCCTTTTGTGCCGTGAGTAGGTTTAGCCGACTGGACGTTGTAGATGCCAGTGTTGATGAAAACGTTTTCGAGTCGGCACTGCATGGCGTAATGCAAATTGATACCGCCGATCGCAGGATCATCGTAGGTGCGAACATCGAGATTTTCGATGACGACGTTCACAGCTGAGAATCCACCGTAGAGGGAATTTTTCGATGCTTGAGCAGAAATGACCGGCGCGCCTGTCTTGTCCAAGCATTTGAGGATCGTGCCTTTATCGTGTAGAGGAAAATTACCGATGGTGCCGAACACAGGAGTCGGCGTTCCATCGCCAACGATTTCCACGGTGATCCAACTCGGGGCGGGTTTTGAAACAGGAGGGATGATGATGCGGCCCTGATAGACGCCTTCAGGAATTAGCATTTTTCCACCACCGGCGGCGATGATGGCTTCCATGCATTTTGTGAATGCTGCGGTGTTATCCGTTTTGTCGTCTGCGACCGCGCCGTAGTTGGTGACGTTGAATGTGGCAGCTTGGATTTGGATGAGTAGTGAGAAAAAGATGAGGAGTAATTTCATATGCAAGGGTTGATTAAAAGAGTGTATCGAGCTTAGCGGCAAAAGTGGAATTGAATTATTAGCATGATGATGGAGTCATTCATTTAGATGATCATTCGCGCAGAGGTGCGCTACGTCCTGATGATTTGAGGGATTCGAGCAGGGCTTTGAGTTCTCTGGCGATTTCAGGGTTGGATGAGTAGAGATTTTTTGTTTCTCCGGGATCGGCTTTGAGATCGTAAAGCTGGGCAGGTGCGGTGGGATCGGTGTCAGGAATGTGATAAGGTTTGAGGTCTTCGCGTTTCTCGTAGTTGTTGCCGCCCGATAATTTGTGATCGATGTATTTCCAATGATTTTTACGGATCGAAAGGGTATCTTTGCCTCGAAACGCCTGCATCAGAAGATGAGGACGTATGGGTGAATTAGTATTTCCGAGCCATGCAGGAAGTAGGTTATAGCTGTCTTCTGCAGCGTTGTTTGGTAACTCCGCACCTGTCACGGCAGCCAGAGTTGCCATGACATCTGATAGACTGGTGAGTTGGTCGGAATGACTCTCAGGTTTAATTTTTGATGGCCAACGCACGATAAAAGGCACGCGGTGTCCGCCTTCCCAGGCATCGCGTTTTACGCCACGCCATGGATGTGCGCCATCGTGTTGATAGGTTTTGCGCATGTCGATGACGGTGTCGACTTCGGGCCCGTTGTCGCTAGTGAGGATAACAATCGTGTTTTCGGCGACACCAAGTTTATCCAAGGTTTCCATGAGTTGACCCACGACCCAATCAAGCTGGTAAATGAAATCGCCATGTGGACCAGCTTGGGTTTTCCCCTGGAACTGCGGCGCGGGGAAAGATGGTAGATGAACTCCTTGAGTGGAGTGAAAGAGGAAGAAGGGTTTATCTGGAGATTGGCGGGTATGATTTTCAAGAAACTCGCGGCTTTTTTTAAGGAATACGAGATCGACCTCTTCCATGTTAAAATCGGTAGCAATATAGCCATCGCGGCAGTCCTGAGAATACGGATGATTGGGAAGTTTTGAGCGATCGATTTTATGTGTGGGAGGGACAGGAATGCGGTTGCCATCGATGAATGCGTAGAGCCAATCGGTGGTGGGGCAACAGGCGGTTCCGAAAAATGAGTCGAAGCCGTGATCGAGTGGACCGCCTTTGATAGGTCGGGAGTAATCGATGAGCTTGATGACGTCTGGCGAGCTTTGGTGGATGGGATTGTTTTCTTTATCAAAAAATGTTAGACCAATGTGCCATTTGCCGTGAGCGGCGGTGGCGTAGTCGTTTTTGCGCAACATTTCAGGAAGAGTCAGTCGCTCCTCTGCGATGAGTGAAGGGCCGCCGACGCCGGTGAAGACGGAACCACCATTCGGGACGCGGAACGCCATGTGTCCAGTCATCAGACTGTAGCGAGTGGGAGTACAAACTGTGGCGGGGCTGTGGGCATCGGTAAAGCGCATGCCCTCCTTAGCAAGGCGATCGATGTTGGGAGTGGGGATTTTGGATTGATCGTTGTAGCAGGACAGATCGCCATAGCCTAGGTCATCGGTAAGAATTAGCAGGATATTAGGTTTGGTCGCTAAGAGCTGGGAGCTGAGTAAGCAGAATAAGAACAGAAGGCTCGGGCAGAGACGCATAGACGCAAAGATGGAGTGGGCTTTGTGCAACATGGATGATTATTACTTGGAGAGCGCGCGCGTCGTTACAGTTTCCTTTGAAATTTTCGCGAAGCGTTCGCGGATTTCATCGAGTGTGCCGATCGTGAGGTAGAAGTGATATTCTGAAACTAGGTCTTTCGTGAGTTGAAATTTACGGACAGGAGCGACATACGAGCAACCCGGACCATTCGGGCCGGGTTTTCCGTTCGCTCGATAAGTGACGGCTTCATTCGTCCCTGGCGTGTAGATGCCAATGCCGTAGTTATTATCGTCCACATAAGCTAACCAGTTGCCGGTGTATTTGATGTTTTCTGGTTTGAGATCTTTACCAAGAATTTTTGGCGCGTGTTTCACTAACTTTCCATCGAGCTCGAACATCAAGTGAGGCAGCGCGAAGTCGACAAACATTGCCGGCATTTCCTGATGCGCATTTCTCTTCTGTGTGGGGCCTGTGTAGTTGAGCTGCATGCGGATTTTTGCAACCGCTCCATCGAGGGTGATTTGCTCCTGCATGATGGCTTCCGGGCAAGTTTTTGCATTCGCCCAATGGAGTGGCTCAACTTTTGCGTAGATCTCTTTGTCGGTTTGGCGGAACGCGAGCGTTTTAGCATCCTCACCTTTGTAACTGCCTCCTTGAACCGGATTGTAAACCCAAGGAGTCTTGCTCCAAACTGATCCATCGGGGTCTCCGTAATAGGATTGTTGTATGAAACGTCCTTCGTCGTGATGGTTCAGCAGGTTGCGTTTTTCTTTGGAGAGAGAGAAGTAACCGATCGCTGACCCGCGACTTTGATCAACGCCGATTCGGATGGTTCCGTTATCGAGATAAGTGAAAGCATCGGCAGCCGGTTTGGTAAAAGCAGTTTCGACAGTAAAGAGTAACGCGGTTATGAGTATGATGAATTTCATAAGGATTATTTGAGTTCAGCATTAAAGTATTGGCGATACCATGGGATTTCCTGGGGATAACCGCTGCCTGCTGGAGATCCGGCTGGCTTAAGTTCAGCAGTCCATGCATGCGAGGAGGTGCGGAGCTTGTTGAGGATCTCTGGATGTTTATCAGCGAGGTTGATCTTCTCATGTTCCTTACTGGAAAGATCGAAGAGAAATTCCTCTTGATTTCTAACAGATAAATATTTCCACTGCCCATTCCGACAAGCGATCTGATTCCAAAAACGCCAGTGAAGCATACGAGGAGCGAGAGACGCAGCGGGATCGCGTAAGATAGGCAAAAGATCGACGCCATCGAGATTAGCAGCAGGTTTGATTTCTGCGGCGGCGAGTGCGGTCGAGGCAATGTCGAGCGTGGAGACAGGGGTATCGATGACGCGATTTCCGGGAATTTTACTTGGCCAGCAAACCACAAATGGAACGCGGATGCCACCTTCTGAGAGCATGCCTTTTTCTCCGACCCATGGCGTGTTCAGCGAACCGTCCCAGCCGCCTTCGTCGGTATTGAGTGGAGAGTCTTTGAGTTTATGCAGTGGTGCGCCGTTGTCGCTGGTGAAGACGATGAGTGTATTTTCATCTAGGTTGAGCTTTTTGAGTTCGGCGACGATGCGGCCCACTCCTTTATCTACGCCTGAGATGAGCGATAGTGCGGCACGGCGGCGAAGCGGCATCTCTTTTGAAAATTGACTAACATACGGTTCAGCAAGTTCGAGAGGCGTATGCGGAGCGAAATAGGCGAGATAGAGAAAGAATGGTTGCTCCTGTTTGCGACGAATAAAGCTAAGCGCGGCGTCGGTTTGCACATCTACGCGAAAACCAGCATTTTTCTGAAAACTGGGTTCGCGATCTTTCCCGTCCAAGGTGAAATTCGAATAATAGTTTTGCATCTCACCGGTGAAATATTGATCGAAGCCTTGTTTATCAGGGAAATATGTTAGGCGCTCTTTTTGCGAAACAGTGATCCGCCCTTTTTCATCCGGCTTAATATCGGGACGATTCTTCTCCGCCCATGCGCGGGATAAAGCATTCGGTTCTAGATGCCACTTCCCGACATGACAGGAACTATAACCTCCAGGCTTTAGCATCTCTGCAATCGTGGCTTCTTCAAGTGGGAGTGGGATGTCTGGGATGGTATCGATACCCATGCGTTGTTGATGCCGCCCAGTTAACAACCCAACGCGGGAAGGAGAACACTGCGGAGCGCTCACATACCCTGCTGTGAAACGAACACCTTCTTTCGCAAGCTGATCGAGATGCGGAGTGATGACGTCTGACTCTTGACCTTGGCAACCGAGATCTGCATAGCCGAGATCGTCAGTAAAAATGACGATGATGTTCACTTTTCTCTCTGGTGACTTTGCTTGAACGTGGACACCAAGTAAAAGTGTTAGAGTTGAAAATTTAATGAGATATGCGATGCAGTTTATTTTAAATAGTTTCATTAAATGCATGCAGGAATGTACCTCAGGAATAAATAGTAAGGGTCGCAATGTACATCAACCGTGTGGATAACGTTCGTGAAGTTCATAGATGCGCGCACGGATAGTTGTAATATCTCCGTATATCATCCAATAGCGGTAGGCAAGAATGCTGTCGCGCCCGAGTCTCAACGTACGGAGTGGTGCCATATGCATCGTCTGAGAATTGGTTGGCCCTCCCGGGGGACTGCCGGTAGCACCGACCCACCAAAAAGTGGTGGCGAATGGGCTGTAGAGACCAACACCGACATTGGTATTCGGATCAACCATTGCCACCCAGCTTTCGGTCGGATCGTGTCGGATCCATGGTGGCCCAGGTGTGATAGTGGATACTTCAGGTGCCGCGTTAGTCCATGGACTTGCGCCTTGATAAGTCATCACTTTGGACAGGCTGCGTATCAGATAGACGGCTGGAAGTTCTTGATGCTTTGGAAGAATGTCAGTCCATAAATCATTCGCGCTACGGAAGCATGTGAAGCGACAAGTCACACGAATCACGTTGGGCATATCTGGTTCAAACTGATTCCATTGATCGATCCAAGCTTGGGCTTTTTCTCCAGTTGTCATGTCCCATAGCAAAGGAATCGTACGAGTGAAAAATCCAGTATCGTAGCCAAACTGTGTCATCTCAACCACTTGGGATTTTTTATTTGAGGCGTCTCCACCTTGAATCGGATTCCACGACCACGGAGACCAATTCACGCTTTGGCCATTGGCTGTGCGATCCAAATTTTGCCCTGCGTAATAACTTTGTTGAATGAGCCTACCTGGATCGTACCAGTTCACCAAATTACTGCCACCAGAAGGCGAGAGATAATTGATGGATGCTCCCTGAGTGGTGGGGGTTCCCATACGAATCACGCCGTTGTCTAAGTATGCGGTTTCTGTAGAACCCATTTCAGTATTGGAATTTCCGTTTTGAGGGGAAACAGACATTTCAAGGGGACTATCTACCCGCATGCGGAAAAATTCGCGCGGTGTTTGCACGTCAGCCGGAGCATGCCAAGTGAGTGGCGAATTGCTTTCGACTTGAGGAACAACTGGTTCTGCATTCCATGTGGAGAGGTTGACCGAACTTTCAAGTGTATAACTTCTACCAGCACGAGCCTGAATGGTGAGATCAAATCCCGTTTCGTCGCGTTCGATATCAAGCGCGGGAAGCTCGTTTCGTAAAGTAGGATCCGTGCCAGCAATTGCCTCCGCAATATCCGAAATCCCATCGCCATCGGCGTCTCGAGTAGCTTCGACGGTGCTGTATGGATTCCAGATACGTTTGGTTTCCTCTGCATCAGAAACCCCGTCATTATCGCTGTCCACATCCTCAAAATTAATCAGTCCATCGCCATCTATATCGGTTATACCTTCGGCTGTGTCGGTGAGGCCGTCACAATCGTAATCTCCGTTAGAGGTTTTGATAGAATCAATGGAAAAGACCGTGCCTTGTGGAAAGTCCGTATCAATACGCAGGCCGGTAATTAATTTCCCTTTCCACTCGGTCGCGTCGCGGAGGTCTAAATAAGTGCTACGTGCAGCACTAGGACTGGCAGGTACCGTGACGGTTTTCATACGAGTTCCACTAAATGCCCCTGCTCCTGTTCCGTCATGTGTCCAGAAAACCGTAATGCTACCGGATGACGGAGATTGGACTCGGATGACTAGCCCATCAATCAGGGCGGCTTGTAAATGCAGACGACCACGACTGATTTGAGGATCTGAACTGGTAACCTGCGCAGTTAGATTTCCGTTTTCGACAGATAACAAGCTGAGATTTGCATTCACTGCCCAGCCTTCTGCATTGGTAATTTCATTGAAATTGAAATGCACACAACCGGGTATATTGGTGATCGCTCGATCCCATATATCGGGAATTCGATCACCGTTAGAATTTAGATCCTCAAGATTTAATAATCCGTTATTATTATCATCCGCAGCCCCCTCGATATGATCTGGAATGCTGTCATTGTCATAATCCCATGAGAGAGCACGCAGCCAGTCGATTTCAAAGGTGGAACCGGTCGATCCGGCTGGATCGAGACGTAAGCGGGTGATGGTGCGATCGTCCCATTCCTGATGACCTTTCGGATTAATATACAGAGTCTGCCATGCGCCATTTCCAGAGTAATTTACAGAAATGACACGTGTGCCGCTGAAGGAATTAGCTGTGGAATGCCCCCAGAATAACTGCACGTTACCATTCTGACTTCCCCGATAACGGATGAGCACACCACTCGAAGCATTACCCGGGAAATTGAAGCTCGTATGGGAGAATTGAGGATCGCCTGAAGTAGCCGTGCCTGTGGCGGTGCCATTGGTAACAGAGAAATTGGTGCCGGTGGGAACCCAACCTTCCGCATTGCTAGTCGTATTGAAATCGAAGGATTGAAGCGCATTGAAAGCACCGGCTTTGGATGCAACGAGCACCAAGAACAACCCAACAAATTTTACAGTAGATATGATCATATGGATAAGCTTCTAATATCGTAAACGTTACAAATAATTTTCGACCGGTCTTGGCATCGGTATTTCAAAGTCACTCAGGTTGCTGTTGGGAAATGCAGTGAAGGGTTCCGCCTTCTTGGACGAGGTCGAGGCAGTCGATGGGGACGATTTCGCGGTCGGAGAATAGCTCGCGAATCATGCCGAGCGCGCGTTCGTCATTTTTCGATTGTCGGAAAGTTGGGACGAGCACGGCGTGGTTGAGGATGAGGAAATTAACGTATGAAGCTGGCAGAACCGGAAGACGCCAGCCGGGAATTTCGCATGCTTGCGGAAGATGGATGGGAATAATTTCGTAGGGCTTGCCGGATGGAGTGAGAAAATTTTGAAGGCGACCCATATTCCCAGCAAGGACCTGATGATTGGGCGATGCGGTATACGGCTCTTCGCAGGCGAGGATGTGAGTCTCGTTGGTGAAACGTGCGAGGTCGTCGATATGACCATCTGTGTCATCGCCCTCGATGCCTTTTTCTAACCATAAAATTTCTGTGACCCCGAGTGTGTCGCGGAGTTTTTGTTCGGTTTGCTCGCGAGAAAGATGGGGGTTGCGGTTTGGATTGAGAAGAACCGCCTCGGTCGTGAGGAGTTGGCCGCGTCCGTTGACTTCGATTGCACCGCCCTCGAGGATCATGCCGCCTTCGAAGCGCGGCAGGTGGAGCGAGTTGGCAATCTGCTCAGGGATGGAATTATCAAGATTCCATGGCGCAAATTTTCCGCCCCATGCATTGAACTCCCAGTCGGTGATCGCGATTTCAGAGGTGACCGTGTTTTTTACGAAAATCGGCCCGTGATCTCGGCACCAGACGTCGTTGTTAGGATGATCGTAAAGCTGGATATTGGAAAGATTCGCGCGCGCTTGGTTACAGGCGGTGAGAATCGCGCCGTGGTTGGCACCTGGTGCGTTGATCCGGACGTGCTGATAACGTGAAATGGCAGCGGCGATTTCTGCGAATTTGTTCCAGATGATTTCGCGTTTTCCTCCACCCCAATGCCTTGGATCATCGACAGGCCATGACAGCCAAGTGGCTGCTTGGTGGGTCCACTCGGCGGGCATTGCGAAACCTTTTTGGACTGGAGTCATCGGCAGGAACATCGGGTTTCGTCGCATTGAAGGCAATCACAAGCTTCGCTAATCATTTGCCGCACAAGGATAATACTGTTGCCATGGATGCTCTCAAAGGTTGATATTTCCACACCCAATATGCGTTTCTTTAACTATTTCAAGGTTCAAACCTTTCTGCTAATTTTCATACTCATGAGTGGATTCAATCCAGCTTCAGCAGAAGAACCGAAACGCCCGGAAGTGGTGGAAAAGCCCGTTGTCAGTGCGCCAGAAATCAAGGTGGAAGCCAAGCCGAGTGAAAAACCTGCAAAAGTCGCTGAGGTTAAAGATATCGATCCCGATGACGAAGTGGCCGCAGAAGCAGCGGATGCAGCAGCGGTCGCCAAACCTGTCAGCTCAGATCTTGTGCAGGTGTTTGGCTGGCGCGAAAAAATCCTCGTTGATGGTGTGAAACAGACCTTGAACGCAAAACTCGATACGGGTGCATTCACCTGCTCGATCCACGCAGAAGAAAAAGAACTATTCGAGCGCGATGGAAAAAAGTGGGTGAAATTTACTGTCACCGATCCTCGCGTCAAAGATTCGCCACGGGTGCGCCTAGAAGCACCTTTGGTCAGAGTCGCCAGAATTAAAGATCCCGGCGGCAAGTCTGAAAATCGCGAGGTGGTAAAACTCTCCTTTAAAATCGGCGACAGGAAAATGCGCGCGGATTTCACACTCAATAATCGTTCTAACATGCTCGCCCCGGTATTGATCGGGCGCACGGTGATTAAAGAGCTCGGCTGGGTGGACCCGACCCGCACCAACATCGCCAAAGACAAGATCATGCGCTAAGCGTACCATTTCGGAAAAATCACATCCATGAGCGCTCAAGTAAAAATGATTACCACGGTGGTGCTTTTGTGCCTCATTGGCGGTGGGATTGCTGCCTATAAATCCCAAAAGTTAGGTGTGCCGTTTTTACAAAATCAACGAGTCGACGAATGGTTTGTTGAAGCAAAACTTTCATTTGTCGCAACGGGTAAAGATATCGATGCCAGTCTGGCTCTCCCAACGAGCCCAGTCCAACAGCGAGTTGGGCAAGAATCAGGATCGCTCGGATATAGTTATGACGTCAGGACGGATGTAAATGAGCAGACAGCCCTGTGGTCAGGGTTGGCGCGTGAAGGCCCGCAGGCACTTTATTATCGGGTTCGTTTTAAAGCCGACTCACAAAACAGTGGCGACCCCATCCCAGCGACCGGAGCTCCCGAGATCCCAGAAGTTCCAACTCTTCCAGGATCGCTTGGTAAAGCTGCGCAGGATCTCGTAGGTCGTGCCAAAGCAGTTACCAATAATCACGATGCTTTGTTTGCGATGTTCTACAATCAGATCAATAACCCCGATGCCGCGCAGGAGTATGCATTGGTGAGAAGGCATTACGAAAATGAGAAATTCTCCAATCCCAACATCATGATGGGAATCGATTTACTCGGCATGGCAGGGATTCCTGCGCGCTTGGCGTACGGAGTTGAACTCAACGAAGAAGTCGGCGGACAAAAACCTTTGCCGCTGGTCGAATACTACGATGGATCATCGTGGATAGTTCGCAATCCCTTGGAACCATCCATCGTGTTAGACGGGCAAAAAGTGTTTGTCTGGCATCGCGGGGGAGATTCTCTGTTTGATGTTAGCGGTGGCGAAAACTCGCGGCTCATCTTCACAGCCGTCCGAGATAGGATTCCCCTTTCCAAGCTCACAGACATCCGTGATTCGCCCTTTCTCATTTCCACCATCCTCGCCCTCCCCGCCTCCGAGCGAGATGTTTTCCGCTACATCGTATTGATTCCCCTTGGAGCTTTTGTAGTGGTTTTGATGAGAAACATCATTGGCATTTCCACATTGGGAACCTTCATGCCCGTATTGCTAGCGCTTGCTCTGTTAGAAATTAAACCGGTGAAAGGCATCCTGATGTTCTCGATACTGGTGGGTGCTGGCTTGTGGTTTCGCTTCTTACTTTCCCGCATGAATTTACTGGTCGTCCCACGCGTTGCTGCCTGCGTGGTAATCGTGACCTTGCTGATGATTCTCATGAGCGTGATCAGCCATAAGTTAGGTTACGATGTCGGCATTCAGATCACTATGTTTCCGATGATCATTATCGCTTGGACACTGGAACGCATGTCCTTGATTTGGGAAGAGGAAGGAAAACACAGCGCAATCATCCAAGTTTCAGGATCCATCGTGGTATCGGTCTGCGCTTACGCATTCATGAAAATTTCCCAGATTCAATACTGGGCATTTTATTTTCCTGAAACGCTACTGATTCTACTCGCTGGTATTATCTTAATCGGTCGTTACACTGGGTATCGCCTTTCCGAATTGATCCGATTCAAGACGTTTACCAATGCCTGAGGAAACTGAACATCGCTGGTGGCATCGTTGGTTTCGAATGCCGAATGAACTTCACGAACTCGGTGTGGTCGGCATCAACATGCGCAATGCGCGTTACCTACTACCCAACAATCCGCGTCGGCTTTATGATTTAGTGGATAATAAACTCCGCACCAAAGCACTTGCCGAAGCCGAAGGCATGACGGTCGCGGAAACCTACGGTGTCGTGCGCACTCCATACGATGTTAGAGTCATCGAGCGGTTATTAGAATGCCATGATTCATTTGTGATCAAACCCACCCGCGGCTCCGGCGGAAAAGGCATCATGGTTATCGACAAACGAAATGGCAAAAATTTCGTCAAGCCAAGCGGCGCGGAAGTCACTCCGAGCGATTTAAAAAATCATGTTTCCAACATTCTCGCCGGCTTGTTCAGCTTGGGTGGAAAACGAGATTTCGCATTGATCGAATACCGCGTGCAACCGGCCAAGTTGCTCACGGACATGAGTTTCCAAGGAGCACCGGATATCCGCGTGGTCATGTTCCATGGCTATCCAGTAATGGCAATGCTGCGCGCCGCGACCAAAGAAAGCGATGGCCGTTCAAATCTCCACCAAGGTGCGATCGGAGTCGGCATCGATATCGCGACCGGCATGACCGTCAGAGCGATCCATTATGGCAGGCAAGTCACGCATCATCCCGATCTCGAAGTCGATTTGATCGGTGTGCAGATTCCACAGTGGGACACGATTCTTCGAATGTCAGTGACCTGTCAGGAAATGACCGGATTGGGTTACCTCGGTGTGGATATCATGATCGATGAAAAGCTTGGCCCCCTGATGATCGAGGTGAATGCCCGTCCCGGCCTAGCGATCCAGATGGCGAATGGCGTTGGTTTATTGAAACGACTGGAGCCAATTGTTGCCGAGCATCGCCGCAATACCGGGGCCGACCTTGCGGCGAAAATCGCTTTTTCCAAAAAGAATTTCCGCGCCAAACTACCCCCACCCCGCGATTAGAAGCCCGCGATGAAATTCGCGCTTGTTTGAATGGGTTATCAAATCCAGCCTTTGGGCACATGAGTGGGTTGGCAACGAATTACCAAGTATGCATCGCAGGAACCGGCAGTTATTTGCCGGAAACCATCTTAACCAATGAAGATTTAGCGAAACGGGTCGATACCAGCGATGAGTGGATTTTTTCACGCACCGGGATTCGCGAGCGTCGGATCGCTGCGGAAGGTGAATTCACTTCTCACATGGCGAGTGCCGCCGCGAGAAAAGCGCTCGAACAAGCGGGATTGGAACCTTCCGAAGTGCAGCTCATCATCGTCGCGACCATCACTCCCGATACCTTGACGCCAGCCACGGCTTGCTACGTCCAACAACAACTCGGCGCGATGAATGCCGTCGCGTTTGATATTTCCGCCGCCTGCTCGGGTTTCCTCTACGCGATGAAAATCAGCAAACGGATGATCTCCGATGGCGCTTTTGAAAATGCCCTGATCATCGGCGCAGAAAAACTTTCCGCCTTCGTGAACTGGGAAGACCGCACGACCTGTGTGTTGTTTGGTGATGGCTCGGGAGCGGCGGTGTTGCGTCGTGCCAAACCCGGCGAGGGCGCGATCCTTGCCACGGAAATGGGCACTGATGGTAATCTCACTCATTTGCTCAACATCCCCGGTGGTGGATCGGCCTGCCCGATCACTGCAGCCAATGTCGGCGACCATCTCTCCGCCCTCTCGATGCAGGGCAAAGAAGTTTTCAAACACGCCGTCAACCGCATGAAAGAAGCGGCTGAAAAAGTGATCGAACGCGCCGGCCTGCAAGCAGAGGACATCGCTTGCGTGATTCCGCATCAGGCAAACTTACGCATCATCGATGCCATCGCCGAGCGACTCTCCGTTCCAGAAGGCCGCGTTTTCATCAACCTGGATAAGTATGGAAATACTTCAGCGGCAGCGGTCGCGATCGCGCTCGACGAAGCAAACCGCAGCGGTGCTTTCAGACGCGGCGACAATATCGTCCTCGTCGTCTTCGGCGCTGGCCTGACATGGGCAGCAGCAGCTGTTAGGTGGTAGAATAAATTACTTCACCGGCGCTCCCGATGCTCCTTGGAAAGGCGCTGTCTCGGAAATTTCTGTCGTGTGATCCGAGAACGCCTCAAGCACCGCCTTCGCGCGGTCGGCTCGGTCTTCGAGTAGAATCGGCAAAGCCGCTTTGAAATATTTTAACCGCACATCGGGCTCGCCGTCATGCCGATCCAAACGATCGAGAAACGCAGCGATATCGATCATCCGCGCACGCGCGTCGATGAATTGTAGGTCGAGAAGTTCTTTTTTATTAAGCATGTGAGTGGCCTCCTGCGGGGAAGATAGAGAGATTTTTGCAGAGATGCGAATTTCTTTTAATCTGGAAACTCTAAATCCTGAAAGGATTACAGATGATAGCCTGGGGTGAAGGAGCGTCCAGAGTTGAGGACACGAGAGGCATTACGCGCCTTTGCCGCTGTTATGTTGGATTGATTTCAGATTCTTAGGCGACAGCCTTCTTGCGATGCGAAAGCATGCCAAACAACATCACCGCAAGATGAACGATGACGAAAATGATGCCGTGAATATAACTGAACCAATAGCGGCCTACCGTGAATGCGACATCATGCCCGTGTGAACTAACTAAAAACTGTCCATCAACAAATCTTCCGCCTGACGGAAACGCAGAGGTCCTATCGATCAACATATGGATCATAAAGGCCATGAAATTTACGACGCCAAGCAAGACGATAGCATGGACTCGCCATTTACTTTTTGGCGCAGGGGATGGGTCGGAATTCATTGCTTTTTTGCGGGATGTTAGAGCGCACCGAATCGCCGCGTTCAACCTGTATTTTTAGTCTTCAAAATAGCGACGAGCCAAGCTGAAAGTTACGAAGAAGAAGCGGCGAGACGCCACTTTAACGGTCTGCCGCGAGACGCAACAGTTACAAAAAACCTCGCGATGGAGATGATACCATCGCGAGGTTTGAGAGTTTTGGGCCGCCGTCGCTCCGAATCCGCCGTTAGGCTGGATGCTGAGCGGTGGCCGCCCGGAAATTTATTGAACGCCTTTTTATACGCAGGGCTTTTTCAAAAATCTTTCAAAAGTTTATCACCTTTTCGTCACCTAAAGAGTCTCGGGCGGCGTGTCTTCGATGACGGGTTTTGAAGAGTGGCTGAGGCCGGGAATCACTTTGCGCATGAGTTTACTGAACCCGCTTTCTGCGGATTCGATCTCAGCTTCTGCTTCTCTCACGGCTTTTTCCCATGCACCTGCAAAACCGGGAGCTTGTTCCCGCATGGTGCGGATCGCCATTTCCTGAATGCGAAATTGGCGTTGCTCGCTTTTCTCTGGCTTGGTTTGGAGAGTTGCGAGATTGACCCGTAGGTTTTCGTTTTGCGCTTTCAGGGATTCGATTTCCTTCGTCAGGGAATCACTTCCCGAAGCAGTGATTTTCATTTGGGTGTTGAGGTGCGATTGCAACTCACGCAGCTCTGTTTCCAATTTTTTAATTTCCCGGCGCATCCGGAACTTGGTGCTAATGGCATTTTTCAGAATGAAACCTGCGATCAACAAACCAAGAAGGAGTCCCCATGTAAAAGTGTGATTGATGATTTCTTGGAAAGTCATGGGATGCGGGGAAATGTGTTAGATACAAACGAGCAGCAACCAAACGGTTACGCTTCCTGCACAGGGAGATTGGAAACTTCTTCGCGGAGTTTTTCGGCGAGAGGAGTGGAGAGGTAGCGTTCGCTGGAAGAGCAACCAACGGTGACAATGCGCTTGCCTTTGAACTCAGGGCGTTTGGCGATCTGCATAGCAGCCCAGACGTTGGCGCCTGTCGAAATACCTGCGGGAAGTCCTTCTTCTTGCGCAAGTGCTTGAGCGGTGGCGAAGGCGTCTTCGTTGGTCACGAGAATTGTCTCATCGATGATATCGACGTTGAGGTTTCCTGGAATGAAACCAGCGCCGATCCCTTGGATCATATGCGGGCCGGGCTGGCCGCCGGAAATGACTGGACTGTTCGCTGGCTCGACCGCGAAGGTTTTCATGTCGCAACGCGATTTCAGAACTTCGGATACTCCGGTGATCGTGCCGCCAGTGCCGACGCCCGCTACGAACGCATCGATTTTGCCATCCGTATCGCGCCAGATTTCTTCGGCGGTTGTTTCGCGATGGGCTTGTGGGTTGGCTGGATTATCAAACTGGCTCGGGCCGTAAGAACCGGGATTTTCGGAGATCAGTTTTTTCGCCATCGCGATCGCGCCGCCCATGCCTTTGGCACGTGGAGTGAGAACGATTTCGGCTCCGAGCAAACGCAGTAACACGCGACGCTCAACCGACATGCTTTCTGGCATGGTGAGAATGCAGCGATAACCTTTCGAGCGAGCAACAAATGCGAGCGCGATTCCGGTGTTGCCGGAGGTTGGCTCGATGATCAAACCGCCGAGCTTGAGTTTACCTTCGCGCTCACCGGCCTCGATCATGGATTTACCGATGCGGTCTTTGACGCTGAAGAGAGGATTGAAAAACTCTGCTTTCACACAGATTTCGGCTTCAAGGCCTTTAGTGATGTGGTTGAGACGGATAAGTGGGGTATTGCCAATCGTGGCCACCATATTTTCTGCGATATTCATAGGTTCGGGGTCGTTAAAAGTTGGCGCAGCCTAAGTCGGAATACACGCCCGTGCCAGCGGAAAAAAACGTGAATGAGCCTTCTAGGGTGCCGTTCGGCACCCTACGCTTTCACCTTGTGTCCGGCTTTATTTTTCCAACTCCGATGCCTGATAGAAGCTCGGCTGATCTTTGGTAGCGGCGCGGATTCTCTGAACGGTTTGCGGGCTGACCGGATCGGCTTTGTTGCCGAAGGAATTGCGTACGAAGGTGAGAACATCAGCCACTTCCGAGTCGCTCAAAAACTTAAACTGCGTCATGGGAACGGCTCCGGGGTATTTCACGCCTTTGACCTCGATCGGACCGATGATGCCGTGCAAGGTGAGGCGGACGAGGCGATCTTCGCTGCCTTGCACCCATTCGCTTCCAGCCAGCGGCGGAAATTGCGCAGCGGGTAACCCGTTGCCGTCTTTTTGGTGACATGTCGTGCAATGACCATCGCGAAGATAGATTTCGGCACCTCGGAGAAATTGCTCTTTGGCGGGTCCGGTGAGTTGAGTTTGAAAGACCGTCGGCCCTTCAACTTTGATTTGCTGACCATTCAAGAACGCCGATGCAGTTTGGAAAACGGGATCGATCCATTTATCCATGGCTTCGCCACTTGTCGGTTTATAAGCAGCCGCCGCTTCTATGACACTACGACCTGCTGAGGTTTCTAACCACGACGCGGCAACAATCGCTTCCAATCGCACGCGGCCATGTTCATCAGCGACAGCACTTTTAAGCAGTTCGGCATGTTGAGGAATTAGATGGGAGTTGTAACGCAACGCTCTAACAGCTGCCGCGCGCGCCTTGGGATCTTTGGCTTGAAGAAGTTTCCGCACAATAGGTTCGCTCACTTGGTTGATACCCCACGTGACCCACATTGCCTCCACGAGGTTGTGTTCATAGCGGGCATCTGCCTTGTCGAGGCCTTGCACCCATTGATTCACTCCCGCCAATACATCGGCATCCTTTCTCCCACGCAACTCACGGCGAGTGCGATAGCGAGTGCGGTATTCGGGAATTTTAAGATTTTCTAACAACTCTTTGATCGACGCTCCGGCCACCTTCGCAGGCGTAACCAACGGACGCGCTGGGTATGTGATGCGGAAAATGCGACCATGCGTGTGATCACGATTCGGATCGCGTGCGTTGTGTTGCATATGGCCGATGCGGGCGTTGTGCCAATCGACCAGATACAGAGAGCCATCGGGTGCAAACTCCATATCGACTGGCCGGAAATTCGTATCAGATCCTTTGACTAAATCCTGCCGGAACTTGCTCACATAACCTGTGCCTTCGTCCACCATCGTGTGTTGCTTCATGCCTTGAAAACCAATCGTATTATTGATCAGCAGATCGCCTTGCACTTCATCGGGAAAATGGCGGCTCGATACAAATTCCAAACCAGCCGTGGGTCGCACCAAAACCGAAAGCAAATTCGGCGGTGTGGGATTAAAGGTGCCAAAGGGCACTTGCACAGAGCCTTGCAGCATCCAGCGCACTGGCGGATCCGAGGTATCAGAAAAGAAATCCTGACCCCATTCATCGTAGGCAATACCCCAAGGATTTGGAATCGAGAGGCGCACCGTTCTTTCCAAATGCCGCCGTTCTGGATTGTAGCGGAAAAATCCTCCATTAGAGCTGCGGACTGGGCCGTAGGCGGTCTCGATGTGACTTCGCAAAAACGTGCCTTCGGCCATGAAAATGGCGCCCGAAGGATCAGCGCAAAAAGCCGAGATCGCGTGGTGTGTATCGTGATCGTCGAACCCGCTCATCACGATATCGCGCACATCCGCTTTATCGTCACCATTGGTGTCCTGCAAAAAGATGAGCGAAGTGCTCTGTGCCACATAAACTCCATCGTGAGAAAACTCAAAACCCATCGGTAGATGCAGATGATCCGCGAAAATTTTCTGCTTGTCCGCCTTACCGTCGTTATCGGTGTCTTCAAGAATGATTAACTTGTCGGTAGGCATTGGATCACCCGGCTTGTAATGCGGATACGAAGGCATGGTCGCCACCCACAGCCGCCCTTTGTTATCAAACGATAACTGTGCTGGGTTTGCTAACTCCGGAAACTTCGCTTCATCCGCAAACAACTCGATCTTATAGCCCGAGGGAACCACCAAGGTTTTCAGAGATTCCTCACCGGAACGGTATTTGATGTTCGGATCCTCCTTGCCGATGACGGGTAGAACTTCCGTCTGAGCATCGGCCGCCGCAACATCGAATTTCTTGCCCTCCACCAAGGCCCAGATGGCATGTTCGCGAATGTTCACCATCTGCTCTAGTTTGCGGAGTTCAAACGGATAATTTTCGGGACCGTGAGGCCTATGCCTCCGTCCATACACGTGAACGCCGTTGGGAATTTTATAGTAGTTCAGCCACATCCAAGTGAAGTCATCCACGGCCTTTTTCAACTCGGCCGCATTAGCCTTGGACACCGGCTTGCGAGCCCCGAAAAGTTGATCGATCAACACCGGCGTCAGCTTCGCGTAGCCTTCATCTGTTAGTAACGCGCCATCGCGGGTCAGTGGTTTTTCACTCGCCGCGAACCATGCGCTGGTAGGCGCAAACAAATTGATAAAAGGCAACTGATTCGCCGCCGCTACATCCTCCATCGTCTTTGTATACAAGGCCAAATTCGTATTTTGCGTGGTACCCTTCGGCGTCCCATAGAGAGCCGATAAATCCTGAAACGCTGTCGGTGAAACCAACACCAGTTTCGGCACGGTATTACCGTTATATTTCTGCTTCAGCGTGTGCTCCACAAATGCCTCTAGCTCAGCCTTGAAGTTTGCCGCCCCCGCCGGACCATCGAACGATTCATTATACCCGAAGAACGCGATGATGATATCCGGTTTCAATTGTTTCAACCAAGCATCCGGCTCAGGAAAACTTCCGTCGCCAGAATTACCACCCCACCTATCCTTCGCTTCCACAAATGTTAGAAATTTTTCACCGCCAGGGAACGCCCATGGACTTTTCCGCCCTGCATTGGGACGAAATGCTGGGGTATCGCCCTCGTCACAGAGGTTACGGATCACTAGATGATGTTCAGGATAGCGCAAATGCAGCTCCGTCTCAAAATGACCATAGCGAAGCATCCGCGAACCGAGCCCGTTACCGAGCAACACCACGCGGGAATCTTTAGGTAAATCCAACTCAACTGCGCTCGTTATCGTTGATCCGATCACGAGCCATACTAACGTGGAAAATATTATACGTGGCATCATTCCTAGACGCTGTCTTTTGACCCGCTGCCTCGCAAGACAAACCTAAATCAATTACTTGATTTCTTTTTTAGCAAGGGATGCTCAGCGGCGATGACAGATTCTCCGCTCTGATCATGTTTCAGCAAAAGTTCACCCGTTTTACTGTTAAACGTCCCCGTGGCGACAACGACTTGAGTTGGTTTCTCTATCATTCGATTGATGTTAATGATCTGGAATTCGATCATGCCCTCCGCGTTTTCACTGAAGATCTTGTGAGTGTAGTATTCCATTGGCATAGGCCGTAGGACTCGAGAAAACCGATCTGTTTGGGATACCTCAGGATTGATGTGTCTGAGAATCTGACTCTCAACAGCAAGGTAGCATGCTTGTTGCTTTTCTTGCAGCAGTTGTGCTTCGGTTTTAGCAACAGGTTTTACCGCATCTTGAGAAATGACGGGCACGATGGATACAGCACTAGCTGATAGCAGCAGACACAGAAATGACAGTTTTGGTTTCATAGTTTGTTATTAGGTTATGTGTTTTGTTTTTCTTCCGTCGGATTCTCCAAAGCAGCCATTCAGCAACAAGCGCGTTGCCGGTGATACTCAGGTAGAGTGCGACGAGAAATCCGGTTTCAGCCGCGAGGCCAATCTCTTGGAACACAATGTGTTCAATACGAAATGTTAGAGCTGTGGTAATCATCGCGAAGGATCGAATCATCCACACCACATGCTCCTGAACTTGATGGCGACGCATCGCCATCCAACCCTTCCAAGTGGTCCACGTCGTCAGCACACCCAAGATCAGGAAACCCATCGTTCCCAGCCATCCGCCATGGGCAAAAAATGCCAGATAAAATCCAGTTGGTGAGACAAACACGAGGATACTCCAAACATAAAACCGACCCAACCAACGATGAAGTTGTGGTGCACGACGCAGCAGAGGGCGGAAAAATTGCAGCAAGGAAGAAACCAAACAGATTGCTCCCGCCACAACGTGTATGACCAAAGTGATCAACCAGACAGGTCGCTCCGCAAGCTGTCCTTTTTCCCAAACAAACGCATGAGTTCGCGGTGCGTTGAAATACGGAAGGCTATTATAAACCAGCAAACCGGAGAAAAACGCCAGCGCCAACCAAGCCAAGATTCGAATGCAGAGTTGAAACCTTTTCACTCATCCAGATTGCCAGACATCTCGATTGTGTCTGTAAACAGAGTGTAAATTTCATTTTGGGGTCGTGAGTATTTGCAAAGGAGTTTGTTAGGTATTCTTGTTCTTTCCGCACTTAGAGAAGAAATACATGACCAACCCGAAGACGAGCAGGACAATTCCCCAGATAATGTTAATGTTGATCCCTAGGGATTTACTATACATTTCACCCCCTTTGGTGAAGAAGCCATACCCGGTTAGGATCAGGCCATAGAGAGTGAAGATAATGCCGATGGGAAGACGAAGGTCCATGGAAGTAGTGGGTTGAATGAGTTACCAGAAGATGTAATTGAGAATAATCGCAGCGATCATGACGATGGTTCCAAGCACTGCTGGCCGCATGATCCATGCTTCGTGACCTGACAGTTGTTTGGGAGTGAGAGAATAAACGAGGCCGGCGAGTTCCTCATCCGTCTTATTGCGCCCAGAGGTGAGTGAAAGGCCAGCGTTGACCACGAAAGTAACGCTGAATGCGACGATGGCGACCATGAAGCTTTGCGAGAGATCTTTTGGATACTCGAAAACTTCGGCAATCCAGGCACCTTTGACCCCGGGATCATTGCCGGTGACCCAAGACAAGCCATGGAAAGCCACTGCGGTGCCAGTGCCGATCAACAAGCCCCAGAATGCGCCCGCATTATTGGAACGCTTGGTGAACATGCCGAGAAGAAAAGTCGCGAACAACGGTGCATTCACGAAGCCGAAGACCAATTGAAGAATCGCCATGATGTTGTTATACTTCGCCGCGATCAGTGCGCAGCCCATGGCCAGAATGATGCCGGCGATGGTGGCTAACTTGCCCATGTTTAAAAGTTGGCGGTCGGTCTTCTTGCCACCCGTCATCTGCGAGTAGAGGTCATAGGTCCATACCGTGTTGAAGGCGGTCACGTTTGCCGCCATACCGGACATGAAAGACGCCATCAGTGCGGTAAGCGCGAGTCCCAGCAACCCGTTAGGAAAATAGTGGAGAATCATCGAGGGCAAAACCTGATTGTAATTCATCACCGTTCTGCCCGCGCTGTCGAGCATAGCAACACCATTTGCATCAAGCTTCGCGGGAATTGCGTAGCCACTTGAGGCGCCATCCAGGGTGAGTGCATAAGCGATCATACCAGGAAGGATCACGATAGCCGGAAACAACATTTTCGGAATCGCGCCGACGATAGGCGTCCGGCGTGCAGCACCCATCGAGTTTGCGGCCAACGCACGCTGCACTTCCGCGAAATTCGTCGTCCAGTAACCAAAGGAAAGCACAAAGCCGAGACCGAAGATGATGCCATACCACGGGACGCCCATCGGATTATCGCCGGTGGCGGTTTGCGCCCATGAATGGATGGAGCCATCACCGAGCGGGGATGCCTGAAGCTTCGTGACGAGGCCGTCCCAACCCCCAACATTTTTCAAGGCGAGATAGGCCAACGGCGCGATGCCGAAGACGATCATGAAAAATTGCAATACCTCGTTATAGATCGCCGAGCTCAAGCCACCCTTGAGGACGTATGCGAGAACGATCACCGAAGTGACGGCGAGCCAGCCATAGTAGTTCCACC
This sequence comes from Akkermansiaceae bacterium, assembly GCA_031425735.1. Lineage (GTDB taxonomy): Bacteria > Verrucomicrobiota > Verrucomicrobiia > Verrucomicrobiales > Akkermansiaceae > Luteolibacter. The sequence continues at coordinate 22,079 of JANPJY010000089.1, read as the reverse complement.
CAACCAGTGCGGTGAGCAGATCGGCCAGCGCATGCATCGAGATACCGGACGAAAAGATGGTCATGAAAGCGAACGACACTGAATTGAAAACACGTGTGCGCTCATCATAACGCATTTTCAAATACTCAGGCACCGACTTGGCCTTGGAGCCATAATACATCGGCATCATGAAAATACCGAGGAACACCATCGCCGGAATTGCGCCCACCCAATAGAAGTGGGAGGTCATGATGCCATACTCGGCACCAGACGCCGCCATACCGATGAGTTCCTGTGCTCCGAGGTTTGCGGAAATGAAGGCGAGACCCGTGATCCAACCCGGAATCGAACGGCCTGATAAAAGAAAATCCTCCGCTGTTTTAGCTTGGCGTTTCAACGCGAAGCCGATGCCGATGACAAAAACAAGGTAGATGGCAAGGATCACCCAATCGACCAGGTCGAGATCAAACTTGAGGCCACTTCCCAAAGCACCTCCGCCGCTGCCACTGACACTGGCGATGATAGGAACAACAATCGAATTTAACATATTAATATCAGTTTTCTATTTTGGGTTTTTATGGATGCAAAATGCGTTGCGGGCGAGCAATCTACACTGTGATAATCTGGAGATTTCACAGCGCATTCCATGTTTCGCAATCGTAACTATCCGAAGCACTTTGCCAAGATTTCATTTGGCAGCGGTTTTCTGGCGTTTTAATGCTAAAAAACTACTTTTTGAGTGAAGCAAAGAGAAACAGATCTAAATCTTCCTTACATCCAAACACAACATTCAATAAACCCAATTCCTAACAATTAATATTAAGATGAAAATCCGATCCTACCTGAAAAATTCTCACACAATAGGGCATTACCCCCATTGACAGGGGGTAGGCGCAATCCCATCCTCGCGACCATGTCTAACCCCAACGACGAGTTACACACTGGAGAAGATGAATCCTCCCGGCGGGCTGTTTTAGCCAGAACTTTGCGGCAATTTTGGATCATTTCCAAAGCCTTCTTCGCCTCGGAACGCCGTAAAAAAGCGCGGGGATTTCTCCTCATGTTACTGGTAATGTCGCTGGCACTCGTATCCGTGCAGGTGCTTATGAGCTATGCGGGGCGGGATTTTATAAACGCCATCGAGAAAAAAGACCCGACAGCTTACTGGCGGATGCTCTGGCTCTATCTCGGCACCTTCGCCCTCGCGGTAGTCATAGGCGTTTACTATCGGTGGGTTGAGGAACGCCTCGCCTTGCTTTGGCGCGAGTGGATGGCTCAGCACCTCGTGAAGCGCTACTTCAACAACCGCGCTTATTATCGGCTTCGTGGCTCGGAAAGCGTCGACAACCCCGATCAACGGATCAGTGAGGATGTGCGGAACTTCACAGAGAGATCGCTCGCATTTCTCCTCATCGGCCTGAACTCCCTCAATACCTTGATCGCTTTCGTCGGCGTGCTCTGGACAATCTCGGGCACGCTCGTATCACTTCTGTTAGTTTACGCTATAGTAGGAACAGCTATCAGTATCCTCATTGGTCGTCGTCTTGTCGGACTTCACTATCACCAGTATGAGAAAGAGGCCGACTTCCGTTATGGCCTTGTCCGCGTGCGGGACAACGCAGAGTCCATCGCTTTTTACCGCGGCGAGAAACGCGAGCATCTCGATCTCTTTAACCGCCTCACGCTGGCAGTGGCCAACATGCGCAAGATCATCACATGGAACCGGAATCTAGGCTTTTTTACGAACAGCTACAATTATGTCGCGCTCGTCTTGCCGGTGATGATCGTGGCGCCGATGTACATGCGCGGGGAAGTTAAATTCGGAGTTATCACTCAATCGGCTGGAGCCTTTGCCCAAGTCCTCGCTGCCGTATCTCTCATCATCACGCAGTTCGGCGTCATCAGCGCCTATCTAGCAGGTGTTCAGCGTCTCGGCAGTTTGTGGGATAACCTCGACGAACACGATGCCGAAGAAGAACGCATCAACAACGAAGCAAATCTGGAGTTAGACGACGAAAGCCGCTTCATCAGACTGGATAAAATGACAGTGCGGACGCCCGATGGCTCGAAAACGCTCGTGACAGATTTATCTTTTGAGCTCCGGAAAAGGCAGAGCGTGCTTATCATGGGCGCAAGCGGTACCGGGAAAAGTTCGGTCCTGCGGACCATTGCCGGCCTTTGGTCGAGTGGCTCTGGATCGCTCGAAAGACCGACCTTGAGCGATCTCATGTTCCTGCCGCAGCGTCCCTATATGGTTCAGGGAAGTTTGCGTGATCAATTGCTCTATCCCTACCCCGGTCGCGCGGTGAGCGATGAAGAAATTCAACGGATCGTGGAAGAAGTGAATCTCGCCGATGTCTTCCAGCGGGTCGAGGGTGACCTTGATCGTGTCGTTGACTGGACCAACATTCTCTCTCTCGGAGAGCAGCAGCGAGTGGCCTTTGCCCGCCTTTTCCTGCACCCGCCCAAGTTCGCCTTTCTCGACGAGGCCACCAGCGCCCTCGACGAAGCAAATCAGGATCGCCTATATGCCTTGCTGAAAGCATCCGGCGTGGGTTATATCAGCGTGGGCCACCGCACAACCTTGATAGAACATCACGATCGGCTTCTGGAACTCGACCGCTCGGGAAGCTGGGAGATCCGCGCCAATAACCTTTCTCTCCCTTCATGAAATCCACTTCACCTTTCTTTCTCATCCTCCACTTCATGGCGCGCTATCCTTGGCGCGTGGCGGCGGGCCTAAGTCTGTCCATCGCGGGAACTCTGTTAGGCTTCGTCTTTCCCGGTCTCACTCAGTGGTTTCTCGACGACATCATTCCCAACGGTGACACTTCACGCATCTTTCCAGCCGCAGCGATGGCTCTCGGCGCGATGCTGCTACGGCAAATCTTTTTCAGTCTACGGACGCTCACGAACAATGCCTTCGAGCTCTGCATGACTCACGATCTTCGCAGTCGATTGCATGACAAAATTCAACACCTTCCTCTGAAATGGTTCGATCGCCAGTCCACGGGCGACATTCTCATGCGCATGTCGACCGATGTGCCCGCAACCCAGCGCATCGTCCTGGATGGAATCGATCAAACCCTGCCCGCTATCCTGCAGATCATCCTCACCGCAGGCTTCATGTTCTGGGTGCATCCAAAACTTGCACTCGTTACCCTGCTGCCCGTGCCTTTCATCGCAGCGGGAGGTTGGATCAATGCGCGATGGGTCAGCCCACGTGCGGAGAATGCCCGCGAGTCCGCGGGTGGTCTCAACTCACTACTCCACGACAACATTGCTGGCATCCGGCAGATCAAAACCTACACGCTCGAGCCCGAGAAACAGCGCGACTTTGATCGATCCAGCACCGAATATCGCCGCCATCAGACTCGTCTCCAGCGCGCGTGGGCTCTCTATGGACCGAGTATGGGTTTCCTCGGCGACATCGGCCTCATTCTGTTAGTCGGATGCGGCGCTTACTGGTGTATCAAGGAAGAAATAACGATAGGCCAGCTCACTCAATTCCTCATGCTCATCGGCATGTTGTATGAGCCGATCAGCCGACTCCACGGTTTGAGCACTTCATTTCTCGGTGGCCTTATTTCCGGCAGACGAGTCTTCGAGATCATCAATATGTCCGGAGCAGAAGACCTCCACAGTGGCGATCATCCTGAGTCAGTAAAAGGCGAAATCCGTTTCGAAGACGTCAGCTTTTGCTACGACGAGAGCCGCCCCATTCTTTGCAATATCGACCTTGTCGTCCCGCCTTATCAAACCGTCGCCATCGTCGGCGCAACTGGTGCGGGCAAGAGCACTCTGTTCCAACTTCTAACAAGACTCTATGATCCGAGCGACGGAGAAATTTATCTAGATGGAGTTCCGATCAACCTCTTGAACAAAGCGAGCCTCCGCGATTCCATCGGCTACGTCACTCAAGAAAGCTATCTTTTCAATCAGACCATCCGGGAAAACCTCCTCATAGGCAAACCCGATGCAACTGAAGAAGAACTCTGGGAAAGCCTCCGCCGCGCTTGTGCCGCCGACTTTGTCGAGCGACTCGATGGTCAGCTCGATGCAACCGTCGGCGAACGGGGCGGTCGCCTCAGCGGCGGCGAGAAACAACGCATATCCATCGCGCGTGCCTTCCTGAAAAACGCGCCTATTCTCCTCCTCGACGAGGCAACCAGCGCCGTTGATACGAAGAGTGAAAAACTGATTCAGCAAGCCGTCGACGAGCTCCGACAAAACCGGACCTGTCTCGTCATTGCGCACCGTCTCAGCACAATCAAAAACGCGCACCGAATCTACGTCATGCGCCTCGGAGCAGTCGTCGCCCACGGAACCCATGACGAACTGTTAGACAGCTGTGAATACTACGCAGAACTCGCAAAACTCAGCTTCACATCGGACAAGACGCCTGCGGTATAAAGGACTGACCCGATCAGCTGTGTTATTTGTCCTGCTCCTCGTGATATTTTGGAACAATATTACTCCGCCCCAACCACACCCCGTGCTCTGAAATGGATCGAAAACGGAGGGTAGTAAATTTGTAGTGGAAGTCCTTGCGCGCTCGCTCCTGCATCGCCTCCGAGTGGTGGCCTGCTTTGGGAGATGATCCCTTACTGTGAACCATTTCCGTCATCTCTCGCAGCGAACGCCACACAGAAAATGTGCTAAAAGTGCGAGGCAGGCGTATCGCAGCCAAAGCCAAGCTCGTACCTGGATGATCCCTCACTTGTTCTTCCACGGGTTTTCCCCAACGAATGAAGCGAAAGATCTGCGGAACCTTCAAACGTGCGAGTGTAATAGAGACCACCGGTTGGTTGGGATCAGTGTCTTCAACGGTTGGGAGAAAATCCTCGAGTTCGGTGAATTCACCCCAACGACGAAGGAGTTCAAGACGCACATGCCACCCCTCAGACAAGGTCCTACCCAGTTTGCTATCTGCTAGAAAAGCATCCAAAGCTTCACTGTTTTCCCACGCTGCAAAAACGGCAAGATGTCGCAACCGCAACCTTCCCGCAGAAAGAATGGGTGCTCCGAGAGTCATCGCCGTCATGCACTCCATATGGCGAAGACCCGCTACTTGATCCATCGTAGGCGGACGAATAAGTGTCCTCACAGTCGTGGCAAGTGTCGTCTCTACAAGATGAAAGCTAAAGATACGCATTCGATGAAGTTTGATTTTTACATAGCCGAATTGTTGGCCTCTTGAATCATAGAGTGCGACGGAACTCGACCCCAAGCAAAAGCAAAAATACCGAGTCCCACGTGGCCGATGGCATTTACGATGCCGTGATATCGAGCCATCCTAGAGATATCGAAGATCGGGTGGCCCCACGCCCAAGCAAGAGCAGGCAGCATCGTTACCAAGGGAATGCTCAAAGCCACAACAGCCAGAATCATCGGACCCCGTGCCATGCGATGGGGTCCACCGAAAACAACCGCCACCAACTGTGTGACGAAAATGAGTAGGTAACCCGCAGCTCCCACCTCATCACAATAACGAAATCCAAGAATACCCGCGGCTATCACCAAATACGCGATCGGATGTGCAATTAGTAGGATGCGAAGAATCCTTAAAGCTCGCCGACTCGATACCACACGACAGGATAAAGATGTTACAGTGAGAGCTCCATAGTCCGCAAAGGCAAAGTGAGCTACTGTGATCCATGTCCAAGGCTCGCCAAATCCAAGAATGGTCGATCCACTAAAATATGCTGCCAGCCAGACTAAACTGCCGACCATGAAAATCCATGCCGCAGCGAGTGCAATCTCTTCGGGTAGTAGTTCCTGTCGCATGAAAGCTCGCTTCAATAGCAAGCAACCTACCGTGATCGAAATAAGAACCGGTAGAATGACTAGTGAAACAGATGCAAACAGTGTCATGGCGAGTATACATCGATTATCTTGCTTGATTTATGAGTTCTCAAAGAAGAAAAATCTCTATTATGAAATCTACACTCCGAATCCTCGCGACACTATCCCTAGTCTTCCTCGCATCCTGCGCGTCGAGCCGCACTCCTTTCTCACCCAGCGGTCCGACAACGGTCGGGATGCCTGAAAAACTCTCCGAACGTGAACGCACCTTCGTTCCAGAAATCGACACAGCCCTCCGTCGCGAAGGCTTGATTCCCGTCAGACACGGAAAAGGCGACCTTCAGCTCGATTTCACCATGTCCTCTGGCCCCATCAACATCGAGACCTACATCGCTCTGCTTGAAGACGAAGCCGTCCTCTTCTCCGCCAACGGCCGCTCAGGCGGTGTGCCTCTGATCGGACGCTCTAACGTCGCGAGAAAATCCTTCGACGCAGCCCTAACAGAATTTCAATCGAGTCTCTCCCGTGCAGCTAGTAATCGAGGCTGGTCATCATCATCGACGTCCGGAAGCCCGACATCGGATGCTATGTATGATGAGCTTCCGGTTTACTGAGCCGCTGGGAGCGCGAGTTTGCAACTCGCATTACAATGAATAGCCAAAAAAGGTATCCATTGAATTCTTTTTTTTCCAACATTCTCATGCGAGTTGCAAACTCGCGGTCCCAGCTAACTCCTGATTAAGACAGCCGGAACACTGGGATCACTCCACTCTTTTTAGGCAAGGTGCGCTGACCCACGTAGTCGAATTGAAATTCGTCTGGGTTCGCGAGTGTGGCCATGGCAGCGAATTCGCCACTGACGTAAACATGGCCTTCTTCCGCGATTGGTTCGATGCGAGCCGCTAGGTTCGCGTGGCGGCCCATGAAGCTGAGGGATTTTGTAATGGGATCCTGACCCTCATACAACGGACCGGCATGAAGTCCGATACGCAGTTGCAAAGAAACTTCGGTTGAAGCGAGTCCAAATCGTTTCGCCCATTCCTGGGAGCTAACGAGACTCTGCAGTGCAAGCGCCGCATGTGCTGCTTCGCTTGCCGTGTTGAAAACCGCAAAGATCGCATCGCCCCAGGTGTTGCGGGCGAGGGCGGTGTGGCGCGAATCAGACAACACGCGATCCACATCCGCGAGAAACACTCCCATGAAACCTGGATACGCCGCATCAGGCATTTTGGAAAAACCGACAACGTCAGCAAAAAGAATCGAGCGGATGACAATCCTGTCTGACATCATGCAGTGAGCGTGTTGGGGTTGATGATTTCGATGGGGATTTTCGCATCGCGGCAGAGTTTGACGAAATGCCCGGTGCCGCCGGGTTTGGGAGCTGCGGCATCGGTTTCGTCCCACAACACGATGGCACGAAGTTGGCCATTGATGCGTTTCGCTCGAAGTAAAGCGGTGCCCAGCATGACATGGTTGGCGTAGTCACATTGCGTATCCTCATCCACATCCTCCGCGCAGGTGATGGCTTGGATGTGGGCGGCCTTTTCATAGACGCGTTCAAGGCGGGCAGACCAATCGTGGCCACAGTTGTCAGCGACTGCACGAATGCGGTGCGAGGGAAAGGGCTCCATGAGTGTGATCCGTCCACCGGTCGCAAGAAGAGCTTCGGCAAAAAGAATATCACCACCAGGCGCACCAGCGCTGATGCCCTCAACCGCCCCCATACTAGCAATGTGTTTTGTTAGAGCCAACGCAGCAGGCCCATCCATGCGGCATGATTTCTCTGGCAATCGAGGAGTTTCGCGCCCAGCACAATCTGGGATGTGTCCGGCAAAAATGACTAGAACAGGTTTCGGAAACCATTTATCTAACAAATTTTCGTCTCCCGAAACCTCGGCCAGCAGTAGCGCGGCAACCGCTCGATTTGCAGCCAGATCACCCGGAGAATGCATACCGAGTGCCGCCGCTTCTGCGTAGTGCTCGCCAGCGCGATTCAGTTCGCCTAACAAGAGTCTCATCTCCGCAAGGTTGGTTTGGTTCCACATCGATCCAAGGTCGACACGTTGCTCGATGAATTCGATCACCAGCATCGCTTTGGCGCGTGCGGTATCGTGTTGACCGGAAAAATAAAGAAACTGAACTTCCTGGTTTGCCGGATAGGACCAATCGCCCCCCTCTTGGCGGGCGAAATCTTTCGCCTGTGCCGCCCATTTCGAGGCTTCCGTCATCAATCGCGATCTTTCTTCTCCGGGCTGCGCCGCCAAGCCGCGATCACGGAGCAATCGGGCTTGTGCGCTGCACACACTGCCATCGGCTTCATGATTTGTTAGAAACTCTTTTAGCACTCTTTGTGCCTCACACGTCGCACCGGAGCGCGCGAGCGCGGTCGATTTCGCAGCGATCAAACGGTGAGGTGGAAAATCCGCCGCCGCCGCGCAGCGCAGCCCGTGATTGGCGGCATCGTGCGCGAGGTAATACTCGCCTTCGCTGTTCGCACGTTTTGCCACGTTTTCATAACATGCCGCGATGAATCCCTGCTCCGCTTGCTCGGTCACCGCATGCTGCCACACACGCCGGAAATACGCATAGTCCACATGTGCAGCCAGCTCACGCAACCAAGGCGCGATCGAAGATGGTGTGTCTTGAAAACCCATGTTATTTGGTCCTGTCTGTGAATGTTTTCATCTCCGACAACGTCCCGTCGGCATATTCCAACTGCACACTCACGGATTTGGTGATCAGCGGAAGTGTTAGATACATGGTTTCGTTCGTATCGATCTCGTAGGGAGACTGACCCGGCTTGGGTGGGCTGAAGGGAAAAGTTTTATCCAGCGCTTTGCTGTCCACCGAGTAGCGGATGCTTTTGAGTGAGCTGCGATAACTCAACAACGAAGTGAAGTAACACAACAATTTGCCATCGTATTCTCGCAAACTTACCCATGAGTTGATCAGTGAACCGAGCACTTGTTTACCGAAAGCCAGGGTGACATCTTCCGTGTTGAAACTGACTTTGAACGGCCCATTGGTCTTATCGGTAATGTCCACGTAACGGACCTCCATCGCGTAAGTGCCAGGCTTCAGTTTCCCGACAGGCACCGACATGTTAGGCATTGGCAATCCAGTCTGCGGATTCGCTATCGTTGAAACGCCCGTATCCCGGAAGTCTCCATCGCCCTCGTAGCGCCACTCGATTTTTTTGATCTTATAATCGGCAAATCCGAACGTGAGCATCCACCCGTCGTTCGATTGCATCGCTGTCAGAGTAACAGGATTTTTCAAAACCGACTCCGGCATCGCCGCGATCCTGGCAGCGCGGGCATCCACATCACTGAGCCATTTTTGTCCCTCTTTTTTATCGAGAATGTATTTCTGAAACTTGCCCACCGTATTGAGTTCGCGAAAGGCATCGAGCCATTTCTTCTCCTCGTTTTTGTCGGCGATGGTTTGATCTCCGAGTTTTTCCAAGGAAAACTCGCGACTGAGGAGGTAGGCGGCGGGCGCGAAATCCGGAGCCTTTTCTGCGAGCGCAAGCAAGGCGTCGATGCGCTGCACTTTCGGCAACAACAATGCGGAAACAGCCTCCAGCGAGAGAGTGGTGTTGGTTTTCCGCAACGCCGCAAGAACCTCACGCGCGCCCTCGCCACCTTCCTGCACTTTCAACATATCGGCGTAAGCCACGTAGGGATCGATATACTCCACACCCGATGCGAGAAACGCGTTGTAGCTTTTCCTCGCCATGGCAAAATCCGACTTCACTTCGGCAAAGCGGGCGTTGTGATAATGATCCGCAGGCGTTTGAGGATTGGCGATGATTCCGTCATGTTTGGAGGCTTCTTCAAAGAGCTTTGCCAGGTCGTCGATCTTTGCGACCACCTGCGCGGTCTGTTCACGCACCACCGTTGTATTGGCGTCGACTTTTTTCTCTACGATCTCGGATTTTTCATCCGTGCGTGTTTTCACCCACCACAAACCACCCGCGAGAATGATGACCGAGGCCGCGAGTGCGAGACGCCAGCGAATCCCATTTCGCCGCTCGCGCTCCGCGGCAACACGGAGTTCTTCGAGATCGTTGCGAAATTTGAGCAGTGTTTTTTCTAGCTCGCCTACATTCGGCATCGCATGCCACAACCGATCGCTCTGCTCGATCCGTTCACGATAATCTCTCTGCAGTTTTCGAAGCTCCTCTGGCTCGTCGTTCGGCTGGTCGGGAGTAAAATTTTCGTCTAGCAGGAAATGCCACACTTTCATCCCACGTCTAACAGCATAGAGCGCCTCATACTGGGTGTAACTCACGCGCCCGAATTCAGGATCGGGATCCGAAGGTTCAAGGCCGTAGCGCTGGCCGGTCAGTTGGATCAACCCCACACACGAATCAATTTGCCGACGCAACACATCGCGGATTTCACCTTGCTCCACCCCGATGATATCCTGCCATACCGGTTCATAATTCAGAAACAACAGGGTGTTCGCCACGATCTGTCTGGTTGAAGCCAGTTCACGCGAAACAGAGCTGATGAAGATACGCGGTTTGGCGGACATTTTTTGTAGTTATCAGCCCGCGCGACGCATGTCGAGGCTCAAGCCGTGCCAATAACTTCCTGTTATTTCAGACCCCCGTGCACCCCGTTGGGGCGCGGATGATTTTTTCTGATGCGGAGCCAGGGTGCTTGCCGGCAATCCTTCGCTTTCACCGTGAGCCCCTTTGGGGCAAAGAAGCCATCTACAAATCATTCAAATCCACCGAATATATCTAACAATGTATACTAACATGAGACGCCTGACTAACCAATACCAAGACCACCAACTCATAGCGATCCCTACATCCCCTTATGAAGATACCCTTCACTCTAACATTATCACAGATGGAAGGCTGGGCTCAGCAAGCCGTAGCAGGTGGTATCCCAAACCGGCGTTGCCTTGGAAGAATGTTGGATTGTAGAGTTCGTGAAGAAATACTGGCGAAAACTTTGGACCGCGTCGGGCGCGGGCTACCACTTGTGAAGTTAGGCGAAGCGCCTCGAGCTGAAGTGACTCGTCGCTCAGGCGCAGGCCCGCAGTGAGCATAATCTCTGCCCTGCCGGAATTACCGCAGCATATGTGATCATGGGCTTGAAGAGTATGTTTCCGAGTCGTCTGTAACGCCACCCGAATATCCTCACGGATGCTCGGGGAATCTAGACCGCCCAACCCAGCGAGCCGACCTAGTGCAATGCCGGGTGCACCGTGACACCAAGCGGTCATGCACCTTGCGCTCATACCAGCAACATCATTTGAATACCTAAAGTCAGGCCAATTCCCTGCCGCACGATCAAAAGTCGATGATTCATACGCAATCGCCTCTTCCGCAGCGGCGCGCAATCCCACGTCGCCAACAACCTCGTAAAGACGCAACAAGGCCGAGGCTATCCCAGCCGACCCATGCGAAAACCCCGTCAACGGCAATCGTTGATCTGAACTATTCCATGTGCGAAAGCCTCCCGCACTGAGCACGCGCTGATTTAGCAGATGAGCCGCGCACTGTTCCGCATGCATGAGCGCGTCGGAACGGCTGTTAGCGTGATGCAAGACGATCAGCGCGGGGATAGCGCCGGCGGCGCCGCTGAGCAGATCTAGGGAATTATCAGAGTCAATCAATACCGAGTTGAGATGGGCGGCGGCGAGCTCAGCTGCGGCTAACAGCGGCGAATCATCTAACAGTCCGGCCATCCGGGTCAGAGAATAAACAATTGATCCGAGGCCCGTAAATCCGCCGAGGCCAAGTGCTTGAATTTCCGAACGGCGTGCTTGACCAAGCCAGCGGATCAGCATCGCTACGCTCGCGCGGGCTAATTCTCCAAATCCGGCATCCGGGACGAGTTTTTCCAGAGCCGCAAAGAACAAGGCAATTCCTGTGCTGCCGTCATAGATCGGGAACGAATTATCCGTGAGCATTACCTGATCGGAGTGCGGGATACCTTTTAAAAGTATCCAACTCGGCTCGCCGGACTTGGAAAAGAATGCATGGTTGCGCAACTCCTCGCCCACTCGCAAAGCGTGCTCTATAAGTGCGGTGCGGTCCAGTAGCACAGGCATTTCATGCTCATCGGTGGGCTCGTGATCTCCGGCAAGGTGTATTGAGCTGCGCGACTTGCGCGCGATCATTGATCCCTTGATAAACTCCACTTGGGTGGCGAGATTATCCTCACACAACCCTTGGAGAGTGGAACTCACAAATTGATAGGGCGATGTCGAAAAAATCCCATCGATCCGTGGATGGTTCGGAAAATCTAGTGAGTCACTGTTTCCAAATGCCGCGAACTTTGGGATATCAAGCGCCCACATCTCCTCCATCTCCCTCGCAACCAAAGGCCAAAATTTTGGCTTCTTACTCAGCGAGGCAAATGGCCGGCACAAGATTTCATATTGGATACTCACATCTGCCCCGTCGCGCTGATAGCTCGGGTGCGCGGTCTGTTTGATTAGCGCCTCGTAGAGCGACGTAGAACGGAAAACAAACCGCGACTTATTTTGAAACAGTGCCTCAAGCGGGCCGCCCGGAGCCGTGAGCTTAGTCCTGTTTTCCTTAAGAATCCGATACATCTCTTGAAATCCAGCTACGATTTCTTCAGTGAATGCATCAGGTTCCAATGGCCGACCCGCCATCCGCGGGGCATTGGCGTGCCCGTTAGGTGTCAGCGCGAGCTTTTCCAGTCGGTAATTCATCGCGTCACTGTTGATATGCCTCCAGCGCGGTATCTCAATGCCAACATCATCTCCAGGCATGGATCCCATCCCAGTGATATCCATGAACTTATCTCGAATCTGATAAAGTTGTGGCAGAAAGTGTGTGCGCAATACGGAGTCGGAGATCCGCAAATTGGCCGCGCTGATGAGTTCGCTGATTTCATGTGGCTGAATTAGCCGATGATGGAAGAATGTTTCCATGTCGATAGGGACCGGATATTCCCCATGTGCTATCAGGTTCTCACTGTGAAAATCGACGCCCTCAAATAGATAGATCAAGCAAAGCAGCATTCCTGAGCGACGAAAATAGTTTTCCGCCTGCTTGTCGTCGATGATGTCGGCCGGAGCTACATGCTCGACCCATCCATAGTCACCTCGGTTGATAACCGTTATTTCTTTAAAGTTGAGAGGCAGCCCAAGCTGATTAAGGTAGCCCGCAAAAGCAAAATAACCCGCCTCAAGCCCCATAAGCTTTGGCTTATAGACGAGCTTAAATCCAGATTGGAAGGTGATGCTGATGACCGCCCGACCCGAGCAATGGGAATCGGACAACCCGGGCTCAAGCGCCCTGATCTTTCCTAGCTCGGGCTGGTTGAAGCGTTGTTGAACTTCCGAGAGGTCGTCTCCAAGCCGCTGGAGGAATTCGTCAGCGAGCGCTAACCATTGGCTGAACCGGAGGGTAATCCTACGCGCGAGGACCGGATATTCGAGAAATATGTTTTTGATGCCACCGCCTTTTAAATGCCGTATAAACCCGCGGTAATGCTCGCTCGATTCAGGATTCAGCTCGCCATGCGGCAATCCGGAAAATTGCAGACAGGCAAGGTAGGTATTAAACTCAACCTCAAGTACCCGGCCACTTACTTCAGTTAAGCGAATTAACAAAAGCCGCTCGAGTTCGCTGGCTGCCTGCGCGGAAAGTATTTCCCCCGCCGAACCCACCGTTTTCTTCAATGACCTGCGGGCAAGGAGGATAATTGGAACGAAGAGATCCTCAAACGGCTGCGGAGTCTTGGCATTAATAAAACTGCACTCATTCTCGTCCGAATACCTCCCAATTTCTTCAAGAAAATCATTCAGCAAGTCAGTCCACGTAGGAGTATCCACCGATCCGTGGTCCGCAGAATCATCTAACAATTCGAGCGCCGCCGCATGGTCTAGCCCGTCAAAAGCAAGCCGGTTTGCAAACTGTCGTTCATCCCCTTCGGCAACTAATTCGCACCATTCCTTGATCCGGCGCTGCGCGTCCAGACTCGCACCATCCGCCCTTAAGCCATGCCATCCGCCAGCCTTCTGGCGCTCCGCAAGCGACTGCGACTTCATAAAAATTAGACGACAGTCCTCCGGGCTCAATTGCATTCGTATTCCCGCCTCCCCAATAGGCGGGTTATCCATCTGCCGACTCGGTAAAATTCATCGTCGCCCCAGCCGGCAAGCGCTTACCGGATACTTGGAAGATTGCTTCCGCCGGGTTCTCCAAACAGAGGTTTCTGAATTCGAGATCGACCTGCGCACGCTTGAATACAGCGGCCAACGCCACTTTTAATTCATCTTCTGCGATGATCTCGTCCCGATTCTCCTGGTTGAGCATACTTCCAGTATCCTACGGGATCGGGTTCATCGACCAATTAGCCACAACATGGCCACTTATTTGCGTCGGTCTTGCCGCTACTATCCAGCGTCCAAGTCTTTCCAGCTTCAAGGAACACTTTGTCATCAAACATAAAGTGTGGCAAAACGAAGGTCATATTAAATAGATTTATCATGGTGCTAAGCCTTTCTCATCTGCAGAACTATTCTTGACGGCTCTACAACGCAAGGAAAAAAGCCCTTGGAAACCTGAATGTTGAATTGGCGTTTAATTGTCATGGAAAAGAACCGCCTAAATCTGGAAATCCGAAGTCCCTGAATCCAAATGCAGTCCGCACTCGAACTTCTCGCCGTTGAAGCGGGTGCCGTTGGTGGTGCCGTCTTCGGAGGGCTTGGTGCTGTGCCAATCGCCCATGGTGACGTAGCCTTGTTCTGCTAGAGGATGATGGGGAAGTTGGTTTTGGTGGAAAAACAGATCCACCTGTGCGTCCGCCCAATCGAGGATAGGGTAAACTTTTAACGTTTTCTTTTGTTGCTCGGCGAAAGGCCTTTCCTGGCGCGTATCGGATTGCGAGCGACGCAGGCCGCTGATCCAAACATCGCCACCGATCTCACGCAGCGCGCGATTCATCGGCTCGACTTTTGTTAGAAGCGCGTAGCGATCCGCGCCTTCTTTGCCGTTCTCCCACAGATTTCCCCACAGTGCCTGTATGCGCGCGGCGGAGATCGTTGGGTGATAGACCCGATAATCGAGCGGAAATTTCTCCATCAACTCTTCGGCGTAGCGGTAAGTTTCAGGAAACAAGAATCCGGTGTCGATGAACACGACTGGAATTTTCGGTGCGTGATCGTGGATGAGTTTGAGCATCACTGCGGCTTGGAGGCCGAAGCTGGTGCTTGCGACAAGGCGGTTACCGAGGCGTTTGTAAAGCAGTTCAAGCCGCTGACCTGCGCGCAGATTTACGAGCTCAGCGGAGAGCTGTGCTGGATCTGCGACCTGAAGGTCTTGGGTGTTGGCTTTTAACGCTTTCATGAGAAATGGTTAGATACGGGCTTCCGCTTTGATGTTCAGGTGAAAATCTTTGCCTTGTTCGGTGGCGCTGACGTAACCGGCACGGATGCAGAAATCGCCAAAACGTTCACCTTCGTTACGCTCTTTTGCGTAATGTTTGATGATGGGGCCGAGAAGTTCTTTCACCTGATCACCGGGGAAATTTTCGCGATACATTTTCGAGAGCCTCTGCCCCGCAAAGCCACCGCCGAGATAGACGTTGTAGCAACCGGGCGAGCGACCCACAAAACCGATCTCTGAAATGTAAGGACGTGCGCAACCGTTCGGGCAACCCGTCATGCGGATGGTGATCGCGTCGTGGCGCAAGCCAGCTTCTTCGATGACTTCTTCAAGCTCCGTTAGAAGTTCAGGCAAGTATCGTTCTGCCTCAGCGAGGGAGAGCGCACAAGTCGGCAACGCAACACAAGCGAGCGAGTTCAAACGCAGGCCGCTTTTGAGGTGGCTATCTTTGATACCGTATTGTTCGAGAAGCTTTTCGATCTCCGGACGTTTCTCTGGGGAAACGTTGGCGATCATCAAGTTTTGGTTCGCGGTGAGGCGGAAGTCGCCGTCGTGAATTTTTGCGATTTCACGCAGACCGGTGCGCATCGGGTAGCTGGGAGTATCGAGCACGCGGCCGCCTTGGATGAAAAGGGTAAGGTTGAATTTTCCATTCACGCCTTCGACCCAACCGTAGCGATCGCCGTTGTCTTCGAATTTGAAATCGCGAACCGGGCCGAGGTTGTAGCCGAGGTATTCGTTGAGCTTTTCAAGGAACCACTCAGGACCGTGATCGTCCACGGTGTATTTCAAACGCGCATGTTTGCGCTCCGTGCGGCACCCAAAATCGCGTTGCACGAGAACGACTTTTTCAGCGACGTCGTTAACTTGATCAACCGTGCAGAAACCAATGACATCCGCGAGGCGCGGATAGGTTTCCTCGGAACCATGAGTCATGCCCATGCCGCCGCCGACTGCGACGTTGAAACCAACGAGCTTGTCGTTCTCGACGATGGCGATGAATGACAGGCAGTTCGCGTAGATATCGACATCGTTCGAAGGCGGCACGGCGATCGTGATCTTGAATTTGCGTGGAAGATAAGTTTTGCCATAGATCGGCTCGATCTCTTCTTCGCTGGATTCGATTTTTTCACCGTCTAACCAAATCTCGTGATAGGCACGCGTCTGTGGCGTGAGATGATCGGAAATCTCTTGAGAAACTTTCAATACCTCTGCGTGAACCGATGAGAGATAAGGGTTCGGGTTGCACATCACGTTGCGGTTCACATCGCCGCAAGCCGCGATCGTATCCATCGCGGTTTTGTTGATTTCCGCGATCGTTCTTTTCAAGTTCGACTTGATGATGCCGTGGAATTGGAACGCTTGGCGGGTGGTGAGCTTGATCGTGCCGTTGGCGAACTGAGTGGCCATGCGGTCGGTTTCGAGCCATTGATGCGGAGTTGCGACGCCGCCGGGAACTCGAATGCGGATCATGAACGAGTATGCTTTTTCCAACTTATGCTTGCGACGGTTCGCGCGTAGATCGCGATCGTCTTGCTGATAAGTGCCGTGGAATTTCAGCAACTGCTGATCATCCTCACTCATCGAGCCAGTGGAGAGGTCGGCGATACCTTCTTTGATCGTTCCACGCAGGTAGTTGCTGCGGATTTTGATGTATTCGTTCGCTGCTAATTTTTCTTCAGCCATGATAAAAGTCTTTCGTTAGATTTTTAGTTCAATACACGTCGCGCTGGTAACGCTTCGCTTTCTTTAAATTTTCGATGTATTCCTCTGCTTGTTCGCGGGATTTCGCGCCGTGGTTGACGACGATGGAGATGAGTGCTTCGTGGACATCTGCGGCCATGCGGCTCGCGTCGCCACAGACATAGAAATGTGCACCTTGTTCTAGCCATGCGTAGATCTCAGCGCCTTGCTCGACCATTTTGTCTTGGACGTAAACTTTCTCGGGTTGATCGCGCGAGAAGGCGAGGTCGAGTTTAGTGAGTTGTCCGTTTTTAAGGAAATCCTGCCATTCAAGTTGGTAGAGGAAATCGTAGGTGTAACGTTGGTCGCCGAAGAACAACCAGTTTTTACCAGCAGCTCCCGTAGCTGCGCGGTGCTCGACGAAGGAACGGAAAGGAGCCACTCCAGTGCCTGGACCGACCATGATGATGGGCGTGTTGTCATCAGCAGGAAGACGGAAGTTTTTATTAGGTTGCACAAAAACCGGAACATTTTCACCGATCTTCGCGATATCGGTGAGGTAGGTGGAGCAAACGCCCTTGCGGGTTCTGCCGTGAGTCTCGTATCTCACAGCCGCGACGGTGAGATGGACTTCATCGGGGTGTGCAAGAGGACTGGAAGCGATCGAATAAAGACGGATCGGCAACTTGCGGAAAATTCCGCAAAGCGCATCGGCAGACAAACCGTTAGGCGCAAAGTCGATGATGGCATCGATGATTTCACGGCCGTCGATGTATTCGCGGAGTTGGTCTTTGGCTTCTTCTTCGAGTAGCGCGATGAGCATTGCGGAGTTAGTTGCCTCGGCGAGTTTTTTGAGCACGGCCTTGGAAAGCGCGGTGATGTCGAAATCTTCGCGTAACGCATCCGCCAAAAGTTTTTTACCGACGCCTTTGACTTCGACTTCCTCTGTGCCGATGAGTTGCGCGGCGTTGATGATATCTTTCACCATGCTCGGGCAATTCGTCGGCTGCACGGCGAGGGCATCGCCGGGCTCGTATTGCAAGCCGCTTCCTGTTAGAGAGAGCTCAACGTGGATGGTTTCTTTCGCGGAGCCTTCGCCGTTGAGAAGAAGGTTTTCGATCACCTCGGATGGGAACGGATTTTTCTTTCCGAACTCCGTGCTGACCGGAGCGGCAAATGTGAAAGTGGCTGGCGCAGCAGCGGCGGCTGCGGGAGTGATCGCTTGGAGCGCGGTCGCAAACCACTCAGTGAAGGTTTCTTCGTAATCGACATCGCAATCCGCGCGTGGAGCAACGCGTGTCGCGCCGAGCGATTCGAGCCGAGCATCGAACTGTTTTCCGATCTCGCAGAATTTTTCGTAAGAGGTATCGCCGAGTCCGCAGACGGAGAATTTCACGCCGGCGAGTTTCACGTCCTCGGTCATGAAAGCTTTGTGGAAACTAACGGCGGTTTCTGGCGCTTCGCCATCGCCCCATGTGGAAACGATCACGAGCAGGTTTTCGACTTTCGCGAGGTCGGCTGGAGAAATGTCCGACATGTTCTTCATCACCGCTTTGAAACCTTTTTTCTTGGCTTCTTTCACGGCGCGATCGGCGAGCTGCTCGGAGTTGCCGCTTTCGGTGCCGTAAAGCACGGTCAATTTGCCAGCAGCCACGGGAGCAGCGGCGGGCGCGACAGCAGATGACTGCGCAGCAAGGAATCCACTGAGCCATCCGCGTTGAAGCGCATCAAAGCCAGCAAGTAGCGAATCCAACGACTTGCGCTGGTCTGGGGAAAACGGGGAACTCTCGGGAAGCATAATCCTTAGTAATTTACCTTTCTTTGTCAGGTTTCGACGAAAACCTGCATTCTCGGGGGCGAATAAGCAAACATTATTTCAGAAAAATCACCGCAAATCCATCACACACCACACTCCAACATCCGCCACAAAAACACAGAATCTGAAGCGACAGTGGCTTGGGCGATGCTGTTTTGACCGATGAGCCGATTATTTACACTAATCGGCTCATTTTTTAGGCTTTTCATGAGCCGATTAAGCCATATAATCGGCTCATACTCTACAATTGGCAACTTCCGGACTGGCCAGCGTTTCGTTACGACCTACGAAACTTGGAGGGCGTTTTGGTTAAGATCGCCGAGCACACGGGACGACTGGACGGGATCCTTGAAGGGCTGCCTGAGGAACTCGAGACTGAGACTTTGCTGGAACTCATGATCACGGAGGCAGTGAAAACATCCGCCATCGAGGGAGAATCCTTGAACCCAAAAGATGTGATGTCGTCGATCCGAAATCACCTAGGCCTCAACCGAGAACTGGAATCAGTCGATAGTCGTTTGGCCGACGGCGCAGGCGAACTGATGGTGAGCGTTCGCCGAGATTTTCAAGCACCGCTGACAACAGAATCGCTATTTTCATGGCATCGAATGCTGCTTGGCGGCAGCACTCGCTTGCAGGTTGGCTGCTGGCGTAGTGGCGGCGATCCGATGCAAGTGGTTTCCGGTAGAATAGACCGACCCACTGTGCATTTTGAAGCACCGCCGGCAGAACGTGTTGCAGAGGAAATGGCGCGTTTCACTCAGTGGTTCAACGACACCGCACCGGGATCTAAACACTCTATCCCACATGCTCCTGTTCGCGCCGCACTGGCTCATCTCTATTTTGAAAGCATTCACCCATTTGAAGATGGGAATGGTCGCATCGGGCGTGCCATCGCTGAAAAAGCTTTGTCCCAAGGACAAAAGCGGCCTGTGCTTGTGACACTTTCCAAAGCCATCGAAAAGCGGCGCAACGATTATTATGCAGCCCTTCAGTCCGCGCAGTGCGATAATGAAGTCACATCATGGGTCGACTGGTTTGTTAGAATGACTGAAGCCGCGCATCAAGACGCAGAAAATCAAATCCGCTTTGTGTTACAAAAGTCTCATTATTTTCAACGATACGAAACGGCGTGCAACGAACGCCAACTCAAAGTCATCAGACGTATGTTCGATGCCGGTGCAGATGGTTTTGTCGGCGGCATGAACGCCCGGAAATATTCTGCGATCACTGGCATTTCAAAAGCCACCGCCACTCGTGATTTACAACAACTCGCCCAACTTGGTGCGATTGCACCTTTTGGCAGCGGCCGGAGTACGCGCTATGAACTTTGTTTCTTGAAAACTGAATAGGACTGGAAACAGTTTCAAATAAAGAGCGGGAAATAGTTGGTCACTTATTCAGGTTTCCATATTCTGATTTTTCCTCTAAACCACCCCCATGCCCACCGTCCAAGTCGCACTCGGCGATCGTTCTTATCCAGTCATTGTTGAAAATGGCTTGTTGTCCGCTGTTGCAGAAATGCTGAAGCAGCAGGGACTTTCGCATCTGCGGCCGGCGATCATATCTGACGAAACGGTTGCGGCGCACCATGCGCAAACGGTGATCTCAAGTTTCACAGAAAACCCACCCACCTTGCACACGGTTCCAGCGGGCGAGGCCTCGAAATCGCTTTCCCATGCCGAGGCACTCTGCCGCGAAATGATTCGCGCGGGTCACGATCGACGCTCCATCATCATCGCCCTCGGCGGTGGGGTCGTCGGCGATTTAGCGGGATTTGTAGCATCCATTTTTTACCGTGGCATTCCCTTCGTGCAAATTCCGACCACGATTGTTTCTCAGGTCGATTCATCGGTCGGTGGAAAAACCGGCGTGAATGTGGCGGAGGGAAAAAACCTGTTGGGCGCATTTCATCAACCGAAATTGGTGATCGTCGATCCCGAGACTTTGAAAACTTTGCCAGCGCGCGAGTTTCACGAAGGATTCGCGGAAGCCATCAAACATGCGGCGATCCGTGATGCGGCGATGTTGGAAGAGTTGTTAGCGATTGATCCTGATAAACGTGAAGTTCCAGCGGAGTTGTTGGCGCGAAACATCGCGATCAAAGCCCGTGTCGTTGAAGCGGATGAATACGAAACCAAAGACATCCGCGCCTTACTGAATTTCGGCCACACCATCGGGCACGGCATTGAGGCATCGTTGCCTTATGGCGAAATGTTGCACGGCGAAGCCATCGCGCTTGGGATTCGCGCGGCGTTGATGATTTCTGAAAAACATTCCGGGCTTAGTCCGGAAGCTTCGAAAAAAATCCTCGATCTGCTCGCGCATTTCCGCCTGCCGTTGACTCTCTCACCAAATATCGCGACAGCAACCGTGATGGAAAAACTAACGCGCGATAAGAAATTCAAATCGGGCAAAATCCGTTTCGTCACGCTTTCAGAAATCGGAAAGGCCCAAGTCATCGAAACAGTAACGAGCGAAGACCTAGAGTCAGCCATAGAATTTCTGCGGAGCTAAAACCAAAATCTCTTCCGTTACCTCCGCTCTCTCCTCTCCTCCGTTTAAATTCGATTCCCTATCTTCCTTGAAACTTAATCTACTCCACGGCGATTGCCTAACAGTCCTGCCCACCCTCGATGAGAAATTCTTCGATCTCGTAGTGACATCGCCGCCTTACAATTTGGGAATCAACTACTCGACCTTTCAAGACACCGCACCGCGCGATGAATTTCTCACATGGTGTAAAGCGTGGGCAGCAGAAGTGAAACGCGTGATGAAAGATGACGCATCGTTTTTCCTAAACATCGGCGCGGCGCCATCGAATCCCCTGCTCCCCCATCAACTCATCCTCGCTCTCACCGATGGATCGGAGCCGCTGTTCGTTTTGCAGAACACGTTTCACTGGATCAAATCGATAACCGTCACTCCCAAAGCAGGAGAGCCAGTTTCTGCGGGCCATTTCAAACCGATCAATTCCAAGCGCTACGTCAACGACTGCCACGAATATCTGTTTCACCTGACAAAAACCGGCGATGTCCCGCTCGATCGCCGCGCGGCTGGCGTGCCTTACGTCTATAAATCCAACATCGCGCGCTGGGGCCACACCGAGGGTCAGGATCTTCGCTGCCGTGGAAACACCTGGTTCATTCCCTACGAAACCATTCAATCCCGCCAAGGCGAGCGACCCCATCCCGCTACTTTTCCTGTCGCCTTGGTTGAGCAATGCATCAAAATCCACGGAAAGGCCGGGGCCACCCGCCTGCTGGATCCGTTTCTCGGGATTGGTTCATCGGCTCTCGCCGCAAAATCAAAAAAAATTACGCATTTCACAGGAATCGAGCTAGATGAGGAGTATCTGAACGTGGCGGCGGATTGCATCCGCCAAGCCCAATAATCACCTAATCCTATGGC
>JANPJY010000088.1:0-57991 GCA_031425735.1 Akkermansiaceae bacterium | reverse complement strand
TGGAGCATGAGCCTCCCGTGCAGCTCACATGTCATGAGGGAAAACTGGCTGATATCGTTTCCCAGCTCAATACTCATCGCCTTGATGTGGTGCTGGCAGATGAACCGGCCTCGCCTGCGATTGCGGGAAAAGTTTTCAATCATCTGTTAGGTTCATCCTCAATCACATTCTGCGCGATGCCGGAATTTGCGAAGAATCTTAAGGGTCGGTTTCCACGGAATCTCGACGGAGTAGCCGCTTTGCTACCAACCCAGAATTGCAATCTCAGACGAGACTTAGAGAAATGGTTTCGCAGTGTAGGCGTAGAACCTAATGTGATTGCGGAATTTGAAGACGCAGCTCTAACAAAAATTGTGGCGACGAGCGGCCATGCTTTCATTGCGATACCAACCGTCGTTGCCGCTGAAGCGTTCGAGAGATACGGATTCGTCCCGATAGGCCGGACGAAGGAGGTGGAAACACATTTTTACGCGATCACGTCGGAACGGCGTTTCACGCATCCGGCGATTCTCGCGATCACACGGATGTTGGGTGCTAAGGGGAAAAAAGCATAAATCCTAAAGCGACCCAGAAGATCATCATTCCCCCGATTTTCTTCGCGGAGTTACTTTACATCATGAAAAGGAAAAGGAATATGTCCTCGTGATCCAATTTTCCGATGCTCCTTACCGGTTTTTTGAAGCGAAGCCCTCGCCGTTTTTGATTCGTTGTGGGCGGTCGATGAATCGCAGTTTTTTTCTCCCGGGGCCGAACCATCGGATTCAGGAAATGGTGTTGGATGGGGAAACCGAGCAGGTGCGGGAGGCGCAGGCAAAAGGTGAGCGGCTGATGTTTGTGATCAATCATCCGACGCACAGCGATCCGCAGGTGGTGACGGAGTTGCATCGTCGGCTGGATGTCGATTCCTGTTTCATGGCGGCGTATGACGTTTTTTTGCGGAGTCCAGTCAATGCATGGGTCATGCAGCGGATGGGAAATTTCTCGATCGATCGCGAGGGCAGTGACCGCAAAGCGATGTCGGCCGCGATCGATGTGCTGAAAAAAGGCGAGCGGGCGCTGAACATTTTTCCCGAGGGGAATGTGTATCTGACCAATGACCGACTCGCCCCGTTCTTGGATGGCGCGGCGTTCATCGCGCTGAAAGCCCAAGCGGCGCTGGATGGGATTCCGGTTAAAATTGTTCCGGTCAGTCTGAAATACACCCATCTAACAACTCCACGTGAAGCAGTGACGCAGCGGATGTTGGATCTCGGCGCGCGAAGCGAATACGTTTTTCCTGCAGGCTCCACCAGCGATCCGATTTCTGCGGTGATGGGGATGGGTCGGCATATTTTAGCGCGTTACTTGCGGGCACATGGTCACGGCGATGCGATAAAAATGAACGACGACTCGTTGTATGAAGTGCTCGGAGGATTTGCGGGAAAGCTGTTGGATGATTTGGAGGGTGCGTTAGAACTTTCTGCAGCGAGGGCGACGGGATTGTCTGAGCGGATTGTGAAAATTCGCTCGAAGTTGCATCAGCTCAGGACGGATCGCAGTGCGGCACATGATCCAGCGCTCGATGGCATGGCGGATAGAGCGATGCTTGCGATGAGGATTCATGGTTATCTTTCACCTTATCTCACCGAAAAGCCGACGATTGACCGTTACGACGAGACCGTGGAGCGCATCGCCGAGGATTTTCATTCGAAAGCCATGCCGCGCACGGGTCCGCGTCGCGTGATGGTGCGGGTGCATCAGCCAGTTGATGTTTCGGATTTCATCTCCACTGCCGGTGGTAACACTAGAGAAGCCATTTCCAAAATCACTCAGGAAATGCAGCGAACCATACAGTTAGGGATTGATGAGTTGAACGCCCGCAATGACGCGCCTGGAGCGGAGATTGTTCGAAGATCCATGTAGATTTGGGGGGCGCTGCTGAGTGATTGAGTATCATGAAACCCTATTCGATGAGAGAAATCGGTAAAAGGTCAGTGCCTTGTCGCCTGACTTGGAGACCAAACCAGTATCGGTCGCTTGTTTTAAATCTCGACTAGCAGTGGCGGTGGAGATGTTCTTGAACAGCTCACGATAGTCTTTGCGAGAGAAAGTATTACGTGAGAAGTGTTCCTTAGCGCGGGTAAGTCGCTCGTTGGCTGTTAGAGGCTTTGGTATGAATGATGAAATGAATTCTTCCAGAGCCTCATATATGATGCCGAGAGAAAAATGAACGAAGGCAGTTGAGTCTCCACTACGGTCTGAGGCTTCGAGAGCGGCGTAGTATTCTTGCTGATGCTCGCGAATCATGGATTCGATGGGAATGAATTCGAAGGCTGGATTGTAATGATAAAGAAGCAGTGTATGCCAGAAACGTCCCATCCTGCCGTTTCCATCTTGGAAGGGGTGAATGAACTCCAGTTCATAGTGGAAGATGCATGAACGGATCAATGGGTGCGTTCCTTCGTCTTTAAGAAACTTGATGAGATCTTCCATCAGATGAGGGACTCGGTCGGCTTTCGGAGCGATGTGGGAAACGGCGGTGCCTTTGAGGATTCCAACATTTTGGGTTCTCCATTTCCCTGCATTCGGAATCAGTCCGTCCATCATGATCCTGTGAGCTTTCAGAAGTGATTTAGATGATGAGGGATCGTAGTCTGGGAGGCTCTCATAGACCTTGATCGCATTCAGTACTTCTTGAATTTCCTCTTTACGTCCGATCACCCGTCTTCCCTCTAACAAAGCGGTGACCTGATCCAGATCCAGTGTATTTCCCTCAATGGCCAAGCTGCCTTGGATGGTTCTTACCCGATTGGATTTCCTAAGATGCGGCTGCGGTTTGGGCTGCTCAAGACCTTCTATCCGCCCAATGAGTCTTTCGATACGGCTTACGGATACAAGAATTTCGGGAGTGATACTGAAGGGCGGCTTCATGCTCATGATAGTATCACGTGATACTATCATGAGCAAGTTGGAAATTTGTTGGGGAAGCTAATAACAATAAAATTGAATAATTTCCAGGCACCTTGAGTCCTCTGAAAAATGAAGACTCTATATGTTGCCGTCTCGTTGTTTTTCCTCAGTCTCCAAGGTTCGCTGCACGCCGCTGAACCAACCAGTGAACTCAGTGAAGAGCTTGCAAAGCGCTTGATTGCGGAGGTCTTGGAAATCGCCCCAAGTGGAATCAACGTGGCGACCGTGATTGAAGGAGGAAAGCGTTCCCAAGATGGATTTGAGGAAAGAGATGTGCGCCGGGTGACTGCAATACATCCCATTCTTGAGGAAGGTCGAATGGTAAGACGTGTCAGCAGCTACGACTTTTCCTGGAGCCCAAAATATGGTTGGTTCTACAAAGAGGTTCGCTCTAACCGTTCTGGTGAGGAAGTCAGGATTTGGAGCGAGACAGAAGGGGAGTTGGTGGTGAAGTGAAGCGGGGGATTATTTGCGGGGGCAGGGGAATGGTAGGCAGGGGAATCAAGAGGGTGATGAAATCCGACGATACACTTGATTTCATTGTGGATGAGAAAAGTTAGATAATGGTGCATGAGTGACTTAAACATTCCTTTGCTAATCATTCCTCTGCCTCTGATATTTCTCAGGAGAAAAGCAAATTAAAGGTGATAGCTAGGCTGTTCCAGTCCTCCGTTATCTCCGTTTGCTTTACACCCCGAAGAAGTCGGGGCTGTAAAAAATATTTTCTGAACAGGAGGTAACAGAGGAAACGGAGGGGCTATGCGCTTAGCTTTCGATTATCGCATCTGTTTAGAAATAATGGAGGAATTTTATCAGATCTCCATGGATCGTTATGCCTTATGCAGCAGCCCGATAAACTCAGGATGACGCTGGATGTAGGTTTCCGTGTAGGAGCAATCCGGCACGATTTTCCAACCGAGTCGGCGCGCTTCTAACAGAGCGTCGTGCGTGATGCTTGCAGCGATGCCTTTTCCCCGAAGTCTCTCTGGCACGTAGGTGTGCTCGATGATGACAGTGTCCTCATGTTGACGATAGGAAATAACGGCTGGCTCGCCGGGACCGGATCTCAGTTCAAAGCGTTGTTTGCCTGGAAAGTGGATGGTTTTGTGGGACATGAGCGAAGTTTGGATGACATGGGTTGCCCGTCAGCAGCGATGATGCTATGAAGCAAATGAAATTGACGCAGGCGGTCAATCAATCAAAGACAAGTTATGAAGAGAAAACCCAACAAATTCCCAGGACTTTATCAGGAAACCGGTAGTGATGGCAGTTCACGATTCCGTATCCTGATTAATCACAATAAAGAGATCATTCAGGAATATTTTTATTATGGCGCCAAAACAACAGAACAGGCCGCGCATAAGGCCGCGCTGAAGCGATGGAGGGAGTTGCGTAAAGTATACCCAGTCTTGACGAGAAGAGGGTTCAGGGAAGTTGTCAGGAAACCGACGGCTTCAGGCATAACAGGCGTAACGCGGATTACCACATCTTCAAAAGGACACGATTACGACGTATGGAAAGCATGCTGGACGAGCGTCAGGGGCGTACGCAGATCGAAACAGTTTTCAGTAAATAAATACGGCGAGAAAAAGGCCAAGCGTATGGCGATCGAAACGCGTCGAGAGGCGTTGGATAAGATTTCGCCGAAATAAGTTCATGAGGATAATTGAGTGACTTAGATTTCTTCGGTGGGGGCGAGGAAGGGGGACATTCATTACATACCGAGAGAATGAAATGCAGCTAGTGAAGAGAGTTGTGGGGGCGCCAATCTCCAAGAAATGTTAAGATGCGACACCTGACCCCATTTATTCTTCTCCTCGCGCCCTTCATGGCGCTGGCTTCGCTTTCCTGCACGGGGCCGGTGGCCGCGCTGATCCCGGTGAAACGGGCGGATGTCGCGGATGTCACTTACACGCCTCCCGCCCGCCCCGCGCCCATGGCCGGGGATATTTATCTGCCGAAATCCGGCGGCCCGCACCCCGCGATACTCATGATCCACGGCGACGGCCGCATCGGAAAGGACGGCCGCTGGCAGATGGCCGGGATCGCCCGGCAGCTTGCGCAAAACGGTTACTACGTTTTCAACATCACCTACCGCATGGCTCCCGACTGGACCTATCCCGCACCGCTCGACGATGTCCGCGCGGCCTTGGACTGGATGGAGGAAAACGCGGCGGAGCAGGGGATCGATTCTAAAAGGATCGCCGTCTTCGGATACTCGGCGGGCGGCTATGCTGGTTCGTTGGCGGCGCTGACGGATGAGCGGAAACGGGTGAAAGCCGTCGTCGCGGGCGGGGCTCCCTCGGATCTAACATATTATTCAGAAGGGGACCTAATCCGCAATTTCCTCGGCGGCACGCTGCAAGAGGTGCCGGATCTTTTCCATGAGGCATCACCCGTGAACCACGTCACCCCGTCCAGCCCGCCCTTTTTTCTCTATCACGGCGACGAGGACACCCTCGTGAAGCCCGACCACCTCCACGACATGGCGGTGAAATTGAAAGCCAACGGCGTGCCCCACGAGATTCATTGGATCCGGGGCAAAGGCCACATCCGCGCCTTCCTTTTCCCCGACGGAGCCATCGAGGCAGCGATCCGTTTCCTCGACAGGAATCTGTAGCATATAAGGTCTGTCTCTATGCGCTTGAGAGATGGCGCAAAGTGCATGCAAAGCCATGCAAGCTGCATGCCCAGCCCAAATTCCTTAGTCTCTAATGCTGCCGAAGCATTCGTTCCAGTGAGTTACGTAGTTTGGCACGGAAACAGCGATAAGCATTATATGAAAGATTCACGCGCTCCCAAGAAATCCCTCCTTCGGAAAGCCTCCTTGGCTGTCTCCCCTACACTGGTGGCCATCGTCTCGCTTTTTCTCATTCAAATATCCTCGGCAGACGACAAGCCGGATCGTGTGCCCATCGCATTGAGCGGCATGTATAAGATCATCAGCAGCACCGATCCTATATTCCCTGCAAGTGCCAGCAAGGAGTGGTTTCTGGATTTCGGAAACGGCACACAAAGCGGCGCAAACAGCGGCAAGGTCGCCGTCTCCGTACGTGAGAATCCTAAGGTCAGCGTGCGTATCATGGTATGGCAATATTTCCCTGAAAACGGCACTCTGCTAATCGGTAATCAATATGAAGAAGGATCGAGCAGCGCCGTCGCTAAGGGCGCGTGGGTGATAGGCAACGAATCCAGCGGGATACTTCTAGCACGCAGCAAATGCAGTGTCGTGCTGCACCGCGCGAATCCTTCCGACTACTGATTGGATTTTCAAAAAGCCGCGGTCACCTGCGAAAGCGGATGGCTCCGATTTTTGTGCGTGTAGTCAGAGTTAGATAGACGCACTACCGGACACACTGTGGGACAAGCGTGGTGCCCTCATGGGAGCAGGGAACAATATCGCACCAACCAATCATTCGAACGGTGAGACACCGTTTAAGCCTCATCCCGTGAGACACGGCAGCTCCATGAGATATTTTCTTTCTCTCGCTACCTGATCAAGGGCTTCCCAGAAGGAGTCGATTCTAGATTCAGATGTGAACTCGTAGGTCATTGTTTTTTGTATCGTCTTGATCGCCATTGGTTATCTGTCAGTTGTGACGGCGAATTAGGTAAGCGATCAATACGCTGATGATAATAAGTGGTGCGGCAAAACGGGCAAAGGTGAAAAGTAGCCATCTGAATACGCTCTCATTGCGCCTGGCGGTGAAAGGGGCGGCTAGAATGTCACCTAGAAACATGGGAATCAAAATAGGAATACTCAATATCAAACCCAGCCACTGCCTCCATCCCAATCGATTGCTTTGGGTGGATACGGTCTGTCTCCTGTATTCATTCCGATTCATGTTAACCAACGGAGGAGAATGAATGAAATCCCAGCAAGCACTGCGATGACTACTACTGTAGCAACAATATCCTCCAGCGGGACGGAGAATCTGGAAGGCTTCTTGTCAGAGTCAGGCATGGTATTGTTTCTCTAGTGAACATCGAAGTCTAGCCAACCGCGCGCTGGACTGTCCAGAGTGAAGCAAATGAACGCTAATGGGATGTCCCTATCCAAAGGAAAGCAGAGCGAGTTGTAACGAGCAGTTTACATATGGCGAAGCCCAAAAGGCTTGGACGGAGCGAAGCGGAGTCAAAGCAGAGCGAGTTGTGGCGAGTAATTTTACTTATGGCGAAGCCGAAATGGCTTGGACGGAACGAAGTGAAGTCAAAATGGATGGGTTTGTGGGAGATGAGCGAGGGTTGGATTTCTTCGGTGGGGTGTGGAAGTGGGGAGTGAGGCCAGGAAATGTTAAAATGAGAAGGCTGACCCCTTTGAGACCCTTTTATTGAGGAGTAACCTCACCCATTCATGGACTAAGATTAGTGAGAAGGAACTGCTCAACATAACCCAAGACACTATTTACATCCGGTTCAGAGAATTTATCCCAGTCTGCATGCATTGCCATATTTCTGATCTTAGGCATTGTATCCAATAATGACTTTTGTGCCCCAGTGACAAGCCCCGCACCCTTCAATGCATTAACGATCTCTTGCATGGTCTTGCCTACAGTATCAAGACCCTTGGCAACTGCGAAGCGCTTGAGCGCGTCCTCTAATGCGGCGCAAGCAAGAACAGCAGCGACATCCTTGTTGCCCTCGGCCAATGCCTGACGAGCAAGTGCCACAAAATCTCCAAGAACTTCACCCGAAATTCGAAGATCAACATCAAAGACGTATCCTCCCTCAAAGTCATCCTTCCCACTTTCGAATACCCCATAGATCGACAGCACTTCGTAATCGTAACCGTTACATGTATCGCGCTCCTTCTGGAAATTCAGATAATGTGGTGATCTTTCGCCATACACGGCCAAAATTAGGTTCTCCGCGCTGGTTGCCCACCTACGCCAGTGCTGGGTCTCGTAGTAACGGGGACCCGAGTCTAAGGCAGAAGTCGGCAGAGCTTTAAATGCCTCTATGAGTTCTTTGAACCGTCGTGAGAAAGTTTCTTTCATTTTTCCGCTAGTACTATTCATTCGAGTGCCGTCAAGAGCGAATATCCAGCGGCCGATATTTCTAAATCTGATAGGCAATACATTGATTTGAAAAGGATTTTTTGGTGTGGCTTTCGCGGTAGGATTCGGACTTGTGGAGAACAGCCGGGCGATCGTGCGAAATTCGCTTGTGAACAATCCAGACTATCGTCCCGCCAACCTAGGAACAGCTATGGAAAATGTTAAAATGAGACACCCGATCCAATTGATAGCATGAAAAAATTGCAGTAGGTTTTAAATTAGCTCAGTTTTGAGCTATGGAGCAGTCACCTTTCGGAGCACATCTACCTTGGCAAAGGTTTTGGAGATCTTCATCCGCTACGCCGCAACAATTCCTAGATGAGAGCTTTTTGCCCTGCCCTAACGATTTGCAATGCTTTGGTGAGACAAAATCAGACTTAGAACTTTCTGAAATCCTCCCTGAAACAGGTGCTGTTATACTTTGTGGCGAGCCGGGATTAGGAAAATCAACTGAGGTAGAGCAATTGGTGCAACTTCTCGATTCTGAAAGTGATGTCATTTTTACACGTGCTAGGGCGCACGATTCGTTCACAGACTTCCGTGATTTTCTGAATAGTTCTCCAAAATGGATATCCTGGCGCGACTCTTCGGCCGACAGTTTGACACTTCTCGTCGATGGAATTGACGAGGGTATGATTCGAATACCCTTGTTTGTACTTAACTTAGCCGAGTTTTTAAAAAATGTCCCCACAGAGAGACTTCGTCTAATCTTATCCTGCCGTTCCGCAGAATGGCCAGCACACGAAGGTGAATCACTTTCCGCTCTATGGATAAAGAGAGGTATGGTTATATTTGAATTGAAACATCTACGCCAAAAAGATGCACGGATCGCAGCAGAGAAGTG
This sequence comes from Akkermansiaceae bacterium, assembly GCA_031425735.1. Classification (GTDB taxonomy): domain Bacteria; phylum Verrucomicrobiota; class Verrucomicrobiia; order Verrucomicrobiales; family Akkermansiaceae; genus Luteolibacter. The sequence continues at coordinate 49,141 of JANPJY010000088.1, read as the reverse complement.
TGGCCATAATGGTGACGATTTTATCCGTGCGGTTTATGATGCGGGTGTTGAATCGCTAGCAGCACGTCCGATTACTTTATTGTTTCTCCTGCAAGAATTCGAAAATGGCACTTTTCGAACGACTTCACACCGAGAACTTTATGAAAATGGCTGTCGCCGATTTTGCGAAGAATCTAATCCGTCGAGGATTACTTTAGAAAGGTCAAAATCTACTTTACCCACAAGTCCCGTCGAAAAGCTCAGAGCCGCGAAGATTCTTGCCTGTCACTATTTATTGGGAGGAAAATCTACGGTTCATTCTCCAGTTGGTTCAATCGAACAAACACCACAATCGTCTCTGAGAATTACTTTCTTTATAGAAAATCAATTCGAGTTATCAGAACTGAACTTAGTCGACTCACTGAGAACAGGCTTATTCCAATCCCGTGGCAAAAACTTGTTTGGTTTTACACACCAGACATTTGCCGAGTGTCTGGCGGGTCAGGAACTTTCCAAACTTCCACTGGTTCAGTTGAAAACACTTTTATGTTCACGAGATTCGAGAGGTGAGCACGTTATACCTCAACTAGCTGAATTAACTTCTTGGGTTGCTGGTTACCACAAAGCCTTCTTTGAATATTTGATTTCTGTCGATCCTTCAGTACTTTTAAGAAGCGATGTGTCTATCGTAGATGTAAATCTAAAATCCAGACTTATCGAACAGATCTTAAAGTTGGCGGACTCGGGGGAATTTTTCGACGAGTCAAAGTTTGATCGGTTTTGGAGAGGGTTGAATCACCCGGATCTTGCCGGACAAATCGGAAAAGTTCTGACGGACAAGACTGTTTCGTTGATGGCAAGGCGAGTAGCTGCGTCTATAGCTGAGGAATGCCGCTGTATTGAATTAATAGAGGTTCTTCATTCAGTTTTGGATGATCATGAAGAGGACGGATGGCTAAGAGAATCGGCGGCACAAGCTTTGTGTAAAACTATGCCACATGACAGATTACGGGAATTGGAACCCATGGCAAAAAGGCAGATCGGACCAGATCCCAATTATTCAATCAGTGGATATGCAATAAAACGTCTTGTTCCTGCACATTGGACTCTTGCCGATGCACTCCCATGGATCGAAATGCGTCCGAGCAATCGTCATATAGGTGGATATCACATGATTCTTGAATATCATCTGCCAAAGTATGTTACTGAGAATGATTTGATCCCGGGACTTCGAGCCTTACAAAAATGGAAGACATCCTTCGATAGCCTTGGTGCACGGAGAGAACTTTCCATGGCGATTCTTTTAAAAAGTCTTGAACGAATCGATATGCCTGAAATTAGAACTGAGCTTGTGAAGCTTTGGCGGGTCAAAACCCGAAACTTTAGGGATTTTTTCTCTGATGGAAGGGTTGGCAAAAATGGACTTGAAAAAGCTAGCAGAGAATCTCGCCTAAAATGGGCAGTCGCTGTCCTAAATGATTCCAAGACCGACTTCGAAAATGATATTTATCATATTTCAGGAGATGATCACAAACTAATCGGCCCAGATGATTTTGGTTGGCTGCTCAGTGAATTTTTAAAACAGCCTCTCGATAAATTGCCTGTTTGGAGCGCGGTGATTCAGACTCTGCATTGGAACAAAGAATGTCTGACTAAGAATTGGGATCTGTTCATTGAAACCCTAAGAGTTTCGCCTGAACTGCAAAAGGGGTTTTTCTGGTTCAAACCAATAGAGATCGAGAGCAAAGAAGGAAGATCCATGAAAGCGCAATGGCTCGTGAGAGAACGCAGATTCGGAAATCGGCAGAAGAGAGTGAAACGTTGTAGCCACGAGAAAAAAATCTCGGAAATACTTATGGAAATTGCGAATGGTTCTACTTACGGATTCAGAGATCTTGTGGTTTTTCTTCATGCCGCGCCCGGCCAAACGAAGTATTTTCTACCCCTGTCTCGCGATATTTTGAAATACCCTGGTTGGGAAAATGCGACAGAGGAACGACGCGAGGAAATTAAAGAGGCTGCTAGAATTTATTTAATCAATTGTTCTGATGGCTACGCCGAAATCGGTGGTCGCACGAATTATTCTGATCCGGGGATTACAGCAATCCTACTTCTCCGCGAAGAAATCGAAGGAAGTAAGTATTTGCAGGAGGCTGTGTCACGTGGCTGGATCGACGCTATAACAGGGGATTCAGGATCACGTTCTGATTCTGAAACGGGTCGAGCACTGTTTGAATTAGCCTATAGACTAAATCCTGTAAAAACGATTCAAGGTTGGGTAAGGGAGCTTCGTGATGACGAAGAGCATCTTTATGGCTTGAGGCATGCAGCTGCATGTTTTGATGAAAAATTATCGGCCGTTGCTGTTGACTTTATTGAGGCCATAGAAAATCCGAATGGTATCGAGTCCGGAATTGAGATCTTGGCGGAGCTAGACTTGGAGGCTGCTCAGAGACTGGCAGAGAAGTTGATTCGAAAATTTTCACAAGCTGATAATCAAGCCAATGATAAACTTATGTCTGCTGTTATTGCTGGGCTGTGTATTGCATGCCCGGCAGCTTGGAGAATTAGCTACCCGCTTTTAACTAATAGTAATGTGATGGCTAAGCACGTTCTTGCGAAAGTTTCTTGTGATCTGAGATCCTCCTCTAAGGTGTTAGCAAAAGTATTAACCGAAAATGAACTTGCCGATTTGTATCTTTTACTTAACCACATTTTTCCAATTAAAGAGGATCCTGTAACAGGAACTGGATTCGTTACTGAAAGGCAAGCAATTGCTCAGTTCAGAAGGGATGTTCTTTCCTTCTTGTCGGATAGATCTACCAAAGACGCTTGTGATCAACTATTGAGGCTAGTGGATGAGTTGCCTTCAGAAAAATCATGGCTTCTCTGGCGCTACCAAAGCACACTTAACGCCTCTCGGCGTAAGGAATGGGTCCCAATTGGCTGTGGCCATCTAGCAAATATTATTTCAGACAAATCGAAGCGCTTTGTGCGAGATAATGATGATCTCATGGACATCGTTCTAGAATCACTCGCATCATTTCAAATGTACTTATCAAGGGACGAGCTTCCAGCTGTAGAGCGTCTATGGCAGTGGGACGGTGGAGGTCTTCACCGAAAGAACTTCCGTCCGAAAGATGAAGAATTTGTATCGGATGAAATTGACAGATGGCTTCGTGATCAAATTGGGTCTGCTTCTGGTGTAGTTGTGAATAGGGAGGTGCAGCCGAAAAGAGGAAAGAAGACTGATATTCTTGTTCAAGCCTGGAGCAAGGCCGAATCAGGGAGGCAGCGAGAGGATCGCCCATTAAGCGTTACTATAGAAGTTAAAGGGTGTTGGAACAAAGAAAGCAAAACAGGGGCAAAGGGGCAATTGCTTGAAGACTACTTAATCCCTCATGACAGAACACACGGTATCTTTTTAGTCGCTTGGTTCCATAGCCCTAAAAATGCGAAAATAGCCCTAGGCTTGAAAAGCTCTTTGCAATATGAGGAATCTGCGCAGGCTGAATTAGAATTAAAATTATGGAGTGCAGATGCTGTTGCTCCCACATATCGAGTAGAACCATTCCTTCTTGATGTAAGGCTTCAGTAAAAAGACCATTACCTAATTACTCATTTTAGAAATTACTGAGAGATCCTAAAACTTTATCAGCATCTCCAGCGCCTCTTCCAGCATCTCCTCTGGCTTCATCTTCATCAGCCTCGGATATCTTGATCCATCCAACAAAATCGGCTGCCGTTTCTTTGTAGGATCAGTCTCTGCCCCGTGATTTCCACGGATGCAACGTTGTTAGCTGCTGCCTCCGCCTTAATCCTCGCGAGGGTGAGGAGGTGTTTGACTGGTTCGGGCAATCGCCCGTGGCGGTCGATCCAGTTTTTTTCGAGGGAGTCGATGGCTTTGGGGAGTGGTAGGTAAAAGCTGATCCTCCTTCGCCGAGGCTACGGCGGACAAGTTTTGGATTTTTGATTTGGAAGAGGAAGTATGATTAACTGCACCTGCTAGATGCGCAGAAAATTACTTCTCTTCATGAGAAGGCCGATAAGACCGGTTCTCGGATGCGTAGGCACGCATGCAGGAGGTAGCTAATCTTTAGATTTGGAATCCGTTTGTTTGTCTGAATGATCCACTTCCATTCTTTGCTCCGGTTCATCGGCCATAAGCAAAGCGCGCGCGATCCCTTTGGCGGTTACTGGCTCATCATGGCGAACCTTGCCGATGTCTTTTTCCTTGATGACCTCTTTTTTCTCATCCGTATCTTCAACGGATTTTTTTGGCGGAATGCTATCGTTCATAATCTTGTTTGTTCGGTATTTTTGACCGGGATTCGGAATCCTCAGCAGACTCCATTCCTAGTCTTAGGAAGTCTCCTCAATCTATCACAGAATCTCGTCTGGCGCGACCGATTAATTGCCAGAAAAGACAGTTCTTCTATGTGCGCTTCGCTTCCATTGCATTTCTTTGAGATTTAAAAATTCCTCAGCATCTCCAATGCTTCGCTCAGTTTCTCACCTGGCTTTGTCTTCGCAAGCCTAGGATATCTCGATCCATCTAACAAAATCGGGCTGCCATTCCTCTGTAACATCAGTCGCTGACCTGTGATTTCTACTGACGCGACGTTGTTGGCAGATGCCTCGGCTTTAATCCGTGAAATGGTGAGGAGGTGTTTGACGGCATCGGGTAGGCGACCGTGGCGGTCGATCCAGTTTTTTTCTAGGGAGTCGATGGATTTGGAGGTGTTGGCCTCGGCGAGTTCGCGGTAGGCGTTTATTCGCAATTTGGCGTCGGAGAGGTAGCTTGTGGGGATGAAGGCGGGGAGAGGTTGAACCGCCAAGTTCGCTAAGCTCGCCAAGTTTTGTTGAGTGTTGATTGTTGATTTTGAAGAGGAAGATTTGACCACAGAGGGAACGGAGGACATAGAGGAAGATGTTTTTTCTTTCTGGTCTCTGGAGACCCACTGCGTCTCCGTTGAGATAATGAAGTCAGCTTTGAAGCTAGTTTCATGCAGTGTGGGATTCTTTTTGCCTTTGAGTCTGTCAATCGACTGCCGAAGAAGCTGACAATAAAGATCGAAGCCGATTTGGGCGATGTGGCCGGATTGTTTGGTTCCTAAGAGGTTGCCGGCGCCTCTTATTTCTAAGTCGCGCATGGCGATTTTGAATCCCGATCCGAGGGCGGTGTATTGTTTGATGGCGTGGATGCGTTTGCGGGCATCGCCTTGGGTGATCATTTCTCGGGGCAAGAGAAGGATGGCGTAGGCTTTTTCTCCGGCTCTACCGACGCGGCCGCGGAGTTGATAGAGATCGGCTAGGCCGAAGCGATCGGCGCGGTCGATGAGGATGGTGTTGGCGTTGGGGATATCGATGCCGGTTTCGATGATGGTGGTGGCGAGCAAGACATCGGCCTCGTGGTTGACGAAGGCGTGCATGACGTTTTCGAGGTCGTGTTTTTCCATCTGGCCGTGGCCGACGAGGACGCGGGCTTCGGGGACGAGCTCTTTGAGTTTCTTGTGAACCATCTCGATGGTCTTGACCCGGTTGTGCAGGAAGAACACCTGACCGCCGCGTTTCAATTCACGGCGGATCGCATCGCGGATGATGCGTTCGTCGTAGGCGGTGACCGTGGTGGAAACGGGGAGTCGGTTCGGAGGAGGAGTGTCGATGGTCGACATGTCGCGCGCGCCCATCAGAGCCATGTAAAGCGTGCGCGGAATGGGAGTGGCGGAAAGTGTTAGAACATCGACCTGACGGAACAGTTCTTTGAACTTTTCCTTATGCGCGACGCCGAAGCGTTGTTCTTCATCGACGACCGCGAGGCCGAGATCTTTGTAAGCGACATCGCCTGAGATGAGTCGATGCGTGCCGATGACCATATCAACCGAGCCATCGGCGAGGCCTGCGATCGTGGCGCGGACTTCGGCGGCGGAGCGGAAGCGGTTGAGGAGATCGACACGGATCGGGTAGTCGGAAAAGCGTTCGCGAAACGTGCGCCAATGTTGTTCCGCGAGGACGGTGGTCGGGCAGAGCAGGGCGACTTGTTTTCCGCCGGTGATCGCTTTGAACGCGGCGCGGATGGCGACTTCGGTTTTTCCGAAACCGACATCGCCGCAGATGAGTCGGTCCATGGGGCGGGGGGCTTCGAGGTCGTGTTTGGTATCGAGGATCGCCTGTTTCTGATCGGGTGTTTCGGTGTAATGAAAGGATTGCTCGAACTCGAACATCCAGCGCGTGTCGGGCGGATGGGCGTGACCTTGGTCGTGTTCGCGCTCGGCTTGGATGCGGAGTAGGCGGGCGGCGTAATCGAGGATGGATTTCTCGGCGGACTTGCGGTTTTTCTGCCAAGTGGCGTTGCCGAGTTTGTTGAGGTCGGGAGTTTTGCCACCGACCCCGATGTATTTTCCTAACAGGTGGGCTTGCTCCAACGGTACGGAAAGGATGGAGCCGTCTTTGTATTCGATCTGGAGTTCTTCGCCTTCCTCTTCTTGAACGATGCCTTTGAATTTCCCGATGCCGTATTCGTAATGGACAACCAGATCGCCGGGTTCGATGTCATCGAGGGTGGCTCGGGCGCGGATGACGCGGGCTTTTTCGACCGTTGAGCGCCGGGCTGCACCGGGTGTGCGGTAGCGGCCGAAGAGTTCTGATGAGGAAAGCACCGCGAGTTTGGTGACGGGGAGGGTGAAAGAGGAAACCAGTTCGCCGATGACGGGGGTGAGGCCGAGGTCGCGTTCGAGGTCTTTGCCTGAGAGTTCGGTGAAGCGTTCGAGTTCGCCTTTGGTGGAGAAGACGATGCCGATGTCCCATGCATCGCGTTGCCATTCGTTGAGTTGTTTGAAAAAGGCTTCACGGCGGAGTTCGTCGAGGACGAAGTCGCCGGCGTCGAAGGTGCCGAGTGGGGAACTGTAGGCGGCTAGGGTGAAGTTTTCTTCGATGACGCCTTCGGTGGTGTTTTCGGTGATGAAGAAATCGGCGAGACGCCGATCCCACGGCCTGCCGCGAGACGCGGCAGCTACATCTACTAAGGCGTCTCCAGTGCGGAAATAATCCGCAATCGTCGCTACTGCGGGGGGTTCTGTTAGGAGGAGATGGATTTCTCCGATCTTGCGGGTTGAGGCTTGGGAGTTGAGATCGAACTCGCGGATGGATTCGAGTTCGGTGTCGAAAAATTCCAAGCGCAGGGGGCGGGGGGATTGGAAGGGGAAGAGATCGAGGATGCCACCGCGGATGGCGAAGTGACCGCGGGCGGTGACTGTGGGGAAACGCTCGTAGCCGTGTTCGGTGAGGGTTTCGGCGAAGGCGGTGGGATCGAGGATGAGACCGGGTTTTAGGTGGGTGCGGTTCGAGAGCAGGGATTTCGCGGAGGGGGCGTATTGAGAAAAGGAATCGGGTCCGCAGATGACGGCGAAGGCGTCTGAGCTTGCGAGTGTTTCAAGGATCGCGAACCATTCGGCGGCGGTTTCGGGGTCGGCGATTTCGAGTGGTAAGTCGGATGATTCTTCAGAGGGTTGGCGACCGGTGATCGCCACTACTTCTGGCAAGACCACGGCGGTGATGCCCCAGAGTTCGAGTTCGGTGGCGAGTCGTTCGCGTTGGCGTGGGGAATCGTGGATGATCCACTGGCGCTTTTTCCCGAGGTCTCTGGAGGCAGTGCAAGCGAGCGCGACGAAGAAGGAATGCGAGGCCTCATCGGCGTGGTCGAACACGATTTGACCTTCACCATTGGCGAAAGGGGCCAGGTGTTGGGTGAATTCGGGATTCGTTAGAGCGTGGCGGAGCCAGCTTTTTGGGTTGTGATGCAAATCTTGGAGGCTGTCTTATAAATCAGGAAGAGAGGAATTCAACCGCAGATGAACGCAGATGGACGCAGATGGAAGAACACAGATAAAATCAGGACATGTTCAGAGACTGGGCTTTTCACCACTCTTATATCTGCGTGTATCCTGTTCATCTGTGGTTAAATTTTATTTTTCCTAATTTTTAAGACGGTCACTTAAAAATCGAACTGGAGGTTCGTGGGAGGAAGCGAGTTGATAGAAATGGCGGCGGTTGAAACCGCTTGGATGATGGCTTTTTTGGCTGTCTCCCAACGCAGAGGTTGGGATTTCATGAAAAACGATTGGGATACGGTGATGCGGACAATACCGATTTTTCCGGGGATTTCTTTTTGAAGCATCCACTCAAGCATGGGACTGATTTCCTTCATCGGTTTGCTGGTGACCGCGATTTCAGGAATGGTCATGTTTTTGGATGCCGTGGCGGCGAATTTCTCTGCCAGTGGGTCGCCCACAAATTCGAAGGTGACTTTTCCATCGGCGATGGGCGCGGTGTGGATGTCGAGATGGATGACGGAATCGTGGCGTTTGAAATCTTCATCCAGTTTCACATCGATGGCATGGTGAAATTTTTCATTATGTCTATCAGCAAACCGCGCGCGCAGAGCTTCGGGGATGGTGATGGAAATTTCGCTCCATTGGGCATCGCCGATTTGTTCGACATCGAACAGAAGCCGGGAAACATCGCCGTGGACGAGAGGGGTGGAGAGTTTCATCGCCAGACCTTGGGCAAGATTTAGGGCACCGGGTTCCCAGCCTTCGGCAGAAGTGACGCGATCTTCGAGTCCTCTAAACAGCTCACGCTGTGCTTCTGGAATCGCACAGGTTGCGTGGCAGCAGGTGATAAGGAACGAGGTCATAGCGTGAGTTTGTGCGAAAATTATGAAATCCAAAATTTAAAATGAGGGAAATTGATTTTTTTGAGAGATTGTCCCATGGCGATCAAGCTAGGGAAAATGAAACCGCGAATGCACGCGAATCTTGGATTTGCATGGCAAGCCTTATGGACTGGAGCTTTTTTTCTTTAATGGGATGCGATAGAAGAACTGTTCCAGCCCTCCGTTATCTCCGTTTCCTCCTGTAAAAAATATTTTCTGCACAGGAGGCAACAGAGGAAACGGAGGGGCTTCGCGCTGAGCTTTTAATTTTAGAAATGGGTCATAGAGGTTGATCGCTGGGTTGTTCCATCCCTTCGTTATCTTCGTTACCTTCTGTAGAAATATTTTTGAACAGAAGGTAACGGAGGAAACGAAGGAGCTTCGCGCGTAGCTTTCGATTTCGCAGTCGTTTGAAGATTTTTGAGTGATATGGATGAAGACCCGAAATTCTAAATTACGGAAATTGAAATTTTCGAGAAATTGCCCTTTGACGCAAGAACGATCTGGGTGTCTAGGTGTAGCCCAATTACATGATAGATCCACTTTTAAAACCGTTGAAAGCTGGGGCCTTTGAGCTTCGGAACCGTTTGGTGATGGCGCCTTTGACCCGTTGTCGGTCGTCTGAAGGCCGCGTTCCGAATGACATGATGGCGGAGTATTATGAGCAACGCAGCGGTTTCGGGATGATTCTATCGGAAGCGACCTCCGTGGATGCGATGGGCGTGGGTTATCCGAATACCCCAGGGATTTGGTCGGACGCGCAGGTTGCGGGTTGGAATAAAGTGACCGAGCGGGTGCATGCGAGGGGCGGATTGATTCTGTCTCAGCTCTGGCATGTGGGGAGGATGTCCGATCCGATTTATTTAGACGGCAAGCTACCCGTTTCATCGAGTGCGATCGCACCGGCGGGGCATGTGAGTTTGGTGAGGCCTGAGAAACCGTTCGTGACGCCGCGTGCTTTGAGGATTGAGGAAATTCAAGAGGTGGTTCAGCAATACAAGCGCGGTGCGGAAAATGCGAAGAAAGCCGGATTCGACGGTGTAGAGATCCACGGAGCGAACGGCTATTTGATCGATCAATTTCTACAAGACTCCACCAACCATCGCAAAGATGAATATGGCGGCAGTTTGGAAAACCGGATGCGATTTATGTTAGAGGTCGTGGATGCGGTGGTGAGCGTGTGGGGTGCGGATCGGGTAGGAATGCATCTTGCTCCGAGAGGCGATGCGCATGACATGGGCGATTCGGATCTGGTAGGTTTGTTTACGAAAGTGGCTGAGGAATTAGGTAAACGAAAGTTGGCGTTTTTGTGCGCTCGCGAAAATCATTTGCAAGAGCCGTTAGGTCCGAAGATGAAAGCGGCGTTCGGTGGGGTGTTTATTGCGAACGAAGGTTTTACGGCTGACACGGCTCGCGAGGCGATTGCTGAAGGCAAAGCGGATGCGGTGGCGTTCGGCAAACAGGCGATTGCGAATCCGGATTTGGTGGAGCGTTTCCGAATCGGAGCGGCTCTCAACGATCCCGATCCATCGACTTTCTATGGTGATGGTCCGAAAGGATATTTGGATTATCCAACTCTTTCATTTTTACCTAACATACACTCATGAAAAAGATATTAGCATTCAGTGGCAGCCTTCGAGCTGAGTCATATAACCAGAAATTAGTAAAAATCGCCGCCGACGGAGCGTGTGAAGCCGGTGCGCAAGTGACGTTGATCTCGTTAAAAGATTTCCCGATGCCGCTTTATGATCAGGATTTAGAAGATGCATCTGGAAAGCCCGAGAAGGCGAGAGAGTTGAAGAAGCTTTTCCTAGAGCATGATGCGTTGTTGATCGCTTCACCTGAGTATAACAGCATGATTTCCGCTGCGTTGAAGAATGCGTTGGACTGGGTATCACGCGCGGACTCGGCGGATGAAAAACCACTTTTCGCGATCGCAGGCAAAACCGCGGCGATTCTATCCGCCTCGCCCGGAGGTTATGGTGGAGCACGCAGCTTGGGCTTCCTTCGTCCGTTTTTAGAAAACGTGAAAGTCACCGTAATCGAAGATCAATTTAGCCTGCCCAGTGCGCATGAGGCGTTTGGTGCGGATGGTGGATTGTTGGATGCGGCACTTGAGGCGAAAGTTAAGGCCATCGGCAAGGCTTTGGCGGAGGGGTGATGTAGTTAAACGTTAGAAGTTATACGTTATTAGGGGTGCCTCCGCTCTTAATTATAATAACTTTTAACGTATAACCTTTAACGTATAACATGTAACTCCCCCTCACTTAAACAACGCATCCATTCCCATCGCGGACTTCCTCAGTAGCTTGGGGATTTTTTTAGGATCGCGAGGTTTGAAGATTCGATAGGCAAAGCCTAAAAGGTGGAGAGTGAAGAGGTGATCAATGACTCGGTAGCCGCGTTGTTTTCGCAAAAGGATGGATGATGCCCACGAGAGAGTCCGGCGTTTGATATGGAATGGAGTGAAGGAAACTTTGATTCGGTAGCGCTCGCGCTCTGTGGAGGGATAGCGTTTTTTGTAGGCTTTTTTAGCGATACTAATTTGTTCTGCTAGAGATTCATCGAAGGGAAGAAAGTAGTAACGTCGCGCGAGGAGGATGATGCCGAAAAAGTCGCGCATGTGTTCGATGTCGTCGACGGGTAGATCCGCCTTGCGTGCGAGAGAGATCATTTTTGGAAATAACAGTGAAGCTGACTCGGCGGAGCGCAGTGAAAATTCGGGATCGGGGACGAAGTGACCGAGGATTTTTGCGACAGCGTGATTAATGAAAAGGCCGTCCCAGTAGAGGTGGAGCAGGGGTGGAATGCGGACGCGGCGGAAGAAGATTTTTTGGCGCGCGAATTCCTCAATGTAAAATATTTGCTGAATGACTGTATCGGCGTGTCGCAGGAGTTCCATGGCGGCAGGTGCACGCTGTGAACCAAGGGTTTGTTCGATGGATTGCTCGATGCTGCGTTTGTAGCGAAACACATGGATTGCCACAGCTACGTTGAGGCGGATCCAGATATCCGAATGACGATTGCCACTTAGAAAAGTGAGTCGGCGAAATCGGTGCCAGCCACCAGTTTGGCACCAGATAGACATGCCAACCACGTTTTCGGCTTCCTCTAGTTCACGGGCGAAATGTTCACAATCGGCTCCAATGAAGGAGGGGAATTCTCCTGCACCTTCGTACTCACGGCGGGCTTGGAGCTCGATGATCTTGGCTTGTTTGACGTGAAAGAATGCTTTGTTGAGCGGGATGTGGCGGAAGAAATCGCTTTCGCCATGTTTCATGGAGACGATGAAATTCGGAGAATCGATCCCATCTAAAGTTTCTGTTAGGGTTCCACGATGCCAGATGAGATCGCCGATGCGATGCGCGCCGACCGTCCACGTGCGGAGGATGAGTTTTTTGTTCCGTTTCTCAAACTCAGGGAGGAGTTTTCGGATGAGGTGATTGGTTTCGCGTGGATTACGAAGATGAAGGCGGGTGCGGATGAGGTCTTTGACATCGACGCCATCGCTCTCGCCAATGCGAAGGATGATTCCGGAGAGTTGGGGAAAATCATCGAGCGTGTTTTGGATAAGCGTGAGGTAGTAATTTTCGAGCTCGGAATTTTTGTTTGAGAGAGATTCTTCGATCGCGGGGGTGAGCGGGATGACATCGCTGGTGAGGAAAACTTTGAGTCCGAATTCTTCGGTGAGGAGATCAAATAGAGACGAAAATTGTTCCCGAAAGAATGCAATATCGGCAGCGATTTCAGGCTCGTGCAGTGGGTGGGTTGCAAGGTGAGCGAGGTCGTCGAGTGTGACGGCATTGTAACCTAGCGAGGAGACTTCGCGTGCGAAGTCGCGCATGTCTTGGTGAATGCGCTGCCATTGTTGAGTAGCCTCAGCGCCTGAAGTAAGAAGATGTGAAAAGGGAATCTTCGACCAGTTGATACGGCTTTTTTTATAGTTCCGGAAAAACGGACCGATGGCATCAATGATAAATAGCTCCATGTAACGCTGTGGATAAAGCGTTCTGAGGCGGGCATTTGCCAGCGGGTGGGTGTGACGGGTTTGTCACTTGGGAGCGCCGACGTCCTCGTCGGCTTTCTCATCCGTATGCCGACGGGGGCGTCGGCGCTCCTAAAGGATCACCAACCAAACACAATCGGCGGAACGATAATTTTTAGGTTGCCTGGGCCTTTGTCTTCCATTTCTTCGAGGGCGCTGACTGCACCATCGGTAAATTCGATGGTTGTCTTGCCAGTTTCTTCGCGGGTGACGTGGGAAAGTTGGCGGTATGCTTGTCCCGATGTGGGATCGACCTTGGTGATGTAGTGTTTGATTTCGTCGTATTTGATGTATTCCCAAGATCCAGATTCACCGGTGGGTGTGACACGCATGGTCGTTTTCGTGGGTTTGCCGCGGGATAATTGGACTTCATTTATCGTCATGCCGATTGCGATGCCTTTGTTTTTGATGATTTCGTTTACGGTTAATTGACGATCGAAAACTTGTTTGAGTTTTTCGACGAAGTCTTTGTCCGAGTGAGAAAATGCTTTGGGAGAAACCCAACCAGCGATGCCATCATTGGTGCCTTGACCTCGGACGCGGTAGGCTTTTTCGGTCATGCCTTCGAGTTCGACGACTTGATCAGATTTTAAGAAACCCAAGCGATGTTTTCCCTCTTTGTCGGAAAAGACCTGTGCCTGCTCGATTACATTCAGTTTAATGGGTTTGGTGTAGACTTGATTGAGATAAACGACACCGGGTTCTGATTCTAAAAGTGAATCTTTGTCTCTTTTGATTTGGCCATGTGAGGTCAGTGTTAGAGCAAAGGTGAATAATACGGAGATCGCCGTTTTCATGGTTTCAAAATAGGAGTCGTAGGGAAAAAAAGAAAGGGATATTTCTCCGCCTCAGACGCATGCAATTGAAGAACCATTCAAAGCAAAATGAATTTTATGAGCGAGGTGAAACTGTGTGATTACTGACTTCAAAAATGGGTAACGGGGCGATGGGACTCTGTGATTCCATCCATCCTAAATGGGTTGTGGTAATGAATTTCTGGGCGTTGGCGGGTAAGTGGTGAAGCAGGGCGTTGCGGCGGGCGGGGTCGAGTTCTCCGAAAATATCGTCCAGTAGGTAGATGGGGGTTTTGGTGCAGCGTTGTTGAAGGAGATCGCCTTGGGCGAGTTTGAGGGCCAGGGCGATCGTGCGTTGCTGGCCTTCGCTGGCGTAATCGGAGGCGAGCATGCCGTGGAGTCGGATAGAGAAATCATCGCGGTGGGGGCCAACGACGGCTTGTCGGGTACTGGTTTCGCGTTGTCGGGCTTGAAGGATCGACTCTTTCATCGAAGGGCCGGAGGCGGGAAGGTAGGAGAGGGTGAGTTCTTCGTTTTTTCCCGAGATATCAATTTGAGCGGCGGCGGCGAGGGGTGAGAGATCTGCGATGAGTTGTTGGCGGGCTTGGGTGAGATATTCACCGTGCTGGATGAGAATGTTCTCGTAAGCAAGAAGTTCGGGGAGGCGGAGTTTGGGTTCTTTAAGGAGAAGGTTTTTGGCTTTCAGCGCGCGGCGATAGCGGGTGTATGCGGTGCGGTATTTGGGATCGAGCTGAGCGCCGAGGAAATCGAGGTAGTTGCGCCGCGATTCACCAGGCCCTCGGATTAGGCCGAGGTCTTCATTTCCCATCCAGACGATCAGGCCGCCATCGGCTAAATATTCGGTGCGCGAATGGCGCGGTTCGCCATCGGTTTTGAGCAGGAGTCCTTTGGAGGTTTGCTGAATTTTGCGTTCCTGTCCCCATGGGTTCCCAGCAATCCCGAATCCTGGTGCTGAAATTTTGGTGAGGGTGTTGAGTCGGTTCGTGCGGGGAGATTGAAGACGGATGAGTGTGCAAATAGCTTCTAACAGAGAAGTTTTACCTTGGGCATTTTGACCCGTGAAAATGGCACCAGAAGGCGATGCATCCAGAGCGAGAGAGCTGAAGCAACGGAAGTCTAGGAGGCGGAGGTTTTGTAGCACGCGATGGTAGATTATGGCTTATCGAGAGCGGGGACAGGGAAGAGCTCTGAGGAAATACGAGCCTTGTCGATGAGTTTTAGAAGCTCGTCGGTTTTTTCGGGAAGATTTTTGGAGAGATCGGTTGTCTCGCCGATGTCTTTACTGAGGTCGAAGACTTCTGTCGTGGTTTTGTTGGGTAGGGCGAGATTAGTTTGAACGAGTTTCCAGTCACCGACTTGAATCGCGCGGCGGATGTTTTGTTCGTGGTGTTCCCAGTAGAGATACGGGTGTTTGAGTTGATTGCTTTTTCCAAGAAGAGTGTTGGCGAAAGAGATGCCTTGGATTTGTTCGGGGATGGGCTGATCGGTTAGCTCGCAGACGGTAGGGAGGAAATCCCAGAAAGCAGAGGGGTGGTCGGAGGTTTGACTGGGTTTGATCGAGGCCGGCCATGAGGCGATAAAAGGAACGCGGATACCGCCTTCGTAGAGGTCGCGCTTGGCACCACGGAGTGGACCATTCGAATCGAGAAGTTCTGGCTTAAAACCTCCTTCTGAATGAGTGCCGTTATCACTTGTAAATATGATGAGGGTGTTTTCTAACAGATTCTGTTTTTTCAGAGAGGCGACGATTTCACCGACAGAGTCATCGAGGTATTTCATCATACCGATGAAGTTGGCTTTGACTTCATTGGTTGCGGTATAGTGCTTTTCCTTAGGAGCTCCGATTTCGTCTTTAATTGAGGGTCTGACGGCTACGAGTTCTTTTTCACGAGCTACGTTGGAGGCGTGGGGGGCGGGGTAAGAGAGAATGAGGAAAAAGGGTTTATCGGCGTTTTGTTGTGAGAGGTAGTTGAGAGTTTCTTTAGTGTAGAGTTCGAGATCGTAGTCGGTTCCGGTGTGGAGTTTGTTGTTAGGAAAGGTGATTTTCTCGGTGTTTTTGTAAACGAATTGAGGATAGCGGTAGTGAGCATCAACATGATTGGTGGTCCCGTAGAAGAAGTCGAAACCGTTAGAAATGACCGATTCTGGGGTTTGAGTGTTTCCGGTGACGCAGGATTTTCCGATCATGGCGTTGTTGTAACCCGCGGCTTTGGTGATTTTTGCGACGGTGAGTTCTTTGTCTGAAATGGAGAACGCTCCATTGCCACGAATTGAGGCGTGGCCGGTGTCTTTTCCTGTCATCAAGGTGCAACGCGAAGGATTGCAAACCGTGGCGCCAGAGTAGTGGCGAGTGAATCGTATGCCGTTAGCTGCGAGTTGATCGATATTCGGCGTGCTGAAATTTTTCTGACCGTAGCAGGAGACGTCATTGTAACCAAGATCGTCTGTGATGATATAGATGATGTTGGGTTTCGCAAAAAGCGGGGTGATGAGTAATAGCAATAGAATCGGGTTTCTCATAAAGTCCGTTAGGTTAAATAGAGAGATGGTCGAGGGCTTTTTGGTAGGAAGAGTTGGAGAGATAATGGCGGAGTCTAGCATCTAACTCGGATCGATGAGTCTCAGCATAGGAATCGATTTCTTGGGAGACTGCTTTCAATGCTTCTAGATGCGCTTCTGGATCACGATCACGGAAGGCGTGGTCCGCGATAATGTTGAGGCGATTTTTTAGGAGGGTTTGGAGTTTTGGATGCATCTTGTGGTTTTATCACCGTGCGGGACGTAGAGGAGAATCTAAAGTTTAAAGGCTTAAGCCAACAAGAAAGCTGAGTGGATAAAATCATTGTCCGAGTTGGGGATGAGGGCTCATGCTCCTTTCATGATTTCATTAGTGATTGTGGTGGAGGTGAATCCAGAGCGGGTGGATATGTTCGCTACCTACCTGAGTGAGGAAGCGGCGGATGCAATTGCGCATGAGCCTGGGTGCCGAGACTTTGTCGTTTCACAGAGTGTAACTGAGCCACATGTGTTCACTCTGGCGGAGTTTTATGAGGATGCGGCAGCGCTTGAGGCGCATCGGTTGACTCCGCACTTTCTGTTGTTCCAGCAAAGGGTGAAGGAATTCGACCTCATCAAAAATAAGCGCGAGGTGGTGACAGGTGAGGTGATATTCCCGAGGGATTGAACATACAAATTTCGCTCGATGATCGCTAATTCTCAATTTTTTTGAATACGGACTTGCGGAGAGGCTTAGGGCTCTGTTGACTTTCGCATGGCAGAGATTTCTTTGGGATTGTCGTTTGACGATGTGCTTTTGGTTCCAGCGATGAGCTCGGTTTTGCCGGGCGAAGCGGATTTAACGACCGAGGTGGCGCAGGGTATTTCTTTGAATTTACCGGTGGTTTCGGCCGCGATGGACACGGTTTCCGAGCATGATCTGGCGATTGCGCTGGCACGCGAGGGCGGTATGGGAGTCATTCACCGGGCATGTCCGATCGATGAGCAGGCGAGCATGGTTTCCAAAGTGAAGCGCTCAGAGAGTGCGGTGATCAACAAGCCTTTCACGGTAAAAAGAACCGACACGGTCGAGAAAGTGCTCGCTATCATGGAGGTAAATGGATTTTCGGGTTTCCCTGTCGTTGATGAAAACGGTTGTTTGGAAGGCATGGTAACAGGACGTGACGTGCGTTATTTGGATAGGCCTGATGCGTTGGTGGGTGAGGTGATGACTCCGAGGGACAAAGTGATCACGGGTCCGCCGAACACGAAGATCGAGGAAGCTCGGAGAATTCTTTATCAAAACCGGATCGAGAAACTTCCGTTGGTGGATGCGGATAATAAATTGGTCGGTTTGATCACGGGATCCGACATTGAAAAACGCATCACGTTCACAAGTGCGGCTAAAGATTTAAACGGACAGCTTCGCTGCGGTGCGGCTGTGGGCGTGGGTCCGGACATGGAAGATCGGGCACAAGCTCTGATTGCGGCTGGCGCGGATGCCCTTTTCATCGATGCTGCGACGGGACACACGCGTCACGTGATGAATGTGATAGCGAAACTTCGTTCGATGAGTGATTTGCCAGTGGTAGCTGGAAACGTCGTGACCGAGGAAGGCGCGAGGGATCTCGTTGCTGCGGGAGCGAGCGCGCTGAAAGTCGGCGTCGGTCCGGGATCGATTTGCACGACTCGGGTGATCGCGGGCGTGGGCATGCCGCAGTTTACGGCGATCCAAAACGTGGCGGGTTACTGCCGCGAGCGGGGAGTCAAAGTGATCGCTGACGGCGGGATTCGTTATTCAGGCGATGTCGTGAAAGCGATCGCGGCGGGCGCGGATCTGGTGATGTTAGGATCGCTGCTTGCGGGAACGCGCGAGAGTCCGGGTCAGAGTGTTTTCTATCAGGGTCGGCGTTTTAAAACGTATCGTGGCATGGGTTCATTGGGAGCGATGCGCAAAGGTGCGGGAGATCGATATGCTCAGAACAGTTCTGGCAAGTTGGTTGCGGAAGGTGTCGAGGGACGCGTGCCTTACAAAGGACCGCTTTCCGATGTAATTTTCCAACTCATGGGCGGATTGAAATCCGGCATGGGATATGTGGGTGCATCAACCTTGGCTGAGCTGAGAGAGCGGGCGAATTTCGTTCGCATCACGCCGGGTGGTTTGAGAGAAAGTCATGTTCACGATATCGTGATGACCGAGGAGCCGACCAATTATCAGCCGTTGGGTTAATTTTACGAAGAGAGATTTTAGAAATTTAAGATATGCACGATAAAGGACATGTAGCGGTGATTGATTTTGGCTCGCAGTATACGCAGCTGATTGTTAGACGGGTGAGAGAGCTGGGTTTTTTCGCGATGCTTTACGCGTTGGAAGATTTTCCTAACATTGGTGAGCCGGGTGCAATCATTCTTTCCGGCGGACCACGCAGCACCAGCGAGCCGGATGCACCGGATCTCGATTTTGAAGCGCTCAAAGCGTTCAATGTTCCAGTGCTTGGCGTGTGTTACGGGATGCAGTTGTTGAATTTAAAATTCGGCGGAACGATCGAAGCGAGCGATCGTCGCGAGTATGGTCCAGCGGAATTGTTTCCAATGAGTCGCACGGGGATTTACGAGGGATTGTCAGAAAAATCTCAGGTGTGGATGAGTCATTCCGATACGGTAAAAGTCATTCCTGCGTGTGCGGAAATTCTTGCGACCAACCAACACAAGACGCCTGTTTCTTTAAAGTGGGGTGAAAATTTCTATGGAATTCAGTTCCACCCAGAAGTGACACACAGTCATGAAGGCTTGCGGATTTTGCATAACTTCTTGCTAACAGCTGAAGAATTGATGCCGTTCAAGATCGAGGATTTTAAACGCGAGATGATCGAGGGGATTCGCGAGAAATGCGGCACCAAGCAAGTGGTCTGCGGTGTTTCCGGTGGTGTGGACAGCACGGTGTTGGCGGTGTTGTTGAAAGAAGCCGGCGCGAATGTCCGCGCGATTTTCGTGGATCACGGACTCATGCGCAAAGACGAAGGCGAAGAGGTTCGCAGCAATTTTCATCGCATGGGAGTGCCCATCGAAACCGTCGACTGCAGCGAGCGTTTCCTAACAGCTTTGGCTGGAGAAAACGATCCTGAGAAAAAGCGAGTGATCATCGGCAACTTGTTCATCGATGTTTTCTGGGATTCGGTTGGCGATGCTGAATTGCTTGCGCAAGGAACCTTGTATCCCGACGTGATCGAAAGTGCGTCCAACGCAAAATCTAAAGCTTCAAAAATCAAAACTCACCACAACCGAGTTGACCGTATTCTCGAGCTTCAAGCACAAGGCAAAGTCCTTGAGCCGTTGGCTGAGTTGTTTAAAGACGAAGTCCGAGAGCTCGGTCATTCACTGGGAATTGCTCCGGATATTTTAGGACGACATCCGTTTCCAGGGCCGGGACTTGCCGTGCGTTGCCCAGGTGAGGTGACGCAGGAGCGACTCGACATCATTCGCGAATGCGATGCGATTTTCATCGGGAAACTCAAAGAGCATGGTTGGTATGATAAAGTTTGGCAGGCGTATGCGTGTTTGGTGCCCGTGAAAACAGTGGGTGTCAAAGGCGACGAGCGCAGCTACGAATGGGCGATCTCACTCCGTGCCGTAGTTTCAGAAGATGCAATGACCGCCGATTGGGTGGAGCTTCCGTATGAAATCCTACGCGAAACCAGCCACCGGATTTTGAACGAAGTCAAAGGCATCAACCGCGTGCTGTATGATGTCTCGACCAAGCCACCAGCGAGTATTGAGTGGGAGTAGAAGACACAAGACTTGGAGACATAAGACTGGAAGGGGCGGTATGATCCACGATCTTCGATCTTCCATCTCTTCAGGATGCGGGGTTGCAAAATTAGGCATTGAAATTATGGTGTCGGCCTATGAGCGAAGCGAAACCGAAAATCACTGCCTATTTGAAGACATTCTGTGGCTGGAGCGAGGGCGTGCGTGCGATTATGCGCAAGTATGATCTGCCTTATGAGGAAAAGGATATCATCAAGAATCCGGCGTTTCGTTGGGAAATGGAGCAGCGCAGTGGTCAGCCACTTTCGCCTTGCGTGGAGATCAACGGCGAAATGCTTGCCGATATAAGCGGAGAGGAAGTTGAGAAATGGATGCTCGCGCAGGGTTTGGTCACGGATAACGAAGTGGCTCCGGATGCGCCGATTGATTCCGCTTGCACGGATGAGCAGCATGCGGCGATGGCGGCTGGGAAGTTGCCGGTTCCGGGGAAAATTCGTTTCTTTGATTAAAGAATTTTTTCAACGCAAAGCCGCTAAGATCGCAGAGGGACGCAAAGCCATCTAAGCGAAAGCTAAAGTTCATTTATCATTTATGCATTGGTTGATTAAATCTGAGCCGGATGTTTTTTCGATTGAGCATCTTGAGAAGGTGAAGCGGGAGCCTTGGACGGGGGTTAGAAATTATCAGGCGCGTAACTTTATGTGGCGCGAGATGCAGTTGGGTGAGTTGGCGATTTTCTATCATTCCAATGCCAAACCACCTGGCGCGGCGGGGGTGGCGAAAGTGGCGTCCGAGCCTTATCCGGATCCGACACAGTTCGATCCGCAAAGTGAGTATTTTGATCCAAAAGCGACTGAAGATAAACCGCGCTGGTGGTTGGTGGATTTTCAGTATGTTGCGACTTTTAAAGAACTGATTCCTTTAGAAAATCTGAAAGCAGATCCTGTACTTGCGGAGATGCTGGTTTGTCAGAAAGGGACCAGGTTATCGATCAATCCGGTGGAGAAGAAGCATTTCAACCGCGTGATGAAGATCGCGAAGGTTAAACTCTAAAAAGGTAGGGTCAACTCGCCGAGTTGACCGTGATCATTTGAATGAAGGGTATAGGAAGAGTGTAGGAAGGTCTCACGTCTGATAGAGTGAGTCTGCCTGAGCGTTTTTGAAATGGGTCGACTCGGCGCGTCGACCCTACCTTTTTAAATTTTCACCGTCTGTAGGACGGGAATATGTTCT
The DNA here is from genome assembly GCA_031425735.1 of Akkermansiaceae bacterium. Taxonomy (GTDB): domain Bacteria; phylum Verrucomicrobiota; class Verrucomicrobiia; order Verrucomicrobiales; family Akkermansiaceae; genus Luteolibacter. The sequence goes on along the minus strand of JANPJY010000088.1, from coordinate 28,092 downwards.
GGGCCAAGTTCTAATCCTGTTAGGGCGCGGAGATCGGCTTCGATCGCGTCTAGGACGTCGAGTTCTGGGCGGAAATCTGCGGCGTGGTAGGATGAACGGACGAGTGGGCCGGAGGCGCAATGGCGGAAGCCTTTATCTAAGGCGATTTGTTTGTATTCCGCAAATTGATCGGGATGGATGTATTCGACGACTGGCAAGTGTTTCGGTGTCGGGCGGAGGTATTGACCGAGGGTTAGGACGGTGACATCGTGTTCTAACAGATCGTCCATCGCTTTGAGGATTTCGTCGTGACGTTCGCCGAGTCCGAGCATGATGCCGGATTTGGTGGAGACGTGGCCGTTGACCATTTGCTTGGCCTTTTTCAAAACGGTGAGGGAGCGCTGATATTTCGCGCGTGAGCGGACGAGGGGAGTCAGGCGCTCAACGGTTTCGAGGTTGTGATTGAAAATGTGCGGACGTGCATCCATGACCATTTGTAAGGCCCAATCGCGATCGTTGAAATCGGGGACGAGGACTTCGATGATGATCCCGGGATTGACTTCACGCACGGCGCGGATGGTTTCACGAAAATGCTCGGCGCCACCGTCTTTGAGGTCGTCGCGAGCGACAGCGGTGATGACGATGTGTTTGAGGTTCATGCGGCTGGTGGCCTCGGCGACGCGCGCGGGTTCGTCGGATTCGAGGGCATCTGGTTTGGCGGTTTTTACGGCACAGAAACCACAGGCGCGGGTGCACTTGTCACCAGCGATCATGAAGGTCGCGGTGCCTTGTCCCCAACATTCCCATCGATTGGGGCATTGGGCTTCCTCACAGACGGTCACCAACTTGAGATCGGTGATGAGGGATTTGGTCGACCAAAAGGCGGGATTGTTTGGAAGACGGACTTTAATCCACGAGGGTTTTTGCTCTCGATGGAGTTGAGGATCCATTTTCATTTTCGGGCCGCAGGTGGACATGCGGGTCAGCTTAAATTTCAAATGACAAACTTCAACCCTTTTGAGCAGAGAGCAGAGAGTGAAGAGTGAAGAGTGAAACTTATCTTTTCTACGCTCTCAGCTCTCAGCTATACAAGAGGTTGCTCATCGCAAGATAAAGCGGGATGCCGATGACTAGGTTGAAGGGAAAGGTGATGCCTAGGGAGGTGGTGACGTAGATTGCGGGGTCGGCGTTGGGGAGGGAGGCGCGGACGGCGGCTGGGGCTGCGATGTAGGAGGCGCTTGCGGCTAGGACGGCGAAGATGACTGCGCCGCCTTGGCTGAGGCCGATACTCCAAGCGATCAGCAGGCCGAGGGTGGCTTGGAGGATGGGTGAGATCATCGCGAAGGCGATGAAGCTTTTACGGATACGATTGGCTTCTCTGATTTTTGTGCCGGCGATGAGGCCCATTTCGAGGAGGAACAACATCAGGACTCCGTAGAAGGGAGCAACGAGGAAAGGCTTGAGGAGTTCGCGGCCGTGGTCGCCAGCGGTTGCGCCGCAGAGGATTCCGCAGATCAGCAAGATAAAGGTTTTTCCGGTGATGACCTCATGGATGGATTTTTTCAGTGGGGTTTTCGCGCGGACGCTGAAACGTTTCGCGAGGAGCATGGCGACGAAGATCGCTGGGATTTCCATGGCGGCCATGACGGCGGGCATGAAGTTTTCGTAGGTGATATTTTGCTGATCGAGGAAGGCGAGGCAGGCCATGAAGGTCACTGCCGAAACCGACCCGTAATGCGCCGCGAGCGCTGCGGCATCCGATACGCGGAGGGCGAGAATTTTGTGGGTGAAAAGGAAGACTCCAATCGGGATGATGCTGCCGATGACCAGTGTCGCGCCCAGTGGGATGAGTAGCTCGGTGAAGCTGGAGGAGGAGATGGCGGATCCACCTTTGTAGCCAATGGCTAGGAGGAGGTAGATGGTCAGGGCTTGGTAGACTTGCTCTGGGAATTTCAGGTCGCTTCTGACATAAACCGCTACAATTCCAGCGGCGAAGGCGATGACGGGTGGTGAGATGAGGTTGGCTAGGAGTAGGGCGATGGATTCCATTTTTTGGTGTGTTGGAGGAGGTATATTTTCCAGTTGGATATATACGCAAGCAAAAACACGAAAAACATGTCGCGAAACAGAAATTGGTAAACTTTGACAATTGTGAAAGTTTTATCGTGATTTCTGTAGCTGGAGATTTTAGAAATCTAAGTATGAATGAATCTTCAAACTGGACGTTTTTTACAAATCACGCCCACGTCATGGTCTGCTTGGCACGCAATGGGGATCGACCCCTTCGTGAAGTGGCTGTTGATATTGGAATCACGGAGCGGGCAGTGCAACGGATCGTCGCGGATTTGGAAGAGGGTGGGTATTTGAAGCGCGAGCGTGAGGGTCGAAGAAACCGTTATGCGCTAATTCTCGATACACCTCTGAGGCATTCACTAGAAGCGAACCGCTCAATTGGAGATATTCTGAGAGTTTTGTCTGCGGAATAAATCAGCAGCAAAGTTACAATTAAAGTTAGCGAGTTAGGACCGATGCTTTTTAAAAATAGCAAGAGTGCGCTCGCGCTCTGTTTTATGATCGACGCAAGGCGTGGGGTAACCTGGTGCGAGAGGTAAGTTATTTTCGGGCGGAACTTGAAATTTTTTAGGATCTACGGACTTTAGCTCGGGTATCCATCGCTTGATATAAACGCCCGTTGGATCATGTTTAGCAGTCTGTGACCAAGGGTTTTGGATGCGGAAGTAAGGAGCAGCATCAGCACCCGTCCCGGCAGACCATTGCCAGCCACCGTTGTTGGAGGCCATCTCGCCATCTGTGAGGTGTTGCATGAAATGGGACTCGCCGAGTTTCCAATCGATGTGGAGATCTTTGGTAAGAAACATGGCAGTGATCATGCGGACACGGTTATGCATGAAACCGGTTTGGAGTAGTTGGCGCATTCCGGCATCCACGATAGGAAAACCTGTATGGCCGGATTTCCATTTCTCAAAATTCTCGCCGGGTTCGTCCCATGGTAACCCTCTCCAATCTGGATTGAACTCATGGTCGAGGACGTGGGGGAAGTGATGGAGGATAGCGAAGTAAAATTCCCGCCAAGCGAGTTCTTTGATGTAGATCTCAATGGAGGTGCGGGATCGACCTGTAGCGGAGGCCAATGCAGCGGCGACTTTTGCGTAGAGCGTGCGGATAGAAATGAGCCCGAAGCGGAGGTCTTGTGAGAGCCGGGAAGTGCCTTCTAGCGAGGGAATGTCTCGTTTATCGGAATAATAGGCGATGATGTTTGAAATGGCGTGTCGCATACGCTCGCGAGCCGCACGTTCACCGGATTCTGGAAGATCGGCACTAGTGTCGGATAGTTTCCAGTGAGAGAGTTTAGGTAATGCCAAAGATGAGATGTCTTTTGGCGTATTGAGGGAATTCGGCTTAGGCAGAGGAAGTGGTTTCTGACGGGAAAGCCAGTTGTTCGAATACGGTGTGTAAACTTTATAGGGATTACCTGATTGAGTTAGTATCTCTGTGGGAGTGTGGAGAGCGACATCGTCGTAGCCACAGCAGTTGATACCTAGATCCTTACACAGGGCGCCGAGCTCTTGTTCCGTTTTTTTTCCGAAAGGATCGGGATCGCGATTGAAATAGACCGCCGTGGCTCCGGTTTCGGTGATGAGTTTTTTCAGAACTTCAATCGCATTACCTTCTCGAATGATCAGCTTTGAATCGAGGGTTTCGAGGTTTTTGGAGAGAGATTCCAAGCAACCACAGAGAAATTTCTGACGGTTAGAACCTGTCCAAGCATGATTTTGTCTCCAACTGCTTAGTATATAAACAGGAATCACGCCCCCAGCTTTGGAGGCGTGATAAAGAGCTGTGTTGTCGGCGATCCTAAGATCGCGTCGGAACCAGTGGATAACAAAAGGCATTTTCGAATGAAGCATGAAAAACTGCTAACGAAATCGAAATTTACCTAAAGTTGCGCTTAATATTTTTTAAGAAGAGCTTCGACCTTACGAACGGTGGTCGCTGAAAGCTTACCGTCGACCTTTTTAGCGGAGTCGAGGATGGCTTTGATTTCGGCCAGTGCTTTTTGGGCTTCGCTGAGAGATTTTTTCATCCCGCCAAATTTCTTGTCGGAGAAATACTTGGTGAAGCTTGATCCAGCACGGCTGATGCATAAGCGCCAGCCTTCGAATGCTGCGGTTTCGTAGGTGAAGCGAGTGAGGTTTTTCTTAGAATTCATGGTTATGTTGTTAGGTTGACTAAATCTTTCGACGCTTTTCACAAATAATCCAAGCATATTTATGACTTTCATGATGAAAATTAATCATTTTTCTAATTTTTAGAGAAAAAGCATTGCAAGTGAGGCTCTAAAGCATTTTCTTCGCGCCCCGCGAGTGAATCCAAAATCAACCGCCGTTGGTCCTCTAGGTGTGAAAGCACCTCGTCTCGCGTGAGGGAAACCCGGCAACTGAATCCATATATGTCAACTACCACACTAGCTCGTTTCGAGCTCCCGAATCGTCTCGTTCGCAACGAGGATACCGCATCAGATACCTACGCTCAGTTCATCGCAGAACCATTTGAGCGTGGATATGGTCACACCGTCGGCAACTCCCTTCGCCGCGTTTTGCTTTCTTCATTAGAAGGCGCATCCATCACCTCGGTGAAAATCGCTGGTGTCCAACATGAATTCTCCAGCCTTCCAGGCGTGGTTGAGGATGTCACCGACATCGTTTTGAATCTCAAGAAGGTCAAATTCAGCCACGGCGAAAAAGAGCCACGCATCCTTTCTATCAAAGTTGAAAAAGAAGGCGTCATCACCGCTGGTGACATCATCGAAGATCACATCTACTCCGTCGTGAACAAGGATCAGATCATCTGCACCTTAGACAAAAAAGTGAAGTTCGATTGCGAATTCGAAGTTCGTGTTGGCCGTGGTTTCTCCACAGGTGATGAAAACAAGCGTAAGGATCAGCCAATCGGCGTCATCGCTATCGATTCCATCTTCTCCCCAGTGACCCGCGTTAAATATAGCGTGGACACCACACGCGTGGGTCAAATCACCGACTACGACAAGCTCACCCTTGATATCTGGACTGACGGTCGCATCACTCCACAAGACGCATTGCTTCAAGCATCTGCGATTCTTCGTCATCACCTCGACGTGTTCGTTAACTACGACGAAAACGCAGTCGACTTCGAAGAAGCACCAGCAGAGTCCAGCGAAGAAAACGCAGCGCTCAAAAAACTTCTCAACATGTCGGTCAACGAGATCGAGCTTTCCGTCCGTGCGGCGAACTGCTTGAACAACGCAAACATCACTTCGGTGGGACAACTTGCGATGAAATCGGAAGCTGAAATGCTCAAATACCGTAACTTCGGTAAGAAATCCCTCAATGAGATCAAGGACAAGCTCGTCGAGCTCGGCCTCGGCCTTGGCATGTCCTTCGAGCCTTCCCTGCTTGCAGGCGGATCGATCGCTTCACGCGGACCACGCCTTGGCGCCGAAGACGAGACACAAGTTGGACTCGCTGATCTTATCGCTCAAAACCTTGACGACTAATTCCACCCTTTATTTCTAACCATTAACGGAAGCCACCGATGAGACATCGCCGCAATACTACTAAGCTTAAACGCAAAACCGCCCACCGCAAATCTCTGCTCGCCAACTTGGCATGCAGCTTGATTGAGCATGGCCGCATCAAAACCACTTTCGGTAAAGCCAAGGCCCTGCGCCCGGTTGCTGAAAAGTTGGTCACACAAGCCAAACGCAACGACCTGCATTCCCGCCGTCTTGCCATCGCTTTCCTTCGTCAGAAGGAAGCAGTGAGCAAACTGTTCGCAGAGATCGCACCAGCAGCAGCTACCCGCCCAGGCGGATACTGCCGCATCATCAAACTCGGTCAACGCATGAGCGATGCCGCTCCAATGGCGATCATCGAGTGGGTAGATCAAGCAGAACTTGGTTCAGAAGAAGTTGTCGAAGTAGCTGCCGAGGAGACCACTCCAGAGCCTGCTGCCGAGAAAAAACCTGCAAAGAAAGCAGCTAAAAAAGCGGCCAAAAAAGCAGAAGCAACAGCTGAGTAAGCTCCGCTTTACTGAAATTCATTCAAGCTCTCCAGTGGTAACGCTGGAGAGCTTTTTTTATGATCACTGAGCTTATTTGCTTTCAGTGACTCGGTGTTCCAAGGTTTACTTGCTTGCCGTCTCCTGGGCGGTCGCAATGAGAACGTAAGTTCTGGTTGAGGAAAGTCCGGACACCGTAGAGCAACTTGCCCTGTGAAAATAGGGAACGTGAGTCGAGAGACAAGCGGATGGAAAGTGCAGCAGAAAATACACCGCCGATGGCTCGCAAGAGCACAGGTAAGGTTGAAATGGTGGGGTAAGAGCCCACCGCGCCGAGGGTGACCGGAGCGGCAATGAAAACCCCAAGTGGTGCAAGACATAACAGGGAAAGGACTGCTCGTCCGTTCACTCCCGGGTATTAGTCGCACTCCGCGCAAGCGGGGCGCTCGGTGCAAGCCGAGTTGAGAGAAATGACCGTCCAGCTTCGGGTAAAACCGAGGTGGACAGAATCCGGCTTACAGGGAGACGGCACTCCTTTTTAGCAGATGGCTATCCAGAACTTTCGTTATCTTTTGTGAATGCTACCCAGAGGTTTGCGATGTGTAGATGCTGGATTTTTTTCAATGATGTAACCTTTAGATGACACGCTGGGTTCTTCTATTGGAAGTAGAGTGCTGGGGTCTGCAAAATTACGGGCTGGCTCTGAGACCTCATAGCGGTTATCCATGTCAATTTGGACGGCACCGAGTGATTTTTCGCTATTCACGATGGAGGGTTGGATGAAAATCATGAGTTCGTCGCGATCTACGCCTTTGGTTTTCGTAGAGAACAAACGACCGAGGCCGGGGATGTCGCTGAGGATGGGAATACCGGTGACGGTTTCGGTGTCGTTGCTGGTGATCAAGCCGCCGAGGACGATGGTTTGATTGTTCGGCACAGTGACGGTAGTTAGAAGTTCGCGAGTGCCAATAATAGGGACACTGCCGATACCCTCGATGGGATCTGACTCTCCGATGATGTCATCGCTGAGTAGTGCGATCTGTAAGGTGATTTCTTCATCAGAATTAACGAGGGGAATGACTTCAAGTTTAAGAACAACATCGCGGTATTCGATGTTGGTAGAAACACCGCCCCCCGAGAATTGGTTAGAGTTGGTAGGGATGGCAATGCGGCGTCCGGAAGAGATGGTTCCTTTGCGATTGTTGGCGGTGAAGATCGAGGGGCGAGAGAGAACGGTAAAATCGTTAGAGGCGGAGAGTAGATTGACGTAAGCGGCGAGTGAGTTGCCGATTTTTCCGTAGAGTGATAAACCGCTTTGGTTGGGGAAGGTGCCTGCGACAATACCTGTGATGGGATTGACGAGTCCGGAAGGATCATTATTGGTTGCACCTTCACCGCCGAGATTTGAAAAGCCGAGCCCACCGTTGTTATTGCCGCGGAAGGCACGTATCCAGTCGACTCCCGTAGAAGTGGAGTTGCCGAGGGAGAGTTGTCCGAAGACAGTTGAGATCATGACTTGGTCTGCTTTCACATCGACCTGATCGAGAAGTTTTTCAATGATTTCCACACTGGATGGAGGGCCTTGGACGATGATGGAGTTGGTGATGTTATCAGCTACGAGGAGGGTGCGACCCACGAGTAGCGAGACTGGGGCAGAGTTTACGTCTGGTGCTTCGAGAGCGTCGCCACGGCTGCCGCTGCCGCTACCTGAACCACCTGAACCACCCAGTCCACCGAGGCTGGAGCTTGAAGAGCTTCCGCTGTTATTGTTAGAAAAATTACTTTGTTGGCGGTTGGATGAGCCGCCTGCACCGCCGGGCTGAGTAGGATTCGCGGCGTTAGCTCCACCGGTACCTGTTCCAGAAAAAGCACGGGTAAGTGCATCACCAGCGATGGGTAAAAAATCGGCGACTGCCAAGAACTCGAGTTTTCTGCGTAAGAAATTGCGTTGGTCAGATTGGATATCGAACTGGCTGATGAGACCTTCGATAAAGAGGATGTCGACGGGGCGTCCGATGGCGACGATTCTATTCGTGCGGGCATCTGGAATAATTTGAACCGGAGTTTCCTCTCCAGAAGATGAGCCACCTGGATCGGCGTTAATGGTTGGGATCTCCCCGGTCGGTGGTACTTGTGGTGCGCGTTGGACGCCGCCGGTGAGTTTGGTTTGTTGCTGATTGCCGAGCATTTCGTTAATCGTTGTAGCAAGCTCAGTGACGTCGGCATATTTCACGTTGATAAAACGGGTGGCGATGAGAGTGGAAGGCTTGTCGATCTGAGTTTTAATATCGATCAGTTTACGGATCAGGGATGTGTTCTCGGTGACGATAACGGAAGCAGCGTTCGGGACGGCTGCGATGGATCCGTAGGCGCCGAATTGACCGATGATTTGAGTGAAAGTCCGAACGGCCTCATCGGGTTTAATGTGATCGAGTTTCATGACATAAGAGATCACGGCATCGCCAGCGGGGAGTGGATCGTTTTCAGTGAAGACCGCGACGCCAATGTTGGTGGGTCGGATCCCACCGGAGGCGAGTGTCAAGAAATCGAGGTTCGGATCGGTGGCATCGGGAACGAAGATAAAGTTCTCGATGGTTGCAGTTTTCCTGAGGATTTCTGCAGCTTTGGCGTAGGTGAGGGGATTCTCTGGGGTAGCGTCAATATTGAGTGCGAATGAAGCTTTGGATGCTGCGGACGAGACGATAACTCTGCGACCGGTGTATTTGGTATAAAGTCCCGCAAGATCGTTACCGGTGAATTCGGTGAATTCGATTTTTTCCTGAATGAGGATATCGTTAGCTGCGGGTACGATTCTGATTCCTTGAACGATTCCGGGAATAGCTGGGACTTCCTTGTCTTGTGAAAAGAGTGGAAGACAAGTGATCAGGAATGCTGATAAAAAAATAAGAGAACGGCTCATTCGATATGGAAAATGTTAGATGCTGATATTCGGCTTAAAATTAAAAAGTTACTTTGTCCGGCTGGGCCGAGATTGCGGATTTTTGACAGAAGGGTTTTGCGAAGGTTTGTTGGCGGGGGCGACTATTCTGGAGCGGACAGGGGCGTTAGGAGTTACCTGTCCGTTTGGAGGTGGAGGGGGCTGATTCGGATCGGGTGTAGGAGACGCATTCTCAGCTGGCTTCTGGGTGCTTGGTGTATTGAGTACGACTAGATTGGGTTCAAACCGCACTGTACCTTGGAGGTTACCATTGGTAAGAGTGACGGTCGTGCCCAGGGAAACTTCCGGATTGCGATCCACGGAAATGACTTTGAATTCTGAAGGAGTCCCAGGTTCGATAATATGCTTTTTCTTACTTTTCTTGTTGGTGATGGTGATGCGGTATCCACCTTGAATAGGAGCAATGCCGGTAAGTGAGTAATCATCGAAGGGATTAATGAGGAGAGTTTTGTCGGGGCCAGCGGGCTTGGTTGTGAAAGGACTATTCGTCCATAATCCGCTGTAGTTTTGCAGAGCTGCTTTTTGGGGGACTTCTGCAAAAGAGATTGAGCCTAACATAACGCTCAGAAGGATGATGAGAACGGATGGTTTCATGAATCTGATTTTTCAGCTGGGAACCATTGAGCGATGACGGCGGAGCAATCGATGAGGGTGTCGTCTTGAGTATTAGGAGTTAGACGGATTTGAATGGCAGATCGGAAAGCTCTAGGTTCGTTGATTGTATCGAGCCAGCGATAGAGTAATTGTTCGCGGCCGGTAACACTGATTTTGACTTGCGCGCGGTGGTAATGAACTCCCTGTGTGTCAGTGGTAAGGAACTCTTGTTTGCCTTTGATGGTGAGGCCAGCATTGCGTGCTTCCTTATCGATGAATGCTTGAAGTTGGCCTTTGACGGTTTGTTCGTCCGAGGGAGCAGGTTCATGCTCAGCGAGCCATTGCATCTCAGTAGCTAGCTGATCCGAGTTTTCTTGAATGGTTATGGCCCGTTTGAGATTATTTTTAGCTGTCTCTAGGTTGGTTTCGTAGAGGGATTTTTTCTGTTGAAACTGGGAATAGAGGAAAAAATTAAGCATCAAGAATCCCGCGAGGAGGAGGAGAGACAGTAATTTTTTTTCGCGGGAAGACATCTGGGAATGAAAGGGAACTTAGGCTTATTTAGCTTGGTTGTCAGTGGAAATGATCGGGGCAAACCCCAGATAAACGGGATAGTTACGGTGTTGCTTGAGGAATGGTAGCGGTGTGAGTGAATTCCCAGCCGGTATTGGACTGCTGAGGTGCCCCAGGAGACCATTCATAAGCGAGGAGTTCGTTGCTTTTTCTGAGGTTGAGCGCAAACTGAGTAACTGCTTGAGACTCGGGTGCTTCACCGATTAGACGGATTTCACTGGGTGAAATCTCAGCAATTTTAAGACGGAGACCGGAGTTCGCGGGTATGCATTTTGAAACACGGTGAAGAATATCGACCGTGTTGTAATCACGGCTGATGCTGTATTCCAGCTCATCCCATTTTTGAATGTGGAGAGAGAAACTTTTTTCCAAAGGAGCGATGGCCTCTGCTCGATTCTTGAGTTTCTGAGTGGTAGAATAAGTTTTCCAAAGGCCGAAACCAAAATAGCCGATGGCTCCGATGTAAAGTAGAGCCACGGCGGCGATAGCAAAGATCGTGTTTTGGCGTTGGCGAGCGGCGCGGCGGGCAGCTCTGACATCGGCGGGAAGGAGGTTGCTCAGTGGATTGGGCAGAGTAGGGGCAGGTCTCTGGCCTAGTTCGATTCTGATCGAGAAAGCATCTGAGAGGGCGGAGGTTTGGGTGTTTTCATGGTTTGACCAGACGATGGCTTTATCGGGTTTTACCTCAATGCCTTGCATAGAAAGTTGCGCGATGACGATGCGGATTTCACGAATGAGATTGGCATCTGGAGAAATACCGCACGAGCTGGTTGTCTGGCAGTAGACAAGTTTTCCTTCGTGATGGATGGCGAAGACCCATTGATTTAATTCACGCCAGAGAGTCAGGGTGTTGCCGGAAGATGGAAAAGCCCGGGCGGAAATATCGAAAGCTTTGGGGGATTTCGAAGGGAGTGTCTCGTTGCTGGGATTACGCAGAACGACAGACAACAAGGTTGATTCCTCATCTGAGGTGGAGACAGGGAAAATATCAGAGAGTTGGCCAGCAAGGGGATCTGGGCGTAGGCCAGATCGTTCAGCATGGGTTGCCGCAAGATCAGAGAACAAGGATGAATCGCCAGTTTGGACGCGCAGGGGAAGAGCGGTGAGTGCTTGAACGGGGAAAAGGAAGATTAGATCACCGGCGGGAAAACTTTCGATTTCAGCCGGATATTTGACTGCATGTGATGAATGCAAGGTCGCTAATTGATCGGGTAGGATCGTCCAAATTTCCCATTCGGTTTCACCGGGTATGAGAAGGTAGTTCGAATTAGATTTTGCCATAGCAATAAAGAGTCTGGAGCGATTAAGGGGGATAAAAAATCAGGGAATAATCTCGGTGGTGCGGCTTAGAAGAATAGGTTTTCCGGTGCGATTTCTAACGATGGCTATGATTCGGCGTTTGGCATCTCCTGAGCGGGCAATTGAACTGATTCGGGTCGTAGTGTCGTTGAGGGTGAAACGTTGCGCTATGTCTTGCCGTGAATCTGCATCGATGCCAAGCAAGGAAAGTGCGGATGCAACATCTTGAAATGGGACGTCGTCTTCGGTGTTACGAATGCCATCTGTGCCGCGAACCGTTTCAGGAATGATTGAAGCCTGCTCTGGCGTGACATCGGCAGCTACAGAAATCAGTTCCGCATCGGCTTCATTGATATCGAGAGTTCCTCCTGACCAGACAGTGAACCAGTTTCTCCAGTCGGGTCGAAGTGCTTCGATCTCATCCATACCTCGGACGAGTTGCATTTCCTCGATGTCGTAAAACGGTCGGTTGAACGGTTGATTGATACGCCCCATTTTCGTGTATTCATCAACTTCTGCGCCGTTTAGAGCGACTTCTTCATCGGTATCGACCCAGTCAGTGAGAGCATCGGTCAAGGCTTGTGCCGCATCTAGGTCTAGACCCCAGTCGATGAAAATTTCCCTGATAAGGGTTTTGTCCTCAGCAAGGACAAGGGAGTTGATGTTAAAGCGGGCGCTTTCTGAGGTGAGCGTAACTTGGATTTCCTCGTTATTCGCCTCATCCACTCGATGAAGCATGGGATCATTGCGTTCAACGATGGGATTAGAGCCAATGGCGATACCCATTTCAGCAAGTTGGAACGCACGAGATCCGTGGACTTTGGAGGTGGTAATTTCCATATCGAAGGAAATGACGCGCAGGGTAGTGACGGCGGCGAGCGATAGGATGGCTATAAGCCAAAGCACGGCGATTAAGGCCACACCCTGACGATGATGAAAATGATGATGAGATGTCTTCATTCCGTCGGTGTGGGGGTTGGTGTTGGGGTGGAACTTCCACCCGGAACGGCTGGCACAACGGGAATGGTAACTTCAATGTCTTTAGGATTTTGAGTTTTACCACCGCCATTTTGCTGGAGCTGGCGCATGAAAACTTCGGGGTTTTGTTTCGGAGGAATCCAGAACACATGACGCATAGGGGCACCATCGGCACCGAACGCGCAAGTAAGCTCGATTTGTAAGGGGAGTTTACCAGGTTGCTCCCATTCATATTCATATTCCATCTGGTTCGAATCGAGGACTCGCCATTCGAAGTAGCGGACGTCGCTAAGCAATACGATTTCCGCAAAGGGTTTTTCCTGGGTAGATGAAGATCTAAATCCGCTGCCTGATACATTTGTCGAGTTAGGATCGATAATAGGGTTTTCGTAATACCGAAGAATAATATCCAAAAAGCCGGAGCGGCGCATGACCGTGGAAAGTTGGATGGCTTTTGCAGTGCGCTCTGCTCCACCCCAAGTGAAGGATAGAGGCACGTTTTCAAGCGTTAGATCACTGAGGTAATGCGACACAGAATCCGTGACTTGTAGATCGAGTTGGGTATTACCGGGTAATGACGAAAAGCGTTTTTCTAAAAAATCAAAAAATGCTTGGTGGAGCATTTCTTCATTTTGAGTTTTCACAACTGTGTTACCAAGTTCAAGCGATGCGCGGGAGGTTGTAAAAACCATGCCGAACAATAAGGCGATTAACAGAAGTGAGATCACCAGTTCTAATAGAGTGAAGCCCTTCTGGTGTGATTGATGGTTTCCTCGAATAGATCTCATGGCTGATACATTAGGTTGTAGCGCCATGTTTCCACGGACCGGGTTTGTGCTATTCCATCTGCGAACCAATTCGCCGTGATCTCGATGCGATACATTTCTTGGAGGAGTTGACCGTCTTGGTTTTCTAAGTCCTCGATAGGTGAAACGACAACATCAAGTTCTATATCGGTGCCCTCAATGGGAATCTGAGTGGTGCCTTCCTCAAGTGTCGGAAAAGAGAGTTGTTCTGCGAGGGCTGAATCTAGTATCCGGGTAATCTTGAGTTCGGTTTGAGCGATGGAGGCAGCTTGTGCCATGCGGTGAAAGGCCACGACAAGGCCGGTGCATGCGATGGCGAAAATACCCAAAGCTAGGACAACTTCCATGAGTAGAAAGCCATTTTTAAGTTGGGGTATTTTTTTGTTAGATTTCAAAATAGAAATGTTAATTCGCCTCAAGTTCAGAAACTGCGATGGTAGCGGTGAGTGGATGATAAGTATCTTGTGCGTAGCTATCGTCTAAAACGAGGCGTACGGTGATAGGTTCGCAAAGACCATCTGGATCGAACCGCCAGACGAGAAATTCATCCTCTGTGGGAGCGATAAATGATTCCGTGTTCCAGCGGCGCATGGTCAGTGTGATATCAGGGTCGATACTGAGAGTTGCTCTCGGATTCGATGTAGCTGTTTGCTTGCTTGAGCTGCCGCCGATTGGATTTCCGAGTGCTGTCTTACGCTCACTATTTTTTGTCTGAGCGAGCGGAATCAGCTCTACAGAATGTTGGTGAAACTCAAGGGCGTAAGGTGTCTGATGTAAAATCGCAGCAGTTCGGGCTTTTTTTGCCAGTAACTCGATTTCAGCGGATTGGTTCGAGAGCGCGCGTTCGTCAGAGTTGAAGGACATGGCTGCGATTGCGCCACCGATAATTATGCCGATGATTAACAGAACAACGACAATCTCGATAAGTGTGAAACCCTGTTTAGCGGAGTTAACCCGGACGAGATCTCGGCATGCACACAGACGTGAAGGCAGCAGAGAAGAGCGGAGATTGGACTGTATGCTCGGATGCAAGATTTTGATGTTTCTTAATTCTTTTAAGCACTGGGCTTAAAAAAGGTCACTAGAAACACTCTGGGTTAGTCCTGAGAGGACATATCGTCATCGGTGTTTTCCAATTGATCAGGACCGAAGGTGTAGATTTCGAATTCGGTGGCGTCTTTTTTCCCTGGATTGCGGTAGCGGTAAGCAACACCCCAAGGGTCATTTGGAACACCTTTTGTTCCTGCAGATGACCAACGTTTTGGTATGGGAGGACTGGAAGGTTTTACATAAAGCGCTTCTAGACCTTGTTGGGTAGTTGGCGCGCTACCTGCCAGCATTTTGTAACTCAGAACCGCCGCTCGTAGATTATTGAAGTCGCTCTCTACACGTTGGATTTTTGCACTGTCACCGATTTTACTGAGTCCGACAATCGATCCAGCGATGATAACGCCGATGATACCGAGAACGATGACGATTTCTAAAAGCGTGAAACCTTTGAGTTTGGAGCGACGGATGTTTTGGTTGGGGGAAGCTATTTTCATGAGTTAGTTTTAAATATGGGTTTATCCTATGTCGGAAGTGATCTGTGTCAACTTTCTGGGACGGGGCGAGAACTTAACCGTCTGCGGGTGAAAAAGTTGCGTTCGGAACAAATCAGTGAGGAAGATCGAAGATTTTGAAATGCTCCGGGACGATTTTTTGGGTCGTTCTATCTACTGAAAATTCACTTCTTTTCTTTAACTGGCTCACTATCACGAAAGTCTCGGAAAAAGTAAATTTTTGGCAATTTCCCTCCTGAATCTATGATAAAACCTAGGTGTCTGCTCGCAGCGTCGTACCACCATTGTTGTTCTGTGATAGGTTCAAACGCGTCTTTTCCTTGGACTTGATAAGTAAAACTCGCATTGAAGTAACCACTGGTCGCTATGCCTTTATCGCTGATTGGGGAATCCACGATTTGAGAGCTTTCAGGTTTAAGGGATAAGCTTTGCTCGCCTAATTTTCCCTCGACGGTTTTGTCAGATTGATTGATCCATAGCGTCTGGCCGAGTTTGAAATTTTCAATTTCCAAGTTGATAGCTTGTAGTTTGACGGGTGCAATTTTGTTGTTTGGATCACTGGAGACGAGTAGAAAGAAGTCAGTATAGTCTGCTGGAATTTCGACAGAAGGAGCGTCGGGAGAAACGGCTTTTGGATCATCAACTTTGGCGTCCAAAAGTTTGAGTTGTATAGCACCAGGAGGGAGCTTGTATAACGGGGAGAGGTTCATACTTGCTAGCTCGACTTCCTGAGAGGTGATGCCATCAAAGAGGTGGAGGGTTTTCGGAGCACCGGCGGGTCGATCTGGAAACAGAATGCGGCAAGTACGTGTAGCAGCATCTTTGGCATGCGTATGGGAAAATAAAGTGATGAGCGAAACAAGAATAAGGAGGGGGATTTTCATTGGGATATTTTGAAAGGGTTTATTTACTCTAATACTGCAGTTTTTGATTCTCCAGTGGTCTTTTCTTCATCTGGATCACGGAAGTCTCTGAAGAAGTATATTTTGGGTAATTTTCCGCCGGAATTGTACATGAATCCCAAATGTCTGCTATTGCTGTCGTGCCACCAGCTTTGTTCTGTGATTGGCGCAAATGCGCCTTTGCCATTTTCTTGGTAAGCGAATTTCGCGACGTAGTAGCCGCTGGTAGGAGTAGGGTCTTTGGAGATAGCTCGGCCACCGGGATCGACTATTAGGTCAGCACTGCCCAGCTTCGCGGCAATCCGATGCTTAGTGAAATTATACCAGAGAATCTCTCCTGGATTGAGTTTGCCTTCTCCTGTGTCCACAAGGTTCATTTTGATTGGAAGGTCTTTGTTATTTGGATCGGAAGTAATGATAATGTAGAATTCCATTAATTTCTCAGGAATCCTAAGGAATGGTGCGTTCGGGGGTAAAGCTTTGGGATCGGTGATCTTGTTAGATATCATGGCGATGGTGAGTTCGCCACTTGGTAACTCAATCACCTCGGATAAATTCATGCTAGGTAAGGTGACACTCTGGCTTTCTTTGCCGTCAAAGATGTAAGCGTTTTTCGGAGCATCTTGAGGGCGTTCAGGAAACACAACGCGGCATGAGCGTGATTTCGCTTCAAGTGTGTTTGCGAATAAGAAACAGACTGTGGTAAGGATGGCAATGGTGCAGAATTTATTCATGGATGTAGCTGTGTTTTCATCAGGTTCCAAGGCTCAGACTTCATCTGCGTTTAACCATCTGAAAGAAATAATCTCAAATTTTCTACCGAATGTTATGTTCCTTGGATTTGTTGGTGGGTCAATTGAGTCAGCAGCGTCTGATGGATCGCATAATTCACGAGTTCTTTTGACTATTGCCTCGCACCAAGCTTGGGCTACGACCTTGCCATCTTTGTCTAGGGAGTCGCCATAAGCACGAATGGTAAAGGTATCGTCTCTAATAGATAGAATGGGTGCGATGGGGCGCAGTATGTCAGCTTGCCGGATCCAACCTGGAACACCGTATGCACTAGAGCCAACGGCTGCTTCAGGGAATGCATAACCGGAATTAGCAACTTTTGCATCGCTGGGAGACATGGTGTTATCTGAGAGGGAGTTTACAGGATTGCGCAGGATCTCCATCGGATCCTCGGAGAGATTGTTAATTGCGGTTTGGATGGCACCAGCAATGGCCAGATCATCATTACTACTGAGTTGGCGGTTGATGAATTCGGATAGAGAAAGGAACGGGCCGCGCAGGCGGACTTGCTCCACCACTTTCACAGCGAGATCATTGATCTGTTCATCAGTGAGACTTCGAAATCCAGCATACTCCGATGCATTTGCAAATTGTCCTCCAAAACTTGTGTTGGTTCCTGCCTCCACATCTGGCGCAATGGGCCCACGTGTCACAACATGCTTGTCAGCAACATTTTGTGCAACGACTTCGTTTGCGCCTTGAATAGCGATTTGCTCGAGGCTTTTTGCCCTTCCTAACAGAGCTTTCCATGCTTCAACCGAAGTGGTGTTGACATTAAACATTCCCTCGACTTCTAGACGTGATGCGACTTTCAGCCATCCATCATTCCTACCAGTTTTTGGATTGGTATCGATGATTTCTGTGGTAAGAGCCGTAACTTGTGCCGGTGTAAGTTCAGTGTCTGCTCGAATTCTTCGATAGACTCGGTTGGTTAATTTTTCGGAACCGGTTAGATAATCTCGATAGAAAGTATTGATGTCTTTGGAAATGGTTCCTCCAAATGAAGCCGGCTGCGGAGTGATCGAAGATACAAACCAATCATCAAAAAGAAGGTGGTTTGCGCAGTAGGCGTCGTCATGCATCAGGTTGTAGTCAACGCTAGTTGGAGAGAGGGTGGGGGGCACGACTTGATTTTTTGGAATGAGCGGGGTGGCATCGCTATTGCCGATCAGGTTGTGCTGAAACGGCGGATAGGGATTATTTCCTCTGGGATTCCACCCTAGAAGCTCAACCAGAGATGCTATCGGGCGAAGGGGGATGTCCGCCATGACGAGTCGTGAAAGGCCGTCACCACTCTGATAACCTGTGGCAATAAAGCCTTTCGAAGTGCTTAAATTGGGTGTGAGAGATGAGTTTGCACTCATCGAGTGATAAGTAATGTCAAACGTGCCGTTTGCGGGGTGAGCCTTTGGATCGCCGCTTACCGGATCAGTTAACGACATGGAGGCAAGCGGGTTGCTTTGTAAAACTCCTTTGGTCGGTCGGTTCTGCTCTGTGCCAGGCCCGGTGCCAATGGTCGTCCGCGGGCCCATGCTGACTGAAAAAACAGGAATCCAAGGACCGTTTGCGAGTTCTCCTATCGAATAGCCCACTTCATCGACACCGGTAGGCGGCCAATACGCATTGGCTGGATCTGCAGGTTCAGCTGCCAGTGTAGACAGGTTGTGGCATTGTGATTGCACGCCCACATGCGAAGGGTTGGTCATGTAAAAAGGTCCACTTGACTTGCCGAATGACATGGCGAAACCCAGACCCGGCCTAAGTGCTCTGTATGGTTTTGTCACTCTGTCATTTTTCATGAGGAACCAATATCTTGCTGATGCGAGAAGATTGCCTGCGCCCGCAAACTCAAAACCTAGAATGTTGTTTTGGCTGAAACCTTCTCCCAGCCTAACGCTTCCAGCCCAATGGATATGACCTGGTAATCTAGGTGAGAAAACTTTCGCTTCTCCCGGTTTGAATGTAAGTTTGCCAGGGGGAAGCGATGCTCCGAAAGTACGGATATCTAAGTATCTAGACTGTGGATATCCTTTTGCTACGTTGCTCGCCATCTCATAATCAAGCCCATCACCAGTCGCAACATTGCCAAAGTTGCCGTTGACGTCAAAGTATTGCATGTTTCCTGGTGCTACCATAATATAACTACTTTTGGGAACCAAAGCAGGATTCGAAAACCAGGGGCCGGAGGCTTGGTTGACTACCGCCAAGTTGATCGGCAGCGAGCGTGTCCACCCGATTACTAGTTCTTCATTTAAACCAGTAAGAGGACCGATGGTTAAACCAACATTATAGGGGTTCCATAGGGTAATAATCGGAACAAACATCAGCCTCAAATTGTATCTGGCTGGAGTTGTGGCAGGGACCATTGGAACAGCCCTTGCATAGATAAGAGCCTGGAACCTGGCGATTTGGGTATGTAAGCGCTGTACGTGTTTATAGTTGTAAAGATTGATAACCTTGGCGGCGTTGCCGCCCATCCATGTAGCGTTATTCCCTGTAACGATATCCCAAGTAAACGGGCTTTCCACCACACCTGAATTCACAGAAAAATTTTTGTAAGAGGTTGCAAAACTAACCAGTGACTGCCATGAAGCGGATGCTGCCTGAAAAGTATTAGGCTGTTTTAAGCCACTCACATTGAGGATATCGGAGTAATTGCTCCATGGATATAAATTCGACTGATTTGGAGTCGCTGCTGTTACCGCGGCCGCGCCTGCACCCGTGTTGCTAATGTCGAGCGTGGCTGCCGGCTTCAACGGCTTTGGTACTTGTGAAGTTGCTGTAGTTCCCGCTGTAGGTGTGTAACGGAAGAGAGGAAGTAATCTTCCGGGTGGGCTTGCGTAAATCGCATCCCATCTCTCGGTGAGCAAAGAGAGATCCTTACGCCAACCGCCAGTTGCGGTATTTGTTAGAAGTCCAATGGAATAAGTGGATAGATCGTGGAATTTCTTTTCAGGCTTGGTGGCATTATCGGGATCTATCAAAGCCATGGATTGACGGCTAATCGCTTTCCGACCTGGCTTGACTGGGGCTCCCTCTGGACTATGGAGCTCTGGATCGTTTATCATAGAAGTCAGTCCAAACACTGTTGGATCTGATATGGAGTATGATTGACCCATTTCCGCTAAGGCAGCTTCAGTTCCATTTCTTGGTTCGTAGGGTTGAGCTAGGAGGGCTTTTTGATTTTCTCCAGAAACCCACCAAGCAAAGCGTCCACCATCTTCCATTTGAGTCGGGACTATGTGAACTTGACGTGTGTCTGAGGATTGTAACGAGCCATCTGCGAGTAGGGGAATGGTATCAGCTCCTGCTGTGGTTTGAACTAAGGATGGAGCATCATTGATTTTGGGTGTGCTCTTTGTAGCGGCTGTGGAAACTAGCCAGTCGACAAAACGACCCGTGCCACCGGAGGTCTCGGTCTCATCCTTCGCGCTGTATAGGGGGGCTATAGGGCGACCGTTAGCTTCATGATCCGATCCTTCCCAGCTGCGCCAAATGCCCAACACCTGAGGATATGTTTCATCCACAATATTAGCTTGAGCAGTGACGCGTGTGTCAGAACCAGTGTGGCGTTGTAACTCACCAATAGCGATCATTAGCGCCATGCGGGCATTGGCTCGCGCAACGTTTTGAGCGGACTCGTTGCCGTTGTTGCGGAGGGTGACGACGGAAAGGCTAAGAGTGCCGACGGTAATGATCGCCAGCAAAACCATCAGTAGGATGGTGGCAATGAGCGCGAAGCCACTGGGTTTTCGGTGAAAAAAGGATTGGGTTTTCATGCCAGATTAAAAGGACTTGGGTTTATTAAGTAATTACTCTGTGAATACGGAATTGTCCAATTCTTTGATTGGCGATATTCCATTACTCCTGCCCATATTTTACGCTGGTTGCTATGCCCTAGAAATCAGATTTTTGAAATGCTTCGTTGAGAGATTGTATTACGGACGGCGGCACACCAGTGCCTCTAATTTGACGTGTCTGTAGTCTCAGGCTCTTGTGGCTTTGCTTCCGATTCTTTCACATCTATCGCCTCACTTGAGAGGGTTGTGTAAACACTGTCGCCGATCTCTAGAGTTCCGGATTGGATGTCGGCGGCGGCAAATTGTCCGGTCTTTTCACCTGTGACTTTGAGGTTCGCGGCACGGCCATTTGAGCCAAGGGTGGCGAGGATCACTCCAGTTTGAACATTCCAACTTCCGTAGGATTGGATGAGCACAAAGTCTGGGTCTTTATTTACTGAGGCGATTATACCCACCAGGCGTGCTTGCTCTTTTTTGGGAGTAGGGGGAGGCGTTTCTAGCTTTTTATCTGCGCAGGAGGTGAGGAAGAGGGTGATGAAGAGAAAGGGGAGAGTTTTGGAAAAGAGAGGGATCATTAGGGTTTGATTATTGAATGTATGGCTCAGGCTCACGGAGCGAGGCGATCGATTTGCCAGGAGCTATCGGCAGTGCGAGTGAAGATAAATCGATCGTGAATGCGGCCGGGGCCACCTTGCCAGAACTCGATGGTTTGAGGAACGATGCGATAGCCACCCCAGAAAGATGGGAGAGGGATTTCACCATCTTGGAATTTAGATTTAATTTCCTCAAATTTTTGGAGAAGAATTTTTTTGGAGGTGATGACTTCGGATTGGTTAGAAACCCATGCGCCGATTTGGGATTCACGTGGTCGGGTGATAAAGTATTTGAGAGATTCAGCTGTGGAGATTTTTTCCGCAACTCCTTGAATGATGATTTGGCGTTCGAGGGTGATCCATGGAAACAGGACACAAACTTTAGGGTTAGCCTCGATGTGTTGAGCTTTTCTCGAATGGTAGTTGGTGAAGAAGGTGAACCCTTTTTGGTCAAAGGCTTTGAGTAGAACGGTGCGTTGGGAGGGAAAACCATCGGACGCGAGAGTTGAAAGAGTCATCGCGTTGGGCTCGGGAATATTGAGCTCAGTGGCTTGTTGGAACCAACGCTCGAAAAGTTGGATTGGATCGTCACCGAGATCCTGTCGTTGCAGGCCTTTAGCGGAGTATTCTTTTCTGAAATCTGATAAATCCATATTTATGGTTTGATGTTCTTTGCAATGGTGGGTTTTACTTTGTGCAATGAAAGTAAAGAATTTTGGTTTATTGGTGTTTTCGATGGTTGCATTCGTGGGCTGCAAAGAAAAACCAAAACAGGTCACTGCTGATAAGGCAGCTCCGGTGATCGTGGCGAAGCCTGAGGATACCGAAAAGCCTAAGGACGAGAAAAAATCCGAGGAGGCGAAAAAGTCAAAAATCGTGCTGAGTCCGGAGGAGCGTGCGGCGAAGATGGGGTTCGCAAAATATCTTCCTGCGGAGACAGAAATGCTGCTTTCGGTTTATCAAGCTAAGGAATCGTTCGATAAGCTAAAAGCCTTGAAAGCCGTTGGAGTTTTCCAAGAGCAGAGAGCGCGTATGAATGCGGGACTTGGTGTCGATGAATTAATGGAAGACGAACTGGAATTGGATGTCGAGCAAGCACCGGATGAAGATTTCGCAGGTGAGATACCAAAGGACGAAATGGCTGAAGGTTCAGGAGCTTGGACTTTACTAGGCCAGGAAGTCACAATTGCTTTTGGAAAAACATCCGGTGATCAGTTCGGACATTTGTTGAAAATCAATGAACGCATGTCGTTTTTCCAAGCTGCTGCATTTGGTAAGGCAGTGCAGGCAGTCGCCAAGAGCGGGAATATGGAAGAGTTCGGCGAGTTGTTAGGTGGTGATATGCAGAGTGAATCATTCACAAAATTTTTAGAGGATCCAGAATCAGGAGTGGCGCTCCTTGATAAAGCAGAGTTTCCACCCATGTATTTCGCGTTTCGTGCGAAAGAGGGTGAACTGGAGCAAGCTGCGCAGATGGTTTCCTCAAGCATGGCAATTTTCGGCATGGCCGGTGAAATGGCTGCACCGGTAGCAATCGAGACGGGCGGATCGAAGTTCGTAGGCTATAAGCTCATCGGTGAAAAAGTAGCTAAAATGGTTGCCGAAAATCGCGAGAGCATGGAAGAGACCATGAAACCGGAAACCGTCGATGCGCTGATCGCTAGCTTATCGAAGAAAAACATGATTTTCGCAACCGGCACCATTGGAGAATATGTCGTCATGATGATCGGTGGCGATGAGGCTTCATTGCAACTGGTGGCTGAGCCTAAGAAATCTCTGGGGGCTTCTGATAAAATGAAGTTCATCGATGAGTTCGGCGACAAACCTTTTCTCTCCGTTTCGTATGGCGACCAAGCAGCGCTCAAAACCGTAGTCGAGCAAGCAGGTGGCGCGGCGAGTTACGCGTTGGGATTCCGTGATGGCATCGCCGGCGGTGATCAAATGCGCGACATTGAAGAAATGCTGCAATTGTTTGCAGAGCGAGAAAAAGCACTTCTAGCATTGGGCTCTACCAGCACGTTCGGTATGGTTGCATACTTGGATGATGGTTTGAAAATCGATAGTTTTGGTGGTCACGATAAAGGCGGAGTAGATTGGAATGCTACAACTCGCCTCGCGCATCTGGGTGATGATGCAGACAATCTTTTTTTCCTGAATTATCCAAGCAACGCGAAATATAACCAGCAAGTGACTGAATATCTGGAGCTCATTGCAGAGACTGCCTATGCGATGGCAATCAAGTTCTCAGCGCTTGAAATCGAAGACCCAAAAATGAAGGAGATGAAAGAATACCTGAAACTTTTTGATACGGGTTTTCGCGAGGATATGCTCGGGTTGTATCAGGCTGCATCGGGCGATCTCATGGATGGCTTGGGTCAGGAATTCGTGTTTTTGGTCGATCTCAAAGGCGCGATGCCGGCGGTTGCTGGCATCCCTCAAGATGTTGTAAACGAAGCCAAAGCGCCTCGCCTCGCCATGATCGCACCTGTCGCGGATCGGGCGAAACTTGGAAAAGCATGGGAAACCATGAACACTCACAGCACCACTTTGCTAGCGAAAGTAAGTGAACTAACAAAGATGAAGCTTCCGATGCAGAAGCCCATTAGTTCAGAGAAAGACGGAATGGTGACTTGGTTCATCGCCATGCCATTTTTCCAAGATGATTTCTTACCATCGGTCACACTCAATAATGATTGGTTCGTTGCTTCGTCCTCTAAACTTCAAGCAGGCGATCTAATTGGTAAGGCTGCGTTAGGTGGCGATGCTGGGCAGGGCATCAAATTCCGTATGAACTTCAATGTGCTCAGCAACTACGCAGAAGAGATGTTAAAAGTGGCTGAAAAAAATAAAGATTCTCTCATTAAGGATGAAGCTACACGTAAAGAGTTCATGAGCGATAAAGCCTCCATTTTAAAATTGATCGAAGCGACCCGTGAATTCGAATCGATGACATGGGACGTTCGCAAAGAAGATGAGTTGGTGCGCAGTCGGATCCACATCAAGATGAACTGATCGTCGTTCTTTTTCATATTTCGAAAAACTTTTCCGCCAGAGTATGGAGATCGAGCCCATAGGGATTTTGCGAACCTGTTTTGGTGGGAAGTTTGGAGTTCCACGTCAGCCAGGGCTTTGTCCATCGGCGTGGGGGATATTGGAATTTTCTGAGAAATATCGATCCGCGGACGCCGTGCGAGGGCTGGAAGGTTTCTCGCATCTATGGCTAATCTTTGGATTTCACGAGACAGCGGAAAAAGGCTGGCACCCAACTGTTAGACCGCCGCGATTGGGCGGAAATGAACGGGTCGGAGTGTTTGCGAGTCGCTCGACGTTTCGACCCAACGGGCTGGGCTTGTCGTTGGTGAAATTGGATCGTATTGATTTTGTTGCGTGCGAGGGAATGCCGCCACCGCTGATTCATGTTTCGGGGGTGGATTTGATTGATGGCACACCGATCTTCGATGTGAAACCGTATTTACCATTTGTGGAGAGTGTGACAGATGCGCTTTGTGGATATGCGGCGGATGAAATTTCAAGGCTGAGTGTGGAGATTGAGCCGGCGGCGATGGAGGATTTTCAGGCATTGGATGAACGTTCGCAGCGGGTGATACGCGAAGCGCTTTCTTTGGATGCAAGGCCAGCGGCATCGCCGAAAGCGGCGGATAAAATTTACGGGGCGGAGCTCTGCGGGCGAAATGTGCGGTTCCGAGTGGATGAATGGACGTGTTGGGTGGTGGAGATTGGGGGGAATGTTTAAGGACTGTCAGGCTATGGCTTTTCTCTTGTTGGTAGTTTGAAGGTGGTTTAGTTTGTCTAAGTGAAAAATGAGTTCCAAGAACCGTTGAAGAAAAGAGTGGGAGGTAGCCTCACGGTAATTCCCCTTTTTCAGCGTCTTGAAATGCTTCGCCTCAATGCCCAATTTTTAAGAAAGGGAAACTGGAAACCACCTATCGATGATGGAACCTTCGTTCGAAAAACTGTTGGTGCTCCTCGCTGAAGCTAAGGTCGACTTTATCGTCGTCGGGGGAATTGCGGTTTCCATCCAAGGCTATGTCAGATTCACCGAGGATGTGGATATTCTCATAGAGAACTCTGTGGAAAATAAAGAACGTCTATTGGATGGTTTGGCAAATTACGGCGAGGGCTTTGCCCGAGAACTCACAGTGGATGATTTTACCGATGAAGAGGGAGCTATCCGCATAATCGAGGCAGCGGAACAATGCCAGATCGACATTTTCACACGGATGAACTCCAGAAATTATGCGGATGTGGCAACAGACGCGGACGCATTCAGTGTGGCAGGGCATCATATCAAAGTTGCTTCAAAGACTTCCCTGATCGCTTGGAAATCAAACTCAACACGTGAGAAAGACCGACTTGATGCGATGGCGTTGTCTCGCTTGCAGGAAGATCCTAAAGCGTTCGATTGATTTCTGAAAATCCAAGGGTCAAGGGTTCGAAATAGTGGATTCCCGCTTGCGTGTTTCCGAGGGCTTGGTTACGGGGTGCGTGTTCGATTGCCTGAGGGTAGTCGGGCGAACCACACAAATCCACAATATGGCTATTACTCGCGCGTTGCTTTCGGTTTCTGATAAAACAGGTTTGGTAGAGTTTGCGAAAGGACTCGCAGAGATGGGAGTCGAGCTCCTCTCCACAGGCGGCACCGCAAAATCGCTGCGTGAAGCAGGACTCACGGTCATCGACGTTTCCGAATACACCGGCGCGCCAGAGCTTTTTGAAGGTCGTTTGAAAACGCTTCACCCGAAAGTTCACGGAGGATTGTTGCATCGCCGCGATGATGAAGATCATGTGGCAGATGCGAAGAAACACGACATCCCGCCTATCGATCTTGTGGTGGTGAATTTATATCCTTTCGAAGAAACCGTGGCAAAGCCGGGGGTGACTTTGGAAGAGGCCATTGAAAACATCGACATCGGTGGTCCATCGATGTTGCGCAGTGCGGCTAAGAATCACTCGCATGTGACGGTGGTAGTTTTGCCGGAAGATTATCCAGTTGTGCTAGATGAAATGCGCAACAATCACGGCGATACGACCAAAGGTCTCCGCGAACAACTAGCGGTTAAAGTGTTTCTCCGCACCTCGCAATATGACGGAGCGATCACCAATTTCCTTGGCCAATGCAGGCAGGGAACAGGTTGTTCGTTTACCCTAAGCTTACCGCTCGAACAGGAGCTTCGCTACGGAGACAACCCGCATCAGAAATGCTCGTTGTATGGAAATTTTGCGTCTTGTTTCACTCAAGTTCAGGGCAAAGAGCTCAGCTACACGAACATCTTAGACATCGAAGCCGCAGCGGATTTGATTTTGGATTTCGTGCGTCCAACAGTTGCGATTCTCAAACACACCAACCCCTGCGGTGTCGGTCAGGACGACGAGGATTTGCGTTTGGCTTGGCAGAAAGCCTTTGAGACCGATCGCCAAGCCCCGTTTGGTGGTGTGATCGTCACCAACCGTCCGCTGACTCTGGAGTTGGCGCGGGTGATTTCAGAAATTTTCACTGATGTGATCATCGCGCCAGATTTCGAACCCGATGCACGGGCTCTGCTTCAGAAGAAAAAGAATCTGCGTTTGATGAAAATCAACGATGCTTACCTCTCTGCGAAAAAAGCACCGGTGATTCGTTCGAGTCCAGGTGGTTTGATGGTGATGGATCGTGATCACACAGCTCTCGGTTTGGATAATTTGGAAAGCAAAGTGGTGACCAAACGTCCGCCGACTCAGGAAGAAATTCGTGCGATGCGCTTCGGTTGGCGCATTGTCAAAAACGTAAAATCAAATGCGATCGTCTATGCGAGCGCAGATCGCACCTTGGGAATAGGTGCCGGCCAGATGAGCCGTGTGGATTCCTCACGGATCGCGATTTGGAAAGCCAAAGAAGCTGGTTTATCTCTTCAAGGCTCCATCGTCGCTTCGGACGCGATGTTCCCATTTGCCGATGGCTTGCAATCCGCCATCGATGCAGGCGCGACCGCCTGTATCCAGCCCGGCGGATCGATGCGCGATGAAGAAGTCATCGCCGCTGCTGATGCTGCAGGCATGGCCATGGTATTCACAGGACACCGTCATTTCAGGCATTGAGAAGTTCTTGGTTCTTGCCCCAACGGGCGGGGAACCCTACGTTGAATGAGTTGATGAAGTTTGCTTTAATCATTGCTGCGATTTGCTGTGCGGAATTGGCGTTTAGCCAAACGCCAGAAGCTCCTGCGGGGGTAAGTCCAGATGCAGCATTGAAACTTGCTGAATCACTTGCGGCTAAAAAATCTGCGAGCGAGGGTTCTATCCTGACGCGTAAAGATGCTCGCACGATTTCTCTGAAAATTCCCGCGCCGCGCGGGCAAATTGTTGATAGAAACGGAGAGCCGTTTGCCCAAAACGAAGTGGCATATAAGGTCGCTTTACAGTTCCAGCAATTTCAAGATGTGGGTCGGCCATATATCATTGAATGGGCGCGTTCACGGATGGCAAAGCTGAACGGAGTGACAGAGCTCACTTACCCAAGAACAGACGATGAGATCTATGATCATTATCGAAACAGACGTTGGTTGCCACTTTATCTCAGTCGAATGTTGAGCGAGGAGGAGGCGAAAAAAATCGAATCCAAATTGCCTGCTGGGCTGATTTTATCGCCAGTCTATCGTCGGAGCTATCCACACAAAGGTCTAGCGGCACATATCATCGGTTATGCAGGAAGTGTTGGGAAATTACCGACCGGGCCGATCAATTTTAATGAACCGCTCTGGGAGGAAAGTGAAGGTCGTGCGGGCTTTGAAAAACTCTTTAATGAGCAACTCACAGGCGTGGATGGCATGAAGCGTCTGCTGTTTGATGAGAACGGCAATAAACTCTTAGAAGAACAGGTCAAACGTCCGCGGCCAGGTGGCACGGTGGTCACGACTTTGAATCTAAAATGGCAGAAGTTGGCTGAAGAAGTTCTGGCGAAAGGTTGTGAGCGGGGCGCTTTTGTCGTGATCGATGTCGTTACGGGTGAGGTCTTAGTCATGGCATCACGTCCGACATTCGATCTAAACCGTTTCATTCCGGGTATCAGCGGAGAGGAATTCCAAGCCTTGCAAGACGATCCAGCGACACCACTTTTTGGACGAGCGTTTCAATCTGCATATCCACCAGCATCTGCTTACAAGCCTCTCGTTGCCCTAGCCGCTTTGGATGCGGTGGTTAT
>JANPJY010000087.1:0-2471 GCA_031425735.1 Akkermansiaceae bacterium | reverse complement strand
TTGCCGAATTTTCGTCTTCATAGACGGCAACGAACCGCCGCGGCTCATAACTTCAATATTTTCTTTCAAGCGCTTCGCTAAATCTTCGGCGTTGGTATTTTCAGCAGTTAAATTTTTAAGTTTGGAATCTTTGTTGGCGATGATCACGTCCATCTCCTGCAATTTGATTCGCATACCTTTTGACTTGATCACGAGCTCACTTGGCTCGCCTACCGCCGCCAAGGCAGCTTTAATTTCTTCATACTCTTTTCCGCTGGCTGCTATTTTTTGAGTTTCCGCTTCAAAAGTAGCTTTCCGCTTTTTGATATTTTCTGATAATACTGCCTGCTCTTTGATAGCTGCTTCGGTGTCTCCCTGAACGCTAGTGAGCTCCGCCGGCAATTTCTCCAGGGTAGCAAGCTTCTGTTTCAGCTCGTCCTGACTAACTTTGAGGTTCTTTAAAGCTACGTTTTTCTCCTCAATTTCGATGTTAATTCGTCCATTATTCTTGAACGAAATGAACGCTGACGCGAGGAGGATTATGAATGTAAGAACACCAAAGGTTGTTGCCATAAGTTTGTTTGTAAAAACTATGAAATCTGAAAGTGTTTGGAGACTAATAACTTATCTCGGCACGGCAATACCAAAAGTGCCGAATTTTTTCATTTTTATTGGGTCACATTTAAAGCTTGGCTTTACAAATTGTCCACCCACGCCAAGCGTGCGCCGCGAACGATGAAATCCATACTCAGAGTATTTTCTTACCTAAGGCGCTACCCGATGCTGGCCAGCCTGCAGTTATTCTGCGCCATCGGTATGACCGCCGCTCTATTCGTCTTCCCGACTATTACTGGGTATGCGGTCGACGAAATTCTTCCGAATGCCGACCGGCACCAAGAATTCCCTTATTGGGTCGCTATCACCCTCCTCGCCTTCGGCATCCGCGAGGCCCTGAATGGCGCTCGGATTTTCATCAACAACCACTTCGAGCAGAAGGTCATCTATGACATACGCTCTGATCTTTATGGGAAAATCCAGTTCCTCCCGCTCAACTGGTTCGATACCCGTCGCACCGGGGACATCATGACCCGCGTTGTGGAAGACGTTACCAACATGGAGCGCGTCCTCATCGACGGCATCGAACAAGGAATCATCGCTATCCTTCAGGTTCTGGGGATTGGGATTTACCTCTATATTCTTAATCCCGTCGTCGCGGGTTGGGCAACACTTCCCATTCCCCTCTTAGCAATCGGCGCATGGATTTACTCTACGAAAGGCAGGGATCGCTATCGCAATCAGCGCGAAGCGACCTCCGATATGAACTCATTGCTACACGATAATATCGCAGGCATTCGCCAAATCAAAAGTTACGCCGCCGAGGCCGTCGAACACACTCGGTTTAACCAAGCCTCCGAACATCTGCGTCAAGCAACCCTGCGAATGATGCGCTGGTGGGCATTTTATTCGCCAGGCATGTCATTCCTTCGCACAACCGGTTACGTCCTAGTTCTCGCTTTCGGAGGTATTGCCGTCATGGACAACGAAATGAGTTTTGGCGATTTCACACGTTACCTGCTTTTCCTTTCTCTATTCTACGAGCCAATCGATCGACTCAACTCTCTCAATCAAATGATTCTATCAGGCAGATCCGCTGCCGACCGAGTCTTTGAAATTCTGGATGCTGAAGAAGAGCTCCATGCAACCGATGGTGAAACATTCCCAGGACGCTCCCGAGGTAGCGTAGAGTTTAAAAATGTCTCATTTGCTTATCAGGATCAATCCACTCTGGATGGCATCTCGATATCGGCTGAGCCGGGACAAACCATTGCTCTCGTTGGAACCACCGGTGCCGGAAAAACCACGGTGTTGTCTTTGTTGGCGCGCTTTTATGAAAAGGACTCTGGAGACATCCTGTTAGACGGAACAGACATCAGCACCCTCCATAAAAATTCCCTGCGCAACCAACTCGCTTACGTTACCCAAGAACCATTCCTCTTCAACGGAACGGTCAGAGAAAATCTCGAACTCGCCAAACGCGGCGCGAGTGACGAAGCCATCTGGAAGGCGCTAACCGCGGCAAACGGTGATCAATTCGTCCGCGAACTCCCCAAACAACTCGATACCAATGTCGGCGAACGCGGCGTGAAACTCTCCGGCGGCGAAAAACAACGCCTCTCGATTGCACGCGCCCTCTTGAAAGACGCACCCATCCTCTTGCTCGATGAAGCCACTGCATCGGTCGATTCCGAAACCGAACGCCAGATCCAATCCGCGCTCGATCATTTGATGGAAAATCGAACAGCTTTCGTCATCGCGCACCGCCTCTCCACTATCCAAAACGCCGACCGTATTTACGTCCTAGAAAAAGGCAAAGTCATCGAGCAAGGCACCCACGATCAGCTTCTGGCAAATCAGGGGAAATACGCCGAGCTTTGCCGCCGTTCGTTTTTGGCAGAGCAAGCTTAATATTGGAGAGCCTCTCGGAGAGCCGT
>JANPJY010000086.1:0-71885 GCA_031425735.1 Akkermansiaceae bacterium | reverse complement strand
GATACATCACCCGCCATGGTGAGGAACTCAATCAAAAGCTATTTGATGTTATTCAGTCTCTACTACAAGACCCAGAAACGATTCAATCCGTCTGCCGAACTCACTCCGAATAACGGAAGTTATTTTTGGCAATGGGTCTATGCGGTTAACTATCCGAGCATTGCTGAAATGGCGGAAATGCGTCTCGGTGCTTTGATGGCACGTGACATTCCTAACACAGGCATGGCTTGCCAGATCGATATCGCTGGCGCCATTCACTACAATCAAAAAACTATCCCTGCTGTGCGTCTCGCCTACCACGCTCTGAAAAATCAGTATGGTAAAAAAGACATCGTCACCGACGGACCGATATTCAAATCCTATTCCGTCCAAGGCGATAAGTTGACGGTCGAATTCGATCACGCCGATGGGGGGCTCGTGGTTGCGGAAACCACTTTAAAACCTTCTAACACTCCCGACGGTTTTCCTTCACCCACGATCATTCCCGATGGTGAATCGAAAGTGACCCATTTCTGGGTCGCTGGTGAAGATCGCGTTTGGCATCCAGCCACGTTCCAAATTGATGGCTCGAAAGTGATAGTTAACTCACCAGCCGTTAAATCTCCACGCGGCCTTTCTTACGGCACCGGTGGTATCGGTTTCCAACCCAATCTTTATAACAAAGCATTGCTCCCCACAGCACCGTTCATCTATTTCGATAACAAACTCGTCACCAGTGAAACATGGCCCGACAAGCCGATGAAAATCGCCGGATTTGTGGTCGATCAAAGCACGCTTGGCAATGTTTACGAATACCGCAAAATTCCCATCCTCCGCACTCAGTTCCGCGAAAATGCAATCTTCCAAGCCGACATGCCGATCACGATTTCTGGCTCCACCGTCCTTGAATACGGCACCGAAGCTCCGGGCGAAAAGATCATCAAATTCAGTTTCGCCGGTGTGGAAAAAACCATCCCTGTCGGCCCTGAAATGAAAGAGTGGAGCGTCACCGTTCCAGCGATGCCTGCCAGCAAAGAACCTAAAACTCTGCAAGTTTCCATGACCATTAATGGCGAGTTCGTGAATGACCGTGTTTGCAAAAACATCCTCATCGGTGATGTCTGGTATATCGCCAGCCCAAGCTTCGGCAAAAAACCACCAGCCTTAAAAATCGAAGACTCAGGCCAACCGGTTCGGGTGATGTTGCGAATGGCTAAACGCTCTTCTGCTGATAAACCCGCGCGTTACATGGTTTCCACCTCGACCGAACCGAACAATCGCTTCGCATCGACATGGGAAGACGCCACCACAGATTTCGCATCAGCCATCGGCCATCGCCTCGCGAAACAATCAGGCCGACCTACCGGCATCATCTACATGGACAGCGATCCAGTTCCTCTCAATAGCTGGATGAAACTTGAGCATCTTAAAAACGCTCCAAGCCTGATGAACGATTACAACAACCTCATGCAAATGCAGCCGGGCAATCCACTTTACGATGCGAACGTCCGTCGTTACATCGCTGCATGGAAAACCTATTGGGGCGAATTCATTCCGCAGATGATCGCAACTCGCGGAGTGCCAAATGCTGAGAAATGGGGAACCATGCCGCAGCTCGATGGAGAAGTAACCAGCAAGGCCTACCAGACGCATAACGTTGTCGCCTACTCATTCGTTCCAGCTAGTTTCAAAGGAATCATTTTCCTAACAGGTTCGGAAATGACGAAAGCTGACCAAGGCGAAAACTTCGGTTCAGATCTCACGGCTCTAGCCAATGGTTACATCGAGGACTTCGGTGGCAAAACGAAGTTTATCTACACTCTGCCGAGCAAAGAACTCGCACCGAAAATTACCGAGCCTTCAAAAATCAAAGGCGCCAGTGTCGCGGTTCCGATCAGCAGTTGGCAGGAAAAAGGAATTACTCAAGAACTCCTCGATCAAGTTGTCAAAGCCGCGACCGAGTAATCGTTAGGAAAATTTAAACTATCATGAAGCCATTCGTTTTCATTCTAGCCTTGGCGTCATGCATTCACGCTCAGGAACCCGCCACACCGGAACTCACTCTTGAGGCGCAATGCGCGCATCCTTTCGCTGACAACGCAGTCTTCCAACAAAAGATCCCGGTTCCAGTCTGGGGCAAGTCCTTGCCCAACGCGAAGGTTGAAGTGGAGTTCGATAAACAGAAGAAATCCACCGTCGCCGCAGCCGATGGAAGCTGGAAGGTTATGCTTGATCCGCTAACTGCAGATACACTCACTTCGGTGAACGATGCTCCAGCAGGTCGCTCACTCACCATCACCACAAGCCACGAAGGCAAACAAGCGACCAAAACCTTTTCTAACATCCTTATCGGTGAAGTCTGGCTATGCTCCGGGCAATCCAATATGGCGGGTCCTTTTGGTCGTGCGTCTTATCCGCCAGACTCTGGAAAAGAAGCAAATTTCCCAGCGCTCAGATATTACAACAAAGGTTGGACCGTTTGCACTCCCGAGACGGTTGGAAAATATTCCCGCGTAGCGGTTTCCTTCGCTCGTGAGCTTCAGGCAAAAATCAAAGTTCCGGTCGGCATCCTTTATGCCGCTCAGGGTGGAACCCAAATCGAAAGTTGGATCGCCAAAACTCCCGGCCCTAATGTTCCCGTTTCAAAATACGAATGCTACCTCGACCACGTCCTTCCCATAGTTGGCTACGGGATGCGCGGCACGCTCTGGTATCAAGGCGAGGGGAATCAGAAAGATGGCAAAGACTATTTCCCCAAGATGAAACAACTCATCGAAGGCTGGCGGAAAGTTTGGGGCCAAGGTGAGTTTCCATTCTACTTCGTCCAGATTTCATCCATCGGCGAATCTCCCACCGACAACCCCGCGTGCGGCGATGGCCGCGCTGCGATCCGCCAAGCTCAGTTCGAATCGCTCTCCATCCCTAACACAGGGATGGTCGTGACTATCGACATTGGCGATAAAAAGGAACACCCCGCCAACAAACACGACATCGGCCTGCGCCTCGCGCGTTGGGCGCTGCATCGTGAATACGGACAGAAAGATCTCGTGCCGAGCGGGCCCTTATACAAATCCCAAAAAATCGATGGTAGCAGCATCCGCGTTAGTTTTGATCATGCGCAAAATGGTCTGATGCTTGCCAAAAAAGAAGGCTACGAGCCACCAGTCGCCACGCCAGACGCTGCGATCCCATGGCTTTCCATCCAAGCCAAAGACGGTACATGGCATTGGGCAGAAGGCAAAATCGATGGATCCGATCTCATCGTTTCTAACAAAGACGTCAAAGAACCCATCGGAGTTCGCTACGCCTACACAAATTTCCCTGTTGGATTCAATCTCTATAACAAGGACGGGCTTCCTGCATCGCCTTTCACCACGATCGGATATTGAAAATTCACTTTAAAGCCATGCCACGCGCTTTTTTCATCATCCTCGTTTTGTTGTTATCGATTGTCTCCAATCGAGCTGAAACATCGACGGATAAAACCAAAGCAGCTCCGCTGAATATCCTGCTGATCACCGCAGATGATTTGAATTTCGACTCGCTCGGAACGTATGGCTGTAAGGTTCCCGGCATCACGCCGAATTTAGATGAGCTCGCGGCTGATGGCATGAAGTTCAATCACGCGCATGTGAATATCGCTGTCTGCCAACCCTCGCGGCAAACCCTTATGACAGGTCGTTACCCACACACCAACGGCGCGATTGGTTTCGATCCGATTTATGAAAAGGTTCCAACTCTCCAAGAAAAACTTCGCACCGCAGGTTATCTCAACGGCATCTTAGGTAAGGAAAAACATCTGCAACCCATGTCGCGTTATTGCTGGGATTTAGTTGCCACGGAAAAAGATCTGGCTGACGGAGCGGGAATTGGTCGATCCATCGAAAAGTATCATTCCTACACCAAAGAGTTCCTCGCAAAAGCCGCTACAGAAAACAAACCGTTTTTCCTGATGGCGAATTTGCACGATCCTCATCGCCCGTTCGCAGGTAGCCAACAGGAGCTCATTTCATGGGGAAAAAATCTCCCAAAATTCACCCGCCAGATCAAAGAGGATGAAGTCACTGTCCCGGGATTTTTGCCTAACCTTCCTGAGATCAAAAAAGAAATCTCGGAGTATTACACATCGGTGTTTCGCTGCGATCAAGCGGTCGGCGCGGTGCTGCGTGCTTTGAAAGAAGCGGGTCAGGAAGAAAACACCATTGTGATGTTTCTCAGCGATAACGGAATAGCGGTGCCTTTCGCGAAATCAAACTGTTACCTCCACAGCACCAAGACACCTTGGATCGTGCGTTGGCCGGGAAAAATTAAAGCGGGATCGGTCAATTCCGAGCATCTCATTTCAGGAATCGATTTCATGCCGACCGTTCTCGATGCAGTTGGTCTCGAACAGGTGGAGGGAATGAATGGAGATAGTTTCGTTCCGTTGTTAGAAGGGAAAGCTCAAGGCGGGCGTGGATATGCATTCACGGAATATCATCGAACCTACGCCCGCGAGGCATTTCCGACCCGAGCGATCCAAAGCAAACGCTACGGTTATATCATCAACTTCTGGGCGGGTCGTACCAAGCCGATGCGTATGGATTCTACCAGTGGCATCACTTTTAAAGCGATGCAGGAGGCAGCAACAGGCGATCCGAAAATTGCTGAGCGCGTAAAGCTTTTTGAACATCGAGTTCTCGAAGAGTTCTATGATTTCGAAAACGATCCGGATGGTTTGAATAACTTGATCGATTCTCCTGAACTTCAACCAGAGATTCAAAAAATGCGTGCGGCATTAAGTGCTCGGATGAAAGCCACTGGCGATCATGCCTTGGAAGCTTTTGAAAATTCTAAAGATCCCGCTAAGCTCGATGACCTTATGAGAGCACTTTCACGCAAGAAAAACTGATCTGAAAGCTTTTGCCTTCCAAGAGGCGTAGCTAGCGTGTTTCCTGTCTCCATTCCAAGCCCATGCCCCCGAAAGATTCGTCAAAACCCGCCCAAGAACATCCTTTAGCGAACATTCTCATCAATGTTCTCATTCCTGTCTTGGCGCTCAGTTACTTGAGCAAAGAGCCAGGCGCTGCCGAAGCGAAGCTGTGGCACATCGGGCCGCTTTATGCGCTCTTCGTCGCGCTGGCATTTCCCATCATCTACGGGATCTGGTTTTTCGCGAAAACTCGGAAGATGAATTTCTTCTCCGGCCTCGGTTTGTTTTCGGTGATACTCACAGGCGGACTCACACTTTTCCTCTGGAACAAAGACGGCACGGTCAAAGAACACGCGGCGGTGTTGTTCGGTCTCAAAGAAGCATCGATCCCATTTGTGCTCGGCTTTGCGGTTATTACGTCGCATTGGTCGAAAACCCCCTTGCTGCGCACGTTTCTTTATACCGACTCCATTTTCGATATCCCAAAAATCGAAGGCAAAGTCACCGAACTTGGTAAGCAGGAGGATTACAACAAAGTCATTCTCAGTTCGACGATTCTCTTCGCGATGTCGTTTTTTATCAGCACTTTTCTCAACTTCGGACTCGCGATGTATTTCCTCGGAGATCTCGATCATACCGCCGCAAATGCCCGCGAGATCTACAATGAAAAAGTCGCTAAAGTGACCGGTTATGGATTTATCGTCATCGGCGTACCCATCATGGCGTTCTTGTTTTTCACACTCAGAAAACTATTAAGCGGTCTTCGCAATCTCACAGATTACAAGGACGAGGAACTGATGATGCCGCGTTAAGTGGAATTATTGTTTCTTCCAAACCGGACGCGAGTTTTTACCAATCTCATCATCTAACACTTTCAAGCGCGCTGTGAGTTCAGCCACTTTTTCTGGATGCTCAGCTGCTAGGTTTATGGATTCTGAAATATCCTCCGTGATGTGGAAAAGCACATGCCCAGATGTTTTTGCACCCTTTCCCCAGATGCTGCTGCCGGTGAGTAGAAATTTCCATTCGCCCTGACGTATGCCATCGATCTCGCCTTGAACGGTGTAATAGAGAAACTCTTTCCGCTTCGAAGGCGCGTCTCCAATAATGGTGGCAGATAGGTCCAAGCCATCGATGCGGTGTTCGGCGGGGATTTCACTTTTCGCGAGTGCAGCCATTGAAGGTAATAGATCAATCGTACTGACGAGCTCATCACAGGTCGTGCCAGCAGGAATGCGACCCGGTCCCCAGATGACGCAGGGAACGCGTTGTCCGCCTTCGAAGGTCGAACCTTTGCCCTCGCGCAAGGGTAGGGCGCTGCCGCCGTGATTGGACATCTTGATCCAAGGTCCGTTATCGCTAGTGAAAATGATGTAGGTGTTTTCCGCAAGACCAAGATCGCGAACGCTTTTCACAAGCCGTCCGACCTCAGCATCGATGTGTTCGATGACCGCTTTGTATGCGTTTTTTGGATCGGAATCATGCGCATCTTCTGGAACGAAGAGCGGGATGTGCGGCATGGAGTGGGGGAGGTAGAGAAAGAACGGCTTATCTTTATTTTCAGTGATGAAAGAAATCGCGCGGTCGGTGTAGCGGCGGGTGATCGTGCGTTGATTGACGGGAAGCTCGATGATTTCCTCATTCTCTAACAACGGAGTATTCCACTTTTTCACGAACTCATCTTGCTTGAGCCAACTCTCATCGCTAGCTGGGCTCACCTTCCCTTGATTGTCGGGATGGTTCATATCGTTCGAGTAAGGAATACCGTAGTAGGAATCGAAACCATGCGCGCGCGGCAGAGTTTCTGGATGGTGTCCGAGATGCCATTTTCCGACGCAGGCAGTTGTGTAACCGATGGATTTAAAATGATCCGCCATGCTGTATTCGGCGGCGTTCAATCCGTAATTGGATTGAGGAAAAAGCACGCCCTTTTCAAGTCCCACACGTTTCGGATAACTACCCGTGAGTAGCCCCGCGCGCGATGCCGTGCAAGCCGGTGCGGGAACCATGAAGGTCGTAAATTTCCGACCCTCCGCAGCAAGCTGATCAATGTGCGGAGTTTTAATCGTCTTCGATCCAAAACAACCGAGATCGTTGTAACCTTGGTCGTCAGTGAAAATGATAATGAAGTTCGGCTTCGCAGCGGAAACGTGAAACGAGGTAAGCAGGGACAGGGCGAGAATGAGTCGTTTCATGGGTTTGGCGGAGGTTATCTGAACGCCGAACCACTTGCCAACCTTTCAATTTCATCAGCAACCAAAGCGTTTCCGCAGCAGTGGATGCAGGAAATTTGCGAGCACGATCGCCGATGTGCCGAGGTAGAATGCGGGTTTCAGATTCGCGTGTTCGTTAAAAATAATCGCCGCTGCGATGATGCCGTAAACCGGTTCGAAATTCGCCGCCAAGTTGAAATTGTATGCACTGATCGTACGCAGCAGCCGATTCGTCAAAGCCTGTGCAAACACGGTGCAACCCCACGCGAGAATTAAGATCCAAAGCCAATCCATCGCATCGGTTACCGCAAGTGCCGGGAAGCCCAGAGGATCAAGAATCGGCACCGCGAAAAAACATACTAGAGCCGATGCGACCATTTCCCAACCGACCATCACCATGGGATCGCCACCGTTGATGACGATGGTGCGGTTTAACACCAGAAACACCGAAGCCAGAAACGCACTCAGCAGCGCAACTCCAAGGCCGACCGCGTGGTTGGTTTCCACACCTGCGATTAGACAAATGCCAGCAAGCACGATGAGCCCGAGAAATACCTCGAAGATGCGAATCTTTCGGCCGTTGAGAAGTGGTTCAGTGAAAGCGGTGAACAGCGACAATGTCGCCAAGCCAGCGAGAGCGATGGAGACGTTCGCTATTTTCACCGCGCCAAACAAACACAACCAATGTAACCCAATGATGACACCGACCCCGAGCAGCCTTACGATCTGCTTTTTACCGATCCAAATTTTCCTATCCCGCATCAACGCCACCCAGAAAAACGCGCCAAGCACAGCAAGCAAACACCGCCAAGTCACCAGCACCGGAGCACTCACAGAAGCAAGCCGACCCAGAACCGTAGTCGCCGCAAAAATGACCACCAGTAAGTGGAGTTGTAAAAACGTGTTGATAGCGAATCGTTGGTTTTAAAATGGAGGTGTGGGAAGATTAAATTTTTTCACCGCAGATTGGTAGCTCGCTTGTACGTTACATTTTTGGTAGGGCGGTTTTGATAAAACCGCCGCGTGAATGAATGGCATGGGAGATTCGCTATCATTTATTCATGTTCTTCTATATTTCATGCGGCGCTTTTATCAAAAGCGCCCTACCAAAACTCTAGCTTCATTGAAGCATTTCAGCTTTTATTCTGGCCATGTCAGATTCAGTGCGAGCCGACAAATGGTTGTGGGCGGTTAGATTTCACAAAACTAGGGCGTTGGCGGGAGAGGTTCTCGGTAATGGGAAAGTGAAACGCAATGGCCACGTGATGAAGCGATCCTCCTCCATCCACATCGGCGATGTATTGGAAATCCCCTTCGCCGAGGGACCGGGTGTTCGCGATATTTTGGTGCGTGGTGTGATCGATAAAAGGGTCGGCGCACCCGAGGCGCAGGCGTGTTACGAAGATCGAACCAAGCCAGAGGTTTATGAAAACCTACGCATCTGGCAGATCGCCAAAGCCGAAGCAGCCAAAGGCAGGCCCACTAAAAAAGACCGCCGCGCGATCGACCAGATCAAGGCGGCTTGGGAATGGGACAGTTAGATTGGCTATATTGAAGTTTTTCGAAATTTCAGGTTCACGAGAGTAGTATGATGAGCGACCTAGTGGCGCCGCATTGCCGTGTAGGTCTTTTGCGAACAATTTTCCCCCTATGAAACTTCCTGACAGCATCCGTTTGAGTGAGAGCTCGCCGTCTTATCCGATTTATGAAATTAATCATCCGACGTGTGTTGCGCGGGTGGCGTTGCATGGTGCGCATGTGATGTCGTGGCGGCCAGTGGATGAAGATGAGGTGTTGTATCTGAGCCCGGATGCGGTGCTGAAAGAAGGGAAAGCAATCCGCGGCGGAGTGCCGATTTGTTGGCCGTGGTTCAATGCTCATCCAACCAATCCCGAGATGCCCTCTCATGGGATCGCCAGAACACGATTTTGGAATTTCATTTCAGCAAGCGAGAGCGATGAAGGCGTGGTTCTTAACTTCGAAATGGCCGAAGGAATCTGGAACGCCGCACTCACTCTCAAACTCGGCGAGGCGTTGGAAGTGATACTTGAAACGCGCAATACCAATGAAATCCCCATCGTGGTTTCGGGTGCTCTACATCCGTATTTCGCGGTATCGGATATCGAGCAGGTGCGGATCGTCAATCTAGATGGTGCAGATTACTTGGATACGGTCGGTGAACCCACGCAACGCATTCAAAAAGGACCGCTAATTTTCAAAGGCGAAGTGGATTCGATTTACGATAGTTCTGAGAATGTGCTCTTGGTCGATGATCTATCAGGCCGAACCCTACTCATCGAGAAAAGCGGAAGTCCATCGACCGTAGTCTGGAATCCATGGGCAGAAAAATCCGCCGCACTCAGCGATCTCCCAAACGATGGCTACCAAAAATTCTGCTGCATCGAAACTGCCATAGCTAATGACAAAGCCGTGATTGTCATGCCGGGGACGAATTTTACAATGAGCACGAAGATTAGTGTGGAGGAGTGAAATGCGTGGCGGCGGATTGTATCCGCCCAGCCAATTACAGAAATAAGATAGAAATGTAAGGCATGGCGGATGCAATCCGCCGCCACGATCAAATCCCCGCCAGCGCCTCTTCAAATACCGTCAGCGTATCATCAATATCCGCTTCTGTATGCGAGAGGGATAAGAAACCAGTCTCGTAAGGCGAAGGTGCGATGTAGACGCCTTTTTCCAAACAGGCCCAGAAGAACTTTTTAAACAACTCGAGATCTTGTTTCATTACGTCATCGACGTTGATGATTTCGCGATCGGTGAAGAACAGACAGAACATGGAGCCCACCCGATTGATGCTATGCGGAATGCCTTTTTTCGCCATGAGGCTGCGCAGTCCGGTTTCGAAATGGAAGCCGAGCTGATCGAGTCGGGCGAAGCCATCGGGTTTTCCTGATGAAAGAACACGCAACTGCGCAAGACCAGCGGCCATGGCGAGTGGATTTCCGGAAAGGGTTCCTGCCTGATAGACGGGACCGATGGGCGCAAGCATATCCATCACATCCGCGCGTCCACCGAACGCTCCGACAGGAAGTCCACCGCCGATGACTTTTCCAAAACAGGAAAGATCCGGAGTGATGTTTTCAAGTCCTTGCACCCCAGCTTTGCCGAGACGGAAACCAGTCATGACTTCGTCGAAGATAAGCAGCGCTCCATACTTTT
Organism: Akkermansiaceae bacterium; assembly: GCA_031425735.1. Taxonomy (GTDB): domain Bacteria; phylum Verrucomicrobiota; class Verrucomicrobiia; order Verrucomicrobiales; family Akkermansiaceae; genus Luteolibacter. Next base: position 61,601 of record JANPJY010000086.1, on the reverse strand, counting down.
TCGTGATTGATGAAAGCAGAGCGAGGTATCCGGGTTTCGGAAAAACGAGGCCGGCGTTGGCGGGGTAGGACTCGACGATGATCGCCGCGATCTGATCGCCTTTTTCTTGGAAGAGTTTTTCTAACGATTCGGGATCGTTGTAAGAAAGCACGATGGTTTTTTCTGCAAACGCACGCGGCACCCCTGCTGAATCTGGCTCGCCATGGGTGAGTGCACCGGAACCCGCCGCTACTAACAACGAATCCGAATGGCCATGATAACAACCATTGAATTTCACGATGTAGTCACGTTTGGTGAAACCGCGCGCGAGACGGATCGCAGACATGGTGGCTTCGGTGCCGGATGAAGTCATGCGGACTTTTTCAACCGATGGCACCCAATCACAAATCGTCCGTGCCATGTCTACCTCATACGGATTTGGGATGCCGAAAGAAATCCCGTCTTTAGCGACCTGATGGATCGTGTTGGTGATCTCGACTGGCGCGTGGCCGAGAATGTTCGGACCCCATGAACCGATGTAGTCGATGTAGGTTTTGCCATCGATATCGGTGATGCGGCAGCCCTTCGCGCGGCGGACGAAAAACGGTTCGCCCCCGACATTGCGGAAGGCTCGCACCGGAGAATTCACACCACCCGGGATGTATTGCTTAGCGACGGCGAAGAGTTTGCTGGAGAGATCGGACACGGGTTGAGCTTAAAATTCAAAATTCAAAATTCAAATCTCAAAGGTAGATAATTAAGGTGCGGTCGATCTAGCACAGGATATGCATATGGGGTTTTAATTACGGTCGACAACGGCGTGTCGACCCTACCCTTCATTTGATTTGGCATTTTCAGTTTTCACTTTAGATTGTCCGGGCTACACCAAAATCCGCCATGTCTTCATCCACTTCCTCTCCCGCACCGGCACCAGATGCTTCTGGCGTGAAATGGGGACTGATAGCATCAGCAATCGTTACTCTTGTGGTGGTATTTTGGTTTTATTGTTTCGAGGTGCGGTATGGATATCGAAATTCTTTAAGTGCTTTGGGTTGGTTGTATGGAAACTGGCAAGAAAGTGCAGACCTTGAGCATGGAAAATTCGTTCCATTTCTGGCACTTGGATTGATTACGTATCGATTTCGTGAAATTCGCCAGTCCATCGATCAAGGGTCGTGGATAGGTGTCGGTGCCATGGCTTTTGGTTGCCTGTGTTATTTTGCTGCATACCGGACCATTCAGCCACGTATCGCAATTGTTGGGCTGCCGTTTATTTTATGCGGTATAGCCTATGCCTTGTATGGCTGGCGAGTGACCAAGATGGTTGCGTTTCCAATGTTTCTCATCTGGGGCGTCATCCCAATACCTAGTTTCCAGCAGGCGACAACGGACCTTCAATTGTTAGCTACGCAGATGGCCTACCATGGCTCCGGATTATTTGGAGTCGAGACCTACACCCAGGGAACGACGATTTTGCCAGTCAAAGGTGATTGGAAACCTCTGAGTATTGCGCACGGTTGTAGCGGAATTCGTTCACTGATGGCTCTGTTCATGATCTCTGCGATATGGGCATACATCGCAAAAATTTCTCTTTGGAAAAAAACGGTGTTATTTCTCAGCGCTATCCCTCTAGCAATCCTCGGCAACGCCTTGCGCATCATTTCTATCTTCGTCATCGCCGAATACGGCGATGCAAAATGGGCATCCACCACTTGGCATGATTGGTCTGGCCTTTTGCTGTTTTACCCCATCTCACTGATTTTGCTATTAGTCGTCCATTCTGTGCTAGAGGGCGGCTTACCATGGCGAAGAACCAAGAAGAAAAAGCTCATCAGGCGATCTGTTAGCGGTAAAGTAAACCACGACTCTGAACCATCATGAAGCTGAAAGCCATTGTTTTGCCCTTAGTCGCGGGTTTGTTGTTGGGCTTAGTGTATTTGCTTCCGGAGGCAGGTGATATGTCTCCAGCCGCGATTAAGATGGAGCTGCCTTCTAATCTTGGAGGCTGGGTGCTACAGAAAAAGCCACCTTCCAGTGATGAGATTTTACTCCTGGCTAAGGACACCACATTTTCCAAAGCGACCTGCTTGAAGGCAAGGGCAGGGGAATATGATCCCGCCACAGGATACTCCATCCCTGATCGGATTGATTTATCCATCGTGTTATCGGGTCATAATCTCAACGACTCCATCCATCGACCTGAGCGCTGCATGCCAGCACAAGGCCATTCCATCAGTAGCTCCTCTTTTTACTCCATCGATCTAAAGGAAAATCGCTCGCTACCAACGCAGAGACTTCTCTCGGTACAGTCGATTGCCACTGATGAAAACCGCACGACTTATCGGGATTTCCAATGCGTGACTTATTATCTTTTCGTGGGCCATCGCGCCATCACCAGCGGGCATTATCAAAGAACCGCTATCGATATGAAAGATCGTTTGCTGTTAGGAATGGACCAACGCTGGGCTTACGTTTCTGTATCCATGTGGTATGGAAAACTGCCTTGGATAAAGAATGAAGTCCCTATCGAAGAAGCCGATCAGAAAATCCGTGAATTCATCAAATCCCTAGCCGAAGAACAAATCGATTGGGACATGATCGAGAAATAAAAAAAGCGGCCATATAGGCCGCTGATACGTGTGGGAGGAAGAAGTGCCGAGTTAGTAGTTAGCAGTAATGATTGGAAATTCCCGGAGTGCCGCGCCTCTGCCGGCTGCCTGATTAAACGGTAGGGTCGACTCCTTCGACACGCTTAGGACATCTGCCGCCGTTGTCGATTGATTCGTGGTCACCCTACGACCACTCACCCTGAGGGCGCGCTGCTGCACGTCTAAACGACCTACAAGCCTTCGGTCGTTTTGAAGAATATTTTAAATGCAGGTTAGAAACGTTAGCGTTTTAGCTGGTCTCACTACTTATAGAATGATTGCGCATCTGCGGTTTTGATTTGGCTCGACTACGGCGAGTCGACCTTACCTTGCGAGCTTTCCTCGGATCGCATTCATGATATCCAGAATACTTAAGTCCCTAGGCAGTTGCGTTGGATCGATTTGTTTTGGCATGTCTGTATTGCGATCTTCTTTTTTGTGAATGATGCACGGGACATACTCGATGCTCCCGTCTCTGGCAGGAGAGAATGATTGATAATTCACACCGGATGTGTGGTCGCCATACATCACGACCAGAGTTTCAGCAGGTAGAGCATTCACGTAATCGCGTAAATTATTGTCCAGTGCCGCCATACTGTTGAAATAGTTTTGCTGCCAATCACGGCTTTTCGGGAAAACGGATTTTTCCTCATCCTTGATCAGGTTGAAAGGTCCATGTGCATCCAGTGTGATCAGGAAATGGAATTCCGGTTGGGACGCCTGCTGCAACTTTTCTGAAGAAACGCGGAAGATCTCCTTGTCCCTGATTCCCCAATAACTGGATTCCATGGCTACACGATATAACTCCTCACGGAAATGGATCTCGTCCCAACCCATTTGCTCGAAGCAGGCACGACGATTGAAGAAATTTCCCGTAGCGCCGTGTAATGAAATCGTATGGAAGCCATGGTCGCTCATGAAGCGGGGGAGAGAAGCAGAGAAGGTGAGACTTGGAATCGAGTAACTCATCATACGCTTGCTCGGTATGCCGCCTGATAACACGGCATAATCCATATCCGCACTGCCCTGATCGTGATAAGCCGCTACTTTGAAGAGGTGGCTACTAGCCGCGAGTTCATTCAGGAACGGAGTCACCAGCTTTCCTTCTAATGAGAAATTAAGAATATTCCAATCTAAGCTTTCTAACTGCAAGACCACAACATGGCTATCGATCGCGTAAGGAATGATTTCAGGAGATAGACGGTTGGGCGGTGATTTCTGTAAAGCAGCGGCCTCTCGGGCAAGTTCTTCCATATTAGGTGAGAGGAAAAAATCAGCGATCCAACTGATGCTGTATCCATAGGCGTAGATGAGCCGACCCATCGAAGCACGTCGAATGCTGCTGAACCGAAAACTCGTTTTCTGAAGCAGTAAAACGAACCCGGAAATGAGAGCCAGCGATAGGATCGCAATCCAAATCCTTTCATTCCATTCAATGGCAAATGACCGCTGAGAAATCAATATCACCAGGGATAATTTCATCACAAGACACACCACCATCCACAACCACACGTTAGGGGGAATGATCCGGATCGCGAACGAGGAGACCTTGATTCCTTCGCGAATATTTTTGATCGCACCAAATGGAGCCAATGGTTTGTGAAAGTATTTTTGGTAAGCGATGACCACCAACGAAACAAAGAAATCCAATCCGATCATTACCCATATCCACGGGATTGTGACCATCGATAGAACGAAAATAGCGGCCAGGACATTCAGCCCCAAGCGGCTCAGTTGGTAACATAGCGGATACCTTGTGATGGGTGGACTATCGAAAAGCGATGCCTGTATAAAAAAGTGCTCTAAAGCCCAGAGGCTCGCTAACACGAAAATAGCGACCACGTAAACGGGGTCGCTATGGATCGCGAGACAAAGCATATTTAAGGCATTTAGCATGAAAATATTGAGAACGTTATGGGCTTTAAAGTAGCTGTGGCGTCTCGCCACAGGCCGTGCTAGCTGCGTCTCGCAGCTATTTCACAGAAATAAGGATCACATGTGACCCATCAAACCTGCTTTACGATATGTCATGTTAATTTCGTCTAGCCATCTCGCTTTGGAATAATAATCCGAAAGTTCGTTACGTCCCTTGATTCCCATTTCTGTGAGATCACTGGAACTCGATGAAAATGCAGTTTCAATTTTAGCAGCCAGATCTTCTGTGTTGGTGGCATCAGCCAAGAAACCAGTCACGCTGGTTTTGATGATTTCAGTAAGTGCACCGATACGATGAGCTACCACTGGACGGCCTTGTGCCCATGACTCGAGAACAACCATACCAAATGGTTCTTCCCACAAAGATGGCACGATTGAAAATGCTGAATTTTGCCAAAGTTCTTGATGTTTATCTTTGGGCACAAAGCCAAGCATTTGGATGTTATCAAGTCCCAAGCTTTCGATCTTTTGTTTAAGTGCAGGAAATTCTGGCCCGTCTCCCGCAATAACTAGCCGACGCTCAGAGCTAAGATGTTTCCATGCATCAATCAATCGATCCACTCCCTTTTCTGGAGAAAGACGCCCGACGAAAAGCGCATGTCCGTTTTGAGGTATTGGCATCAAGTGGTTATCAAGTGCGTCCATGAAATGATGAACCACATCAATGTTTTCTTCAGGAATCCCCATTTCCACACAGATTTTTTTCTGCGCGTGGCTGATGGCGATCCAGCGTGTAACTTTTGTGAAAACATTCATTTTTCTGGCATGCGTAATAGCGGCAGCCATCACTGCTGTTTTAATGCGGCTTTCGTGCCATATGCCATCACGAATTGCCGGAAGAAAATTACCATTCAAACCCGCGCGGTAACTTTTTCCATGCGCATACATGAAGCCAGTCGGGCATGCAAATTTGTAGTTATGAAGGTAATGAATCACTGGCACGCCGAGCTCAAAAGCGGCGGAATAAGCAGAAGGTGAAATAGCAGGAAACACATTGTGAATCTGCCAGCAGTCATAGCGCTTTTTTTCGTGTAACAGTCGCAGTTGTGACGCTGTTCTTGGATTATGGATTGCCAGGAAAGGAAGCATCAAACGTGACAGTAATCCACCATCGAGCATCTCTTGGGTCGAATTTGAAAAATACTCCACGTCATGATTCACGCGCAGTGCTGAAGCGATACGAGAAACGCTACCTTCTTCGCCACCGTAAAAAAGATAGCGGGCGAATAGTTGGAGGATGTTGAGACGTTTCACGATTGTTATTGTGCTACTGAGCGCTGCTTTCGGCGTGCGCACCATTCTTCGAAAACCAGTGCCTGCCACACTCTCTGACTTGATAGCCAATTGCTCTTATCATGTGCAACTCCAGTGTAGAATGCAGAGACCTGCGCTTCTAGTTCTTTTCCTCCACCCATTTCGCGAATGACGCAGTTTTGGGAAGTCATGATGGCATCAATCCGATCACGCCAGTACGGCGCGCGGAGCCATTTCATCAGGGGTAGCGTGAATGTTTTTTTGCGCCGCTCATCCCTGATCCACGGCGGCAACAAATCATCAAATGACTCACGTAAGATTTTTTTCCCGCGGTTGCGATCTACTTTCATTATAGCAGGCATTCTCGCGCTCAAATCAAACACTTCACGATCCACGAAAGGAACACGAAGCTCTAGCGAATGCGCCATACTCACACAGTCGTTATCTCTCAGTAAAGTATTGGTAAGATACGAGGATATCTCTAAAGCGAGAAGCTGATGCGCGACATGCTTCCCACCTATCGATTTCATGACGGCATCTTCTAGCGCGGTCACAGATCCACGATTTCCCGCAGGCAATTTACCGAGCAATTGATCAAGAGAGTTTTCTGACATCATGCCCCTTGCTTGGCGGTGAGCTCCCGCAATTGATTTTTCTCTAAATATGCGTGCTATAGACGCTAAGCGACGAATCGTCACACTGTTTTGGGAGAGGCACCTGGCATCAGCTGCTTTGCCTGCTATCGGATAGATCAAATTGCGAAAAATTAAGCTACGCAGCCCAATGGAATCGGCTGTGATCAATGCTCTATGAAATGTGTAACCAGAAAAGAGTTCATCCGCTCCAAGTCCACTGAGTGCGACTTTTACATGTGGTGAAGTTATTTTTGAGACTAAATAAGTATTCAGGCCGTCACCTGTCGGCTGATCAAGAGCGTTGATGAAATTATCAAAATTTTCGGTTAAGGTTTTAGAGTTGATTACGTCCGCATGGAAATCTGCTCCTAGAAAATCAGCGGTCTTTCGTGCATATCGGCTCTCGTCCTCAACTCCTGCATCATCTTGGTAACCTATCGAAAACGCAGTTAATTTATTGCAGCCAAGCTCTTTGATCGCACAACCAATCAATGTAGAATCAAGTCCACCACTTAAGAAAATTCCGACAGGAACATCACTCACAAGATGTGCCTTCACACTATCAAGTAATACATCCCGAGTTTCCTTCCGCCAGTCGTGATTTGAGCTCGATTCTTCATCCCATCGTGGGGCAAACCACTGGCGAATATCGACGGATGTCTCTGGACTCCAAGTCAGAAGATGACCGGGCAGAAGTGATTGAATTCCATCTAACAAGGTTCTTGGTGCTTGAACGGCACCCCAGCGGAAGTAATCACGGATTGCGGTCGGATCTGTAGGAAGCCTATATCCAGTTGCTTCATCGAGAGAGCGCATCTCTGAAGCAAGTCCAAGACAGCCTGGAGTTTCGTGAAAATAGAGAGGCTTGATGCCGAAGTGATCCCGAGCAGCGGTGATTCGTCGTTCATAAGAATCATACCACACAAAGGAAAACATACCGCGTAGTTCAGCGAGAACTTTCTCGATCGGCATGCGTTCCAGTAGCGACCCTAGGACTGCTGTGTCTCCAGAGGATTTTAACTCTACACCGTTAAGAAATTTTGAACGCAGAGAGGCATAATTGTAAATTTCTCCATTGAACGTGAGCCAGTAACGTCCGCCTCCGAATTTCATGGGCTGATGACCCGTTGGATTCAAGTCCAGTATCGAAAGTCTTCGAAATCCCATCCACGCAAATGCATCTTTTTCTAATCCTGAATCGTCCGGACCACGATGTGTAATCTCATCCAAGCCACATTGTAACCTCGCTTCATTACGCTGTACGCCAAACCAATTTAAAAATCCGCACATTTGATGTTATTATTCGTAAGCTCGCGATCTCACGTAACTTGGCATTCACCTCAATCTACCATGCGTGATGATCCGTTTCATCACTCTTCTTACTTGGAAGATTTTACGCATGATTTCCAAAATCGCGGCGATTTTCAGATACGCTGGCATTCCCTGTTTTTCGATATGACTTCGTTTGCAACGCAGGCTCTCATCAATCATGCGCTGCCAGTTTTTCATGGTCGTACTGTCATCATACCAACGAAAACTCGCGAGTGCCTCTGGAAGATAGGCAAAGTGGTAACCCAATCGCATCAGTCGTAGGTAATACTCGAGATCCATCGTGTTCTTGTAATTCACATCAAGTAGATGTCCGGCTTCGATGATATCGCGGCGGTAAAACGATGATGTTGACGGAATGACGCACCCCACAAACAATAGATCCCATTCATCCACGGGCGTATCATATTTGCGGCGCATGAGCGTCTTGTCTTCATGGACAAAGATGCAATCCCCGTGGACTACATCGGCATTGGGATGTTTGGCGATAAAATCTACTGCTTTAGCCAAGGCGCCGGGCTGGAGATAATCATCGCAGTTCAACCACATCACCCAATCTCCGGTCGCTTTCAGAAATCCTTTGTTGATCCCATCGCTCATGCCGATATCCGGCTCGCTGACCCAATTTAAGTGAGGATATTTCTTCAATACCTCCATGGTATCATCCGTCGATCCCGCATCCGTGACGATGTGTTCCACTTCAAAACCATCTCCAACTTGCGCCTGCACACTCTCAATGCAATCCGCTATAAAGCGGCCTTGATTGAAGCTGGGGGTGATGATGGAGAATTTCATTATATTGAAATTATCAGAATGACTCTGCCTCTAGTCGTTGGTAAGTTTGGCAAAATAATTTGATACACCGCGAAAATACTCCAAATCTTCATAGTATGATTGGATTTCGATTAGATTGCCACTAGGTAAGACCCGATAAATTTTAAATCCAGCTTGAGTAAGTAACTTCCAAAAATCTCTAAAAAAAGTTCGTGAGTTGATATTTCCAGAGCCAAATTCAAATGATAATGCACCTATTTTTCGTTCCTCAAGTGACTTCTTAGCACCTTTCAGTGCAAATAATTCGTGTCCTTCGATATCCATCTTCATAAAATCCACAAAGTCGATTTTATTGTCCGAAATCACTGAATCTATGGTGGTTACTATGACCTTTTGTTGACTGTAATTATTATCTTGAAAGTAACTATCCTCTCGTTCGTGTAATGATGCTGATCCATCAGTTTCGGAAGAAAAATTTAGCAATGCATCACCAATTGATTCACCAGCCGCACAAGGAATAATCGTCGCGTTAGGTATCGATAGACCATTCAAGATATTTTGGCAGTGCTGTGATGGCTCGAACATAAAAATAGTGGCATCAGGTATTGATCGTATCATCTGCTTACTCCATTCTCCTTTGTTCGCTCCAATATCGAATATGATAGGTCTTTCACGTTCTATCAGTGTTTTAGCAGAACTAATCTCTTGGGACAATGCCCACCCGGTTCCTGAACCTTTTCCCATTAAAAAGTTCAAATAGGCATCAAATGCACGCGCTAAATTCAATAGACTTGGCATACATACAATTAGGCTTAGTGGGCCAGATATGCTTTTGGCAAACTTGTTTAATAGCGTAGCTTTATGTAGTTTCATTGTAAAATTATTGAGAGAAAATCTATTCTAAGTGGTTATCAATGCTGGTGCCGGAAAATTGCTAATAGATTGCTGAAGAAGTATTTTTGTTAGGCGCTGAAAGGGCTATTTCATAAGTGGTGTTGATCTCATCCACGTAACGCATCTTCGAGTAAGACCGAAGAATTCTTTCCCTTGCCGCGTGGCCTTTTTTTCGCAGTGCAGAGCGGTCTGCATGTGCCTCCATTAGTGCGTCGGCTATTTTATTCACCATGAGGTGTGGGGACTCCAAGGGGATTTTCCAGCCACAATCGGCAGTGACGATTTCACCGGGCGCGCTGGTATCGAGGACAATAGGAGCAGCTTGGTGCAGCATGGCCTCTACCATGGTCATCCCAATGTTTTCCCGGAATGAAGGAAAGAGAAAGACATCACACTCACTAAGTGCCATTTGATAATCGTCCCCTTTTAAGATTGGCAAGATCGTCACTCGGCTTTCGATTCCGTGCTTTTTTGTCATATTTTCTAGAAAAGCAACTTCCGGACCTGTTCCTGCGATCTTAAAGACAACATCTGTGCCGCTCGCGACGGCTTTAGCGATCGCGGCTAGAGATAAGGTAATACCTTTTGAACCTATAATACCTCCCCCGTAAAAGCATTTTAAAGGACTACTCTCTGAAGGCGGAGTGGATTCTAACTTTTGCTCAGTAGATTCGAAGTAGGTAGGAAAAACTATACGTGTTTGCTTGCCAGAGAACTTACTCAAGAATATCTGGGTTTCCCTGTTGGATGCGAGTACAACTGTGTTGCGGTTCAGACTGCGACGAAATGCTTGTGTAAACGTATACACTTTCGAAATCACAGAGCGAAGTGCCTCGACGACTTTTGCTTCTAGGCTGAGAGTGCCGTAAACAGAAAATGGTACTTTACCGGCACCTCCGATTGGTCCCCATATTGTTGGAACGCCAATCTTGTAAAACGGCGATCCCATGCGCCACGTTGAGTAGACCACATGGTGGATGAGATCGAATTTATCATTTTCATGGTATTTCTTTACAGCGGTTGAGCACTCGTTGAGCCATTTCCGATAGTAGTGCCAGTTTAGCATACGTGCCACAGACTGGTTACGGTGGTAGTTGTGATCTCTACCAACAAAGATAAATTGCACATTATCAAGAGATGTTGGTTTGTTGGGTGTGTTCAGATATCGCTCGATTTCGTCTTTTGCCTTCATATGAACGAAAACCGTCAATCGATGATCGGTGGAAAGCGCCAGAATGGCTTTCCAAGCAAGTCCAGACTCCGATCCGTGGTATGGGCTACACGCGACCGCAATCAGAGAGATATGTAGCTTTGGTTTCACCGTGCGAATTTCTTCTTAATTTCGAATGTTGCGACTTGGATACTACGACTTACGATCCAGGCCCACATTTCGAAGCTTTTCCAACGCAATTTCGGGAGGCAGCGAGTGACAAACCAAATCCATTCTGAAATGACATTAGCATGATTAAATCTGCACAAAGTTCGATAAGCTCGAGTTGCAGTAATTTCATCAAGACTCATAAAACTCATGCAGTGCCCAATCGCGATGTCCCGGCTAAGGGTCATTTGGGTTTCATTCATTTGTTTGGAAATGGAATTGCTGTGAACCCGGAAGTCCAAAAGTGGTTCAGCTATGCCTATGACATCACCCGCAACAAGCATGCGGCCCCAGAGGCTGAAATCTTCAGCGTGGCGTTCTTTTTGCTGATATTCGCCACAAGCTAGAAAGGTTTCCTTTTTGAACATAACAGACGGATGAGCTATCGGAGATTGATAGCACAATCGGAGAGCTAGTAAGGAGCGAGTGCGGATGAAGCGCCCGAGCGGAGTTGACGACTGATGGTCACCAATCAAGCGGATATGGGTATGGCATAGCACGGCTTCTGGATGCTTCCGCATCGTATCGCATTGTCTCTGCAATCGCTCGGGGTGAGCAATGTCATCGCAGTCCATCCGTGCGATCCATTCTGCGTGGGCTTCTGCTACTCCACGATTCAAGGCGATAACGATGCCTTGATGATCCAGGCGAATGACTCGAATGCGTGAATCCTTGTTCGCATAGTCTGCTATAATTTCTGGGCTGCGATCCGTGCTGCCATCATCTAGGATTATGAATTCAAAGTCGGTCCAGGTCTGGACCAGTATGCTGTCGATAGCAGTGGCGAGGTATGCTTCTCCGTTCCATACTGGCATGATCACGGAGATTTTCGGTGGTTGCATGGAACTACTCACAATTCGATGGTTTGACGATACATGTCGATGTGTTCCTTGCTCACAGACTCAATTGAAAATCGTTGGATCGCTGAGTTCTTTCCTGCAGTCGCCAGCTGTTGCATCAGGGATGGATCCGCATGCAGGCGTATCAATTGGTCCGCCAACTCATTGGCGCAATTTGGATCGAATAACAGTCCAGTTATATTGTGTTTGATGATATCCGGGATGCCGCCCACGTTGGCCCCAAGAACCGGCACGCCTGCGGCCATCGACTCAAGGATACTTAAGGGACAGTTTTCCATTAGAGATGGAAGAACCGAGCATGTTGCGGTGGCGAGTGCATCGAGCAGGGTATTTTGAGAACTCTGTCCATGATAGACGCACCATGCTCGTTCCTGAATCGATTCAAGAAATGTTCGGCCATATGGATGGTCGGGGCTGCAAGCGCCGTAAAAGTGAATTTTGGTATCCGGATATTTTAAATGTAGCTTGTCACTTGCTTCTATCAGAAGTTGGGGATTTTTCCATTCGGAGATACCAGCCATGCACACCACTGATGGATGATTTGTCACCTTACGATCTACAAGAAAGTATGGAGCTGCCACGGCATTCGGAATGATCCTCGTATGCTCAGCTATTGATGCCACGCTTTGCTGAGTGTGAGAGCTTAGACAGTGAACCATATCTACCCTTGGCAGGGACCAGCGCTCAAGTTTTGCAGCCAGCCAGAAGTAGGAAAAGGGCTTAGCTTTCATGATTTTCGCAATCTCGCTGAGATTGCCATGAAGGGTGATCAGTGATGGGAAAAAGCAGCATGCAGCGACGAGTCCAGATTCACGTTCGGTGCCTTGGCCGTGAACCAAATCGGGTTTGAGCTCGCGCAGTTTTCTCAAGAGCGAGTAGGTTCTGCCCAACATAGCTCCTCCCATGCCGCGGAGAGGTAGAGGCTTGTAGAGAACGGGAAGATAATGGATTGATCCCTCCACGCGCGCTCCTCCTTGTGCGATTTCCTGTCGGCCATAGAGCACTGTGATTTCGACATCGTCTCTCTCCTGAAGCCCTGACAATATGTTGTGGATAGCCGTATGAAGAACCGGTGATTTTGGTAAATCTCCATTGTGACTGGAACTGCGTGTGTCGTTCATATCGACCACCAGCATCGCAATTTTTAATTTTTTCAAAACGGGCACGCTTCAGGATGAAAAGGGTTAAACTGAAAACTCAGGGTCTCTTAATAAATGCATATTCTTCGCACCATGGTGAAACATGGAACAGTTGATAGCCTGCACGGCGGAGAGCTGCTACCGCGGCGAGGGTTTTGTTCATGCCGATTCCTGGAAAACGATGATGAAATTCGACAAGGATCTGATGGATGGGGATTCGGTTTTCAAGAATCTCATCAATGACTTCATACTCGGTTCCCTCGATGTCCATTTTTAGAAGATCTATGCGATCATGGCCTAGTTCTTTCATGATCGTTGATACTCGTTTGCAAGTTACTTTCACGGTTCCAGAGCGGGCCGCTAGGTGGGCGCTTGCGCACATGCCGGTTCCCGGATCCGGCAGTGAAAAATCCAAGGTTCCATCATGACCGGCGACTGCCACTGGATGGTGATGGAATCCAGTAGGAAGCGGTTGACTGCGAATCCACTCGACCGAGGCGGGTGTCGGATCGAATCCGTGCAACTCTACATCGTAGTCGCGAATTAAATTCAAATCGAATTCAATATTCTCTGCGAGGCCTAAGGAATAAACGATGCTTCCGACTTCTAAAGTCCCGCCTGCGAATGTCCACGCTTGGTCACCGGGATTCACCGTTACCACCGGCAGGAGGACATCGGCACGCAACCCGCGTGATGCGTATAGCAGTCGCTTCACTTGTTGTTTGATAGGGCGTAATATGCTCACAAAATTAAATATTCTCTAAAGAACGGTCTAGCTTCTCAAAGAAATGGTTTCCAGTATACAGCGCAGATCCGCTGCATAACGTTCACGTGTGAATCCGCTCTCGATCTTTGCCCGTGCCCGTGCGCCCATGCGTAAAATTTGTTCGGGTGCGTGAAGCAATTCAGCGAGCTTACTGTCGAATTCCTCGTCGGTGAAATCTGTTAGATGAACCCCTTCAAGTCCATCCTCTGGAACTTCCAGTGCTCCTGTATCCGTACTGACGAGAGCGGGTAGCCCTGTAGCCATTCCTTCCAGTAGAGCAAATGGCAATCCTTCTTCATACGAGAGTATTGCGCAAAAATCAGATTGTTTGAGAAATTCGATCATCTCAGCTCCCTTGATCACACCGACAAGACGAGTGGATGCACTTGATCTCGCTAGCATCTCGTGGGCTTCAGTATCTTGGACTGGTCCTGCAAAATGGATTTCAAGTGGAATATTGCGGCGTTTGGCCCATTCACCAAGGCGCAGTAGTCGGTGTAGACCTTTGCGGAATCCAATCATGCCGACAGCAGCGACGCGGATTGGCCTGTTTGTGGGTGCTTCACGTTGGATAAATGTAAATCGCTGGATATCAATACCGTAGCGGCAAGTGAAAGCGCACTCAGCTGGGAATCCGCGAGAGACATACGATTGCCGGATCATTTCGCTCCCCGTGATGATGTAGTCTGGCAGTTTGTTCTTCTCGATTTCATCTAACAGGGAGATCGGAAGATTTTCCTGATAGGAATATCCCGCCTCTCGTCTTGCCCGCTGTGGAAAATGGAAAAAATCCACGGGATGCATGGATCCTCGCTCAAGAATCAGAATGCGTCCCGTGCCTTTCAGTTTTGGAAATAGAAAACGGTGTGCCGTGCCGTTTGCAATTACGATCGGCGCGAGATCGGAATGACGTGCGACCCAGTTACCAATGCATTGGGGTTCGTCCATAAGGAATACTCCCGGCAGTTTCAAGCGCCGTGCTGCGAAGTTCCATAGTGAGGCAAGCGGGAACGAGCGAATGATCTCCTTTGGAATGCCTGCTTTTTCATAACGAAAGCGAGGAAAGCCTCCATACAGGTGCCCCATGCATCCCATCTCTCGGAGGGTGCTCACCAAGTTGTTGAGCGACGACCATTGCCGCTCGTAAACCAAATCTACTTCTGGGAGATCCATTGACTGATTTTTAAAGCTTCGGGTCAGATGCGACCACAAAGATTCCGAGTAATAAACCGCTGCGAGTTTTGTCGATAACGATCTTGCTCATCTCTGTTGGTGTTCCTCTGCTCATGGCGGCGTATTGCTCCGCGAGACCCACTATGCTGCGAATCCGGAGCCTCCGTGCCAAGGTTTGGAAGAGAGTTTCTTGGTAACGATGATATAATACGCAAACATTTCTAAAGCGTGAATGCAGCTCCGTAATGAACTCGTCTTCACCCGGCTCGTAAAGGTGGTAAGGGTTTGTTTTGCTTGGAGCTCCAGTCTTTGCGTAGGGAATCGAGGCAATCAGTCTGCCGTCTGGGCGAAGCACTCGGCGGATCTCGTCTAGCGCTTTCCGATAGTTCGTTAAATGCTCTATAACCTCTAGGCACACCACTGAATCAAACGAGTTTTCGGAGAATGTAAGCGCCTGCGCGTCCCCTTGCTCGATCCATTCCGGATCTGCGATCCGCTTTTTCGCTGCCTTACATGTCTCTTCATCGTACTCGATTCCTCGGTAGCACGCTACCGCTGGAGCTACTCGCGCGCTGAAAATACCAAGACCGGTTCCAATCTCTAACAGATCATCACTCGGTAGCACCTGGTCTAAAGCCTTATCATATCTTTGTTCGTGTAGATGGATTTGTAGTAAATCCCCGCAGAGTGCCACATCAAGTCTTTCATCGATTTTTAATGTTTGGTCTTGGTTGCTATTCATCTTTTATGTTTTGCAGTGTTGCTACTTTTGGACTTAGGAAGGGTTGCTGTCGGAACGGCTGAACGAGAGATGTGTGATGCGTTGAGCCAGTGATCGGCCAAGTCTGACCAAAGGAACTTCTATGCTTCGATAGATTAGCCACGATACGCAAACCGTAGAAATAATAGAACAGATAAAAATTAAGAGGCTTTGCGTGAAATTTCCAATGATCTCTGCTCCGAGAATACTCTGAACTTTTCCGTAAATCTTGTTAACAGCCTGATACATGATTGGGTGCATAAGATACACCGTGTAAGAAATTGTCCCCAAAAATGTCAGGCTCGAGGTGATGGGTCCGCGCTTCAGACGGGTTACGGCAAAGCCTGCGCATAAGGTTACGCAAACTCCTACCAAAAGAAATCTTAATACCCCCGAGATACAAGCGGGGACGCTGGCAATGTAGGAAATTATTAGAAATACTCCCATTGCAAGATAAACAAAAATCGGTAGATGTGGCCTTGCTTTGGCCGCCAATATCCATGGTCCGATCATCACTCCACTTACAAATAAAACCAATTGATTGAGCGGGTGGATGTAGGAATTCCACTGATCTTTCACGCTTAAGTCGGCATCGAGTATACCGAAGCAAAACCATGCGGTTATAACGAAAGTGACGCCGACGAGTATGCCTATGCCAGATCGAGAGCGAATACAGAGGAGTATGATCGGGAAAAGGGTGTAGAACGCCCACTCGTTGCCGATAGACCAAGCACCAGTTGCAAAGTATGCCGATGGATCCAACCACGAAAATAGCAGTGAAAAATTAAGAAACACCTTCCATGGATCGTGAAAGTCGCTCTCTCCTCGACTGCCTTGGAGCATGAGAAGCGTTAGGATCGATGTCAGCCAGAACAAGGGGACAATGCGGAAGATTCTCTTAAACCAAAACTCAGATATAAATCTCTTTTGCAATTTGCGATCACGATAGACGATATAAAGTGCACATCCGCTCAGCGTGTAAAAAGTGCTGACGGCATAGAGCCCGAGCAATGCAAGCGGCTTCGCAATCTGCCATGGAAGATGCCATTCGGCCCATTCGGTATAATGATAGATCATCACAGAGAACGCTAGGATTCCCCGTAACTGGTCAAGGCCTTCGTATCGCTCCTTAGCTGGGGAAATCGGTATGGCTGTCTCGGATTCCGGACTTGATGCAGGAGTAGTGTTCACACGGGGAGATTTATCAGTGACCGATTGTATGGAGTATGATCTTGGACAACTAAATTAATCCAGCTCTCGGTAGCTCGATACCAGCTCGCTTAGCGATGGAGGGAAATACCGTTTCCAGAGTTTGTGGAAGCCGGGATGTCGTTCCTCCAGTTTGGTTTTGAAGCTCACAACATCACCGTCACTTCTGTGAATGTAAAAAAGACACGAGGAAAAATAGCCATAGGTCGTAACCCCCTTCGCGCTGCCAATATCCTCGGCGCAAGTGTCGGGGGTGAGTTTCTCGAATGGTACACCGGGGGGTAGCGATTCACGAAAAATAGTTTCGACAGCTTCATTCAGCCATTTCCATTCGTTGCACCTTGGATGGAGCTTATAGGCCCAGTGGTCATTCTCGGAATTTTCAGAGGAAATCAAATCCCGTATCGTTTCAAGATAGGCGGACTGGAGATCCCTTCCAAAGATTGAGAAGTCGTCGAAGATTACCATTCTTGTGAAGGAACTGGAGCAGGCTTCGAATAGAGGACGCTTGAGATTAATTACTGGCTGCGGATGGTTCGGAAAGGCTAACTCGTTCGATCCGAAGCAACCTCCATACTTGGACGCCCAATGGGGGTAATCCGTGTGTGTGGGACGTATCCGACCCAAACCGCGTAGCCACCGCCCAGGTTGAAATTTTTGGTAAGGGGTGAGAGGCGAGAGTAGTACCGGACTCTCTCCTGGCTCGCAGTAGGATCCGAGGCCTTCCTCCAATAGCAAATATTTGCGACAAAGGGTGTGCCAGAGAATCTGCTGGCTATATTGATCCGAGGGGCCGGGAAGGTAAGCGTTGTACTCATGGCCATCAGTGATTTTTCCGAGCCAGCGGCTGTTATGAAAGAGATTTTGCCAGTCGTTGGGAAGCGTCTTCCAGCGATTGACGATGGGCTTCAGACACGCATTGACGCAACGCAGTCCGTTGCCGATACTAGCGCTCGTTTGTGATCGGTCGGTGATTATCAGCACTTCCTCCGAATCAAGACTCAGATGCTCGATGATCAGCGGAACAATTCGCGCCGTGACATTCGAGAATACATAGAAGACATGGAGCATCGATATACTAACTTTTTTTACGAGCTAGCACGAGCATCGTGTCCGATAACCCATGCTGATCTATTACGGCTTGCAACGCGTTTGTGGTCTCCATCATGGAGTCGATCAAATGGTGGTTTGAAAATCCCGCGTTGGCCATGCAATTACCAAACAGTTCATACACATCTTGACCAAAGAACCAAGTAGAGATGGTAGTGAATCCAGCGGACTCCAACATGATGTTGGCTGATTTGTCGGTGAAAAGGTGGAGGTGATCCGGAGAATAGATGTTTCTCGCCGCCAGATCAGGAAAGCATTTGTTCGCAAACGCACTAAGCGAAGGGAATCTAGGAACTTCGAATAGAAAATACCCCTCTGTGGAAATGTTCTCGGCAATTAATCTTACGAGAGACTTTGGGTCGGAAATATGCTCCAGAACATTGATAGTTGAAACAACAGTGGCATCGTTCAGTGCCTTGATATTGTCCGGACCAAGAAATAGGTTGATCACGTTGGCGCCCATCGACTGAGCGAACTCAACTTCTTGGTTATCACTTTCGTATCCCACGGAATCCCATCCCAGCCGCTTGGCAGCTAGAACGAGATCTCCAACACCAGCTCCTACATCAACCCACTTACCTGTCTTTCCCACCAATTCTGAGGCGAAGAGCGCTTTTGGGAAAGCTATCTCATCGACTCGGCGTTGGAAGAGGTCTTTCCGAATATAGATCTGTGCCTGAGCTGACAAAACCACACCAGATTCGTCCTCCGTATAGAGAGCAGTCAATGACTCGGCACTGGGGGGGGAGCTAGAGTAGAGATGGCCGCATTGGCTGCACTCACGGTATGGGTAGTTGTAAATAGTTACAAAGTGCTCGCTGGAATCCGATCCGCAGATTGGACATTCATTGACTTGAAAAACATAAGGAGCCAATTTCGCGGCAATCGCCTTTTGTTTCGATGCGATATCTCTTCGCCAAGAAATATCTCGGTCAAATTTTCTTAGATCGATTGGTTTTGAATATTTTTTTGTAGTCATGATCATTCAGTGTCACGATTTTTAGTCAGAATGCGGCTTTAATAACCCAGCAACGATTTCCAGATCGTTCCTAGAATCGATATCGACGCTCCGCTCCTCGCTCATGAAATACGGAATCGTTTTTTCGGTGAGTAGAGATTCTTTAGTCAGAAATTCTTTGCGATAGATAACGTAAATCGCGCCGTTTGGCATGAGTGCGACAGGTAGATCCTGTCGTCGCATGAAGGGGGATTCGCTATCGACTAGACCTACAAGGAATCCACCTGTGGAGAATTTGAAACACTTGTAAGGCGTATGCCTAGGCTCATACACGCTGAGCAAGGCGGTCGCGTCGCTATCGATTAACAGTTTAAGTGCCGCATCGATGTCGGCCGCAGTTCTTTGCGGAGATGTTGGCTGGAGGAGCAGGATGAGATCAAAGTCAGGATAGACTGAGATTGCGTGGTTAACCGCGCTCTCGCTGCTCGCAGTGTCCGAAGCGAGTTCGTCTGGTCGCCGAAGTGCCTCGGCTCCGTAGTCTTCTGCAATCTTGAGAATTATTGGCGAATCGGAGCTGACCACACAAAGATCGACGTATCGGGATTCTAGGGCGGCTTTGATCGAATAAGCCAAGAGCGGAACGCCGTGGATCGGCGCGATATTCTTGTCTTTCAGACCCTTGGATCCTCCTCGGGCAGGGATAATTGCTAGGACTTTTAGGTTATTAATCATCAGTTCCGTCAAGTGAGACCGTATGGCGAAGTTTCCACTCGTCACCCACCTGTTTCCACAAATGCGGGGAACGGAATCTTGCGATGGTTTCCCAGAATTCGCTTTCTGAGGTGTCGATGTATTCCAGAAACTCTGGGAAATATTTGGAAGGAAACTCCTGATCGAATTTCCGGACGAGATTCACGGCTTCATCCCGTGTTATCTTGTCGTTGCGGACTTCCTGTGCTGCATCGTAGGTTGCTCTCCCGATTCCGAATTTGATGAGTGTCGTGAGGTAATGGAAGGGGTCAATTTTGTCGTCAATACTGCTGTATTTGCTGTAGCTGCCTTCGGTGCGCTCAGTGTTGGATTTGAATCCAGTATGTTCAGCGGCATAATAGTAGCATTCCTGAGGATCCCATTTCAAATAGTAACCCAGATAGTGGACTTCGACTTCTTTTGATTTTAGATAGTCTTCCTTTGGTGGAATGTAGGGAGTGAAGTCGTTGAATGAGTAGCCATGCTGGTTAATTATCTCACTGACACTCAATCCACCAAGTTTCATCTCCTTGGGATCATCAACCGAGAAGAACTTCTCATTCATTCGTGGGATGTTGTTTTCATCAACATTGTTGCCGTATTCAGCTTGGTTTTCTCCGTACATTACGAGTTTGACTCCGTAACGTGCGGCCATCGCTGGTCCAATGATGCGTTGTCCTACAATGAAAGGTTGAAAGGGGTGTAAAAGGTTGTGGAATGCGAGCTTCGTGAGCTGCCGATGGAGACGGCCGTTAGGAGTATATAAAATATTATCTAGGCCGCCGACATGCATCCAGTTCTCAAAATTCTTCCATCCGATGTCGGTATAAGAGTGGGGAGCCCAGGTCACCGTGAGTGGATTCATTCCATATTTGTATTTCAGTATGTGAGAAGTAAACGCGCTGTCTTTGCCTCCGCTACCCGGGATAATGACATCGTATCCACCATCATTACGCCGGAATTTTTCCAGAAGTTTTAATAGAGTGGCGTCCCTCGCTTCCCAATCGATATTCTTTTCCTTCTCATCATGGAAGTGGCAGGCTGAGCAAACGCCGTCATCATCGAATCCAATAACTTGCTTTTTCTCGTCTTTGGTGTGGCGGAACTCAACTGTGGAGCTTGGACGTTGGTTTGAAATGACGCATTTCTTACAGAATTTGACCTCGGGTGGAAGGCCGTAATAAGCTTCTAGTGGTTTGGACATAAATAGTGATTCTAAGTAGTTAAGCTAATGAAGTTTCTGAGAATATGTAGGCCGGTGTTTCTACTTTTTTCTGGATGAAATTGTAAGCCGTAAATGTTTGCGTTTTGTACAGCAGAGCAAAAGGAGAGATCACCGTAGTTTGTCACCGAGAGCAGGTTTTTCGAGTTGTAAGGAACGCCGACAAAGCTGTGTACAAAATACGCCTCTGCGTCCGGCGCGATACCCTTGAGAATCGTGTTATCCCATCTTTCTGGTTCTGGTTCCTGTATAGAATTCCAGCTGATATGAGGCAGCTTTAGATTTGATGCTGTATGAAGCGGCATCTTGATGACTTTTCCAGGAATGAGGCCGAGACCTTGAGTGATGCCAAACTCTTCGCTTTCATTAAACAGCATCTGCATACCAAGGCATATACCGAGGAATACTTTTCCAGTAGCAACGTAGTCATGAATCACTGGAACGAGATCAAAATCATTGAGATTAGACATACCTTTTGAAAACGCGCCGACGCCAGGAAATATCAAACCTTTTGCATCCAGAATTTCTTTCGGATTTCTGGTGAGTAAAGGTGTTTCTCCCAATGCTTCCACTGCATTTGAGATGCTTCTGATGTTACCAATACCGTAGTCCAGAATGGCGATGGGTGATTGACTCATAGGATGATCTTTTCCATTGGGCGTTTTGTTTTTTATGGTAGAAGGAAAATTGTCTCACAGTGAGGCTTTAATTTCTGCGACGGTCAGCATGTTGTAATGGAGTGCCGAAGCAACGGCTATCGCATCGACATGAGAATCCGTGCACAGGCTCCTGAAATGATCAAGAGTTCCCGCACCACCACATACAATCAAAGGGACTTTCGTGACCTCTGAAACTTGCCTACAAAGCGGTAGATCGAATCCTTTTTTCATGCCTTCATGATCAACCGATGTTAACAGGATTTCTCCAGCTCCTAGATCCTGAAGTTTTTGCACCCATTCCACTACGTTTACGCCGGTTTCCTGCCTGCCGTTGTCAATATAAGCTTCCCATTGGTTACCTTTGCGTTTGGCTTCGATGGAGGCAACTATGCATTGTGATCCGTAAATTCTGGAGGCTTCCCGGATAAGGTCTGGATTCTTGATGGCTTGGGTATTGATGGCTACTTTATCCGCACCCGATTTCAGAGCCATCTCGATATCAGCTACCGACCTAATACCACCTCCGATGGTGATTGGAATGAATATTTCACGACATGCCTGCTGAATGATTCCAAACAAGTTATTGCGATCATAGAGACTAGCAACAGAGTCCATGAAAAGAATTTCATCAATTCCAGCATGATAATACTTCAACGCTATTTCAATGGGATTTCCTATCTTACGCAGTCCTTCAAGATTAATTCCCTTGATTACATATTCGTTTTTTACATCTATACGAGCAATGATCCGTGGCTTCATAAGTTGTAAATTGGGAAAGAAGTTAATACAGCAAGCACCTGTTGATATGGGGCAGATCAAATATCAACAAACTGTTTTTGTTTATTGATATTTGAAAAGACGTCATCAGCTAGCGCATCGAAAAACAACTTTGCACTGTTTCCAGAACCATAGTGCGTAACTGGGGAAAATGATTCGGAATTCTGAGCTCTTTTGATGGCGTCTAGAATCCCCATCTTAGAGTAGTCACAGTTGAATATGTTTGAATTGCTAGCTGCGCGATTGCTTTGTCTGCTGCCGATGTTGATGGTCGGCAACCCGTAGTAAGGGGCTTCGCGTATTCCAGCGCTCGAGTTGCCCAGTATGAAGGATGCGTTTTTGAGTAGAACGAGAAATTTCTCAAATCGAATTGATGGGAATATCCTAAATCTCTTATTTTCCTTAAACCTTTGATATTGATCGATGATAATTGAAGATCCCATGTCATTGTTAGGGAAAATAACCACATAGTTAAGATTCGATTCAATCGCTGCATCGACTAGTTCGGAGGCATGTGTTTCCAGTAAGTCGATTTCTGTAGTGACAGGATGAAATAGCAGCACCGCATATTGGTCGAAGTTGATTTCATAGTGACTCTTGACATCTTCCAGCGATGGCAGGTTCTTTGACATCATGACATCCACGTCTGGTGATCCGATTACAAATACACTTTCTGTTTTTTCTCCCATCTGGATTAAGCGGCGTTCTGCGCCTTCGTTAGAAACGAAGTGAGCATGACTCAGCTTGCTGATGGCGTGACGTATAAGCTCGTCAACTGTGCCGGAGACTTCTCCTCCCTCAATATGTGCCACGAGGATATTGTTGAATGCCCCCACAATCGCGCCGGCGAGGGCCTCGAGGCGATCGCCGTGAACTACGATCAATTCAGGTTCGATGTGTTTAACGTAGTCAGAGAACGCCACGACGGTTCTAGCCAGAGTGTGATCCATCGTTTCTTCAGCTGTGTGATTGATATACTGATAGATGTTTTTGTAGCCGCATTTGATAACTTCATCGACAGTACTGCCATACTTCTTACTGAGGTGCATACCAGTAACGAAGAGGTGAACCTCGTATTCCTCGCTGCTGCTGGAAATTTCGATTAGAGATTTTAGTTTCCCAAAATCAGCACGTGTTCCGGTCAAAAAAACAATTTTTTTCATGGTATGGTTGGTAGTCTGAAGAGGAGGATTTATGTCTCGGATTTTATAAAAAATGGATTTGCGCTGTAATTTACAAGACGTCCGCTATTTTCAGAAGTGTATCTGCAGGGATGTCCTTAGTAGCATGCTTTCCTAGCAGCGAATTATAGTGTTCTGCTAAAATTTCTCCGGTTCCTGGTCTCTTAACCCACAGATTATCCTTGGTAAATTCTTCTCCTTTGATGATGTCCTTTGTGCTGACGACCGAAGCGTAAGCAAATGCGATAGTAACCTCTTCCTCCTGTAAGGGACCCTTGTTGCCACCTCTCGCCTGCTTGATGATTTTTGATCCTTCTATCAGATTCTTCAACGCTTCTGAATCCATCGAACAGACGATGTCTGGCCCGGGACGCGACATGGCATCGGTGAAATGACGCTCTAGAATGGAAGCTCCCAATGCAACTGCTCCAAGGCATGGGTAGTTTGACAATGAGTGATCCGAAAGTCCCAGAACAGCATCCGGAAAATGCCTGGCTAAATCTTCTATCGCACCAAGGCGCACGAGGTGTGGGGGGGTGGGATAAACGTTAGTGCAATGCAGCAGTGCATACGGAACTTTGTTTATGCGCAAGATTTCTACGGCTTTCGCTACGCTTTCGATGGTATTCATTCCTGTACTTAGAATCACAGGCTTGCCGAAGGATGCGATCAGTTCAATCAGTGGATAATTATTACATTCGCCTGACCCGATTTTATATGCGGGGACATTCATGCGTTCGAGGCGTAGTGCAGCAGCTCTTGAGAATGGCGTGCTGATGAAAATCATTCCTTTTGATTCAACATACTGCTTGAGCAGAAGTTCGTCGCCTTCTGAGAGCGCACATCTCCGCATGATTTCATATATCGATACATCGGCGTTACCTGGGATTACACGTTTGGCTGCGCCACTCATTTCGTCGTCGACTATATGGGTCTGGTGCTTGATGATTTCTGCACCGACTTTGTATGCTGCATCCACCATCTCAATAGCGGTTTGAAGTGATCCTTCGTGATTGATTCCTATTTCCGCGATGACGAGAGGATCATAATTATAGCCAACTATTCTAGCTGCGATTTTGAATTCTGGTGGGTTCATGTTTAAATGTTCTTTATGGTTTATAGTGTTGCGCTTAGGAAATGAGTCCCAAATCGAGTTGGGTTTTCTTTGGGAAATTTTTTATTTTTTCAAGAATATCACACGGTATTCCAGATTCGATCAATTCTCCCCCCTCAAGCCGGAAAATCCTGTTGCAGTTCTCGACTGTGGACAAGCGGTGTGCGACGATAATTACGGTCTTGCAGCCTTTCAACGCATAGATTGCGTCCATGACCACTGATTCTGTTGAGCCGTCCAAAGCGCTGGTTGCCTCATCGAGTATGACCACGGCAGGATCGTGGTAGAGTGCTCGAGCTATTCCGATGCGTTGACGTTGCCCGCCAGAAAGGCGGATGCCTCTTTCTCCAACTATGGTTTCAAGTCCTTCGGGAAGAGTTTTAACGAATTCGTCCAACTGTGAGGCTTTAAGCGATTTCGCAACAGCAGCATTGTCGATTTGACTTTCGTCTAGGCCGAAGGCGATGTTGCGTCTGAGTGTATCATCGGTGAGGAAAATCGATTGTGGTACGTAGCCGATTTGATCCTGCCAGCCACGGAGATTTTCGTGAATGGTTTCACCGTCGATGAGAATTTCACCGGAATCTGGATGGAGTAAGCCAAGGATCAGATCGATGAGCGAACTTTTACCTGAGCCGCTGGGGCCTATGAAACCGATGGTCTCCCCCTTGTTTATCGAGAGTGATATATCCTTCAGCGCGGGGGATGCAGCGTTAACATAGGTAAAGAAGATGTTTTTCAGTTCAATCCCATGCTGCATGGTTTTTGATGAGCGATGCTTCGGGATTTCTGGCATTTCCAAAGCGAGTTCGGATTTAAGCATATTGAGTACACTGTCACCAAAGCGCGCCGATTGTATGGCGGAAAGGACTTTGCCAACAGAAGGTAGCATACGGAATGCGGCAGCTCCAAATAGGCTTAGGGCTGGAATAATGGAGGCCATGGTTCGGCCTTGGGAAGTCATGATGATCACCAATGTGCCGAGTCCCATGATGGCCATGACCTCCAACCAAAGCCTTGGTATGGCTTGCAAAACGGTGAGTTTTAGGCTGGCTCGCGCCTGTGCGCTGTTGTGAATGTCATATTGGTTTAGAAAGTCTTCCTCGCGCCCTAATAGAATGACATCTTTGACTCCGCCCAAACCTTGTTGAACCTGCTTGATACGATGGCCATCGTGCATTTGGCGGGTTTCTCCCCAGCGGATGACGCGTGAACGTGTGAACCACTGGAATCCAAAACTGGTAAGGCCAACTGTGAGAACCAAGCTTATCGCTCCCACTGGTTCCATGATCAACAACAAGATAGCAATACCGATGAGTACCATCCCCTCAGTGATCAACGCCATCATGGCGGTCAATCCGGTGCTTAAAAAATAACCAATTTCGTTGACGATATTGCGGATCAATTCCGAGGAATTGCGTTGCAAATGAAAGGCGTATGGTTGTCTTAGGTAAAGGGTGAACAAACGTCGTGACAGATGGATCATGACGGTATTGTTGAACCGGTTTTGCTGCCATGTTAGAAATCCTAGATACAAGGACTTTAGGAAATAAACGAGGACCAGGCAAATCATGCCACCGATCACCAAATGGTTGTGTGAAGGGTTGCCTAGTTGCTCTAGCAAAGGTGCTAATTTCGGATAGGTTCCAGCGATGTCGTCCTGCATGAAAAGAACCATGAGGGGGACAACGAGGCCAATGCCAAGTGTCTCCACGAGCATTCCCACGAACATCAACCCAAGTAGCCAGATGGCGTGCCGCCTCTCGGATGGATTTAAAATTGAAAAGATCGCTTTGAAGTTATTCATGTTGTTAGCGATATTGTTTAATACTCACATTAGTTTTGTAAGTCATGCGAGCGTTGGCGACTAACTAGATCCGAATATAACTAGGTAGGATGATTTGTTGCTGGGAGATTGTTCTGCAGGAGTCGAATCATCGCAGCTCCGCCAAGAAATGTTTCAATGCCTCCCGCAAATGAACCATAAATGAATACCCAGAAAAATGGAAAAATGATCAGTGGGATGCCGATTAGCAATGTGAGAGGAAACCACTCGGTATTTTTTGCCCGTTTGATAAGGCGATGGGCGTGAATTGCCAAACGAATTTGAGCTAGAATTAGAACACATAATCCGAAATAGCCGATCGTTCGAATCGTACTAACAGGCCCGCTGTGATAATTGTTTGATGCCATCATGAATTCCTGCTGAAGAGATAGTTTGCCAGATCTACTGATAGATTGAGCTTTCGTTTGATTGTCACCAAAGGAACTAATGTAGTTTAATTCTTCCCTTGTCATCCCAAGTCCGTCACCCAGTATTTTATTTTGAATCCAATGATCCGTGAGCAATGCTTCTTCCCACATGACAACACGCCATTCGGTGGAGCCTTCTGCATCCTCTACATGCGTCTCTTCCCAAGTTCCTGGTAAGAAACTGAGAGAGCGCTGAACATTTGATGGAAGAGGTGCCGCGAGATTTACGAATGCGAGCAAAGCAATTCCAAATACCAGAGTCATGGTGGCAATAACGACAGAGTGAAATCCTCCTCGGTATGCTATGCCGACTAAATAAGTTAGCCCTACAGTTGCAATTTCATTTCGAAATCCACTCAGTGCGGCGAATGCGAATGAAAGCAAGACAAGTGGTGCCCACAGGGGATGAAAGCAAGCGCGGATAGGTGATTTTAAACAGCTGATCCATAGCGCGATATTGTTAGATGCCTGTCCTAAAAAGCCTATGCGATCAGCTTGATTCAAGTTGTAGCTACTCATTCCTGGTAAGTCAGCCGCAGAAGTGTTCACAGCCGCAGCTCCGTACCAAACGCCTATACGCGGTACAAAATGGCCGAGAGTAGACATAGCGAAGTTCAGTAGTCCGCCGATAACAGATAGTCGGAAAACCCAGCGTATATCTGTAATGCCTACCCGTAAGCAGGAGAGTATTACACAAGTTATAAAGGTAATTCCAAAAACCGCATAAGGTCTGGCTCCGACAGAGCTACCTCCGAAAATATTGAGACCAACTGGATTTCGCAGATAAACTTGCCCGACGCATATCGCGACTAAAAGCATCCAAATTTCAAGTTCGGTGATGCGGATTTTAAATGGTAACCGGCGGATAAAAAACTGCATGACGCAGAAGCCGACGAACAAACATTGAGCTAGGAGTAGAGTGTCCGGCGTGCCGGAAATCATGAGAGTAAAGTTAAGAGCGCCCATTAAGGGTAGAATTAACCAGATTTTTCTACCCAATAGGGCGCAGGTGATGAGCGTGCCACCTGCAGCGACATACATGAGGGTTTCGATTTGATCTGTGACGATGCTGACGCCAAGCCAGACGGCAAAGAGCAGGATGCCGATGAAGATGAAGATACCAAAGATGGAGCGGGAGTCGGTCATTTTTTAAATGGTAGGGTCAACTGGCTCAGTTGACCGATATTAATTTGAATGAGGAGGTCGAGTAAAGGGCGGTGCCCACGCGATTGATTGTTATGGGGTGATCGAGGCTCTTCGACTAAGCTCAGGACATGCGTAGCGTTTTGATTACGGTCGCCCCCCTTCGACAAGCTCAGGGACTATCGTGGCGTCAGTTGTCCTGAGCTTGTTGAAGGAGTCGACCCTACCTTAGTATGAGGGCTAAAGCTTCTGTTAGGGAGGAGGAGGGTTTCCAACCTGATGCGGAAAGGCGGTCGATGTTGGCGCGGGAGTGTTTGACGTCGCCGGGTCGGTCTGGGGCGTGGAGGATTTGGGATTTTGATCCAGTGAGTTGGATGATCTCGGTTGCGAGTTGGTTGATGGTGATACTGTCGCCGTTGCCGACGTTGTAGGTGCCGTGCATGTTTTCGCTGGTTGCGGCATGGGCTAGCGCGGTGACGACGTCTTTGACGAAGATGAAGTCGCGAGTTTGTTCGCCATCGCCGAAGATGGTGATGGGTTGGTTGGCGCGGGCTTTACTGATGAAGATGGGAACGGCGGCGGCGTAGGCGCTGTTAGGATCTTGACGCGGGCCAAAGACGTTAAAGAAGCGCAGCGAGGCTGTATCGATGCGGCCTTCGCGGCGGAACATTTCGAGGTAGTATTCGCCATCGAGCTTGGTGATCGCGTAGGGGCTTTTTGGCTCCGGGATCATGGTCTCGATTTTAGGGACGCTGGGGTTATCTCCGTAAACGGCGGCGGAGCTGGCGTGGATGAGTTTTTTCACGCCATGGTTAGTAGCAGATTCTAAAACATTTAGTAACCCGGTGACATTGATGCGAGCGCACTCAATCGGTTTGGTCATGGATTCCGGAACTGAAATCATAGCGGCGAGGTGAAAGACGTAGTCGATGCCGGGCATGAGAGAGTCGACCAATGCGCGATCAGTGATGCAACCGTGGACGAAGGTGTGGTCGAGTCCTGCGAGATTTTCAAGATGTCCGGAGCGGAGGTTATCGAGCACGATGATTTCCGAGGCTCTACCTTGGAAGTGCTGGACGAGGTGCGAGCCAATGAAGCCCGCGCCGCCGGTAATGATGAGTCTAAGTTTCAAAATTTAAATTTTAAATCTCAAGAAAGAGGAGGGAGATGTCGAAGGTCGAAGCCAGAACCGCAGGTGCGGTTTTTACAAATGTAATTTGGACTTCTTAGGAGCAGAAATCTGCGGTCGACTCCCTTCGGCAAGCTCAGGGCCTGTGGCGGCGTCAGTTCCCTACCTTTTTTAATGCTAGGACACTTTGCTGAGGCGGTGTTCTAAGGCGTGCTCGAAGCTGATAAGTTCCCGGATGAGTGCGTTATAGCGGCTGTGAGCCTGATTTCCCTCGGATGCTAAGAGCTGATAGAGATCGAGTTCGGCATGGGTGTCGTGTTGGGGGGATGCTTCCATGAGTCCTGCTTTACTGAGTCGAGGTCTAGCGATGCGCACGAGACATGAGGGGATGGTATGTCGGTTTTCCTGATGATCGCTGACTCCTTGTAGAATGCGCTCAGCACCGGGTAGGTCGGAAATGAGTTCTGAAGGGTTAGGATGGATCATGGCAGAAAGATTCTATGGTATGTCGAAAGCTATAAGGATCAAGTGAAGGGTAGCGAATAAGTAAAGGTTCTATTTGAATAAATAGCTTAAGTAAAAGATCTTTGCGGATCAGCTTATCACGGAGCATGGAAGCGACATCGGCAAGATCCCTGGTGTGTGCTCTTTCTAATTTGGAGAGTGCCTGACTATAGGGATCGTAGTGGTAAAAATCGATTTGGCCGTGGCGGGCGATGAACAGGCTTCTCTCACGCCAATTGGGTAGTTCTGGAATGAAATCTGAAGGGCTAGCAAGCTCGATGTTCAATGAGAGTTCATTTTTGATGCTGGCGATGGATTCGAAAAATCCAGAGGGTTCTGGATCGGCTTTCATATCCACGTCTATGGTCATGGGTCTCCAGCCGTGTAGGAGAGCAGTCGCACCACCCGTGAAGTAGATGCGTCCGTTGCCAGTGGTTTTTTTACCCATGGCGGACATGAATTGGTTGAGGCGTGCAAGGTCGACAGGAGGGCGCATGAGTTTATTTGGGGTCGGGGGGGCGGGAAAGCAGTGCGAGTTTTGACGAGCTATTTTATTTAGGCTAAGCCGTGATGGCTTGGACGGAGCGCAGCGGAGTCAATGCATTGTGAGCTTTTGCGAACTTTAACGCTAAGCGCAGCGACTTGGCCTGGACGGAGCGCAGCGGAGTCAATCGGTCATGGGTAAGAGATGAAACTTTAAGATTTAAACTTTAAATGCGAAAGAAGAGTTCTTAGTTCTTGGTGCTTAGTTTGACTACGCTTTGCTCCGTCCAAGCGGTTAGAACTTTGTCGTGGGATAAATGCTCGCTAGCGCTCACACAGCTTTGTAGTTTTTGGTTGAGAAGAGGTCGCGTAAAAGGCGGTGTCCCACGCGATTGGCGCGTAGCGTTTTGATTGCG
Source organism: Akkermansiaceae bacterium (assembly GCA_031425735.1). GTDB lineage: Bacteria > Verrucomicrobiota > Verrucomicrobiia > Verrucomicrobiales > Akkermansiaceae > Luteolibacter. The sequence continues at coordinate 31,169 of JANPJY010000086.1, read as the reverse complement.
GTCGACTCCCTTCGGCAAGCTCAGGGGCTGTGGCGGCGTCAGTTGTCCTGAGCTTGTCGAAGGAGTCGACCCTACCTTGTTGAATGGATTGATTCTGCCATTTCAGGGGTGAGTTCACCGATGATTAGGTCGATTGGGAGGGTTCCGAAGTCGGTTTTTTTGAAGTTTGGTTTACGAGCGTCGAGGAGGATGAGTTGTTCTTCGTCGTGGTACCATGCTGAGCCCATGAGTTGGTGGGGAAGATTTTGTAATGCGATAGGGACTCTTTGCCATCCGCCTTCTATGAGAGTGTCGCGAATTTCGTTTTCTGTGGGTTCGCCACCACGAAGCGTAGGTTGAGATGTGACGAAGCGGTCTGCACGAGTGGTGCCAATTACCATGATTTCGTCACCGAAGAGTAAGTTTTGGAGTTCCAGGCGCTTTAGATACTCTAGTGGTGTGGACTGGTGGACTCCGAGTTTACCGTCTGGGTCAAGTATTGGAACCCAACCATTGGTATGTTGGAATTTTTCTACTATTTTACCACGAAAGCGAACTGCATGTTCGGTCCCTTTGGCATCGATGCTTCTCGGAAAAGGAATGAAGTGGAGTAACCCAGAGGCTATGATTGCGTGCCGTTGGATTTTTGTGAGGCCTTGGCGGGTTTCGCCACACGAAGCTCCTGCGGTGTTTGAGCCAAAAACTCTGCATGCGACATCAATGGGTGAGAAGCAGCTTGCCGTGCCGCGCGCATTTTCTCGGCCAGTTTGCGGTGATTCGTCGTTTTGATCGTCATTGGATTTCAAGTTACTGTGATTTTGGGATTAGGTCGAGAGCTTTCCTTAATTGGGGGGGAGTGGGCAGGAACAAGTGGCCTCGCTTGACCGACTGATGGCCTTAGGCAGAGGAGAGCGGTCGAAGGTTTTTTCTAATCGCACCAGCGATTCAAATATTACTTTTAACTTTAAGACATTCGACTTCTTAGTCGCATGAATCTTCGGTCGACAACGGCGTGTCGACCCTACCGGTTTATAATGCTCCTTACACGATCATTCCGGCGGCGACGGTTTCGTTGGTGCCGGGGTCGATGAGGATGAAGGAGCCGGTGTTGCGGTTGCGGCGGTATGAGTCGTGGATGAGTGGGACGGCGGTGCGGAGGGTGATGCGGCCGATGTCGTTCATGGAGAGAGAATCGACGTCATCGATTTTGTGGAGGGTGTTGACATCGACCTGGTATTTCACTTCCTGGATGATGGCTTTGGTTTCCTGGGTGGTGTGGCGGATGACGAGTTTCGCGCGGTTGGGCATGGGCTTGGGTGAGAACCAGCAGACCATGGCCTCGATGTCTTGGGAGACGCGCGGAGGGTTGTTAGATTTCACGAGGGTATCGCCGCGTGAGATATCGATTTCATCGGTGAGTGTGAGGCAGACGGACTGCGGGGCAAAGGCTTCGGTTCTCTCGCCGTCTGGGGAGTGGATGGCTTTGATGTGGGTTTTGAAACCGGAAGGGAGGACGGTGACTTCATCGCCGGGTTTAAAAACGCCGCCTGCAACGCGTCCGGCGTAGCCTCGGAAGTCGTGCCATTCATCGGACATGGGACGGATGACCCATTGGACGGGGAAGCGTGCATCGACGTGGTTTTCTTCGCCGCCGACGTAGACGTTTTCCAAGTGATAAAGGAAGGTCGGGCCTTCATACCAATCCATGTTTTTGGATTTATCGACGACGTTGTCGCCGTTGAGGGCGGAGATGGGAATGGCCGCGATATCGACGATGTTGTCGAGACGTGAGGCGAACTCGCGGTAGTCGGAAACGATTTGATCGAAGACTTCCTGTGAGTAATCGACGAGGTCCATTTTGTTGACGGCGACGACGAGGTGCTGGATGCGCAGGAGGTTGGCGATGAAGGAGTGGCGCTTGGTTTGCTCAATGACGCCTTTGCGGGCGTCGATGAGGATGATGGCGAGGTTAGCGGTGGAGGCACCGGTGACCATGTTGCGGGTGTATTGGGTGTGGCCCGGGGTGTCCGCGATGATGAACTTGCGTTTCGGCGTGGCGAAGTAGCGGTAGGCGACATCGATGGTGATGCCTTGTTCCCGCTCGGCTTTCAGGCCGTCTGTTAGAAGGGCGAGGTTGACGTTTTCATCGCCGCGTTTGCGTGAGGATTCCTCCATGGCTTCGAGTTGGTCTTCGAAGATGGATTTTGAATCGTAAAGAAGGCGACCGATGAGAGTGGATTTGCCGTCATCGACGGAGCCGGCGGTAGTGAAGCGGAGGAGGTCCATAATAAGTGAAAAGTGATCAGTTAGCAGTGATCAGTGTGAAGATGTTTAAGTTGGAAGTTTTGAGGGTCATCGATGTAATTTGAGAAAAGAGTTATCGTTTTCAGGATCTTGTCTGATCACTGCTCACTGATCACTAGGCACTTTAAAAATATCCTTCTTTCTTTCTATCTTCCATGGCGGTTTCGGAGCGTTTGTCGTCGGAGCGGGTGCCGCGTTCGGTTTGGCGGGCGGCGGCGACTTCGGCGATGACTTCGTCGAGATTGGAGGCGGTGGAGCGGACGGCGCCGGTGCAGGTGGCGTCTCCGATGGTGCGGAAGCGGACGATTTCTTTGGTGACGGTTTCGTGCTCCTGAGGTTTGAGGAATTCGGTGACTCCGAGGAGGGTGCCGTTGCGTTCGAAGATTTCACGTTCGTGGGCGAAGTAGATGGATGGGAGGGGGATTTCCTCACGTTTGATGTACATCCAGATGTCCATTTCGGTGAAATTGGAGAGCGGGAAGACACGGAAGTGTTCGCCCGGGTTTTTGCGACCGTTGAAGAGGTTCCAGAGTTCGGGGCGTTGGTTTTTGGGGTCCCATTGGCCGAAGTCGTCGCGGTGGGAGAAGAAGCGTTCTTTGGCACGGGCTTTTTCTTCGTCACGACGTCCGCCACCGAGGCAGGCATCGTATTGATGTTTCTCGATGGTATCGAGGAGAGTGACGGTTTGGAGTTTGTTGCGTGAGGCGTTGGGGCCTTTTTCTTCGACGACGCGGCCGGTATCGATGGATTCTTGGACGTAACCGACAACGAGTTGGGCGCGGAGGAGTTTCACGAATTCATCGCGATAGATCATGGTTTCCTCGAAGTTATGACCGGTATCGACATGGACGAGAGGAAAAGGAGGGCGAGCGGGCCAGAAGGCTTTTTTCGCGAGCCATGCCATGACGATGGAATCTTTACCGCCAGAGAACAAGAGGGCGGGGTTCTGGAACTGAGCGGCGGTTTCCCGGAGGATAAAGATTGCCTCGGCTTCGAGTTGGTCGAGTTGGGAGAGGTTGTAGTTCATGGGGATCGGAAGAGTCGAAAGTCCAAGGTCTAAGGTAGAAGCGCGAGTGGACTCGCGCGGTCCAATGAGAGACTGAACGGACGGGTTTTGGGGGAGATTTTGGGGTGGGTCAAGGAATAATTAGTAAAATGAGTGAAATACTAAGGTATAGTGCCTTTGATTCCAGAAATAGGTCAAATAGGTCCTATAGGACTTATCTTATAGAATTGGGGACAGAATGTCCCCGCGACGGACTGGGACTGCAAGTCCCAGCCACGAATGCTCTACCTTTTATCGGGTAATCCTTTCGCGGATAGCCTCTACTAGTTCGATGGCGGCGTCTTCGATGGTGAGTTGTTCGGTGTGGAGGGTGAGGTCCGGGTTTTGGGGAGGCTCGAAGGAGTTGTCTTTGCCGGTGAAGTTGGCGATCTCACCGCGGGCGGCTTTGGCGTAGAGGCCTTTGACGTCGCGTTTTTCGCAGGCTTCGAAGGAGGCGTTGACGAAGACTTCGAAGAGGTTTTGTTCGCCGACGATGCCGCGGGCTAGGTCGCGGAGTTCGCCGCGCGGGGTGATGGCGGAGATGAAGACGATGACGCCGTTTTCGACGAGGACTTTGGTGAGCTCGGCGATGCGGCGGATGTTTTCGAGACGGTCTATATCGGTGAAGCCGAGGTTGGCGTTGAGGCCGGCGCGCAGGTTATCACCATCGAGGATGATGGTGAAGTGACCTTGTTTATGGAGGACTCGCTCCGCGGCGTTGGCGATGGTGGATTTTCCGGAGCCGGAAAGGCCGCACATCCAGATGGCGAGGCCTTTTTGTTCTAACAGAACTTCTTTATCGTGGCGATTGAGGAAGCGGTGGTGTTCGGGAAAAATGTTCATTTGAAGAAGTCTAAAAGTCGAAGGTCTGAAAGTCGAAATCAGAATCGCTGGTGCGATTTGTTGAGGGGGAAGAAGTCTGAAAGTCTGAAAGTCTTAGTTTGAATCGCTGGGGCGATTGTTTATGGAGGGCTGAAACATCGACTTTTGACTTTCAGACCTTTGACTCTCTAAAATCTTCAACTCTTCTTTATCCTCTTCCGATGATGAATGCCTCGAAGCCGTGTTGGGCTAGTGCTTCGGCGGGGAGGATGGCTCGGCCGTCGAAGACGAAGGCGGGTTTTAGCATGAGCTTGTGGAGGCGCGGGAGATCGAGGTCACGGAATTCGTCCCATTCGGTGAGGGTGGCGAGGGCGTGGGCGTTCTCGGCAGCGGCGTAGGGATCAGCGACGATTTCGAGGTTGGTGTCGAGGGTGTGTTGGGAAACGCCGACTTCTAACAGGTCGCGGTGGATGGTTTCTTTGGAGACGCGTGGATCGTAAACGGCGACGTGTGCGTTTTCTGTTAGGAGGTCACGAACGATGTGGATGGCGGCGGATTCGCGAGTGTCGTTGGTGTCTTTTTTGAAAGCGAAGCCGAGGATGGCGATGCGCTTTCCGGAGACGGTGTTGAATAGAGTGCGGACGATTTTTTCGACGAAGCGGGATTTTTGGTAATCGTTGATTTCGACGACGGAGCGCCAGTAGGCGGCGACTTGCGTTAGGTTATATGATTCGCAGAGGTAGACGAGGTTGAGGATGTCTTTTTGGAAACAGGAGCCGCCGAAGCCGACGGAGGCTTTGAGGAATTTGGGGCCGATCCGGGAATCGGTTCCGATGGCGCGGGCGACTTCATTGACATCGGCTCCGGTGGCTTCGCAGAGTGCGGAGATGGAGTTGATGGAGGAGATGCGTTGGGCGAGGAAGGCGTTGGCGACGAGTTTTGAGAGTTCGGAGGACCAGAGGTTGGTAGTGATGATTTTTTCGCGAGGGACCCAGTTCGCGTAAACGGAGACGAGGGCTTCGAGGGCGGCCTGGCCTTCTGGGGTTTGCTCGCCACCGATGAGGATGCGGTCGGGGTTTTCCATGTCGGAGACGGCGGTGCCTTCGGCGAGGAATTCGGGGTTGGAAAGAACTTGGAAGGTGGCTTCGGTGCTGTTGTTAGCGGAAATGATGCGTTGGATCGCGGTGGCGGTTTTGACCGGGATGGTGGATTTCTCAACGATGATTTTATTGCCGTGAGAAACTTCTGCGATGAGGCGGGCGGCGGATTCGATGTAACGGAGGTCGGCCGCGCGGCCGGCGCCGATGCCGTAGGATTTGGTGGGTGTGCCGACGCAGACAAAAATGAGATCGGCTGCTGCGATGGCGGGTTTGAGGTCGGTGGTGAAGTGGAGGTTTTTACCGCGGCAAGACTCTACGATTTCTTTGAGGCCGGGTTCGTAGACGGGAAGGGTGTCGGAGTTCCAAGCGTCGATGCGGGCTTGGTTCATGTCGCAGACCGTGACTTGGATGTCCGGGCATTTATGCGCGATCATGGCCATGGTCGGGCCGCCGACGTAGCCGGCGCCTAGGCAGCAGATGGATTTGATTTTCATTGGGAAGAGAAGAGGAACCGCGGATGGACGCAGATGAACACGGATAAGAGAATTTTTTAAGTCACGCGACTTGGTCAGGAGAAGTTTTTAGAGTGAAGAGGAGGTTTGTGACGGTTTTGTGACTAAGAAGTCTGAAAGTCGAAGGTGGGATAAAGAAGTCGAAGGTCTGAAAGTCTTAATTAGAATCGCTGGGGCGATTAATTGATAGGGGCTGGAACATCGACTTTTGACTTTAAGACCTTTGTCCTTGGACTCTATCTACGCTCGATAATCTTTCAGGGCGTAATAGAGAAAGAGAGAGTTATATGTTAGGTATCGTTTGAAGAGGCGGCGGGGTTCCATGGTTAGGCGGTAGAGCCATTCTAGGCCGGCTTTTTGGAGGAGGGGTGGGGCTTGTTTGACTTCGCCGGCGTGGAAGGCGAAGGCGGCGCCGATGCCGAAATAGACGGCGGGGGGGAGGCGGTGTTTGTTGCGGGCGATCCAATGTTCCTGTTTCGGGCAACCGAGGCCGACCCATACGAGGTTGGCGCGGGAGTCGCGGATGGATTGCATAATGGATTCGATTTCTGATTCCGGCCAGACGCCGAAAGGTGGGGAGTAGGTTCCGGCGATATTTGTGTTAAGAAATTCTTTGGAAAAACGTTGGGTGAGTTTTTCGAGGGTGGTGGATTTTCCGCCGAGGAGGAAATGGCGGAAGGGGGAGTTTGGTGTATTGGTGGCCGAGATGGTTTTGAGCATCAGGGTGGGGCCGTAGACTCGATCTGTTAGTTTTTCTTCGGGTGGGAGTTGGGCGTTGATCGACCAGATCAGGGGCATTCCGTCTGGTGCGATGAGATCGAATTTTCGCATGGATTCTGAAAACACAGGATCGTGACGCGAGAGTGCGGCGACGTGAGTGTTGGCGGCCTCGACGGCGTAGGGTCGATCTGCGGCGGAGGCTTTTTCCAAGATCCATGAGATCGCGCCAGCGTAGTCGGTGACGGCGACGGGGAGGCCGATGACGCTTATCGTTTTCAAGAAAGATAGGACTTATAGGTCTTATAGGACTTATAAGTCCTATATTCTGTGTGGACTATTCTCTAGCGACATTCACCGAGTGGCCATGCTCTCTTAGAAGAGCGTGTTGGCGGGCGGTGTCTAGGTCTGAGGCGACCATTTCTGCGCACATTTCCTCGACGGTGATTTCTGGAACCCAACCGAGTTTTTCTTTGGCTTTGGTGGGATCGCCGAGGAGGGTTTCGACTTCTGCTGGACGGAAGTAGCGTGGGTCGACGCGGACAATGATGTCGCCGACTTTTGCGGAAGAGGCTTTTTTAGGATCGGTGATGGCGGAGATGGTGGCGATTTCATCGATGCCGGAGCCGGAGAAGGTGAGTTGAATGCCGGCTTCTTGGGCAGACATGGTGACGAATTCTCTAACAGATATTTGTTTGCCGGTGGCGATGACGAAGTCGTCGGGTTGATCTTGTTGGAGCATCATCCATTGCATGCGGACGTAGTCTTTGGCGTGTCCCCAGTCGCGGAGGGCATCCATGTTTCCTAGGAATAAACATTTCTCGAGGCCTTGCGCGATGTTGGCGATGGCGCGGGTGATTTTGCGGGTGACGAAGGTTTCGCCACGGCGTGGGGACTCGTGATTGAAGAGGATGCCGTTGCAAGCATACATGCCGTAGGCTTCGCGATAATTTACGGTGATCCAGTAGGCATACATTTTTGCGACCGCGTAGGGTGAGCGCGGGTGGAAAGGGGTGGTTTCCTTCTGAGGAATTTCCTGGACGAGGCCGTATAGCTCGGAGGTGGAGGCTTGGTAGAAACGGGTTTTCTTTTCGAGGCCGAGGAAGCGGATGGCTTCTAACAGGCGGAGTGTGCCCATGGCATCGACATCTGCGGTGTATTCCGGAGCCTCGAAGGAGACGGCGACGTGGGATTGGGCACCGAGGTTGTAGACTTCATCCGGCTGAACTTCGGAAATGATGCGTGTAAGGTTGGATGAATCTGTTAGATCACCGTAGTGGAGTTTGAAGCGTGAATTTTCAATGTGTGGATCCTCATAGATGTGGTCGATCCGTTGGGTATTAAAGAGTGAAGCACGGCGTTTGATGCCGTGGACTTCATAGCCTTTCTCGAGAAGGAATTCTGCGAGGTAGGAGCCGTCTTGTCCGGTGATGCCGGTGATTAGTGCTTTTTTCACAAGGTTGTATGGTTAAAGGGTTAAAGTCGGAAAGTCGAAGGTCTTAAAGTCGAAAGTCGTAATTCTAATCGCTGGGGCGATTATTTGCGGAGGTGTTTGGCTAGGGATTCGATGCCGCGACTGAGGTTTTCACTGATGCTTCTCATTTGTTCGGCTTGTTCGAAGGGGAGGTATTGTCGGTCTTCGGCGAGATAGAGCATGCTGCGGACTTCGCCGTTTGATCCTTTAGCGATGTCTAGGAATCGAGCGAAATCCTGATCGGTCTTACGCTCGAAGCCTTCGGCAATGTTGTTCATCACGGAGACTCCGCAGCGTTTAATCTGGTCACGAAAGCCGAAGTCGCGTGCCGCTATGGAATCTGCTCCGAATGAATCGTATATAGCATTCGCTTGAATTCGGGCATCTTGCCATATCCTGAGGTCTTCAAATTGTTTGGCGCTCATGATTGGGGAGGGGGATCTGATGAAGAAGTCGAAGGTCGCAGGTCTGAACGTCGAAGGTAATTTTAGAATCGCTGGGGCGGTAGAGGATGTCCAAGGTCTGAAAGTCTTAATTAGAATCGCTGGGGCGATTGGTTTAAAGGGGGCTGGAACATCGACTTTTGACTTTCAGACTTTAGACAAATTTATAGACGTGCGTTACCAGTAGATAACGAGTTCAAGAAATCCTCATAAGCTTGCGCTAGGCCTTTTTGGAAAGGGATTTTTGGGGACCAGCCGGTGGATTGGATGAGGGAGATATCGAGGAGTTTTTTCGGGGTGCCGTCGGGTTTGTTGGGGTCTGTTAGAATTTGACCGGTGTAGCCGATGGTTTGGGCGATGAGTTTTGCGAGGTCGAGGATGGAGAGGTCGGTGCCGGTTCCGACGTTGACCCAATCGGGTGGGTTGGGGAGGGTGAGGAGGTGGAAGCATGCTTCTGCGAGGTCGTCGGTGTGGAGGAATTCGCGGCAAGGGGTGCCAGTTCCCCAGATGGTGACGGACGGGGAGTTGTTTTGTTTTGCCTCGTGAAAGCGGCGGATGAGGGCGGGGATGACGTGGGAGTTTTCTGCGTGGTAGTTATCGCCGGGGCCGTAGAGGTTGGTGGGCATGGCGGAGTGGTAGAGCAGGCCGTGTTGGGCGCGGTAGTGTTGGCACATTTTGAGGCCAGCGATTTTAGCGATGGCGTAGGCTTCGTTGGTGTTTTCTAACGGAGAGGTCAGCAAGCAGCTTTCCGGCATGGGTTGGGGGGCGAGTTTAGGGTAGATGCAGGAGGAGCCGAGGAAAAGGACGCGCGGGATTCCGGCGCGGCGGGAGCCCTCAATGAGATTCGCGGCGATGGCGAGGTTTTCGTAGATGAAATCCGCTGGGTAGGTGGAGTTTGCGTGGATGCCGCCGACTTTTGCTGCGGCGATGATGACTGTATCAGGTGCGTTTTTTGAGAGGAAATCGAAGACGTCTGGCTGTGAGGTGAGGTCGAGCTGCGAGCGAGAGGCTGTGAGCGTTTCGTAGTTGAGTGCGGTGGCGCGGCGAAGCAGAGCTGAGCCGACCATGCCGCGATGGCCTGTGATGAAGAGTTTCATGGACTAGAAAAAAGAGGGAAGAGTTCTAACCGCGAATAAACGCGAATGGTCGCGAATGAAGAGGAAGACTTGAGTAAATTACGAGGTGAAAGCTGAAAAGAATGTTTAAGAAATAGGACGTATAGGGCCTATAGGACTTATTTTGATTATTTCACGCTGCCGCCCTTGGTCGATTCTTTTGGTTAGAAAGAAAACCTTTGGGGTTGATTTTGGGTGATGGGGTTGCCCTTTGGGATGGGTGGGACGGTTTGTTAGAAGACTGGGATGGGTTTGTTGGGGAGGAGGATGGAGAAGAGGTCGAGGTTGACGGGTTGGACTTGGCCTAGGAATTCCAGGAGGATTTTGACGCGTTCGGTGGCGGTGGCGACTTCTTGGATGGTGCCTTTCATGCCTTGGAAGGGGCCGTTTGCGATTTCAACTTCATCGCCGATGGAGAGGATGGGAGTGACGGTGATGAGCTCTTGATCGTCGCTTGATTGTTGTTGGACTTGCTGGATGAGAGAGGTGACGAAGGTTTCTGGGACATGAGGAATTTCTGAGCCGAAGCGAACGAGGCCGCGGACGCCTTGGCAAAAGGTGACGGCGCGCTCCATGTCTTGGAGATTGAATTTGGCGAGTATGTAGCCGGGGAAAAGGGGTTCGAGCCACCAGATTTTCCCACGGCGGGTGGCTTTGCGGTATTTGATGCGGGGGCAGAAGACTTCGATGCCTTCGATTTCACGAAGGTGCTTGGCGGCGATGTGTTCGCGCTTGGTCTGGGTGCGGACGCAGAACCATTCGGAAGATATGGAGGGTGCTGCGTTCATTGGCCGAGGATTTTCTGGAGCATGGGCAGGACTTGGCCGCCGCGTTTCATCCATGATTCGAGACGTTCGATGCGTTCGTTGAGGAAGGCACGTTCGGTGGGATCGGTGGTGAGGGCAGCGGTTTCTTGGAGCTGCTGGAGTTTGGATTTTCCGCTGTCGATGTGGGGGCGGATCTGCTCGCGGATGAAGCCACCGACGAGGCGTTTGAGATCGGTGGCGGGTTCGTAGTAGGTGCGGCGATCATTGATGTTATTAGCTTCGCGGACGGCACCGAGGGTTTTCAGGGTTCGCAGGCCTTGGCTGGCGGAGCCTTTTGATATTTCGAGTTTTTGGACGAGATCGTCGAGAGAAAGTGGCTCCGATGAGATGAAGAGCAGGCCGTAGATTTCACCAATGGAGCGGGGTAGGCCGAGAACACGTACGCCATCGACAAAAAAGTTTACAACCTGTTGCTGGATGGAGCTGAGGTTTTCGCTTTGGGTTTTGGAAGCGGGTGAATCCACAACCAAAAAATACGAAGGCTGGGGGAATTGTTCAAGTTTTTTTGAACAGTGGAAAAAGAAGTGCCGAGTTAGCAGTGATCAGTGATCAGAAGAGAGGAATTGTGAAAGTTTGCTAGTTCAGTGATCAGGACAGCGGCGAGACGCCGCTTGCACGGTCTGCGGCGGGACGCCGCAGCTACAGCATATCACGTGTGATGATGTAGTTTGAGGCGCAGCGGGGGCATTGGACGGTAATGTGGTTGGCGTCGTGGAAGAGTTCGTTGGGTTTTTCGCGCCAGCCGCCTAGGATGGGAAGGATGCGGTCTAGGGTGCAGCCGCAGTGGAAACGGAAGGGACGGGTTTCGAGGAGTTTGGTTTCCTCGGTTTCTTGGATTTTTTCGACGTCTTCTGTAGTTAGGGCTGCGAGCCATTCGAGATCGGCATCGGGTTGGGCGGCGATGAGGACGTAGTTTTCATCTTCTAACCGAAAGGCACGGGCGGGGCGTTGCTCGGATTGATCGTAAAATTGGGAAACCCATGCTACGGGATCGCGTCCATCGACTTCGAGGGTGGACATGCGAGGTTCGCGCGATTTTTCGGTGGTGGTTTGGGAGTAGAAAAAATTGCGATCGGGTTCGCGGATGTTTTCGGTGAAGATGCGGCCGGTGATGTTGGCTTCGTTCGATGAGCCGGTGACGAAGAGGTTGATGCGTGGGGCGCGGAGGTTGGCGGTCCATGCGATGGTTTCGCTCCACGGGCGGGCGGTGAGGTGAAGTGTTAGAACGGCGAGTGCGTCTTTGAGCATGGCATCGAGTTCACCGGGATAGCGGATGGAATGCTCCATGAGGTGGAGGTAGTAATCCGTGTAGATGCCGGTGAATTGGCCGCGAACCATCAGGCAATTGCGGTGACGGACGAAAATGGATTCGATTTTGGTGAAGTCTTCGGGCTGCATGAAAGGGGCGGAGAGCATGTGATGAATGAAAATAGCTGTCACGTCTGAATCCGTGTAAAAAATTCCTTGATGCAACCGTTTTGGTTGCGTAGCTTTAGGGTATGGCATCGATCACCTTAAAGAATATTCCTGAGTCGCTGCATTTGGCGTATAAGCGGCGGGCGAAGGCTCATGCGCGGAGTTTGCAGTCTGAGATTATTCACACACTGGCACATGGGGTTACCCAGCAGAATGAGGGAGAGGGGCTTAAAGTGGAAGAGGTGGCGGGGATGTTGAAGCCGCGGATCAAGGGGGTGACAATCCAAAAGATGAACGAGGGAATTGATCAAGCTCTGCGGAAGTCATGGAAATGATCGCCGTAGATACGAATGTAGTGATTCGCTTTTTAGTGGATGATCATCCTGCTGAAGGGAAGATTGCCCGTCGAGTTTTTGAGAGTCATCGGGTGCATTTTGCGGAGAGCGTGCTGTTGGAATCCGAGTGGGTGTTGCGAGCGGTTTACGATTTTGCAAAAGAGGATATCTCTAAGGCTTTTAGGGCGCTGATGCAGCTACCGAATGTAACGGTTGATGACCGAACCGTGATTTTTCAGGTGTTAGATTGGTTTGATGAAGGATTCGATTTTGCCGATGCTCTGCATTGTGTGCGGAGTGGTGAGCTAGAGCTGAAGACGTTTGATAAGAAGTTTATCAAGAAGGCTCAAAAGCATGGGCTGAATGTGAAAGCGCCTTAGATCCCTTGGAAATATATTTTTGACGACTAGGAAAGAGGGAAAGCGGCGAAGAAGACACAAGACTGGCAGACACAAGACGAAGAGCTGTGAAGAATCACAGCAGTCCAGAGCCTGCGGCGCAATCGGGCTAAGCGCCTGGGAGTTCGATGAAGCCTTCGAGTTTGCGGATACGTGTGGGGTGACGCATTTTGCGGAGGGCTTTGGCTTCGATCTGACGGATCCGTTCGCGGGTGACTTGGAACTGGCGGCCGACTTCTTCGAGGGTGCGGGAGTAACCGTCTTTGAGGCCGAAGCGTTGTTCTAGGACTTCGCGTTCGCGTTCTGTTAGAGTGTCGAGGACGTCTTTGATTTTGTCTTTCAACATCGAGAAGCCGGCTTCTTCCATCGGGTTGTCGGCGGCTTTGTCTTCGATGAAATCTCCGAACGAGGTGTCGTCGGAATCGCCGACGGGAGCTTGGAGGGAGATTGGCTGTTGGGCCATTTTGAGAACGGCGCGGACGCGTTCGACAGGAAGGTGGATTTCCTCGGCGATTTCTTCTGGAGAAGGTTCGCGGCCGTATTCTTGGACGAGCTGTTTCTGAACGCGCATCAGTTTGTTGATCGTTTCGATCATGTGGACTGGGATACGGATCGTGCGCGCTTGGTCGGCGATGGAGCGGGTGATGGCTTGGCGGATCCACCAAGTGGCGTAGGTGGAGAATTTGTAACCGCGGCGGTATTCGAATTTTTCCACGGCTTTCATGAGACCCATGTTGCCTTCTTGAATGAGGTCGAGGAAGGAGAGTCCGCGGTTGGTGTATTTCTTGGCGATGGAAATGACGAGACGAAGGTTGGCCTCGACCATTTCGGTTTTCGCTTTGAGAGCGGCTTTCATCCAGAGACGGAGGTCTTTGTTAGCGGGCTCGAAGGTGTCGTCGTTTAACCAGCAACGTTGTTGGACTTCACGCATTTTGGTGGTGAATTCCTTGTCGGTTGGATGGGTTTTTAGGCGGCGTTGGTATTTCCAGAAGTTCTGGACGTATTCTTCAACTTGCTCGCAGAAGTCCTCGATGACTTTTTGTTTGTAGTAAAAACGGACGTAGATGCGGTGCATCGATGCGAGGTTTTTTTCAAACGTCTCTTCTAACTTTTTCTTGCCGCGTGGTGCTTTGCCGGCGAGTTGGCGGAAGATGTTGTCGTTTTCCTCGTGGAGGATTTTGAGTTGATCGCAAAGTTTGCCGAGGCCTTTCATGTAGCGCTCGCGGGACTCGATTTTTTTATCGAGGATGACGCGGTCGAAGCGCTCTTTACCTTTGTTGAGTTTATCGGCGAGGTCGAGGTAGAGCTCGGTGATGAAACCGAAGCGGTGAAGATTTTTGGAAACTTCGATTTCTGCGTCTTCGATGCGCTTGGAGATTTCGACTTCTTGTTCGCGGGTGAGCAAAGGGACTTGGCCCATTTGCTTGAGATACATGCGGACGGGGTCGTCGAGGATGTCGAGTTTCTGGTCGGCTTTGACTTCTTCTTCTTCGCCATCGCCTTCGTCGCGCTTTTTGTCTTTGAAGCGGTCGACTTCTGAGGCGTCGATGATATCGAATTCCATGTTGCGGAGGCGCTCCATGATGGCCTCGACGTCATCGGGATCGACGAGGTCGTTGGGCAGGATTTCGTTGATATCGTCGTAGGTGAGATATTCCTGTTCTTTGGCGAGTTTGATGAGCTCGCGGATTTTTTCTTGGATCTCTGGGGTATCGATCCGGCGTTTCGGATCTTTTTTGGCCGGTTTCACTTCTTTGTTCGCGCCTGGTTGGGAGGCGGCGAGGATTTCGGCGATGGACTGTTTTGCTTTTGAGGCGGGTTTATCAGAAGATTTTTTCTCGGGAGCTTTTGGAGCGGGGGCGGCGGGTTTTGCTGCTACGGCTTTTTTCTCAGGAGCTTTTGGAGCGGGAGCGGCAGGGTTTGCTGCTGTGGCTTTTTTCTCGGGTGCGGCAGGTTTGGCAGCTGCGGTTTTTTTCTCGGGTGCTTTTGGAGCTGGAGCGGCAGGTTTTGCGACTGGTTTAGAAGCAGGTTTGGAAACTGTTTTGGCTACAGGTTTGGAAACTTTCGCAGCAGCGGCTTTCGGAGTTGAGGCCGCAGATTTTTTGGCGGCAACTTTTTTCACTACCGCTGGCTTGGGTGCCTTAGGTTTGGCGGCTGGTTTCGCAACTTTCTTAGGGCTGGCTTTGATCGGCTTGGCTTTGGACGCGGGTTTCGCGGTCGGTTTCGCGGCTGATTTTTTGGCGGAAGTTTTAGATGGCATAGGTAGCTTTGCTGCTGAGGAACGAGGTAAATGGAGACAATCCACCCATTAGATGGGCACACACGAAAAATCGCGGGCGGGCGGAATGAAGATGGATCAAGGCAAAGCGTCAAGTTCTTATTTGGAGAGATTGGAGAGCCGTGCCTCTGGCCGGCTGGATGTGCCAAAGAGTATTATGAAGAGGATTAACCGCAAGGATCGCAAAGAGGATAAGGGATTGGGGATTGGGGATTGGGGATTGGGGATAATCTTTCATCCGCGATCCGCAATCTAATCTTTCGAGGCTTTTTGGAGGAGGTTCAGGCGTTCTAGAGCTGCGCCGGATTGGATGGATTCGCGGGCGATTTCGATGGCGTCTCCTATGTGATCGGCTAGGCCGGCGCAGGCGATGGCGGCGGCGGCGTTGAGGAGGACGATATCGAGTTTGGGGCCGGTTTCTTTTCCGGAGAGGATGTTTTCGAGGATGATGGCGTTGTGTTTGGCATCACCGCCTTTGAGGTCTTCGATAAGGGCTTTGCGGATGCCAAAGTCTTCGGGGGTGATTTCTTCGTCTTCGAGATCTTGGTAGGAGCCTGCTTTGCAGATGCGGGTGGAACCCATGAGGGAAATTTCATCGACGCTGCGGCCGCATGAAGCTTTTCCGCTGACAACCCATGCGCTTTCGCGTCCGAGGCGTTGGAGGATTTCTGCGAAGGTGGAGCAGAGGGTTTCATCGCTGACGCCGACGAGTTGGCATTGGGGGCGAGCGGGATTGAGGAGTGGGCCGATGAGATTGAAGATGGTGCGGCGGCCCTCGGCGGCGAGTTTTTTACGAACGGGTGCGACGGCTTTGAAAGCGGGGTGGTAGTTGGGGGCGAAGAGGAAACCGACACCTGCGGTTTCGATGCAGTGGCGGAAATGCTCGGGCGGGAGATCGATGCGGATGCCGAGGGCTTCGAGGACATCTGCGCCACCGCTTTTGGAGGTGATGCCACGGTTGCCGTGCTTGACGACGATGGCGCCAGCAGCTGCGGCGACGAACATCGACGTGGTGGAGATGTTGAAAAGATCTAACTGATCGCCGCCAGTTCCGCAGACATCGAGGGTGGGGCCGGGGAGGTCGAGGGAGTCGATCATTGGATCGACTGCGTGTTCGAGGAAGGCCTCGACGAAGCCGGCGATTTCAGCGGGGGACTCGCCTTTTTTGGCAAGGGCGAGAAGTAGACGTTGTTTTTTCGAGTCGTCAACTGAGGGGTCGAGCAAGAGATTGGCTGCGACTTCAATTTCACGCGGGGCTAGGTCGTCGCCGTTTTCGAGATGAGTAATGAGTGCATTCATAGGGCGAGCCTAACTTTTAAATTCAACATCTGAAATCCTAAAATGAGATGCACTAGAGATTGAGAATGAAGGTGGCGGTGGTGAAGTAGATGACCATGCCTGAGACATCGACGGTGGAGGCGAGGGAGGGAGATGAGACGACGGCGGGGTCGAGATTGCAGGCGCGGGCGGCGATGGGAAGCATGGCGCCGAGGACGGTGGCGGAAAGGACTTGAAGTGTTAGAGCGGAGCCGACGGCGAGGGAGAGTTTGAAGAAAGAGAAATCGGGTGCGGCGGTGAGGTGGAGGTAGGGGAGGATGAAAGTGATGAAAGCGGCCATGGAGATGCCAAGGGTGAGGCCGAGGAAAAGGCCGGTGCGGATTTCTTTCCACGCGATGCGGAAGAGGGAGTCCTTATCGATTTCACCGAGGGCGAGGGCGCGGATGACCATGGTTGCGGATTGTCCGCCGGAGTTTCCGCCAGCAGCGACGACCATGGGTAGGAAGAGGGAGAGGACGAAGGCTTTTTCGAGGGTCTCTGAGAAACGGAACATGACGTATCCGGATGCGATCGAGAGGAAAGCGAGTCCGACGAGCCAGTTTACACGGCGGCGGAAATGGCTGACGGCGCTGGTGTTTAAATAGGAGAGTTCATTTTGCTCACCACCGATACCTGCGAGTTTTTCGATATCCTCGGTGGATTCTTCTTGGAGAATTTCGAGAGCATCGTCGTAGGTGATGACGCCAAGGAGATGGTGAAATTCATCGACGACGGGGAGGACGACGAGGTCGTATTTGGAAAGGGTGCGGGCAGCGTCTTCTTGGTCAGCGGTGGCGAGGATGAACTCATCAGCATCCTCCATGATGTCGCGAATGGGTGTGTCCCACGTTTCGAAAGCGAGGTCGCGTAATCGAACTTTTCCGACGAGACGGCCTTGCACATCGACGACAAAAATACGTGCGAGGGTTTCCGCGTCTTCGCGATCGCGGCGAAGGATAGCAATGGCTTGTTTCACCGTCATGTCTCCGGTGATACGGCCCACGTGGGTGGTCATCCGTCCGCCGGCGGTGTCTTCTTCATATTTGAGAAGATTTTTAGTTAGTTCTTTATCGCGAGGGCCGAGTAGGGAGAAGAAGCGGACTTGAGCTTCTTCGGAAACGACTTGGAAGATATCGACTCGGTCGTCGTCGGAGAGATTTCCGAGAAGGAAACGGAGCTGTGCGGGCTTGAAGTGGCCGAGGGCGTCTTCGATCAGAGTGAAAGGAAGTTCCGCGACGACATCGGTGGCAAGTTCCGGTCCGATGGTTTTCATGAAGAAATCGCGCTCATCGTCATCGAGGTCTTGGTAGAGCTCCGCGAGGTCGGCGTAGTGAGCATCGTGAGCCGCAGCGAGGAGTGCAGAAGCGTCTTCTGCATCGATCGCGCGCTTGATCTGATCGATCGGGTCCATTTCAACGTCGTCCTGCACGAGCGAAGCGTGGGGGAAGGGTTCTACTAGGTAAATGCTGAAATTCTGAAAAACTGAAAGCAGAGTGAGTGGTAACGAACTAAATAGAAAAGACGAAGTCGAGATGGCTTAG
This sequence comes from Akkermansiaceae bacterium, assembly GCA_031425735.1. Lineage (GTDB taxonomy): Bacteria > Verrucomicrobiota > Verrucomicrobiia > Verrucomicrobiales > Akkermansiaceae > Luteolibacter. Next base: position 13,546 of record JANPJY010000086.1, on the reverse strand, counting down.
ACAGAGCGAAGCGGAGTCAAAAGCTGAAATTAGATTGAAGAACCAAAGAATTTTAACCGCTAATAAACGCGAATGAACACGAATGAAGAGGAGACTAGATGACGGTTGAAAGAAGATTTGAGATTTATGATATTGGAAATTAGGGTGGCGTGGATGAAAGGTTTATCTTTGAAGTTGTTGCGATATGTTAGTTTGGCGGAGGGGATTTCGTTTTTGGTTTTGCTGTATGCGGCGATTTATCAGAAGCGGATCATGGGGGATAAGGATGCGATTGCGGTTCCGGGGATGATTCATGGGGTGTTGTTTGTGATCTTTTGTTTTTTGCTGCTGCATGTGTGGATTGAGCGGGGTTGGCCGTTGGGGAAAGTGGCGTTTGCGTTTCTTTGTTCGTTGTTGCCATTTGCGCCGTTTTATTTGGAGCGGAAGCTGAAGCAGGAGGAAGCGAGTTGCAAAGCGGAGGGGGAAGGATAGATGTCGGGTGTGAGCAGTTGGCAAAAAGCAGTGGACGGGTTGCGCAACTTGGTGCGTGCCGGGGTGGGTGAGTTTGTGGTGTGCGGAGGTGCGCGCAATGCGGTTCTGTTAGAAGTGCTGGCGAAACTTGAGGCAGCGGGGAAGGTTAAGGTCTGGAGTCATTTCGAGGAGAGGTCGGCGGGATTTTTTGCGCTGGGTCGGTCGATGGTGACGGGCAAACCCTGCGGGGTGGTGGTGACGAGTGGAACGGCGGTTGCGGAATTGTTGCCGGCGGTGGTTGAGGCTTATTATCAAGCGCGGCCGTTGGTATTGTTGACGGCGGACAGGCCGGAGCATTTTCGGGGGAGTGGTGCGCCACAGGCGATTGAGCAGGTGGGGATTTTCGCGGGGTATGCGGGAAGTGATTTAGGTGAGTGGGATGGCAAAGGTCCGCTGCATGTGAACTTGGAGTTGGATGAGGAGTTTGTGGTTGGGGATGAAAATTTCCTAGATTTCACGTTGGGTGAATTCGCAGTGGATTTCGGCAGGCCGCAGGTGGCTGAGTTGGCGCGGTGGTTGCGTGAACCGACGCTGCGGGGCTTGGTGGTGATGATTGGGGATTTGGAATTGGATGAGCAGGAGGAGGTGTTTCATTTTTGTGAAAGCTTGGGCGCGCCGGTAGTGGCGGAGGCGAGCAGTGGATTGCGGGAGGCATTGCAGCATCTCTTGGTGGTGGATTCGGATCGGGTGCTGAAAGAGAATCCGCCGGCGAAAGTGCTGCGATTGGGTGGTGTGCCTAGCGGGAGGTTTTGGCGTGATTTAGAAGATCTGTTAGAAGTAAGTGTGTGGTCGGTGTGTCGGAATGGGTTGCGTGGATTGGGAAGGGATGCAGGGGTTTTGCAGGGAACGTTGGTCAGAGTTTTGCCAGCCTTGGGTGAGCCGGAGGAGATGGGCGATGTTGGGGAGTGGTTGGAAGGGGTTGAGGGGCGCGGTCAACGGATCGAGGAGGCGCTTGAATCATTTCCCGACAGTGAAGCTGGCTGGATGCGGATGCTTTCGGTTTATGCGGCAATGGGTAGCAGCGTGTATTTGGGAAACAGTTTGCCGATCCGTGAATGGAATCTTTATGCGCAATGGGAACGTCCGGTGCGGAATGTGCGGGTGAATCGCGGAGCGAACGGGATCGATGGACAGATCAGCACGTGGTTGGGGGCAAGTACGGGTGAGGCGGATGCTTGGGGGATTTTTGGGGATCTAACCGTTCTCTACGATTTAGCGGGTTTGAAAATGTTAGGGCAGGTGGAGGTGCGGGGTCGGGTGCTGGTGGTGATCAACAATGGCGGTGGAAAAATTTTCGACAAGGTTCCGCGATTGCAGGGGATGAGTGAGGCGGCTAAGACGTGGATGTGTGCGGAGAGTCCGGTGGATTTCGCGGCCTTGGCGAAAGGGTTTGGGATGGATTATGTGCGGGTGACGCGGACGAATGATTTCGATGGGGCGGGTGATGGGGAGCGGGCGGTGTTGTTGGAGGTGGTGCCGGATGAGGGGCAGGGGAAGGGATTTGCGGGGTTTTGAGGTAAATGAGGGACAGGAATGTCCCTCCTCCTTAGAAATGGTTGAAAATTTACCTTGGAGATATGGGCTTTGCCTTTCTAGGCTGCGCGCACCGAACACGAACCCTATGGCTAAGAAAGATTTTACGATTCTAAACAAACTCGGAATTCATGCGCGACCTGCAGCGCAGTTTGTGAAGATGGCGAACCGATTCAAATGCGACATCATGGTCGAGAAGGATGGTGAAGAGGTGGATGGGAAAAGTATCATGGGCTTGATGATGTTGGCAGCTGGCCATGGATCGGTGATCTTGGTGAGCGCGGAGGGCGAAGACGAGGATGCGGCGTTGGAAGCGATCGGTGATTTGATCGAGCGCAAGTTTGAGGAGGAATAAATAAAATTTTCACCGCAGAGACGCAGAGGTCGCGGAGGACCGCAGAGGCGAGTTAAATGGAAGAATTTGAAACGCGAAGAAACTAGAGATTTAAATTATGTCGAAGATTACGATTTTATCGGGTGACGGTATTGGCCCGGAGGTGATGGTTCAGGCGCTCCGCGTGCTGGATGCCGTTGAGGGAAAATTTGGTTTCAAGGTTGAGCGCTCTGAACATCTCGTGGGTGGGGCGGCGATTGATGACGGCGGGCATCCTTTGCCTGCGGCAACGGTGGCGGCGAGTGAAGCGGCGGACGCGATTTTGTTCGGTTCCGTCGGTGGACCGAAGTGGGAAAATTTACCTCCAGAGATTCAACCTGAGCGCGGAGCATTGCTGCCGTTACGGAAACATTTTGGTTTGTTTGCAAATTTACGTCCGGGTGTTTGCTTGCCGGCGTTGACCGATGCTTCACCGGTGAAACAAGAACTCATCGCGGATGGTTTTGATGTGCTGTGTGTGCGCGAACTAACAGGTGGCGTTTATTTCGGATCGCCGAAAGGACGTCATGAAGAAAACGGCGAGCCGGTTGCGCTGGACACGATGATTTACAAAAAGAGCGAGATCCAACGGATCGCGCGGGTTGCTTTCACAGCGGCGATGGGTCGCAAAAAGCAGTTGCTGTCTGTAGACAAAGCGAACGTGTTGGCGTCGTCGGTGTTGTGGCGTGAGACGGTGATTGAAATTGCGAAAGAATTTCCTGAAGTCCAGTTGTCGCACATGTATGTGGACAACGCGGCGATGCAGTTGATCAAACGTCCAGGTTCGTTTGATGTGTTGGTCACGGAAAATCTTTTCGGTGATATTCTTTCCGATGAGATGGCGATGATTTCTGGTTCGCTGGGAATGTTGCCATCGGCTTCATTGGGTCAGCAAAAACCAGACGGTTTGTATTTCGGTTTGTATGAGCCATCGGGTGGATCTGCTCCGGATATTGCGGGACAGGGAATCGCGAACCCGATTGCGCAGGTGCTTTCGTTGGCGATGTTGTTGCGTTTCTCACTTGGGAAAAGCGAGGCAGCAGATGCGATCGAAGCGGCGGTTGGTAAAGCCATCGCAGACGGTTTCCGGACGGGCGATATCGCGACCGGAAAAGCAGGAGAGAAAAAAGTCGGCACCGCAGGCATGGGTGACGCGATTCTTGAAAGGCTCTAACTGTTCTTCATCGCCGCTCGCATAAAGGGGAGTGCATCTTTTTCCGGAAACCAATATTGAAAGGCGAGCGCGCCTTGGTGGATGAGTAAGCTGAGGCCGTTATCGGTTTTGCAACCGACCTTGCCGGCGCTGGCGAGAAAACGGGTTTCTGCGGGTTTGTAAATCGTATCGTAAGCGCAGTGATGTGGGAGAAAATAGTCGTCTGGGATGACTTTTGGGTCGTCTGATTTGAGGCCAAGCGAACTGGTTTGGACGAGAAGATCGGCTTGGTGACAGAACTGTTTTAACGCTGGATCAGTTAGTGTTAGAGATTGGATCTCGGTGTTGGGAGATAGTTTTCTCAGGCGAGCGGCGAGGGAGTCGATTTTATCGAGGCTGCGATTAACGAGAGTCAGCTTCGCGGGTTGTTCGAGGCAGCATTGGGTTGCGATGGCTTGGCCGGCACCGCCGCCGGCGCCCAGGATGAGGGTGTGGACTTGGCTGGCTTTGATGGCGAACGCTTCTTCGATAGCAGCGATGAAACCAGGGCCGTCGGTGTTGTAGCCGAATGTGCCGCTATCGGAAAAAACCACGGTGTTCACGGCACCTAACAGTTTGGCCTGAGGCGATACGTTGGTGCAACACGCCATGGCCTCGAACTTATGCGGGACGGTGACGTTGCAGCCGATGAATCCGAGTTCGCGCATTAATTCAAATGCTTGGGCTAATTCACCGGGAGGGACTTCGAGTCGGACGTAGGAGGCATCGATGGAAAACGCGTTGAGGGCGGGTTGGTGGAGACGCGGGGAAGCGGAATGCGCAACGGGATGACCTAGCACGGCAAGTCGCGCGGGCTTGGGTCCGGCGGCTGCTTCGGCGAGATCGGAAATGGTGTAGACCAGTTTCATGTTTAGAGTGGGCTCGAGGCACGAATGCCGTCTCGGAGGAGCTTTGCTGGCCATTGGCCGGGTGCGGTTTCGGTTTTTCCGATAAAGCCGTAGTTCAAAATACTGCCATTTTGGGCGCAGAGAATACGGGAAACGGGTGCAAGGCTGCCCATTCCCATGCTTGCGGTCGAGAGGCCGAAGTCGTGGGTTTGGAGCTTGGCGAGGATCGCAAGTTCTTCGACACGATGAAGTCGCGCCGCGAATTTGAAGCCGGATGCGCCCGCTTGTTTGGCAAGGTTGGCGCGATAGGTTAGTTCCTCCAGCGTGGGCAGACGCTCGAAGTTATGAAACGAGGCGATCCATGGGATGCGCTTGGCGTTGATTTCAGAGATTAACTCCGCCATTTCCGCGATACTTGCGGCCTCGATGTCGATCAAGGCAGCAGTAGGTAAGGTAGATTGCAGAAGGGTTTTTCGGTCTTGTGCGGTTAGATCGAGAGGTGATCCCTCGGCACGGCAGCGGGCAGTGAAGAGCAGAGGAAAATCGATCAAATGCGCCCATAATTCGGGTCCTTGGCGGGAGAATTCTTGATGAAAAAGATCGAGCCGGATCTCCGCAATATCGCATTCCGAGGCGAGGGATTCGGGCGTCGCGGAGCGGAGTGAATCGTAGTCTCCAAAGCTTCCGACCACTGAAAGGTTAGAATTTGGAAAAGGAAATAGCGGCTCACTCATGGGTTAAGTGATGTGCAAGCAATGGCTTTTCGTCAATCGCTTGTGCGGGTGATCTTTTCCTTTTCTGAAAATTTGACTGAAGAATTTCAAAGAGATCCATCTTTTCTCTGGTCAACCCGACGAAGAATTCCTTAGTTTTCAATAAATCCAAACATTATGCGTAACTTACGTTCATCCATACTCACAGCGGCCACTATCGCTACTTTCACTCTTTCGTTTCAAAATACTGCAAACGCTCAAGCGTACAAAGTGGAACCCTCCAAGCCGACCTTCGATGATCTCTCTTCACCTGACTTCAATGTGGGTAAGCAGAAAGATTTTAAACCGAAAGATTGGCTTGAAATTGAAGCGTCTTTCAAAATCCAGATGTCTCCCGAACCTCCATCGGCAACCGCTGAATCAGTAATGGTGAAGTGGTATATCGCGGTTCAACATCCTGATAAAAAAGGTGCTTACTTGTTACTCACTAAAGAGATCACTCATGTCAATGTGCCGTTAAACGAGGATATTTTCTCATCGGTGTATCTTTCGCCCGCGTCCATCAAACGCCTCACTGGTAGTGATCGTGCCGGTAAGAGTATTGTGGATTTGGTCGGCTATGAAGTGTTGATCAATGGCGAAAAAGTCGCCCAAGAAACGAGCAAGAGCCAGCCAGGTTGGTGGAATACGACATCGGATAAGATTTCACGCAGTGACACGGTGCCACTTTTGAAGAAAAATGAAACGCCTTTCGCGAGCATGTGGTGGGATCGCTATGCGGAAATCCAAGCTGAGAAGCGTTAATTTTTTTGCGAAATTATCTTACCTCGTCCACTTTCATAGAATTATCGTCCCCATCACTCCATGCCTGAATCTCAGACTACCGTCGCTCTAAACATTGGTTCACAACGCATCAGTGTCGCCGTTTTTGAAACTTCGAAGCAAGGCGATCTGATTCTGAAAGGGTATGAATCAGAATCGATTCTAGCCGATCCAGCGTTTGAAGCGTCGCGAGAAGTTCAGATCCGAGCTGCTCTTAAGGAAATAGTTGAGCGATTAAGCATCGGGAAACTAAAAGTTCGATACGCGATTTCAGCGCAGGCAACGTTCATGCGGTTTGTAAAGTTGCCACCGATTCAGGATGACAACATCGAGCAACTCGTGACGTTCGAAGCTCGGCAACATGTGCCTTTCCCGCTCAACGAGGTGGTATGGGATTATGAGTTGATCGAGGGCGGCAAGGATAAGGAAGTGGTTATCGTTGCAATTAAAAGCGATGCGCTCGAAGAAATTAATACAACCGTCAATTCCTCTGGTTTATCCACCGCGGAGGTCGACGTTGCCCCAATGGCTTTGTATAACGCATACCGTTCTGCCTACGGAGTCTCAGAAGAGCCGATACTGATTATCGATATCGGTGCAAAGACCAGCAGCCTACTTTACATCGAGGGCAAACGTTTCTTCACGCGTAGCGTTCAAATTGGTGGGGCCTCAATCAGTTCAGCAATCGCCAAGGAGTATCATGTTTCATTTGGCGAAGCAGAAAATCAAAAGATTCACAATGGACTTGTGGCATTGGGAGGCGGACACGCACAAAGTTTGGACGAATCCGTCGCAGCATTGGCCATGGTCATTCGCAACGCGCTGACTCGTCTGACATCAGACATTGCCCGTACCACTAACTATTACCGCAGCCAGCATGGGGGCAATTCTCCAGTAAAAGTATATCTGGCCGGTGGAGGTGCGAATCTTCCCTACACGCTTGAGTTTCTTCATGAGAAACTGGGTCTGCCAGTAGAGTTTTTCAATCCTCTCAGCAAACTTGCGATTTCAAAAGATGTTGATACCTCAGTTCTCCAGCAAGAAGCTCACATGATGGGTGAATTGGTCGGATTGGGTCTGCGTGGAATTGGGAAATCATCCATCAACATCGATCTCGTCCCAGCTGCAGTCGAACAGTTACGCGATGCGGATCGCCGTAAGCCGTTCTTGATCGCCGCTGCGGCTATTCTCATTGCAGGATTTTCTGTTTGGGCTGTGATGAAGCAGCTAGCAGCATCGAAAGCCAACGATGAATTGCGCACGATGACCGAAGTTAGGGATAATCTCGCTCCCCATGAATCTAAGATCCGCTCTTTGCTTAAAAAAGAAGAAGCACTCAATAAAGTCGCGACAGCTTATACAGATATCCAAGAAGATCATACCTATTGGTTTGATCTGCTCACAGAAGTTCGCGAAGCATTCGCCAGTGATTCAGTTTGGTTGACCGAGTTAACCCCGATTTATGAGTTCGTTCCAAATAGATCCACCGAATCCAAAGAGCCTGGGGCAAAGCCGCAACCCGTGATCCCTGCAAACTTTGCTGCTAATATAGCGGGTACTACCAGTTTGATTAGTAACCCGCCGGTGGTGGCTGAGGTCGAAGATGCTAGATCGGGAAGAAGGAATTCCAGAAGCAATAAACCACAAGCCCCACCTGAAGTCGTCGCCAAAGCGATACTGATCCGTGGCTTTTGGCGGGAAAACCCACGCAGTCAGAATGCCGTTTCCGATCTTCTCAAAAATTTAAAAGAAAACAGCACGGTGTTTAAATTCACCATGCCAGACCCTAACAGTAAGCCCAACAAAAAGACCGGAAAGATCAATGAGATACCCCTCAGTGACGAGGATCTATTGATGCCGTCAGCTCAAGGAGCCGACGACGATCTTGGATTTACGTTTGAGTTGAAACTGCCACTCGCAAAGCCAGTAGCTGTCAAGTAAGCCTCCCGTTTTAGAATTTTCCTTAGTATTATGAATTGGATCAAACAGAACCCATTACTTTCTTCACTCCTAGGTAGCACGCTTATCCTATGTGCGGTGTTGGCGTTTTTCGCCATGAAAGGCGAAACAAAATATCAAGATGCTAAAAGTAATTTTGATGATGTTTACGCAGCAGTTCAAAAATCAGAAAAGTTAGATCCCTACCCCTCGGTTGAAAATCGGGATGCTAAAAAGAAAGCGTTAGATGATTATAGTCAATCAATCGATCAACTACGTGAGTTTTACTCTAAGTATCAAATCGATCCGGCAAATCAGATCACGACTCAGGAATTTACCGGACATTTAAAAGCGGCAAACTTGGAGGTGCAGAATGCATTTAAAGCCTCGGATATTAAGCTACCGGCTGATTTCTTCATGGGATTTGAGGCATACAAGAATCAGCTTGCAAAAACAGGTTCCACCGCGCTTTTGGATTACGAACTCAACGCGATTAAGCATTTATTGTTAGGCATGGCAGAGGCGCGCCCTTCTGAGTTGATTCGTATCTTCAGAGAAAAAATTCCTGAAGAAAACGATGTGGCTTACGTGCCTTTTGAAAATGATGTTTCCAGAAAGTTCAGCTATGAATTGGTTTTTAAAGGATCAGAGGCATCTGTTCGTGATTTCATTACGAAACTTGGTCAGAAAAAATCACACTACTGCGTGATTCGGTCGATCCGGATCAATAACGAGCGGGAAACACCACCTAAGATTTCCGATGCGAAATTTGAAGTGCCAGGGGCAAAAGCAGCTGATGTGGCCAGTCCTTTTGGAGCTATTTTTTTCGAAGATCCCAAAACTCCCGAGGTGCAGAAGCCTCAAGGCCAAGCAAAGCCAGAAGTCCCAGTTGTAGGAGAAGTGCCTCCAGTAGTTGCTCCTGCCCCAGTTGCCCCAGTCGAAGTTCCAAAAGTGGCTGCGTTGGACTCATCAAGAATTCTCGCACAGGTGCTCGGTGACGAGGAATTGCAGGTTTTTGTTAGATTCGATATTCTGCTGTTCTTAACAACAAAAGAGATCACCAAACCTTAAGTTCAAATTTGTCATTATGTCTTGGATTTCCAATAATTATGAAAAAGTAGCCCTAACCGGAACGCTACTCATAGCGGTCGCTTTGGGCTATTCAGGCCTACAGAGCAAAAATGCAGTGGTGCAAGATTTCAGCGATATCCCCACCGGTAGGGGAAACAATGACCCATCAATCAAAGATGGAGACAAAGTCGCTACTGCGAAGTCTTCATTGCAGATCGATCTGAAGTGGACCAAAGCAGAAGTGAATGGAAGACCTGTAGATTTGTTCACGGGTGTGCCGCTTTTTGTTAATAAAAACAATCTCAAGCAGCCTGTTGATTTGCAAAACAGCGCGGACGTTCATCCGCCGATCCCTAACAAATGGTGGCTCGAGTACCGGATTGACCCAGGCTTTGGCGATTCTCCACAACGAGACGAAGATGAAGATGGATACAGTAACCTTGAAGAGTTTGGTGCAAAAACTGATCCCACGGACAAACGTTCTCATCCAAATTTAATCCAAAAGCTGGTGTATGTGGGCCAGGAATCAGTCGAGTGGGTATTGCGGCCAAGTGGATATCCTACCGCAGCAGAACCAGCCGTAGCTTTTGAATACAATGACTTGAAGGGAAATGAGAATCGCGTAGGAGCTGCCAATCCGATTGGTAAGGATGAGTTATTTTTCGCAGAAGGCCACGCAAAAGGACGATTCAAATATCTTGGTTTCGAAAATAAAGTCGTAATGAACGAGCGAATCCAAGCGAACGTCGAAGTTACCATCGTCAAAGTTGAGGATTTGAAGCCAAACAAAAAAGGTCGTGTTTATGAAATCCCTGCAAATTTCAAACGAGGCGATGCTCGTATTTACTTAAACCATGATCGCACTGCCACCTTGATGCTGGATGCACTGGGCTTGAAAGGCCAAGAATTCAAAGTTGAAGAGCTAACAGACTTCGCTCTACCTTCAGAGGCTGAGACTAAGCCATTTCGCCTAATGGAGATCAAACCTGACCGAATCATCGTTCGTGAGACTCTTGCAGATGGTAAAACCCAGCTTCACGAGATTCCCAAGAGGTAACTGCGTATTTCTGGACATATCCTGAAATCGTAACATTTCTCAAAAAAGCACTTTCCAAATCGAAAATATCCCGCCAGAAACTCCCATTCACTATGCAAAAAACGCCATCGTATAGCTCTAGTCCCACTGCAGTCTCATTGATTCTGCTTGCTGCGACCATGCCTTTCAATATTTCATCAGCCCAATCTGGCGGCAGTAACTCAGGAATGAGTGGTATTGCTCAGCGTGAAATTACCCGCAGACAGCAAGCGGTTGTGGATGCGGATCGTCTCTTTATTGAAGGCCGTGAAGCTTATGCGAAAGCCGACTACCAACAGGCGGTCGACAAATACAAACAAGCACTGGGAAATGTAAAAGATGTTCCGGCCCTGTCTGATAGACGTCAGAGTTTCACTCAACATTTGGCTGATGCCAGCGTTGCACTAGCCCAACAACACCGCAAAGTCGGAAAATACGATGAAGCACGGCTGTTGCTTGACGGAGTGCTGGCACCGGATGTGGATCCTGATAACGCCATCGCTAAAACCGAATTGGGGTATTTGGATGATCCAATCCGAACCAACCCAGCTCTTGATTACAAGCACACTCAGAATATCGATCAAGTCCGCCGGAAGCTTTACATGGCTCAAGGTCATTATGATCTGGGTAAGTATGATAACGCAAAAAAAGAGTATGAAGACGTTTTGCGTATTGACCCATTTAACGAAGCTGCCCGCCGCGGGATGGAAAAAATTGCCAATACGAAAAGTGATTACTATCGCGCAGCCTACGATCAGACTCGTGCCGAGCTTTTAATGCAAGTTGACCAAGCATGGGAGCTCTCGGTTCCGGCAGATGTTCCTGTTATTGATGAATCTTTTAATAACAGTAATCGGGCTTCAGAAGGCGTGGCTTACATCAATGATAAGCTCCGCCGTTTGATCATTCCTAAGATTGATTTCGAGGACACGTCACTTGAAGAAGCAGTTGATTTCCTTCGTCTGCGTGCAGCCGAATTGGATACCTCCGAATTGGATCCTGCTAAGAAGGGATTAAACTTCGTAATTCGTCGTCCCTCAAACAACGCTGTTGGTGGAGGCGAAGTAATTGCTCCTGCAGAAGGCGCTCCAGAAGGTGGTGCTCCTCTATTAGGTGTCAGCGATCCAAGCGCGGCAAGGATTGATGAGCTTAGATTGCGCAACGTTCCTTTATCCGTCGCTCTGAAATTTATCTGCGATAAAACCAAATTGCGTTACAAAATTGACGACTTTGCGGTGACTCTAGTGCCTCAAACTGAAGGTGGAGATGAAATGTTCACTCGCACATTCCGAGTCCCCCCAGACTTTGCCGCTGCTTTGAATGCGGGAGGTGATGGTGGCGGTGGTGGTGCAGCAGCAGCAGATCCCTTTGCTGCAGCTGGCGGTGGCGGTGGCGCTGGTGCACTCGCAGCACGCCCTCCTATTCTTGAACTCCTCAAAAATAATGGAATTCTTTTTGCTGACGGAAGTTCGGCAACATTAGGTGGGTCAGGTAGTCTTTTAGTTACTAACACGCCTGCTGAATTGGATAAACTTGAGCAGTTGGTTGATCTCTTGGCGAACAAGCAACCTAAGCAGGTAAAAATCACCACCAAGTTTGTCGAAATCAATCAGGAAAACAGCGATGAACTCGGCTTTGACTGGGTTTTCAGTCCGATCGGTGGAACGGGGGGTAGCATCTTCGGTACGGCTGGAACTCTGGGTAGTGGAGCCGCTCGAACCGCTGCTGATTTCATCAGTCCTGTTGACGGATTTCCTATTCCCGGAATCCCAACCAATGATTCTACGAGCGTTTCGAATAGCCCAACCAGTGGCTTAAGAAGTGGTGACTATGCAGTTACTCGTAACAGCATTGATGCGATTCTGAATAATCCTAACCGTACCGCTCAAAATCCATCAGTTGCCCCGGGTATTCTTGGAATCACGGGTCTGTTCTCAGATGGTCAGGTTCAAATGATCATGCGTGGTCTTGCTCAGAAAAAAGGTAGCGATCTCATGACGGCTCCTTCGGTAACGGCTCGTTCGGGTCAAAAAGCAACAATCGAGGTGATTCGTGAATTCATTTACCCGACCGAATACGAACCACCAGAAATTCCACAAAGCATCGGCGGTAGCAGCTCCACCAACAACAACAATGGTAATACCAGTGTTCCGGCTAGTATTCCAGTTACCCCTGCTACACCAACCGCTTGGGAAACACGGAATACCGGTATCACCCTAGAGATTGAGCCAACGATTGGTGAGAATGATTTCGTAATCGATATTCGTTTCCTTCCGCAAATCGTCGAGTTCGAAGGATTCGTCAACTATGGAAGTCCAATCCTTGCACCATCGATTGATGCTGATGGAAATCCTGTCACCTTGGTGCTCACCGAAAACCGTATCGAGATGCCAGTTTTCTCGAAACGTAGTGTGGATACTTCGCTTACGATTTATGACGGTTACACAGTTGCTGTTGGTGGTCTGATGCGTGAAGATGTTCAGATTGTCGAAGATAAAGTGCCTATCTTGGGAGATATTCCGATTATCGGGAGATTGTTCCAAAGTGAGGCTGAAAACAGAATTAAGAGTAACCTTATCATTTTCGTGACAGCAGAAATCATCGATGCAACCGGTAGACCGATACGCGGCTCGGATTCTGCCAGTGTGCCACTCCCGGAAGTAACTCCCGTGGTTGATGATGGGGTTATACCTATTAAACTAGAGGGTCTTCCTGAATAAAATGGTAACATTCTAAATGCTTCAAAAGGGGCGGGGGTTAACTCTCGCCCTTTTTTTGGCTCAAAATTTTTGAGTTCTTTTGATTAAAAATACAAAATGACCTGGCAAATGAAGTCTTGCCAAGCTGAGATTCTTTGATTAAGCCAATAACGTCATTCCTGCACTCTAGCTGTTTGACGCGCTTCGTCTGGTCCTTTAACGCCATGGTCTCAGGAAGTATTGTTTGTAATGGCGTGACTCAAAGAATAAGAAAATGGACATCTATGTGGGCAATTTGCCCTACACCGCTACCGAAGAAGACGTAACTGATCTCTTCGCCGCATACGGCCCGGTCGAACGGGTAAAAATCATCACTGATCGTGAAACAGGCCGCTCTAAGGGGTTTGCTTTCGTCACGCTCGGAGATCAAAGCCAATTGAATGCTTCAATCGAAGCGCTCGACGGGCAAGACTATCAAGGTCGCGCACTTCGCGTGAATGCATCTGAGCCTAAAGAAGCTCGTCCCGGCGGATTCCGCAGTGGCGGCGGCGGCGGTGGTGGCGGCGGCGGTGGTTACGGCGGGGAACGTCGTAGCGGCGGCGGCGGTGGCGGTGGCTACAAAGGTGGCGGCGGCGGCGGTGGCTACAAAGGTGGCGGCGGCGGCGGCGGTGACCGACGCGGCGGCGGCGGCGGCGGCGGCGGTGGTCGCTGGTAACCCCGACACGCTGATCCTCAGCTTTTTCAACGCGCCTGATTTCCTAACCGGAAATCG
>JANPJY010000085.1:0-12773 GCA_031425735.1 Akkermansiaceae bacterium | reverse complement strand
CACAACAGACCGAGTGGTTGGATCATAAGAGTTGCCAAAAAAGTTTTGATAATTGGAGGCAGATCTACAATCACAAGCGTCCGCACGAGGCACTGGGCGACGATGTTCCAGCATCAAAATACCAACTCTCAAAGCGTGCCTATCCCCGAGAAGTTCCAACAGCCGGAAGCTACCAGATCAAGGGCGATGAAGTAAGGATCACGCGAAGCAAAGGAGAGATCACCTTTCGAAATCGCACCTATTACATTGGTGCAGGCTTTATCGGAGAGCCTGTATTTTTGAGAGAGGAAGTGGATGGCCGGTATGGAGTTTATTACTGCTGGAAGAGAATTGGCCAAATTGACTTAACCAAACCGCATAAGGGAAAATGGTATTATAATTCGATCCGAACCGAGCTCTGAAAAGTGTTACCTATGTCCGCGCACACCTGTAACCCATGTCTCCGGCCTTTACACGCCGTGTTGACCGTGATTTTCTGGATTAGCAAATAAAGAGAAGAGCGTTTGGGGAGGTCTCACTTCTTATAGGGTGATCGTACTTTGTCGTTTTTAAATTGGGTCGCCCTATGGAAAATCTGCGCTTGCAGGCCGGTTTCCTTAATGCACATTAGTTGCGTGAGAGGCTCTCCGTTGATACGCACGACTTTGGTTTTACTGGCGATCCTTGCCTCAGGGTTGGTGTTTTCTTATCTGACGTCGGATCAGGGGCCGAAGCCGGTGGCTGGTGGGGAAACGACGGAGGCTAAATCCAAAATGATCATTCGTGCTCGTTATATTCTGACGCTTTCGGAGCGCGCGGCTTTTGTTGAGGTGAATAGTGCGGGTGAGGCCTCGACGTGGAATTTATCGACCGAGAGCGGAATCGAGCCACTGACGGGCGATATCAAAATCGATTTGGATAAGCCGGTGATTTTCCTGAAAGTGAATTGGTATGAGTTGGGTGATCGACGCGGGTTTGCGAAATTGGTGATCGAGGCAGCGGGGCAGGAGACCATCACGCAGGTGTTCGACGCGACGGGAAACCTTGATGAATTATGGGAGCTATCGTTTTGAAAGAAGAAACCCATCACGACTGTTGTGCGCATCACAGCCATCACCACGAACTGGTGATCGAGGGGTTGCGGGTTTCTTATCGGGATATTTTGGCGCTCGATGGAGTCTCGTTTGCAACCTCATGTGGAAATCGCGTGGCATTGGTCGGTCCGAACGGGGCAGGGAAATCGACCTTGCTGAAAGCGATCGCAGGGTTGATTCCTCGTCGGGTAGGAAATATTTTGTGGCGTGGGAGTCCGGTGGAAAAGTGGTCGCGTGAATTTGCTTATTTGCCGCAACGCGAGGAAATCGATTGGTCATTTCCGATCACCGTTCGCGGATTGGTGGAAATGGGCCGGTATCCGCAAACCAGTTGGTGGCGCAAGTTTTCAAACGAAGATCAAGCAGCGGTGGATAGAGCTCTGGAATCGCTGAACTTGATGGATTTGCAGCACAGGCAGATCCGTGAGCTTTCCGGTGGCCAGCAGCAACGGGCGTTCCTTGCCAGAGCTTTGGCGCAAGAGGCGCATGTTTTGTTGTTAGATGAACCATTTACCGGATTGGATCGCAATGCATCGATTTTGTTAGGAGATCTGCTCGCGAAACTCGCCGCAGAGGGACGCTTGATCATCGCCTCGCATCACGATCTCGGATCAGCGCCGTTGTTGTTTGATGAAGTCTTGGTGCTCAACACCCAACAGGTCGGCTTCGGCCCGGTGGGATCGGTTTTAACCTCTTCACTGATCGCAAAAACCTTCGCAGTCTCAGAAACCCAAAGTCATGTTTGAAGAACTTTTAAACAGCCCATTTTACCAACGTACCTTGGCGGCAGCGGCGTTCATCGGTTTCACCAATGGATTTTTCAGTGGCTTTGTGGTGTTGCGGAGAAATGCGTTATCGGTTTCGGCTTTGTCGCACACCATGCTGCCAGGGATTGCTGTGGGGATTTTGATCACCGGTTATCTCTCACAGTGGAATGCGTTCATCGGCGCGTTGTTCGCGGCGTTGTTAGTCGGTTTGGGATCGGTGGCGGTAGCCCGCGGAAAACGCATCGCCGAGGGGACATCGCTGGCAGTGCTTTACACCGCGGCTTTCGCGGCGGGTGTTGCGATTCTGCCAAAATTAGAAACTCGCACCGAACTTGAGCATTGGTTGTTTGGAGATATTCTGGCGATTGGGAATACCGACCTCTGGATCGTCTACTCAATGGGCGCGGTAATTTTGATCGCTAGTAATTTAATGATGCGGCCGTTGCTGCTGACTTTGTTCGAGCCAAACGTCGCGGCCGCGCAAGGCGTGCCGACCCGTGCCATGCAATACCTCGTTTTCATGATGCTCGTGCTCGCGCTGGTTTCGTCTCTGCAAGCAGTCGGCTGCGTGCTTTCCGTTGGCTTGCTCGTCACGCCAGCGGCGACGGTTTCCCTGCTAACCGATAAAACATCCGCCTTGTTCTGGGGCGGGGGGCTGATTGGTGGGATCGGCTCAATCGTGGCGGTTTTGTTATCTGGCTATTTTGGAATTTCGCCTGGCCCGGCCATCGTGATCTTACTCGGAATTTTGTTCATTTTAGCCTATCTGTTCAGCCCGAAATACGGTCTTCTGGTTCCGAAATTTATTTTCAACCGAAGACCATGAACGACCTTTCTGAAACCCTATCTGCCGCCGTCACCTCTGGAAAACTCCTCGCATCCGCCAAAGAAAACATCGACTCCCTGTTAGCGGGAGTGGCAAGTGACTTGCCGAAACGCACGGTCATTGAATTGTTAGCGGCGGAAAATTTCTCGGAACTGAACGATAGGTTTTTCAAAACTCTCGCCTTCGGCACAGGCGGATTGAGGGGGCGGACCATTGGTCGCACGGTCACCGCATCCGAGCAAGGCGCGGGCGGTCCTAATGATCGACCTGAGTTCCCATGTGTCGGCACCGCGACGATGAACTATTACAACCTCTCTCGCGCGATTCGTGGCTTGATTGCTTACATGAAATCGGTGGGTACGATAGGCAGCGGCAAAGTCACTTTTGTATTCGCGCACGACACTCGGCATTTCTCGAAAGATTTCGCGGACTTCTGCGCGAAAGTTTGCGCCGAGCATGGATGCGATGCGTATGTGTTCGATGGCCCACGCTCGACCCCGCAGTTGTCGTTTGCGATTCGCCAGCTCCGCGCGGATTCCGGCGTGGTGATCACGGCTAGCCATAACCCTTCGCACGATTGCGGCTTCAAAGCCTATTTCAACGACGGCGCACAAATCGTAGAGCCACACGCGACTGCGATCATTGGTGAGGTCAACTCCGTGATCAGCGAACGCTACGAGCCTCTGCCGCTTGCAGAGCAGGGGACGATCAAAACGTTGGGTAAAGATTTCGATGCTGAATACGTTAAGCTGCTTAAAACCCTGTTGTTGCAGCCGGAGTTGTTGAAAACCGCGACCACGAAAATCGTTTTCACCAACCTTCACGGCACCGGCGGACACATCAACGTCCCCATGTTGCGCGATCTTGGTTTCGAAGTTCTAACTGTTCCCGAGCAAGATATTCAGGATGGGCGTTTCCCAACCGTCGATTCACCGAATCCGGAAAACGGCCCCGCGCTTGCGATGGCGATTCAACTCGCAGAATCCTCCGGTGCGGAGATTGTCATTGGAACTGATCCGGATGCGGATCGTATGGGTGTTGCTGCGCGTGACGATCACGGGAAAATGCTACTGCTCACGGGAAATCAGATCGGTTCGCTGATGGCGTGGTATCGTTTGAAAACCATGTTCGAACTCGGTTGGATCAGCCATTCAAACCGCACTCGCGGGGTTCTGATCAAAACCTTCGTCACCACCGAACTGCAAACCGCTATCGCCGATTCGTTCGGAGTTTCGGTGGTCGATACCCTAACAGGTTTCAAATACATTTCTTCGAAGCTCAAGAAATACGAGGACGCGATCCCCGCCGATAAAAAAGGCGATTACCGCAGCCTTACCGAAGATCAAACCCGTGCCTTGCGTTTGGAATACTCCCGTTTCTTCGTCTTCGGCGGTGAGGAGAGCTACGGCTACCTCGGATCGGATGCCGTGCGCGACAAAGATGCCAACGGTGCGACCCTCATGTTCGCGGAAGTTGCGGCTTATGCGAAGTCGGTTGGAAAAACCTTACCCCAACTTCTCGACGAGCTTTACGAACAGTTCGGTTACTTCCTGGAAGTCGGCAAATCCCTCACCATGGAAGGTGCCGACGGCGCAGCGAAAATCCAAACGCTCGCCAACTCCTACGCAAACCATCCTCCACAAGTGATCGATGGATCCGAGGTCACTCGTTTCCGCGATTTCTCATCGCAGGACATCTACGACCAAGAAGGTGATTTGTTGCCGAAAGAGAAAATGTTGTTCTTCGACCTCGCGGATGGTCGTTCATTCGCGGTGCGTCCTTCTGGTACCGAGCCGAAGATCAAATACTACCTCTACGGAAAATCGAAAGTCAGCGGAGATCTCGCTTCGACCAAACAACAGGTAGCGAATGCGATCGAGGCGTTGTGGAAGTGGATAGAGACGGATGCGAAGTCGAGGGAGTGAGAAAATATTTTAGATATGCAAAATAAAATCTTTTATTTTATTGGAGGTCTGCGATGGAGTAGCAAGTGGGGTGTTCCTTTAAATTTAACATATCCATTTGTTAATCTTGAAGTTAATGAAGATGAAATAATAATTAAATGGAATATTTGCTTATTTAATAAGAAATATTTCTTAACCAAAAAAGACATAACTAGCGTTTCAATATATCGAGGTCTTTTCAGTCAAGGTGTTAGAATAACACAGCAAAAGCCAAATTTTCCTGATGATATAATATTCTGGACTTTTCAGTCTGCTTTATTGCTGCAGACACTTCGAGAAAATGAATATTCTGTTGTCGGCTTAGATTGATATCAAAAAACAAATTTTGCAAAAAAGACAGTCTCTATCGACAATGTCATAATGAGATATCCTACCCAAGAGATCGTCATCGGCGGCTAAAAACCAAATCAACATGACCCAGGAACTGGAAAAAATTGCTGAGCAAGCGGGTGGAATGATGCTGACCGATCATACGGAAGCGGAAGTTAGGTATTGGCTGCAGATGAAAAAAACGTCATTGGCAGAGATGCAGATCAGATTGTTGAAATTGCCCTGAACAGACGGCGCAAAGTAGTTCGTTATCGCGCTCTGTTGCGCGTTATCTTTTCCGGAATCGGCATGCTCTTGTTCGGCGTTTTTCTGTTTCTTCAATATGCGGGTAACTTCGTCATCGTGGGTATTCGTGTTCTAATTGTTTGGGGCGTCGGTCTTTTCTCATTCGTTGTTTTTGCACGATCGGTTATCGAGTTCATCAGTGGCAACACCAGGCGTCCGTTGAATTAGAATATCAATATACGGGGAAGTGCCGGGGATGAATTTTTGATTGGTAGGGTCAACACGCCGTGTTGACCGTGAAATCGAAAAGGTTGGTAATGAAGAGAGGTCATACGCCTGTCAGACAGATAGCGCGTTGATAATTTTGATTTGGGTCGCCGGCGGCGCGGCGACCCTACCATTTAAACCACTGACTTCGCTACGGAATCTAACATGCCGTTGACGAAGCGCTTGGCGAGTTCGATAGCTTCGTTGATGATGACCCCATTCACTGACTCATGATCAACGCGGTGCTACTGGGTCGACTCTCTTACGGAGCATTTCACGACTCTCGCCTTCGTTCGAGAATGTCTCGATCAATTCTTCCTTACTGAGCCCGGCAGCCGAGCGCCAAGAATCAAGGGCCGCCACATTAATAAGAATTAGCTTACGAGCATCTTTCAAAACTTCCTGTTGAATGTTTTTTTCCTGCTTGGCCTTCTCCTTATCGATGGAGTCCAAATACTGCTGGCGTAGTTTAGGATCGAGGATCGCTTGTGGATTCATACCTGCCGCAGCATTGGGTGTGCCGGGAGGGGGGCTGATATTAGCCGTGCCATGCTGCCACTGATAGCTCTCTTCAATCAGGGAATCGAGCTTGTCCAAGGCGCACTTTACGGCAGTCGAAACAGCTTTCGTCTCACCAGAATCCTTTGAGAATTTTCCGTCACGGAGATTAGAAAGCAACCTAACCGAGGCATCCTGCACTGCCATCACTTCCGCACGGATGCTCGGTGACGGAGACAAAGACGCTTCTTTTAGAGCCTTTTCAAAATCAGCACTGATGCGCGCCACCTCTGCTGGCTTGCTCTCCGCCACTGCTTTTCCGACCTCGACCATTTTGGGTAAAGGAGTATCTGTTTCTGCGCCTGCCAATCCGGTCATGGCAGCAACGATAATAAGGTTACAAATCGATTTCATGGTTAATTTTGTTTCAATAATCTTCTGGTTCATTTCAGGGCGTTCGTGGCGAGCTTTCCCCCGATTTAGATTCCGTGCTCCGTCCCGTGCCGTCATGCAGGGTATGCAATTGCGTTCTTGTTCCCAATAGCAGGCCATTCCCTACTTCGCCAGCCGTTTTCCACATGACGTCAATGGCCCATTGATAGGTTCCGTATCTCCAGGAGCGCGTATGTCCAGAGCTGGGTGGAAATCCCCATCCGAAAAACTCTGGTGTATCAACCCAATGATTCTCTTGATCGAGACGCACCCAAATTGGGTTCGGAGTATGTTGTAATTCAACTGCCGGAAAGAGCGTGAAAAATCCGGTGACATTCGATGTCCCTTTATCTACTTCAAGCACCTCCACCTGATAGAAGGAAACGTCATCGGGTAAAGTGGTGTATTCTAGAGTCATTCCCGCTCCCTGCGTTCCGGCTGCATAGTTTAAATCCGCCGTCTTGCGCGCACGTTCGCCCGTAGGTTGAACAACATTCCAAAGAATATCATAGGTTTCCCCCGTATCGAAAGTGGCGCGTAAAGTCGTGTCCTTGGTTCGGGTATCCGCCTGAAACATAACAGTGTTGCCAGTGGCTGGATTGACGGTGGCGTCTTTCTGGTTAATAAGTGACCAATTGATGGTTCCCGACGAAGATGGCGTTACCGTTACCTCCGATTTTTCTCTTACCCCGAGCTTTCTGCGTGACCAATTAGTTGGCAAAACTGCTTCGGTCACAGTTTCGATTTTGAAAAACATGATTTTCTCAGAGGAGGTTCGTTCTTCTGGGGAGCCGTCGTCATATTTGATGGTTACTTTACTCTTTAGAGCGGATTTGCTGACGGCGATCGCGCTTACTGTCCCATGGCCGCCGGAATTCGTTATGGTGCAGCCAGGATTTGCTACCGTGAACTCAGGAGAAATCCATTTATCTGAAGTAAAGCCGTTTGAATCCGTGATAGTCACACTAAAATCTATTTGCTCGAGATCATCGGCTAACTGGCATCGACGATCAAATTCCCAATCTACCACGGAATCCAAAAGTTGGAGAGTGGCATTAGCCTTGCCTGACTTATCTTTGTTGCCTTTACCTTTGCCTTTACCGCCACTCGGCTTTGCATCAGAAGACCAAACACAGGTGAGCTTCATGTTGGCAGTGGTGGCGTCGGCAGAGGTGTTGGTAATGCTGAAGGTCGTGCCGCTTCCCGACCAGAGAACATTAGGGTCGCCGCATGTGTTATTAGGCGTCGGGCCGCTTTTCAGCGTCCAGGTAACCCCATTAATCACTTCTGTACCAAGGACGGGGGCGGTGATTGTGGCCGTATAATTGGGGGAGAGTTTGTTGGATTGGCCGGAGTCCGGCCAGCTAGCTGTCGGAGCAGAGGGTTTAATTTCCTTCAACGTGGCACTGATGTCGGCCGCTGCGGTGTTTTGGGCATGCACTTGCCCGGAGCAAATGGCTCCACAGAGTAGTAGCGGATATAAGGATCGTAAATGTGATTTCTGCGTCATGGTATGTCTATGTCTATTGCTGGCTGTGAGAGTCCATTAGTTTGGATGTCATCGTCGTATGCTCCAAGTCGGAGCTTTGAAGATTTTGGTAGTAGTTTTGGATGATGACCTGGAAGCGCTCATCCTCAGGTGATAAGGAACCTGAACTGACCAAGGCATCAAGGTGGTCAATGACTTTTCGAGCTTCCTCGCGATCACCTTTGCCGATTTGATTTACGAAAAAGCTAGCGTGAAGAAAGCGAATGTCCTCGATACACTCATCTGGATGCTGGCCTTTCCACCATTTGAGAATGGCTACTGCGTCTTCGGTTTTTGCCATCGAGTGCATGTGCAAAGTGTAGCGTGTCAAAATGAAGGTTCTGTTCTTGAGCTGAATTTCTGAATTTATTAGGTAGGCTAGAGTCCAATTTTTCCCAAGATTCTGGTTCTCTGGGGTAGTCTCGTGCTTTGCCAAAGCCAGGCTCAGATCGCAGCGAAGGCGTAGCCACTCAACGGGCAAATTTCCTTTTGAATCGACCAGCCATTCGGTTTCGAACTTTTCGATCCACGGGGTGAGCTCTGTCGTATGGCTGGAAATCCAGAAACGAAGAATGGGGGTGACAAGATCGGCGATGGCTTCTGCACGAAGCTCACGCGGAATGTCTAGGTTACACTGGGTGATTCGTTCTTGGGCCAGTTCAAACTCTCGCCATGAGGTTTCGAAGTTTTGCCATTCTAGCATGACTTGCAGGGTAAAAACCTCACGGGAAAGGTATGACCAAATCTTGATTTTCCGAGTGATCTCAGGGTCGCTCTGAGGAAGCCGTTCAAAACTAGCCGTCAGACTTTGAGATAGATTCCGCAGGGCAACTTTCGTAGCGGCGGGCACGGTGACAGAACTGACAAACGGGGTTCTCCATGCCTGGGGAATGGATGCGTGGAGGGCCTTGAATTCAATGCGGTAGGCTTCTAGCTCCTCGATCGTCGTGGCACGGTCATTAGAAATATTCCCTGCTGTTGGCTTTTCTTGGGCAAATGACGAGTTAAGGAAGCAAATTGTGTAGCCAACAACGCCCAGCCAAATCCGTGGAATCCTTGTGGCTGTCATGGCTTGGATGCTTCCGCTGGGTTGGCAAGTCCTGCTTCGATTTCCCCGATGTATTGAACAATCGGTGGATGACTGGCTTTGGTAGGGTAAAATTTGATCAATTCCGCAAATGCGTCTTGGGCATCTTTCCACTGCTTGTGAGTGCGTAAAAGCCACGCCCGGGTGAAGAGTGCCTGCTCGTGCCGGAAAGTTCCTGGCGAAAAATCCCGACCAATGGCAGCGCACATGCTCACCGCTTTTTCCCATTCTTGTTTTGGACCCGCGTGCAATTGAACGAGGTGCCAGCGGCTAGCGCCACCCCACTCGCTTTTCGGTTCTTTAGCTGCCACGGAGCTCCAAATTTTCTCCGCCGCTTCCAGGCTTTCCTCCCCGTCTGCCAGGTAAATGCACCAGGCATATTTCACTTGGGCTTCGTCGTGGCTCTCGCCAGCAGTCTTTTTGTCGATGATCAAACGATAAATATTTTTTGCTAGATCAGGTCGATTTCTCTTCAGTTCCACATCCGCTGCGGCGAGCAACTTTACCGGATTTCCATCGGATTCGACAATCAACTTGGCGGTCTCGTATTTTTGTTTCGCCGGCCCTGTGATGTTCGCAGCGATTTTCTCATAGATCACTAGTGCCTCCTTAAATTGGCCTGATGAATAATACGGGTCCGCCATGTTGATCCAAACCTGCGCGGTGGTCGGGCTTTTCGGGTGGCGAGCGAGCAACTCATCGCGGAGTTGTTGAGCGGCTTTAGGGTTGCTGCGTGAGACATGTATCAGAGCCTGTTCTTCCAGTGCGCGGGCCGCCCACTCGGTTTGGGGGTAGCGGCGAGCTAGGCCGGAATACGTGTTCAAGGCATCCTCGGAGCGTTTCTGGGCAATTTGCGCTTGTCCCATCAGCAATAGACTCTCTGCTGCATCCGGTGCGTTGGGCTGTTTATAAATAAACTCCTTGAGCAGCTTTTCAGCGTCCGCTGGACGCCCGGCCTTGAGGTATTCTTCCGCGCGAGATTGAATCGTCGCCGGAGCGGGTGGCTGAGTGGCGGGCGGGGCGGCACCAAGTTGGCATGCGCCGAAAAAGAGTCCGGCTACTAACAAAAAATGACGAACGTCTGCTACACTGGGAAGCTTGGAAGTTAAGAAGCTGTTACTCACGCAGTGCGTGTAACTTCTCAAGGAAGACAGTCAATTAAAATATCTAACTGTTGCACTTCTCAAACTGCGACCGATAAAAGCGTTGAATAGGCGGAAGGTCTAAAAAAGTAGTTAGACATAGCCGAGTAATCTCGTTGCGGGGGAGTCTTGGATTTAAGCCGATTGGATTTTTCAGTGTGCACCGGCGGTTGGGGAAGCGCCGGAGATGAATTTTTGATGCAACCTTGACGGTCATTTCATCGAAATGACCCTACCAACGAAACGGTAGGGTCGTTTTGATAAAACGACCGCATGGCGTTGCCTAACCTTTATCTTTATTTCCAACCACCGACTTCGCCGCTGAGTCTATCATGCCGTTGACGAAGCGATTTGAATCGGTGCCAGACGAGCGAGGTTGCTATTTTTTCAGTGATTCCAACAGCTTTTTGAATTCCTCATCGAGGATCTTCTGTGGGGTAGTGTTGCGGTCGGCGGCAATTTTTCCAAATTGGAGCATCTCGCGCTGGCTGAAAGGGGCATCGACCTTGAGCGAGGTGGTATTTGGGAGATCGAGCCAAGCGTCTTGGGCTTTGGCAATTGTCGTCGCATCGAGTCCGAGTGCTTTGAGAATGCTGCTGGCCATCATCGCGTCGCCGGAAAATGCCATATGTACGCCGTCGCCAGTGAGAGCATTTTTGCCGGGCGTGTTGGCCTTTTTGACCGCCTCCTGCATGTCGGCATTAAGATCGGCGAGCAGGCAGTTTTTCTCTTTCGCAAGGGTGCGAATGAATTCGTTGTAGGGAATGAGTTTTTGGTTGTTTGGATTCGCTTGGTCTTCACCGATCATCGTCGCGGTGAGGAGAATCACCTTAATTTTAGCAGTTTGAGCCTGCTCGACGATGCTGGTTATATTTTTTTTGTAGTCCTCGATACCCACGCCGTTTGCGCCGTGCCAAACGTCGTTGACCCCGCAACTCAAGGTCATCCATTGCGGGGATTTACTAAGCACATCCTTTTCCAAACGTGCGAGCATCTGGTTAGACTTATGGCCGCTGATCCCCGCGCCGATCGCTTCAATTTTCACACCATTGGCAGCAAGTGCGTGATCTACCAGATTTACGTAGCCCCCCGGTTTTGATTTTCCCGCTTGGGTAATCGAGTCACCGAGAAAAACGAATTTCTCTCCTGACTTGATGAGAAGCTCGGCTTTTGCGACTGCGACAACGGCGAGCGATGCGCTCAATAGGGCGACTGCGAATTTATTCATAATCATGATTGAGGCTTAAATTTTTAAGGTCTGGAAGGATTAAATATGGAGGCACGACAGGAGTGTCGTGCACTCCGAGGTAGGCAACACGCCGTGTTGACCGTGAAATCAAAAAAGGCAGGTGTTGAAGAGAGGTCATCCGCCTGTCAGAAAGATAGCGCGTTGATAATTTTGATTTGGGTCGCCGACGGCCCTTCGATAAACTCAGGATTGCAACGCGGCGACCCTACCATTTAAACCACCGACTTCGCCACCGAGTCTAACATGCCGTTGACGAAGCGATTTGAATCGGTGGTGCCGAAACGTTTCGCTAGTTCGATGGCTTCGTTGATGATGACTTTGTGCGGTGTATCGGTTTTGATCAACTCGTAGGTGCCCAGACGCAGCACGGCGCGGTCCACGGGGTCGATCCGTTCTGGCGAGTAGTTCTCCACGAGGGCGGAGAGTTTTTCATCGATCTCCGGTTTGCAGGCGAGCACGGCGTCCACCAAAGCATCGGTCTGGGTGATGAGAGCGGAAATGTCGGATTTGGATTGGCGGATTTTTGCGAGGTCGGCCTGATCGGGGAAGCTCTCTGGAGTCTCGACCATGCGGATGCGATCGGAAATTCGTTGCAAGCGACGGATGGTTGCGTTGAGAGCTTCGAGCTGTGCTTTTAGATTGGGAAAATCCTCGCTGGATTTGAGAAATTTTTCACGATTGAAAGCGAGGTCGCGATCCACTTCAAAGAATCGAGTGAGCGCGGCATCGAGTTCGTCGGCCACATCTTGGTCATCGCCTGCTTTGGGAATTTTTTCGAGTTGGGTGTAGGAAATGCTCCATGAGGATTCGAGCGCGAGCAGGCGATTCAGATCCGTGACCAAAGCTTCAGCAGCGGGCAGGGCGGTGATGTGAGCTTTGGCGACTTCGGCGCGTTCGACGAATTCGACGAGTCGAGTTTGGCGGCCTATGGCTAAATGTTGCACCGTGCGGAACGTGGCGATCGATAAATTTTTGCGATCGGTTTCCGTTAGAAACTGCCAGAATGGTTCGCGGAGTTCTGATGGCGAGGCTCCGCCTTCGATATCGGAACAGTAGAGAAATTGGATGGCGGCTTCCCGGATTTGCCTACGACTTGGCATATCTTTATTTTTGGTTGTGATGGGAGGATTTAGGGATCGATTTCTCGATTTCCGAGAAGATGTCGATCATGCCGACGGCGGCTCTGGCAGCTTCTCGGCCGCGATTCATGCTGGCCGCGATACAGCGGGCATAGGCTTGTTTTTCATCCTCGACGAGGAGAACTTCGTGAATGACTGGAACGCAGTTTTTTACGGCGAGATCCTGGAGCGATTGGGTGACCGAGGATGCAACGAGGTCGGCGTGGTTGGTGTCGCCGCGAATGATCAGGCCGAGAGCAATGATGC
>JANPJY010000084.1:0-34788 GCA_031425735.1 Akkermansiaceae bacterium | reverse complement strand
CATATCCCATGTGAGCTTGAGCATCGTTCAAGCCGGCTTGGATGAGGATGGTGGCGTTATAGCCAATGATCGAGTTGATGCCGGTTGCCTGATTGCAGGCAAGGATGACGCAGGCCAATACGAAGGGTATGATGTATTTTCGTGACAGCAGTGATCCGCGTGCGCTGCCGACTGAGAATTTACCGCCAGCTTCATTGCTCGCGATTTCGCTCATTTCCTGAATTTCAGTTTCGGTTTGTTTTTCATCACGAGAGCGCAGTAAGGCGCTGCGTGTGGCCTCGATTTTGCCGCGTTTGAAGAGCCAACGGGGTGACTCCGTGATCAGGAAGGATCCAATCACAAACAATACGCCCGGACCAATAGAGACCCAGAAAATCCAGCGCCACGCGTGGTCTTTGGCTGCGAAGAGTTCTGCTGCGGTGCCATTCTTCTCGATGCCACCAATCCAAATGCTGAATCCATAACCAATCAATGCGGAGGCCACGATGCCGAGCGTGAGTAGCCAATGGAAAACGCCGGTGCCTTTGCCGCGATTCGCTGCGCTGAGGCATTCTGCTAAATAAAGAGGAACCACCACGCCGATGAGTCCGGCACTGATTCCTTGCAGCAACCGGCCCATGACAAGTGGGCCGAAGCCTTGTGCCAAGGCAATGATTGGAATGCTTGCCACAAATACCAATCCGCTGAAAATCATCATCGGTTTGCGACCAAAAAGGTCGGAAAACATTCCGGCGAACAGTGTTGAAATCACAGATCCTAACAGAACCGCAGCGACGATGATCGATAACTGACCGGCATTCAATCCCGAGGTTGCTTCCATGTAGGGCAGTGCACCTGCAATGATGCCCACATCAATGCCGTAAAGAAGGCCGCCGAGGCCGGCGACGAGAAGCAGAAATCGGTTATATCCGGCCTTATCCCTTGCAGTGGGATGCATTGATTTTTGATTCATATCGTTAGATATCGAAAACACCCTGTGGATCTGCTAATGGCCATTCGACGAAGAATTATTATCTGCCACAATGCCGCTACAAACTTGTGCTGGGAAGTTTCAGAATATCCAGAATGCGGTCGAGGTCGTCGTTGCCGTAGTATTCGATTTCGATTTTCCCTTTTTTGGTGGAGTGGTTGATCGAAACGTGGGTGGCGAGGTGTTCTTGGAGGCGCTTGGTTAGGGCGCGGATGTGTATATCGACCTCTTTTGGCGCGGCCTTTTTGGGGTCGGATTCACCGGAAGGATTGGTGAGAAGGGATTGGGTGAGTTTCTCTGCGGCGCGGACGGTGAGCTTGCGGCGGATGATTTGATCGGCGGCGAGCTTTTGGGTTTCAGCGTCTTTGATGGCGAGAATCGCTTTGGCATGACCGACGGTGATTTGGCCCTGGGCGAGATGGATTTGGATGTCCTGATGAAGATCGAGCAAACGCATGGCGTTGGCCACGGAGGCGCGGGATTTACCGACGCGGGTGGCGATCTCTTCCTGTTTCATCGTAAACTCTTTGGCGAGTCGGACGTAACCGGCGGCTTCTTCGATTGGGTTGAGATCCTCGCGTTGAAGGTTCTCGATCAAAGCCATTTCTAACACATCGCGATCGGATGCGGCGCGTTCGATAACGGGAACGTGAGTGCGTCCAAGTTTTTTGGAAGCTCTCCAGCGGCGTTCACCAGCAATGAGTTCGTATTTCCCATCAACGAGTCGGCAGATCAGTGGTTGAATGATTCCGTGTTGGCGGATGGAATCCATGAGGTCATCTAACGGCGCATCGATGAATTGCAAACGCGGCTGAAGAGGAGAAGGGACGACGTTATCGATGGCGATTTCGCGAACGCGCGGAGATTCATCATTGCTTCCGGAAGGATCTTGTCCGGGGAGCGATTGATTTTTTTTGATAAGGGCGCCGAGTCCTTTGCCGAGTGCTGGTTTTGCCATGGGATGGGAAGTGTGAGTGAAACTTGAGAGGAGGGGAAGAGGATTTCAGGAAACGTTGAAAGGAAAGTAAAAAAGCGCCCCGAGTGATGTGTAAGTTTTATGTAGCAATCGCCGCGCCGAAATTGAAATCTATGTCGGAATTGTGATTTGAAGGACGGATGTAGCCTCGGTTGCAGTGAGTGGCGATGCGGATTTTGGTAACAGTAAGGTCTGTCCCTTGATGTGAATTTGATTAAGTGATCCTGAAATTACAGTGATCAGGGAGAAGCGATCGGCTTGTGGATTCGCGATGGTTTCTCCTTCCTTGAGATGATGAAGCGTGGTGATGAAATGCGGACAAGCCGCGAGAGTGTTTCCGCTGGGGGTTTCGGGTTGCGGTTCGATATCATTGAAATCGATACAGGCGAGCGATTGCTCGACATGTAGATCGCGAGCTCGGCCATGGGAGTCGAGGCGGTTCCAATCGAACACGCGGTAAGTGGTGTCCGAGTTTTGCTGAATTTCATGAATGAGAAATCCTGCACCGATGGCATGAAGTCGACCGGATTCGATGAAAAGAGAATCGCCCGTTTTCGGTGTGATGGAATGCACGAGTTCTGCGACTGTGCCATCGGAGATGGCTTGTTGAAATTTTTCACGGGTCGCGCCTTGTTTCAGGCCTACGTGGAGTTTGGCACCGGGTAGGGAATCCGCGATGAACCACATTTCGGTTTTCGGTTCGCCGCCGAGTTGTTTGGCGATGTCTGCGGGCGGATGGACTTGGATGGATAGCGATGCCGAGCAATCGAGAATTTTGATGAGGATGGGAAAATTTTCGCTGTCGGGAAGGTCAGCGCCGAAAATTTCACTACGATGATTTTTCCAGAGATCGTGAAGTGATTTTCCCGCGTGTGTGCCTTCGCTTACGATAGACTGGGCGTCTTCACGATCGACGATTTCCCATGCCTCGCCGAACGTGGCTGTTGGGTCCGGCAGTTCACGATGGTAAATCGTTTCGAGTTTACGCCCTCCCCAAATGCGTTGGATATAAAGCGGATGGAAAGTGATGGGGGACATGCGGGTGTGAGAAATGAGTGAATGAAAAAGTAGGCGAGTTTTTCAATAGGATAATCGATGAAAGTGAGTATTTTTTCGCTGTGAGCCTGGTGCTGTTTTATGATGGTGAGTGTGGATTTTGTACGAGATCGGTGCGCTTCGTCTATGAGTATGATGGGAAGGGAGTGATTGAATTCGCGCCGTTGCAGGGAGAGCTTGCGGGGAAATTCGGGCTGAAAGGATATTCGGAAAAGGGTGGTGGATCGATGGTGATGTTGCGCGAGGAGGATGGAGAAATTTTTACGAAAGGGGATGCGCTAATAGAGTTGGGCAAAGCGTTGGGAGGGGTATTTTGTTTGCTGGCTGTTATGTTTTCGTTGTTGCCTCAGAAATTTAGAGACTGGCTTTATGACTTGGTGGCGAGGAATCGCAATCGCTTGGCGGGTGCTTGTGAATTGCCGGATGAGAGTTTGAGGAAACGGATGCGGGACTAAGAAGCCGGCCGGAGGCGCGGCTCTCCGGTCATTCTTCGATGAAGCGATCGAGGCAGCGGGCGAGATCTTCGGAGCGTTTGATGTGATAAATTTCCGAGGGTAGGATGGAGAGGCGTTTTCCGGCGGAGTTTTGGAAATGGAGGATCACCGGTGTAGTGCCGGGATGGCCGGTGAGGTGATAGTGAATTTCCTCAAGGTCTTTGGAGGTGTGGCGGTGGGTCCAGAGGACGAGTTCGAGCGGGCCGTTAGAGTTGTTAGATTTTTTGGATTTGAGCTCGCTGAGGTTGGCTCCAGTAAGGCGGCGTCCGCCGGTGCGGTCATCGACTTGGATTCCGATTTTGAGTTTGATCATATTGCCAGGCTGGAGGATTCCGGCTTCACGTGCAGGCACAAACGATTCCGACCAGAGCATCACTTCACAAGAACCCGTAAAATCCTCAACGGTGAGAATGCCAAAAGGTTTTCCGGCCTTGGTCATGCGCGATTCGACTGAACGAATCATCCCAGCAATTGGGTATCGCTCGCGCGGATTATTGAGTTCGATTTCATCAATCAAACCGATGCGGTTGTATTTATCAGAATCCAGAATCCCGCGATATTTATCTAATGGATGGCCGGTGACGTAGAAACCTAACAGTTCTTTTTCGTGAGCGAGGCGGTCGTCTTTGGACCATTCTTCTACGGCATTGACGATGGGCGTATCTTTGCTGGCGGGTGCGGGGCTGAAATCGATTGCATCGAACAAAGAAGATTGGCCGGAGGCTTTGTCGCGTTGGGTAGCGGAGGCGGAGGCGACGACTTGTTCCAAGCGGGAGAACATCGTAGCGCGGTTTTCTCCGGTCCAATCGAGCGCTCCTGCTTTGACGAGGTTTTCTAAAATACGTTTGTTGATGACTTTGGAATCCAAGCGCGAGGAAAAGTCTTCGAGTGAGTTGTAATCACCATTTGCGAGGCGCTCGTAGATCGCGGTTTTCATTGCTGCTTCGCCGACGTTTTTGATGGCCGCAAGGCCGTAGCGGATTGCTTTTTTTCCGGATTCGATATCTTCAGGAATGAAGCGCAGATGAGATTTATTGAGGTTTGGGGGGAGGATTTCAATGCCCATGCGATGGCATTCTGCGACGAAAACGGTAATTTTATCCGTGTTGTTGACCTCGTTGGAAAGGAGAGCGGACATGAACTCGACTGGATGATTTGCCTTCATGTAGGCGGTCCAGTAAGAGATGTGACCGTAGCAAGCGGAGTGGGATTTGTTGAAACCGTATCCGGCGAAGGCGTTGATTTTGTCGAAAATCGTGTTGGCGAGTTTCTCGCCGATGTTGTTGTGAATCTTCGCGCCCTCGATGAACTTGACGCGTTCTTTCGCCATTTTTTCGACGTCTTTTTTACCCATCGCGCGTCGTAACAAATCGGCGCCACCGAGGGTGTATCCGGCGAGGACTTTGGCGGCGTTTTGCACCTGCTCCTGATAGATCATGACGCCGTAGGTGTTGCCGCAAACTTGTTCTAACAAAGGATGCTCGTAGTTGGCTTTCTTGCCTTTTTTGACATCGAGCATCTGATCGATGAACTGCATGGCGCCGGGGCGGTAAACCGCGATTAAGTCGATGATGTCATCGATACTACGGATCTCGTATTTTTTACAGGTTTCGACCATGCCGCCGGACTCTAGCTGGAACACGCCCATGGTTTCGCCGCGGTTGAGCATGTCGAAAGTGGGTTGGTCATCCAGCGGGACTTTTTCAATATCGAAATCTGGGATGTGTTTGCGGATGTGACCCACGGCATCGTGGATGACGGTAAGGTTTTTCAATCCAAGGAAATCCATTTTCAGGAGGCCAACTTCCGTGATCGCGCCCATGTCGTATTGGGTGACGACCTCACCTTCGTTGCCGCGGGTGAGAGGAACGTGTTCGTCGAGTGGGCGGTCACCGATCACGATGCCTGCCGCGTGGATACCGACGCTACGGTTAATGCCTTCCAAGCGCAGCGCGTAAGTCCAAAGATCTTTGTAGGTGGAAGATGATTCGATCAACTCGCGAAGTTCTTGTTTCGTGTCCCATTCGCCTTGGAGTTTCACGCCGGGTTTGGTCTCGATAATTTTTGCGATGCGGTCGGCTTCGCCATAAGAAATTCCCATCACGCGAGCGACATCGCGAATCACGGATTTCGCGCCCATCGTGCCGTAGGTGATGATGTGAGAAACGGATTTTTCACCGTATTTTTTTCTAACATAATCGATGACTTCCGCACGGCGTGATTGGCAGAAATCGATATCGACGTCGGGAGGTGAAACGCGTTCTGGGTTAAGGAAACGTTCGAACAAGAGGCCGAACTGAAGTGGACAAATGTTGGTGATACCCATGGCGTATGAGGCGAGGGAACCTGCGGCAGAACCCCGACCGGGGCCGACCGGGATGTCGTTGTCGCGGGCCCATTGGATGAAGTCCGCAGTGATCAGGAAGTAGGACGCGAAGCCGAGGGAGTTGATGGTATCGACCTCGTATTTCAAGCGCTCGGCGACTTCGGGCGAGTTGGCTTTTTCTGGGCCGTAGCGTTTCAGGAGTCCCTCTTGGCAGAGTTTCATCATGTATTCCTCACGCGGTGAACCGTCGGGTGTGGGGAACTGTGGGTATTTTTCTGAAGAGGTGGAGTCGAGCTTGATGGTGACGTTGCAACGCTCGGCGATGCGGAGGGTGTTGTCGCAGGCCTCGGGGATGTCTTTGAAAATCTCGCGCATTTCCTCGGCGGATTTGAAGTAAACTTCCGGGGTGTAACGCATGCGATTTTCATCGATCACCATGGAACCAGTGCCGATGCAGATCATCACATCGTGAGCTTCATGATCGGCGCGGTGGAGAAAGTGAACATCGTTCGCGGCGACGACAGGTAGGGAGAGTTGTTTGGCGAGCGCGATGAGTTGGGGGAGGACAGTTTGTTGAGCTTCGAGGCCGTGGTTGTGGAGTTCGACGAACGTGTTGTCTTGGCCGAAGATATCGCGGAGTTCTGTTAGTGCTTCGAGGGCTTTGTCGGATTCGCCTTTCAAAAGCCATTCGTTGACTGGACCGGAGATGCAGCCGGAAAGGCAGATGATGCCTTTGGAATGGGCGCGTAGGATTTCACGATCGATGCGTGGTTTGCCGTTATACATACCATCGAGGTGTCCGATGGAAATGAGTTTTGATAGATTTTCCCAACCTTCATTGTTCTCAGCTAACAACGTGAGGTGAGTGGCGCTTTTGCGGTTGAGGATTTTCTTTTTTTCCGAAGCGCTACCAGGCGCGAGATAAATTTCGCAACCGATGATGGGTTTAATACCGGCTTTTTTGCAGGCCTGATAGAAATCGATGGTTCCGTAGAGGTTGCCATGATCGGTCATGGCGACGGCTGGCATGCCGAGTTCGGCGGCGCGGGCGGCCAGTTCCTTGGTGCGGATCATGCCATCGAGAAGCGAGTAGGCGGTATGAAGATGGAGATGGACAAAGGAATCTGACATGCGCGGAAAAGAGCTTAGCGGGATGAGTGGGAGAGGGAAGCGGATTTGGGATTTTCCTCAAATTTCACGCCTGCGCCAGCACCTACAAAATAAAGCTGTTGATTTTGCTGGCGGTGGCGGCTTGCATGGACACCCGCCGACTGGCGAACCAATCTTATGTCTGAACCAACCAACTCCACCCCGATTTCTGGAACTTCACTTGAGGATATTGAAAAAGCGCAGCCAGCGGTTGAGCAATTTCTTGATAAGCATCAGATGAAACTGGTCGCAGTCGCTTTGCTCTTGATCCTCGTGGCCTTAGTTTATGTCGTGCAGGACAAAATTAAACAGGGCCAAGAAGAAACCGCAGGTGCATTGTTGGTGAGCAAAACAGAAACGGCTGATCTTGAGAGTATCGCCAAAAATTACGAAGGCACTGCCGCGGCAGGGAGTTCCAAAATTTTACTCGCGGAAAAACAATGGGAAGAAGGTAAGAAAGATGAAGCGATTGCTACGTTGCGTGGCTTCATTGACTCAGCTGAAGCTCATCCCGCACGAGCAAGTGCAATCGCTAGCCTCGCTGCGAAGCTTCAGAAACAAGGAAAAACCAGCGATGCGGAAAAGCTTTTCACTGAGCTCACTGAAGATACGACTGCGGGTTATTTGACTGCGTATGCATGGCTCACATTAGGAGATATTGCTGTAAAAAAAGGCGATCTCGCTGCTGCTGAAAAAGCCTACGCAACCGTGGAAAAAGATTTTTCCAAGACTACTTATGCGCAAGACGCGACGAAGCGTCGCTTGCTTATGAAGGCAGAGAGTCCTGTGGTCGTTGCCGCGCCTATTAAACCTTTGGATACTAAAATAACGGATGGCGAAGGTGCTCCTGCAACAGACATTGAGATCCAAGATATGCTCGATACTTTGAAAAAAGCCAAAGAAGGCACCTTGCCTCAATCGCAACCTAAGTAAAAATAGCGCTAATCAATAAGAATTAGCAGGGGAAACGGATTGACACCTAAGGCCGCAGGAGAATACTTTTTCGCGTGTTTAAGAAAGTCATAGGCCAAGAATCGAGTG
Source organism: Akkermansiaceae bacterium (assembly GCA_031425735.1). Lineage (GTDB taxonomy): Bacteria > Verrucomicrobiota > Verrucomicrobiia > Verrucomicrobiales > Akkermansiaceae > Luteolibacter. The sequence continues at coordinate 26,776 of JANPJY010000084.1, read as the reverse complement.
AATCGCAAAAGTCAGTACAACCCGTAACTGAGCAGCGTTCATCTATGGAAGCTACAAATTACAGCAGTGATCGTTCTGCTCCATCGGCTTCAAAGCCGGCAGTGGGTAACACTCGCAACGTTTTATCTTCCGATGTTGAAATCAAAGGAACTGTCAAGTTTCAGCATGATCTGATTGTTGATGGCAAAATCGAGGGAGATATCCAATCGACTGGCAATCTCACGATCGGTGAAAACGCAAGAATCAAAGCAGAGGTGAAGACCGGATCCGTAATTGTTTATGGTAAAGTTCACGGCAACCTGACCGCTGTAGAGCGTGTTGAGCTGAAATCGAGCGCTGAAGTGGTCGGTGACATCAAAGCGAAAGTCCTGATGATTGAAGCCGGCGCCATTTTTGTCGGTAAATCCACCGTTGGAACTCCATCTCAAGCTTCGCCATCGCAACCTGAGCTTAAGCCGATTGCGAATCAAGCTCCGGCCGTAGAAACCCAGCCCTTGCTGGCCGAGAAGTGATTTCTAACCTCTCGATTTTTTCATCCAAACTCACGGAGGATTGCCAGTAGTATGGCGGATGATACTCAACTAAATCGCAGACACATCGAAGTGACGTGTCCGCATTGCGAGCACAGTCAGAATGAACCATCGATGGTCATTTCTACCGTGTGCAGGGGTTGTGGACAATATATCAGCGTCACGGATGAGAAGGCAGTGATCCGTCCTAAATATGCTACGCGCCTAGCAACGCTAGAAAGCCCGCCCGTTCAGCACCCAACAGTTGCGGCAGAAATTCCGAAGCCCGAGATTAAACTGGGTTTCTTCGATCGGCTTTTCAAGCGCTTCGCTGATAAACCTACAGTCAAACGCAAGCTGCATTGTTATCATTGTAGCCACATTTTCGATGTTGTTTCTGATGCTCAATCTACCCAATGCGCGAAATGCGGAAGTTACATTAGTTTAAGGGATTACACGATTGATCAAGCGTGGCACAGGCGGATCCAAACACGTGGTAATGTAACCGTGCTTAAAGGTGCGGCGATAACGGGAGTGAACGTGCAGTGCCATGATTTATTGGTGCTCGGAGAGCTATCTGCTTCCGTGGAATGCTCCGGAAAACTGACGATCCGGAGTCACGGCAAGATTGTAGGAAACGTTCATTGCGATGAATTGTGCGTGGAGCGCGGAGCAAAAGTTGAATTTCAAGGAGAAGTCAAAGCACGCACCGCTTATATCGACGGCGAAGTGAGAGGGAACATAACTTGCAGGGAGAAGATTATTTTGGAGAGAAAAGCTCATTTGCAGGGACACGCTCGTGCGACTGGGATTGTGATGCGTGAAGGCGCAAAGCATTCCGGACTGATGGAGGTGGTGCAGGCTTCGACAGAGGATGTGCCAGCACCTGTAGAGGAGTGATCCGAGCGGATTGGCTCTTGCATCTTTTTGTTTCGCTACAAAGATTGCTGCATGGCAGTTGCGCTTGATTTGAAAGAGGAGATTTTGGAGCTGAAACGTGCGCGAAAGGCAGTGATTTTGGCACACAATTATCAGACAGGGGATATTCAAGATGTGGCTGATTATGTCGGAGATTCTTTGGGTCTTGCTTATCATGCCAAGGCGACCGATGCCGAAGTGATCGTTTTTTGCGGAGTGCATTTCATGGCTGAAACCGCGAAAATCGTGAACCCCAAGAAAATTGTGGTTCTGCCTGATAAAGACGCGGGATGCTCCCTAGAACAAGCATGTCCGGCGGATCAGCTCGCGGCCTATTTAGAGCAACACGCAGATAAAAATTATTACGTGATCGCCTACATCAACTGCTCGGCCGGCGTGAAAGCGCTTTGCGATGTGATTTGCACCTCGGGCAACGCGGTGAAAATCGTCAACCTCGCCCCAAAAGATAGACCGATCTTATTTGTCCCCGATGCCAATCTCGGCTCATGGGTGATGGAGCAGACCGGACGGAAAATGGATCTTTGGCAGGGTTCCTGTTATGTCCACGTGGAATTTACGCGGGATTCGATCAACCGGATCAAATCTGAATATCCTGATGCCTTGGTGGTCGCTCACCCAGAATGCACTCAGGCGGTTAGGTTGCTGGCGGATGAAGTTTGCTCGACTGAGCGGATGGTCGATTTTTGCAAAAAGACTGAGGTAAAAAACATCATCGTGGTGACGGAAAGTGGAATGCTCCACCGTTTAAAACGTGAATGTCCGGACAAAAACCTCATCCCAGGGCCGACGGATCGTTGTGCCTGTGCGGATTGCCGCTACATGAAAATGAATACCATGGAGAAACTCCGAAATTGCTTACGTGATTTGTCGCCACGAGTTGAGATGGATGAGGAAATCCGACGCCGCGCGGAGATTCCTTTGCTCCGGATGTTGGAACAATCGAAATAGCCCTTGCGGTGAATTGGTTTGCCACCGATCTTTTATAAGATTAAGTATTTACATTGTCCCTTAATTTACGTTTTTCAAAATCCAATATCATGAAAACTCAATTCAATAAACGCAGCCAACAAGGATTCACGCTTGTGGAGTTACTCGTCGTCGTCGTGATCATTGCTGTGCTCGCTACTCTCGGAACCGGAGTTGGTATCGCTGCTATGCAAAAAGCACGAAAAGTGACTGCGCAGGCTGCGGCAACAGACATTGCAAATGCAGTTGAGCAGTTTTACTCAGAATATAATATGCTCCCAGATCCGGCGGACGCAACTGAAGATAATACTCCCTACGTGACGGATACTGCGGGGGATGGTGTCGATTTGCTAAATATACTATCGGGTTTTGAAGATACTACGGGTGACGTGCAGAATGATCGCAAACTTCGTTTCTTAGGAGTGAAGGAGTCCGATGACGGAAGGCGTAACGGGGTTGTCTATACTGGCTCTGGAGACACTTTAGCTGTAGACAGCTTATTTGATCCGTGGGGTGAGCCTTACTACATTGTTCTCGATTATGATTATGATGGCGCACTAGACATCTCGATCCCCTTAGAAGACTCAAACATCAATACCACATTAAACAACAAGCGTGTCGCCGTTTATAGCCTAGGTACTGACACACCGGCCGAAGCAAAGCGTAAAGATTTAGTGAAAACTTGGTAATCTTTCCGTCATACATCGAATTTCCAAATAGTTTATCATCATGAAATGGATTTTACTCATAGCCACTCTCGTTTCATTAACCTCATGCAACACCATGATCGGTGTCTGGCGTGACTCCAAAGCTGGTTACCAATGGTCTAAGGAAAAAATGCAGAACTCAGGAGGCGGATCGCAAGAGGAATACGGCGCTCCCGTTTACTGATGCGATAAATTCACTTTGTGCCGCTTGCCAAGTTCGTGGGTAAGGATTAAAAAACATCCCATGAATCGACGTATCTTCTTCGCACTCACACTCACCGCGCTTTCATTTTGCTCCTCTTGCCATGCAGAAAAGGCGGAAGGGATCTCCAAAGTTCGTTTAAAGACCAACAAAGGTGACATCGTAATTCAGCTAGATGCCGAAAAAGCACCGGTTACCGTCGCAAATTTCAAAAAGTATGTGAGTGCCGGGCATTACAACGGCACGGTGTTTCACCGCGTGATCGCTACTTTCATGATTCAAGGTGGTGGCTTTGAACACAAAGATGGTAAGTTGATTGAGAAGAAAACCGGGGAGGGGATTGTGAACGAGGGTCAGAATGGTTTGAAAAACGAGGTCGGTACCATTGCGATGGCGAGAATGAGGGATCCGAACAGTGCGACGGCCCAGTTTTTCATCAACGTGGCGGATAATGAAGCTCTCGATTACCCTAGCAATGGCGGATATGCGGTTTTCGGTAAAGTGATCGAGGGCATGGATGTTGTGAATCAAATCAAGGCGGTCAAAACTGGCGTCAAAGAACTGGTGAACTTACGCCCTCGCACTGGAGAACTTATTCCAGGACCATCAGAAGATGTTCCTGAAGAGTTGATCATCATCGAAACCGCTACTCTGGAATAGGTAGCCTTACTTTTTTTCATCTATGCAACTTTGGTTCTGCCCTGCCCTAGCATTTTTGCTCGGCTCCATTCCGTTCGGTTTGCTCATCGCAAAGGCGAAGGGAATCGATATCCGTCAGCATGGATCGGGAAATATTGGGGCTACCAATGTGTTTCGTATCGTCGGAAAAAAATACGGGCTGAGTTGTTTGCTGCTCGATGCGCTGAAGGGATTTATCCCCGTGGTGATTGCGATCTCGGTGATTCAATTCGAAGGAATGAAAAACCCGATGAGCATCAACGCACTTTCCCAGTATGCCCATCATTTCAACATGCCCACGGCACAGATTTTCCAAGTGCTGACCGGCTTATGTGCGGTACTCGGGCACAATTACACACCTTGGGCAGGTTTCAAGGGCGGCAAAGGTATTGCGACCTCAGCCGGAGTGTTCGTTGCGCTGATGCCCGCAGCCATCGTCATTCTGATCGTTATCTGGCTGTTGGCATTTTTGATCAGTCGCTACGTTTCACTGGCCAGTATCATCGCTGCTGCAGCCTTGCCGCTGGTAACGCTGTGGGGCTCTTGGTTCCATGGTAAAATCCAGAATGGCACGTGGAATAAACCACTCTTCGTTTTCACCGTGATCCTCGCCGTGCTGGCTATTTGGAAACATCGCAGCAACATCGTGCGCCTGCGTAACGGCACCGAACATCGTTTTACCCGTAAGCCGAAATCCTCCAATGTCTGATATTTCGATCAAGTCCGCCGCCATTTTGGGCTCAGGTTCATTCGGGACGGCCGTAGCCAAGCTGTTGGCGAAAGATCTGGAAACGTTGTTAATCTATGGTCGCGATTCGGACAGTATTGCGGCGATCAACAACGAGCATAAAAATCCGCGTTATTTAAAAGGAATTCAATTGCCGGAGCAGATCCGCGCGACCCGCGAAATTTCAGAAGTTATCACTCATCCGCTTGTGATATTTGCTGTCCCGACTAGTGCCACGCGTCAATGCGCTCAAGATCTTGCAACATGTGGGTTACCCAAAACGACGGTCTTGCTCTCATGCGCGAAGGGGATCGAAAAAAACACGGGAGATCGCATGAGCGAAATTTTACGGGGAATTTTCCCTGATAATCCCATCGCAGTTTTATCCGGCCCGAATCATGCGGAGGAAATCGCATCGGGTCAGGCAACGTGCGCGGTGATTGGATCGGAAAACCAAGAAGTCGCTGCTGAGTTACAAAAATTATTCACTAAGTCCTATTTTCGTCCTTACACGAGCAGCGATCTGGCGGGGATCGAATTGGGCGGAGCGATTAAAAACGTTTACGCCATAGCGGCGGGCATGTCGCATGGCCTGGGTCTGGGCGATAACGCGGTGGCGGCATTAGTGACGCGTGCGCTGGCGGAAATGACCCGGCTCGGCACCGCACTCGGTGGGCAGCCTGAAACCTTTGCTGGGCTCTCTGGCGTGGGCGATCTCATTGTCACCTGCTTCTCTGTGCATTCACGAAACCACCGGGTTGGTCTTGCGCTGGGTCAGGGCAAAACCCTTGAAGAAGCCACTCAAGTGCTCGGCATGGTCGCGGAAGGAGTGCCGAATACGTATTCGATTTATGAAGCTGCGCGGAAAGCCAATGTCCGCACGCCCATCATCGATTCCGTTTACTCCATTTTGTATGAGGGCAAACCGGTCGCCGCTGCGATGAGTGAACTCCTCACGCGCGACACTCGAATGGAATCTGAATAATAGGAATCATCGTTGTCGGCTTGCTAAGATCATCATGACGGCTAACGATGCACAGCGACAAGGATGACACCATTTTTAAGGAAAATACTCGGCATGAATTGGGTGATGGTGCTAGTGATGTATGCACTGCTCATCTTCGGAGTTTTCATGATTGAAAGTGCGGCGCGGCATTTGCCTATCAGCTCGGATAAATTAAAAGAATATGGCTCGGCCGGTGCGTATTTTGCATGGATGCAGAAAAACTGGGTTTTGCTCGGCAGTGTTGCCTATTTCGCCGCGGCACTAATCGATTATAAATGGATCCGCTGGTTGGGTATTCCTCTCTACATTGCGAGCCTTGGTTTGATGTTGATGGCGATGCAAGCGGACGATGATGTCCACCGTCTCACGATTGCTGGTTTGAGTTTCCAGCCAGCTCAGCTCGGCGTGACTTCAGGGATCATCATGATTGCTTGGTTAATGCAGGATCTTCCCAGGCTTCATCACCGCTTGGGAAATCCATTAGTTAGAATTGCTGTGATCGGAGTGGTTTCTGCGATCCCATTTTTACTGGTCATGAAAATGGGCGACATGGGTTCTGCACTTGTTTGGATTCCCGTGGTCGTAGTGGCGCTGTTAATTTCTGGAATTCCTTTTCGAATTCTGAGTTTCATCGGTCTGTTTTCAGCGGGGATATTACCCATTATGTATTTTGTGGTTTTGCCATTGGTCTCTGAACGTGGACCGGAGCGGATTGATTTGTGGCTGCGCATGATGCAAGGCCAGGAGGTGGACATTAAGGGCGATGGATACGCTCCGCATAACGTTTCGATGGCAGTTGGAAAAGCGGGTTGGAAAGGCTTGGGCTGGATGGCCACTTCTGAACAAGGATCTCTTCACGACAAACGCTTCATTCCACATTTGACTGCACATAACGACTTCATCTTTGCGGTGATCGCTGAGGAATTAGGATTCCGAGGGGCACTTCTGCTCGTCCTCGCTTTTGCCTTACTGTTGATTCAAGGCTTGTTCATTGGATTTTATAGCAGAGATGTATCGGGAAGATTGATTGTCTGTATGGTAGTTGCGCTGTTTTTTGCGCACATCTTTGAAAACATCGGAATGTGTGTGCTGCTCATGCCTATCACGGGTATTCCGCTGCCCCTCGTCAGTTACTCAGGAACGTTTGTCGTGATCTGTATGTTCCTGCTCGGGTTGGTTCAGAGTGTGTGGGTTCATCGCCGTAACCGTGAAGAATTTGTCTAGCGAATGTCCCGCAGGTTTTTATAAATCCTGCTCGATGGATTTGAGTGTTAGAAAAAGGTTTTTCCAGCGATTCTGTTTCGGCTCATTGCTGCGTTCTTCTTGAGACAGGTGCTTTTTGATCGAATTCAAGCAAGACGTGTATTCTTGAAAAAATGAACGGAGAGCGTCTTCGTAATCTGAACGAAGTGCATCGGCAAATGCACCACAGGTATCTAGCAAGGTGACACAGAAATCATGCGTGATGCGTGATTTAGTAACGATGGCGATGATCGTTCCACCGAGTAAAAACAACAGCGCGACCCCCCATAAAATCCATGGCAGTAATTGAGCGTTCATGATTCCACTGATAGCGCCAAGACTGAGAAGAATGAGAGCAGATGCGGTAAAGGATTTCATGGCGCGGTTGCGATAGCGTAGTTCCCGTTCCAGATCTTTGCGCACGTGAAGATTTTCAATAGCTTGGTGCGCCGCGCTGCCGATGCGCTCGACAAAATGGTTGCGTGCCTTTTCCAATGCTTCGTCGATAGGTAAAGATTGCTCAATGGGTAGACCGATGGATTCGTTGATACGGGTACCGAGATTCTGCCAATGCTTGAGGCACACGCTGACGATATCTTTACCGTCGTTTTCAGCAACGGATTCCACTGCCGCTCTAAGTCGTTCGGTGAGCAATGCCTCCGTGCGAATTCCCGTAATGTCTCCTGTAAAAACTTTGAAAAAGGAACGCGCAACGCTGAGCCACTTCCGAAGCTTTCGAGTTACTAAGATCGCCTCGTTTTGGAAAATCTCGGCAACTTCTGTCAGATGGCTCGGAAGTCTTGAAACGAGGCTTTCTCGCATCGCATCGATTTCGTCCTCCAGAGATCTCAAAAACTGGTGATGGTTTCTCTGTAGTCGGGTATTATAATCGATCTGGTGGTCGATCAAATAAAGCGCACTGCCTGCTTGATCGTGCCACGTTTTGAGTGCGGCTTTTCGTCTGTTGGAATAGCAGATGCGGTCGGAAATGAAATTCTCCAATGCCTCAAATCCACTTTCCTTATAGAGTTTGCGATTCAGAGTTTCGTTGCGCTTCGCCTCGAAGGCGAGCTTTGCGGAGACTGGAAAAATCGGGGGAGCGATGCCGATGCGTTTGATCGATAGATCGGCCATGTGTTCCAAGATAACCGCGATATCCACAGGCTCTAACGTATCGCATTGTTGGATCACGAATGCCATGCGCTCGTGGTAGCCGGCGGGCAAATTTCCTATTAAGTTCCAAGTCGAGGCACTCCATGGATTTGAAGCTGGGAAGACAAACAGGATCAGTTCTGAAGCAGGAAATAGGCGCTCGATGTTTTGTTTTTGATCTGCATCAAGCGCATTGGTTCCGGGCGTGTCGATGGGATTGAATTGGCGAAGAATAGATGCGGGAAGAAAGACTTCCTGATAAACGGACGACGACGCATCACGGTTCGCTTCGTCGTGACGGTAACAGATGATTTGCTGCGTTTCCGGCAGGGTGTTGACCGGGCAAAGATCGTAATCGAAAAGGCTATTGATGAGAGAGGACTTCCCAGAGTTCACCTCACCGCACACCAAGCAGGGGAAAGGTGCATAGAGCTCTTTTTCGAGGGCGACGGTGTCGCAGCATTCAGTCAAATCTGAAGCAGTGATTTTCGCGAGTTCCCGAATTCCAAGCCAAACCTGTGAAAGGTGATCACGGTTGTTAAAATAGCGCTCTCCGAGATTGAGATGGCTCACACTTGGTTAGGGAAGAAGTTTCAGAACTCAGTAGGCAGAAGTAGCAACAGTTTGGGGAGGTGTGGGAGCTGCGACTTGCATCGCGATGAGTTGCGATACGGTGACAAATTTAAAACCACGTCTCAAAAGTCCATCGAGAGTCTGCGGCATGGAATCAATGGTTTGTGCATGGAGGTCGTGTGCGAGAACGATTCCGCCAGCGGTGGTGCCGGAAAGAATGCGGTTAGCGATCACCGAAGCGCCGGGGCGTTTCCAATCGAGCGGGTCGACAGACCAGAGAATGGTTGGGTAGCCGAACTCGGCGTGGACTAGTTGGCGCTGGCGTTGGAGAAGTCCGCCGTAAGGTGGACGCATCGTGCGAGGACGAACACCGGCGGCGCGTCCGATGGAGTCTTCGCAGCGCTGCATTTCCTGGCGAAGTTGTGAATCGCCGAGTTTGGAAAGCAGAGGATGATTTTGGGTGTGGTTGCCGATTTCGTGACCTTCCGCGACCGTGCGACGTAGCACGCCAGGGTTTTGGTTCACGGCGTTACCGATAACATAGAAAGTCGCTTTGATGTTTCTCGCGGCGAGCATGTCGAGCAGGCGAGGGGTGTTGACTGGATGAGGACCATCATCGTATGTCATTGCAATGTAATTTCCTGAAACCATCACACGGGTGAAAGTGATACCCGCGGTTTTGGAAAAATTACTAGGGTGGTTGCCTGTCTGATTCAGGGGGACAGAGCGGTTTGGAAGCGGGCGGACAGGATTATTGGAAATTTCACCAATCCCCGGAACGGCTTTGCAGCTCGCCAGAGTTGCGACACTTACAGCTGCCGTTGTTGATATAAAACCACGGCGAGAAAGATGCCCGAGCGGATTCAATTCAGATGAGTAATCGGTGCCAGTAAGTGGTTCCATAAAGTGAAAAAAGGTTAATTTGAATTAAAGACTGCACACGAGGCAGGAGATGTCACGCCTCTTATTGTCGCAGTAGGGTATTATCTAAGATGGGATTTCAGGGGAAATGTGGAGAATTTTCATTCATCGACTTCTTCAATCGACAACTGCCCAGTGGCTAACTTGAATTTCCGCACATGAAAATTCTTCTTACGACATGCAGTTATCAGGATACCCCCGGGCCACATCACGAACTCATGGCAGCACAGGGTTGGGAAGTCACTTGCGAGCGCGGTCCGCTTTCCGAAATACGTATGCTGGAGCTTGCAGAACAAGGGTTTGATGCGTTTCTCTGTGGCGACGATGCGATCACGCGCGAGGTTTTGGTGAAATGCGCACCGAAGCTCAAAGTCATTTCCAAATACGGGATCGGGCTGGATAAAATCGATCTACCAGCCACTAAGGAAATGAAAATCCCTGTGCTGTTCACCCCCGGCGTGAACCACGACACGGTCGCCGAACACACGTTTGCGCTACTTTTGGCGCTGACGAAAAATCTTTATCCCTCCATCCAAGCCACCCGCGAAGGGAAATGGACCCGCCTGACCGGCTATGAATTGCTCAACAAACGGATCGGCCTCATCGGCTTGGGTCGGATCGGGCAGGAAGTCGCGAAACGCGCCCACGCCTTCGGGATGGAAGTGCATGGTTTCGGAAACTACTGGCCGGAAGATATCGCCGAGCAATACCAGATCACCCGCCACCACACGCTCGATAGTTTGTTCGCAGCTTCAGATATCATTTCTCCACACACCAAGCTCACGCCGGATTCCCATCATTGCGTCAACGCCGCCCGGCTTTCGCTCATGCCTAACAACTCATGGCTGGTGAACACAGGTCGGGGCGAATTGATTTATCAAGCAGATGTCATCGCCGCACTCGATTCCGGAAAACTTGCGGGTTATGCCACAGATGTGTTAGATGAAGAACCGCCCGCCGCCGATCACCCGCTGTTGCATCATCCAAAAGTCATCGTCACCCCACACATCGGCTCGCGGACATTCGAATCCGTCCCGCGCCAGGCGATGAAATCTCTCACCAATCTCATCAACGCGCTCTCCGGACAAGGCGAGACCAACTGCGCAAATGGGGTGATCTAAGCCAAAGTTTCTAGTGCAGAGATTTCTGCGGCAGGAAGAGCGGTGATGTTTGTATCCAGAGGAAAGCGGAGTTTTCCCGGATAGACGACGTAGAGATGAGAAAGCTGCAGATCCTTGATGGCAACGTGCATGGATTTGGTGGTGCGCGGTGACTCTGAGAGTTTCATTTCGAAGCCGATTCGCTTTCCGTTAGAAAAAGTCAGAAGATCCAGTTCGGCTCCGGCTTGGGTTTGCCAGAAGTAAGCCTGATCCGGTTTGAGATGAATGAAAATTTGTTCCAAAACAAATCCTTCCCATGATGCTCCCGCGGAAGGGTGGAGGCGCAGATCTGTTTCACTTGGAATACCCAACAGCGCATGCAATAGACCGCTGTCGCGTAAATAGATTTTAGGACTTTTCCTTTGCCGTTTTCCAATATTTTCAAACCAAGGTTGCAGACGTCTGATGACGAAGGTGTCTTCCAGAATATCCAAATGATTGGTGATCGCGGTGCGGCTGCGGTCTAGGGATTGTCCTAGCTCAGAGATATTGAGTAAACCGCCGTGAAGATGTGCACACATCGTCCAGATACGTCGCATTTCGCTGCTAGGAATTCGCAATCCGTATTGAGGAAGATCGCGCACTAGGAACGTCTCGATGAAATCTTTGCGCCAAGCGAAGGATTGTTTGTCATGGGTGGCGAGAAAGGAATCAGGAAAACCGCCTCGACTCCAAATTTTTGTTAGATTTTCCGAGCCGATATCCTCAATGGAAAAACCATCAAGTGGGATCATGTGGATACGGCCAGCGAGGGATTCAGAGGAGCCTTTGACAAGATCAGGTGTGGCACTTCCGAGTAAGAGAAAGCGTCTGTTTTTTCCGGTTCTGCGATCATCATCCACAAGCACCCGCAATACGGGGTAAAGCGCCGGAACAAGCTGTGCTTCATCAAGGATGATCAGGCCCTCCAAAGGGGCGAGAATGAACTTTGGGTTTTGAAATGCAGCCACCACCTCCGGATCCTGCATATCGAAAAATGTCGCGCCATATTCGTCGCCAATCAGCCTTGCCAGAGTGGTTTTTCCACACTGGCGTGGTCCAATCAATGCAGTGACAGGATTGTGAATCAGCGATTGCCGGATCTCGGCTTCGGCCCTCATTCGGGAAATCATCCTTGTAAAATGCACTTTAATAATGCAATTTACAAGGATAAATTGCTTCAAGCTGAGGCTGAGTCTTTAAATCAGAGGCCGAAATTTTCATCGTCGATATCAAGTGGGCGGTAAGTGGTCTTGCCGAGTTTTGCTGCGTGAATGGCCTCCATTGCAGCGGGATTAACAAGCACATCCAAAGTTTCCATCAAGGCTTCGAAATCTTCGACTGGCAAAGCGACAACGACTGGCTCGTTGCGGTTTGCGATCGCTCCCCCGAGCGGCAAAGTTTCGTCAGGCTCGCTTTAGCCTCTTTCATGTTGTACGTAGCAGCCATAGATTTTGTATTTACCAGAATTGAGCGATCCGCAAGACGCAAAAACGAAAGGAACCGCGGTTATTAACCGCGACCTCGTGAGCGAAATACCACGGAACTACGCAGCCGGTTGCAGTCGCGATTAAAAATCGCAGCCGGAATCAAATTGTGAGATTCTCTCAATCCTGCACTCGCAGTTCATCGATCTGTTTCTTCCGCAGTTCCACGTAGCCGTTCCATGCAGGCCAAAATTTATCGAACGTGAAAAATGGAAAATAGACACGGCATGAATGGTCTGACTTCTCATCACTGATCCACAACCTGTCTTTACCTGCGATCGGTATCTCCTCGCAGAAAGTCATGTCATCGACCCGAAAGCTAGCCTTAGCCATCGAAATCTTCTCCTCTAACTTATCGATCACAAACGTATACAGCCTTCCTTCAATCACGTCGTAGCGATTGCATTTTGATGTCCATATTTGAGTCTTAACATCTTCACGACCATTACACGGGAATACCTCAGCCTTTTCAAGAACGTCAAATGACTGTCCTTGGTATTGGATATAAAGCCCCATCAATTCACCCCTGCAGTCTCTACTTGGCACCACAGAGTATTCAAAAACACGGTCTGTCACCTGTTTGTGTCTTCTCGGACCAGGTGGAAAATGTTTGTCATACTCGTCGGCTAATTCGTTTGGACTTATCCAAGAATTCCCGACTTTGATAAGCTCTTCTGATAGATCTTCTCCGGAATTCCGCAGTGCGCTTAACTGCTTGCCGATGATAAATATTGCCTGTTCTTCGTCCATTTTTTAGAATTCAGATTGTTCGTTCTTTTTGACGACGTTTGCTACAGTAAAATGCGACAGTCAGAGGAGTGATAATCAGCAATGCCGTGATGTAACAGAAGGTAATATCGGCGACAAATGTGGGATGAGACTCTGTATTCAATTGGTTGATACCTGCCGATGCGACCAGGACAGAGCCTACAAATAGATGAAACGGCCCGAGGAAAAGTATGAAACCCCGAAAGAGAACAGGACGTATGCAGGCAAGCGCAGATCCAATGCCAATACAACCAAACGCAGCGGATGCCATCTTCAACCAATAGTCCAGCAAGGGTTGATATTCGATCCGTTCGGCACCCATCAGATAAAGTTGGTCAGTTGCGAAACCCCAGCTCGAGAATGTGAAAATAAACGAGATGCCCCAACCCATACTACTGAATATGAGCCCAATCTGCAGAGCTCTTAACAGGACTTTACTGGTGGGAATCATATGGTCTTGTTAGAAAGAAGGGAGGCTGGAATCCTCCCGAACGGCCTGGGGCGGGACACCCCAGCTACGGTTAGAGGCTCCGCTCACGAATCTCCGTTAGCAGATCATCGATGAACTGCTGAACAGTTTTTGTAACGGGTTCTTCTTGGCCACGGATGCGGACGGAGACGGTGCCTTCTTCGACTTCCTTTTGACCGAGGATCGCCATGTTAGGGATGCGTTCCATGCGGGCGTTGCGGATTTTTGCGCCGACTTTATCTGAAGAGTGATCCACAGAAACGCGGACGCCGAGGTCGGCGAGTTTCGTGGCGAGGGCATTTGCATCGTCGAGAGTTTTCTCAGAGATCGGCAGGATGCGGACTTGTTCGGGTGAAAGCCAAGTAGGGAATTTGCCTTCGAAATGTTCGATGAGTAAACCAGTGAAACGTTCCAGCGAACCGAAAGGTGCGCGGTGGATCATGACCGGAATGTGCGGTTTGTTGTCTTCACCGACGTATGAAAGCTTAAATCTAACAGGAAGGTTGTAATCTACCTGCACCGTGCCGAGTTGCCAGTCGCGACCGATGACGTCTTTGACAACGAAGTCGATTTTCGGTCCGTAAAACGCAGCCTCGCCAATTTCTTCGGTGTATTCGACGCCGAGGTGGATGACGGCTTCGCGGAGGGCAGCTTCTGCTTTGTCCCAGTTTTCCGATGAACCGACGTATTTATCGCTTTCCGGATCACGCAAGGAGAGGCGGACGCGGTAGTCGTTCATGCCGAGGGTGCGGAGAACTTTTTTCACAAGGTCGAGGCAGCCTTTGACTTCCTCAGCAACTTGATCCGGTGTGCAGAAAAGGTGTGCATCGTCTTGAGTGAAACCACGGACGCGGGTCATGCCGCCGAGTTCGCCGGATTGCTCCCAGCGATAGACAGTGCCGAATTCCGCGAGTCTAACAGGAAGGTCGCGATAGGAATGATGATCGCTCGCGAAAATTTTGATGTGATGCGGGCAGTTCATCGGTTTGAGCAAGTAGCCTTCGTAGGTTCCTTGTTCGAGGCCGTTGATCAGGGTGGAGCAGGTCGCATCTTCGTCGGCGAGTTTTTCTAACGTATCTCGCTCAGCGATGGGTGCAAATTGGCTGTCTTGATAGTAAGGGAAATGCCCGGAGGTGCGATACAGATCGAGCTTGCCGATGTGTGGGGTGAAGACTTGGGAGTAACCTTGTTTGTCGAGCTCTGCGGTGATGAATTCCTGCAACGCGCGGCGGATCAAAGCGCCTTTCGGTTTCCAAAGAATCAAACCTTGGCCGACGGCTTCATCGATGTGGAAAAGCCCGAGCTCACGACCGAGGCGACGGTGATCGCGTTTCTTGGCTTCTTCGAGTCGGTTCAGATGTTCTTCGAGTTCTTCTTTGTTTTCGAAAGCCGTGCCGTAGAGCCGCTGAAGTTGGCCCTTGGATTCGTCTCCCATGTAAAACGATGACGAAACTGACATGAGTTTCACGTTCTTGCACTTCGAGGTGTAACCGACGTGTGGGCCGGCGCAGAGATCGATGAACTCACCATTTTGGAAACAGGAAATTTGTTCGCCCTCGGGAATTTTATCGATGAGATCGAGTTTGAAACGGGAGGCGTTGCCCGGGCGCTCGCTGAGCCCGCCGAGTCGGCCTGACTCCGCCATGGCTTTCGCCTCTTCGCGGGAGATTGCTTTGTATTCGAACTTCTGGTTTTCCTTGGCGATTTTTTTCATCTCCGCCTCGATTTTCTCGAAATCATCCGGAGTGATGCGGTGCTGCATTTCGAAATCGTAGTAGAAACCATTTTCAATCGGCGGGCCGTATGCGAACTGGGCATCCGGCCAGATCCGGAGAATGGCGGTGGCCATCACGTGTGCGGCGGAGTGGCGCACGCGCTCGAGGTCGGTCATCTGGTGGCGTTCTTCTAAAGTCTTACGGTCGGACATGGGGCGGCTTTTGAAGCAGGGATGGCGGGTAAAGTCAATGGTGCGGAGGTAGATTGATTTGTGAAGGATCGGACTTTAAAGGAGCTTTGCGTGAGGGTTCAATTCGGGTTGAACCGAGCGTTCTCAAATAACCCGAAATCCTCGCCTAGACATTTCGCCCAAGTTGATTAAGTTCCCTCACCCCGATGGCCTAGTCCTGGGTAAATACTCATCATGTCTGATCCTGAAAATAACACTCCTTCCCCAAATAACGCCAACCGCCCACCGAGTGATGGGAACACGTTTAACTGGCGTGGATTAGCCTTATTCGGGCTCGCGGCTCTAATCCTTGGAGCCGCGCTAGTTGGACCCCAGATGAACAGCAAGTCAGTGTCGCTGAGTTATCCGGAGTTCCGTCAAAAACTAGACCAAGGATTGGTGGTGATAAATGATCCCGAGCGCCCGCTCAAAGTGATCACTAGCGATTCCCCTTCCAATGCTACCATTTCAGGTTGGGTTCAGCCAGCTCTCATCAAACCCAAGGACGGGGATGAAAAAATTGAAACCAGTTATTTCAAAGTCATCGTCCGATTGGATTACCGAGGCGATGAGATCCGAGAGCTTTTAGGTGATAATATCCGTGTGGAGCAAATGACGAATTTCGCGCCACCCGTTGAAGGCGGCAAAATACTAACACTCTCTCTTGCAGAGTTTCGAAAAGCACATGCATTGGGCCAAGTGAAGGTAGATGATCCGGCGTTTCCACTGCAATTGGTGACTTCTGAGAATAATTCTTCAGCATTCATCTTCGGAAAACGTGAGGTAATTACCAACATGATCAAACCGACCGACAAGACCGGAAAAGCCTTATCCGCTTCACCTTTCAAAGTAAGCGTCTATTCGACCATCCTTGGCGATGAGTTGGGTGAGTTATTAAAAGGCAAAGCCCAATATTCCCCTGAATCGGATTATCTTAGCCGCGCACTGTTCACCTTTGTGCCGTTTTTGTTGGTGATCCTTCTGCTGTTTTTCCTTTTCCGCCAACAAATGAAATCCGCCGGAAAAGGCGCGATGTCGTTCGGGAAATCCAAAGCACGCCTGCTGACGATGGATCGCAACAAAGTGACGTTCAAAGACGTCGCCGGCATCCAAGAAGCGAAAGAAGAGCTCTTCGAAATCGTCGATTTCCTGCGTGATCCCAAAAAATTCCAAAGACTCGGCGGCTCCATTCCGAAAGGCGTGTTGATGGTCGGTTCTCCGGGAACTGGTAAAACCTTGTTGGCTCGCGCTATTGCAGGCGAGGCCGATGTTCCGTTCTTCTCTATCTCAGGTTCGGACTTCGTGGAAATGTTCGTCGGCGTCGGCGCATCACGCGTTCGCGACATGTTTGAACAAGGTAAAAAACATGCACCTTGTTTGATTTTCATCGATGAGATCGATGCCGTCGGTCGTCACCGCGGACACGGCATGGGCGGTGGACACGATGAGCGTGAACAAACCCTCAACCAGCTTCTCGTTGAAATGGACGGCTTCGACACTCAAGAAGGCGTTATCATCATCGCGGCAACCAACCGTCCAGACGTTCTCGATCCTGCATTGCTTCGTCCGGGTCGCTTCGACCGCCAAGTCACGGTGTCATTGCCTGACGTTAACGGCCGCGAGGAAATCCTCCGTGTGCACGTGAAGAAAATCAAACTCGCTGCAGGCGTGGAGCTCGGCACCATCGCACGCGGCACCCCAGGTTTCTCCGGTGCTGAACTCGCAAACTTAGTCAACGAGGCAGCTTTGTTAGCTGCTAGAAAAGGCTTAAGCGCAGTGACACTCGCAGAGATGGAAGAAGCCCGCGACAAAGTCCGTTGGGGACGTGAGCGTCGCTCGCTTGCGATGTCGGACAAAGAAAAAATCGGCACCGCATGGCACGAAGCAGGACACGCCTACCTCAACATGGTTCTGCCGCACACGCATCCTTTGCATAAAGTCACCATCATCCCACGTGGTCCTTTCTTGGGTGCGACGATGTTCCTGCCAGATGGCGATAAATACTCGACTCAGAAAAAAGAAGCACTCGCGAACTTGATCGTCACCATGGGTGGCCGCATCGCGGAGGGTTTTCATTCCGATGACATTTCTAACGGTGCCTCCGGCGACATTCGCCAAGCAACCTCGCTAGCCCGACATATGGTTTGCGAATGGGGCATGTCCGATCTTCTCGGCATGATTGAATATGGCGATGGCGACAGCCCAGTCTTCCTCGCCCGCGACATGAACAAGAGTCGCAACTACTCAGAGGAAACGGCTCGCGTCATCGATGGCGAAATCAAAAAGTTCATCGATGAGGCATTCAATGAAGCCAAGCGCATCCTCACTGACAATCGCGATACCATAGAGAAAATCGCATTGGCCTTGTTAGAATACGAAACGCTCGATGCATCACATCTTCGTGACATTATCGACCACGGGGAAATGCGTAACCCACCCACCGCACCCAAGCCACCTCCGATTCCCGAAGAGATTTCAAAACAATCTTCGTCAAAAAAATCTCAGGAAGAAAAACCCGAGGACAACGGTCCACTTCCCGGAGCAATCGGCGCAACGGCTTGAGTCCTCACGCATTCAGCTGATTAACCCACAGAGTCAGCCGCCACGACGTCCCAACGTTGCGGCGGATTTCTCATTTTTTACCCATCGATTGATTGAAAATTTATAAACCTGCGTATCTCTCCTGAGTTTTGCTCACTTCAGATTCATCTCATCATGCTGCGATCCACTATCGGCCTCATTTCTATCTTTTTTCTCAGTCATTCCCTGAATGCCGAGATCGATTTCGCACGCGATGTTCGCCCGATTCTTAACGCAAACTGCACCGCCTGCCATGGTGGCGTGAAGGAGGCGGGCGAGGTTTCATTCATTTACCGCGAACTCGCTCTTGGTAAAGGCGAGTCTGGAAAATCCGTCATCGTTCCCGGAAATCCGGATGCCTCGGAAATGATCGCTCGTATTACTTCCACTGATCCCGAGGAAATCATGCCGAAACCCGAGCACGGTCCGGCGCTTGCCAAATTCCAAATCGATATTCTGCGCCAATGGATCAAAGAAGGAGCAAAGTGGGGCGAGCATTGGTCATTTGTCGCACCTGTAAAACACTCGCTGCCGCCCGTTAAAAAATCCGATTGGCCGATCCGTGACCTCGATCATTTCATCCTCGCTCGGCTTGAATCAGAAAAACTCAGTCCATCCCGCGTCGCCGATCCAGAACAATGGCTACGCCGTGCTTCGTTCGATATCATCGGCCTGCCTCCCACTCTCGAAGAAATCGATGCCTTTAAAAATGCAGCAGCCGAAAACTTCCAAGCGGCGATCGAAAAAGAAACAAATCGCTTGTTAGAATCACCACGCTTTGGTGAACGCTGGGCATCCGTTTGGATGGATCTTGCGCGTTATGCGGATTCGGTTGGCTACGCCGATGACAAGCGCCGCGAGAACTGGAAATATCGAGATTGGTTGATCGGTGCGTTTAACCAAGATCTTCCGTTCGATCAGTTTACCAGCGATCAAATTGCAGGCGATCTCGTTCCAAACGCCACGCTCAATCAAAAAATTGCCACCACGTTTAGCCGACTCACCCAAGTCAACAGCGAGGGTGGAACCGATGATGAAGAGTTCCGTGTCGTTGCGGTGATAGACCGCATGACCACCACATGGGAAGCTTTCATGGGCGTGAGCTTCGGTTGCGTGCAATGCCACTCGCATCCCTACGATCCCATTAAGCACGAGGAGTTCTATGACTTCATGGAATTTTTCAATCAGAGTAAAGATGCTGATATCGACGAGGATTTGCCGCGCCTCTCTGTGCCAGTAGAAATATCTCGCTACGATGAAGCGAATCGACTTCATGAGCAAATCCGCGCTTCGGAACAATCCTTGTTCGCAGGGCGCAATAAAATCGATTCCACCACCAAATGGCATCCGGTTAAGTCCGTGAAAGCCGAGGCAAAGAAAGCTATTCTCACCATCACTGAGAGAGAAGGATATAATGAATTTCAAGCCGACCCCAACGTCGCCACAGGAGCAGAGTATCTTCTAACATTTCCAACCGATCTCAAAACCGTCACTGCTGTTCGTTTAGAAATCCTTCCGCTTGATCTCAAAACCGCAGCACACACGCCGGAGTGGGGCGGTATCATCAAACAGTTACTTCTCGATGTGGTGGACGCCAGCGGCAAGGCGACTTCAGTGAAACTTCATGAGGTCATCGCCGATGAACCTCATCCGATGTTCGATCCGAATGGCTCGCTGACCGGAGCAGATAAAGCATGGGGGACGTACACGAAAATCTTCAAACCGCGCCACGCGACTTTCGTGCTCGATCAACCGCTCACGCTGTCTCCCGACTCCAAACTCCGCGTCACTCTTAAAAATGGCGGACTTTACTCGGCGAGTTTCCCCATGGTGGTGAAACGCGGACGCCTTGCCCTAACGGATGAACCTGCATGGATCAATCACCGCCAGGATGCTGGAGCGGTTTCCGCTAAGCAGGCCATCACAGACGCGAAGCAGAAACTCAAATCCATCCCATCCACCACCACGCCCGTCATGGAGGAGCGGGAGCCCGAGCACCGTCGCGAGACTCACATGTTCATCCGTGGA
Source organism: Akkermansiaceae bacterium (assembly GCA_031425735.1). GTDB lineage: Bacteria > Verrucomicrobiota > Verrucomicrobiia > Verrucomicrobiales > Akkermansiaceae > Luteolibacter. The sequence continues at coordinate 6,738 of JANPJY010000084.1, read as the reverse complement.
AACTGGTTGGATAAAGGTAACCTCGTGAAAGAGGGGAATACTCCAAAAATTTTCCCATCTCTCCAGAAATCCGGTGAACGCGCCTCACGTCTCGACCTCGCGCGTTGGGTGGCTTCACCACATAATCCGCTCACCGCGCGTGTTGCAGTAAACCGTTTCTGGCTCGAACTGTTCGGGAAAGGCATCGTCCCAACCCCAGAAGATTTCGGCTCCGCAGGCGAACCTCCATCTCATCCGGAGTTGTTAGACCATCTTGCGGTCACGTTTGCGACCGATAAGAAATGGAGTGTGAAATCCATGCTCCGCGAAATCGTGACCAGCGCCACTTATCGCCAAGACTCTTCAATCTCAGACGAGCTCGAAGAAATGGATCCTGACAACCGCCTCCTCGCCCGCGGTCCGCGCCAGCGCCTCACGGCTGAAATGATGCGCGATCACTCGCTCAGTGTCTCAGGTTTGATCAGCCACACAATTGGCGGAATGCCGATCCAACCTCCATTGCCACCCGGCGTATGGAAACCCTTCGTCAATGATGCTTGGAAAACTCCGGAGGTCGGAAATCCCGAGCGCTATCGCCGTTCAGTTTACATCTATTTCAAACGCAGCATTTTGTATCCGCTCTTCAGCTCCTTCGATGTTCCACCACGTGACCTTTCATCGAAGCGCCGACTCGTTTCCAACACTCCTCTCCAAGCGCTGACGACACTGAACGATGCCGCTTTCCATGAGGCTGCTGTCGCTTTCTCACGTCGCATGCAAGCGGCCGATCCATCCAATGTAGATAAACAAATTGCCGTGGGTTATCGCATCACCACTTCGCGGGAGATTACCTCAGATCGCACAACGGAATTGCGCAATCTTTACCAAGAACTTGTCACGGAATACAAAAACTCCCCCGATACCATGAAGGGAATCGCTAAAACTCCTGAGGAGGCGTCGCTCGCTGTGATCGCTTCCGTTTTGCTTAACCTCGATGAATCCATCACCCGCTGATCACACGTTATGAACCTTTTACAACACCTTCAGCAAGAACAGCTCACACACGCGACACGTCGGCATTTCCTCAAAGAAGCGGCCTTCGGTTTAGGCGGCCTGTGCTTAGCTGGTCAAAATCTCCTCGGCGCAACAGCAGGTGCCAGCGTCAAACGCGATGCTAAAAATCCGCTTAACACCATGGCACCTTCCTTCGCGCCTAAAGCGAAGCGCATCATTTTCCTGCACATGGCAGGAGCACCAAGTCAGATGGAGCTTTTCGACTACAAGCCCGTGCTGCAACAATACGACGGCAAAGATTGCCCTAAAGAATATCTCGAAGGTCAGCGATTCGCTTTCATCAAGGGCGTGCCTCGACTGTTAGGTCCGCAGTTCCAATTCAAACAACACGGAAAATCCGGCGCATGGATTTCTGATCGTTTGCCCTCCCTCTACAAACACGCGGATAAACTCTGTTTCATCAAATCGATGCAGACAGATCAGTTTAACCACGCGCCGGCAAAGCTACTCATGCACACGGGCAACCAAAACCTCGGTTATCCATCCATGGGCTCATGGGTCACGTGGGGTCTCGGAAGCGAAAACCAAAACCTTCCCGGTTTCATGGTGCTGCTCTCCGGCGGCCGCTCGCCGCGTGCTGGCGCAGCTCTCTGGAACAACGGATTCCTGCCTTCGGTTTATCAAGGAGTACAATGCCGTACGGGCGGCGATCCAGTTCTCAACGCTGCGAATCCACCCGGTATCAATCGAAATATCCGCCGCGCAGCTCTGGATTCGCTCAACCGACTCAATACCAAAACCCACGAGGAAATCGGCGATCCCGAAACGGTCACCCGCATTTCCCAATACGAAATGGCGTACCGCATGCAGGTTTCTGTTCCAGAGGTCATGACGATCGATGATGAGCCTAAGCCGGTGTTAGAAATGTATGGTGCAGAACCAGGAAAAAATTCTTTCGCTAACAACTGCTTGCTCGCACGTAAGCTTGCGGAAAACGGAGTTCGCTACATCCAGCTTTTCGATTGGGGTTGGGATACTCACGGATCAAGTGCAAACGAATCACTCAAAGATGGTTTCGTGAAAAAATGCGTAGACATCGATAAAGCCGTCGGTGCGCTTCTTTCAGATCTCGAAATGCGTGGGATGTTGGAAGATACCTTGGTGGTTTGGGGTGGCGAATTTGGTCGCACACCCATGCAAGAAAACCGCGGTGGCGGCGCGGCAAACGCCTTCGTCGGTCGCGATCACAATCCAAACGCCTTCACCATCTGGATGGCTGGCGGCGGAGTGAAACCTGGAATTACCTACGGAGAATCTGATGAACTCGGCTACCGCGTGGGATCAAATCCCGTTCACGTCCGTGACTTCCACGCCACCATCATGCACCTCTTCGGCTTCGATCACCACAAGCTTTCCTTCCCATTCCAAGGACTCAACCAGAAGCTCACCGGTGTGAAGCCTGCGAAAGTCATCAAAGACATCCTCGCGTAGTTTTTTCATCTATGTAGTTTTTTTAGCGGTTCAGCTTTTACAAAAAAACTGCTCCTTTTCCCCTTCCCAGACCGACTCTCCAGTGTATTCTCCGCCCTAGGTAAAAAATCCAATTCCAAGCATCCAATGAAACCCACCCTCGCATTCCTAACATCCGTTCTCTTCGCCACCGTCGGTCTCGAAGCGAAGCCACTCAAAGTCTTCATCCTCGCCGGCCAGTCGAACATGGAAGGCCACGCACGCGTAGAAACCTTCGACTATATCGGTGACGATCCCGCCACCGCGCCGCTGCTCAAGCAGATGCGTGGACCAGACGGCAAGCCCGCTATCGCCGACCACACTTGGATTTCCTATTTGACCGGACATTACGAAGGCAACGCCAACGGCGAGGGCACCGGCAAGCTCACTGCGGGATATGGTGCAAGAGGCTCCAATCCCACGCAAGATGGCGGCAAAATCGGCCCAGAGTTTACCTTTGGCCTAGCTATGGATGCCGCGCTTAAGGAGCCGGTCCTACTGATCAAAACCGCATGGGGCGGCAGAAGCCTGAATACCGAATTCCGCCCGCCCAGCGCCGGACCCTACGTATTCAGCGATGCCCAGATCGAGCAGATGAAAAAACAGGGCAAGGACGTCGAGGCCGAGAAAGCCAAAAAGGCGAAGGAATCGGGCCGCTTCTACCAATTCATGATCGACCACGTGAAAAGCGTGCTGGCCGATCCAAAGCGCGTCTGCCCGGCCTACAACTCGGCAGATGGTTATGAAATATCTGGCTTCATCTGGCTCCAGGGCTTCAATGACCTCGTGGATGGCAACACCTATCCTAAAGGACCGGATGGCAAAACCAATGATTACTCGAAATACAGCGAATGGCTGGCCGATCTCATCCGGGATGTGCGCAAGGATCTGGCTGCGCCCAAGATGCCATTCGTCATCGGCGTGCTCGGCGTAGATGGCATGAATGCGAATGGCAACATCATCGCCTTCCGCGAAGCTATGGCGGCACCCGCATCGCTACCGGAATTTAAAGGTAATGTCGCCGCAGTGCAAACCGCGCCATTCTGGTCGGAAGAACTCGGAGCCATCGACCAAAAACGCGCCAAGGTGAAGCAGATGGGCTACCTGCTCAAGGTTAAGGACAAGAACAGCCCGAACAAAGACGGCTTAATGGACGAGGCTCAACAGAAGGAAGCTCTCAAAAAATATGAGGCAGAACTCATCACCCCCGCAGAAGCCGCCATGTGGACACGCGGCGCATCGAACGCCGGCTATCACTACCTCGGCTGCGCCAAAACCTTCGCCCTCATGGGCAAGGCCTTCGCCGAAGCGAACCTTGAGATGTTGAAGGCGCGGCCATGACTAACATACGCTACTAAAGCCAATAATCAGGGCCTTGTGCTCGAGCTCCGAACGTGCCAAGGCCTTAATCAGAAGCTCACCGGAGTGAAGTCGGCGAAAGTCGTGAGAGGTATTCTCGCTCAAATATTTCTAACAAAAACCCATGCCGCTCCGTCATCTCATCTCCGTCATCACTCTCGCGTTGTGCGTATTCGCATCCGCACAAGAAGCCCCACGCATGAACATCGTTTTGCTTTATGCAGATGATCTCGGTTACGGCGATCTCGGTTGCTACAATCCTAAATCGAAAATCCCCACGCCGAACCTGGATCGCCTCGCCAGCGAAAGCCTGCGTTTCACCGATGCCCACAGCTCATCCGGCATCTGCACGCCATCACGCTACGCGATGCTGACGGGTCGACATCATTGGCGGGATTTTCACGGGATCGATAACGGCTTTGACAAATCGTTTTTCAAAGAAAGTCAACTCACGCTTCAAGAGATGTTGCAAAAAAAAGGCTACACCACCGCATGCATCGGCAAGTGGCATTTAGGTTGGGATTGGGATTCGATCCGACTCCCGGACACCGATAAAAAATCGAAGAGCCATAAAGATTTTGATTGGTCGAAACCGTTTCGCGGCGGCCCGCTGGATCATGGGTTCAATCACTACTTCGGCGACAACGTGATCAACTTTCCTCCATACGCGTGGATTGATAATGATCGGGTTCTATCAGTTCCTGATATCACATTCACTAAAACTCCGCAAAACACCAAAGAAGGAGCATGGGAATGCCGCGAGGGTCCGGGTCGTTCCGATTGGGATTTCTATCAGGTGTTACCAACCCTCACCAAAAAAGGCGTGGAATACATTCATTCACGCAAAGGTAAAACCGAACCGTTCTTTCTCTACTTTCCAATGCCATCGCCTCACGCGCCCATCGTTCCGAATGACGAATTCGATGGTAAATCGAAAGCCGGTGCGTTCGGTGACTTTGTGGTTCAGACCGATGATACTTGCGGGCAACTCCTCAAAGCACTCCGCGATGCCGGACTCGATTCTAACACCATCGTGTTTTTCTCAGCCGACAACGGTGCAGAAAACTATGCCTATCCACGCGATGAAAAATTCGATCATTGGTCGTGCGAGCCTTTGCGTGGACTAAAACGCGACATCTATGAAGGCGGTCACCGCGTTCCGACTATGATCAAATGGCCCGGCGTGACCAAACCCGGTGCCGTGACCGATACGTTGTTCGCACAGATCGATCTCATGGCCACATTCTCCAACTACCTCGGCTTCGAGCTTCCGAAAAAATCCGCCGAGGACTCTCATGATTTTTTACCTTACCTGAAAGGCGAAGTGAAAACCGCACCTCGCACCACGATGGTTCACAACACAGGCAAAGATTACGCAATCCGTGATGGCGATTGGGTGTTGATCGATGCCAAGACAGGAGCACAACGCCAGCCATCGGAAGCCTGGTTTAAAAAACATAATGTTCCAGCATACAGTGGACAGCCAGTGGGTCTCTACAATCTCCGCGAAGATATCGGCCAGCGAAACAACCTCGCTGAGAAGCAGCCTGAAAAAGTAAAAGAGCTACAAGCCTTGCTGAAGAAAATCCGTGATCAGGGCTACTCAGCGCCTCGTCTTGCGAACTAATAGGACAAGTTTTGCCATAGATTGCTGAAACTTATCTATTCCATGAACATGGATCTGTGATGAAATAATGGCTGCCTCTCGCAGGTATCGTCACTTCCTATACCCATGAAAACCCATCTCGTTCTCGCCGCCCTGTTTCTCAGTGGCCTTTCCTCATCCGCCTTAGAGCTCGGCGCACCTTTTGCCGACAACGCCATCCTTCAACGCGAACTTCCTGTTCCCGTCTGGGGCTGGAGCAAACCGGGCACCGAAGTCACCGTCGAATTCGCCGGACAAAAACATTCCGCAAAAGCAGGGGAGAATGGCAAATGGATGCTCAAACTCGAAGCCCTCACCGCCAGCGCCGAACCCCGTGAGATGACGATCACTGAAAAAGGCGGCGAAACGAAAACTCTCAAAAACCTCCTCGTTGGCGAAGTCTGGATGGCATCCGGCCAATCTAACATGCAGTGGATTGCATCTAAATGTTCAGTCTCACTTCTCGTCGCCAAGCTCAAAGAAAAAGGCGAAACCCCGCCGATCCGTGAGTTTGAAATCACGAGTGTTTATGCCGCACTGCATCCCGTTGAACGTGCCACGGGCGCATGGAAAGTGGACGACTATGGCAACTACAGCGCGGTTGCTTTTGCGTTTGCCTTAAAAGTCTATCAAGAAACCGGCGTTCCCATCGGTATCCTCAACTGCTCTTTCAGCCAAACCAGTATCGAGTCATGGGTGCCGCGCGAAGGCTTTGCAGCAGGCACGCAGGAATACACCAAATCGATTCAGCAAAAAATTCTAGAAACCGATCCCACTACGCCGGAACACAAAAAAGCATGGGATGCATTTTATCAATCCCTTGAAGATGGAATCAAAGCCAACGCCGAGCGTGTTGCCGCAGGAAAAGAAGCCCTGCCCGTTTCCGTAAAAACCCCAGGAAACATGAGCGATAACCGCGATGCATCTTGGATGTTCAACGGACGCTTGAGCCCAGTGATTCCTTATGCAATCCGCGGAGCAATCTGGAACCAAGGCTGGGCCAACATTCAGGGCGGTATCAAATATTACCAAAACCTCCACAGCCTGATTGGTGGCTGGAGATTGAAATGGAACAACCCAACGCTTCCAGTTTATTTCCATCAGTGGTATTGCCCCGGTCCACCGGATGGAGGTTAGACCCATTGCCAAAAATAATTTCCGAAACTCGCATAAAAAGACTGGTACGACTGTTTGAATTCGTACAAACTAGCGAATCTCACGTCCGCACCAAC
>JANPJY010000083.1:0-4466 GCA_031425735.1 Akkermansiaceae bacterium | reverse complement strand
GGATCGCGAAGGCGGCGATGTGCGCTTCGCGGTTACCGAGGTTAGAGCCGAGAGCGATGGCGACGCGGGGCATTTGTGAAATCGATGAAGTTTACTCGACGAGATTGTGGAGTTTGGAAATTTTGTAGCTGGCTTGGACGCGCAGATTCGCGGCATCGACTTTAGCAGACGGGACGACGATAGGGCGGTTTGCACCGTAGAGTTCAATGGTGTGAAACTCTGGAGGATTTTTCTGATAGAGAAGTTCGTGAGCGTGGCTGAGGCTGACGACCGGTGTGCCATTGATTTTTTCCACGGCGAGCCCGGAAAAGTTTTCCATTTGGGAGTTAACCAAATCCGGCTGAATCTGGGTGAGAATGACGATGTCTTTTTTCTCCTCGAAGATTCCTTTTGAAACGTAATCGGTGTAGAGCCTGCGCACGGTGACATCCGTGAATTTTGAGGTGGCGAAGAGATTGGTATCGAGGGGTTGTAAAACGAGTCCGGCGAATACGACGTAGCGAGGTTGTGCCTCGTAGCGGATGGAATACATTTGTGCAGCCGGCAGGGGCTTGAGGGCGATATCGACATCGATCGGTGCACCGCCGCGAATGACTCGCACCGCAACTTTGTCACCGCTAAATTTACGTTCAACGATTTCTGCTAGATTCACTTTTTCACCATCGATGAGAACTTGTCCGGCGGAGTCGACTTGCTGGTCATCGAGTGCCATGAGAACGTCGCCAGATTTCAGAATGCCATCTGCGGAGCTTGTCGGTGTGACACGGGTAATGAGTACGCCTTTGTCATCATTTGGCAGACCCAAGGCTTTACGCATTGCGGGGTTGTGGAGGGGGAAATCGCTGATTCCGAGTTCGGCGTAATGGTTATAGCTTCCATCAGCGATGTCTTTGATGAAACGTTTGATGACAGGAGTTGGAATGATGTAACCCGTGTTGTCTGCCTGGCGCAGGCCTTGGAACGCGACGCCGACGACTTTACCATTTTGTAGCACTGGCCCACCGGAGTTTCCGGGGTTGATGGCGGCATCAATTTGAACAACGAGATGAGAATCTGCGCGGCTATGAGAGTAAGCTTGGAAATCGATACGTGAAACGATGCCTTTGGTTACAGAGAGACGCGAGCCGCCTACTGGATAACCGATGACGGTGACCTCAGATTCGAGCTGGGGAACTTCGCCGAAGGAAAAGACTGGGAATTCTTTGAAGTCGGAAAAGTCTTCAAGCGAGAGTAGGGCAAGATCACAATCATGTGCGATGTACTCTACTTTTGCGGGGTATTTTTTCGGGCTGCCGTGGACGGTAATGAGGATGCGCTTTTGATTCGATACGACGTGCGCGTTCGTTAGGATTTGATTTTCACCGATTATAAATCCAGTGCCAATGCCACCACTAAATCGCCCCGAATTCCATGGAATCTGGTAATCGGGATTTTGGGTCGAGACTTCGATGCGTAAAACCGAGCGGTATATCGCCGAGCCGTTGGTGGGTTTTTCCTGAGCATGCAGAAATGGCAGGCTGATTGCGGTGAGAACGAGAAAGAGGCTTAAACGAATCATTTTGAGCGAAGTTAGTGAGGGATGGGAGAAGTGCAAAGTGGAAAGTGTGGGCTGGGAGCGCGAGTTTGTAACTCGCTTTTGTTGATTATGCGAGTTACAGACTCGCGGTCCTAGGAAGAGGCGCCGTGCCAATCGCCAGTAACGTTTGAAACTTCGGATGAGCTTCTTCTTTGTCAGCGATGAGGGTTTCGATTTCGGTAAAACCGGATTTTTTGAGCATCGAGGCGAGTTGGCTTTCGGAGAAGCCGAGCCAGCGATCGGCGTAGAGTTCGCGGGCTTCGGTAAAGGTGTGTTGAAGGAGATCGAGGATAATGATGCGGCCGCCGGGTTTTAGAATGCGGTGAGCAGCGTCGATGGCGCGTTGGGGATTTTCTGCGTGGTGCAGAGCTTGGCTGAGGATGGCGAGGTCGATGGTGCCTTCATCGATGGGTGGGCTCTCGATATCGCCGATGCGGAATTCGAGGTTATGCAGGCCGTTTTTGTGGGCGAGCGACTGGGCGTATTCGACCATTTTTGGGGAAAGATCGACCGCGATGACTTTTTCGGCGCGTTGGGCGAGGAGTTGGGAAAGGGTGCCTTCGCCCGCACCGAGGTCGGCGACGTGGCGGTAGTTGAGAGATTTGATCAAGGCTTCAGCGAGCGCTTTCCATGAACGGCCGGGGACGTAGTCTTTTCCAAATCGACCCGCGAGTTCATCGAAATAGGCGCGGGCGTAGTCCTTGCGTTTCGAAAGAATGTGTTGGAGCGCGAGGTTATCGGCGGCGGTTTCGGGGATTTCTGCGATCGCGTGCGAAACGACCGGTGCGAGTTCGCTCGGAATGGAGGCGGAGTAGACATTGTTTTTTCCAGCGCGCTCGTCGTTGACCAAGCCAGCGGTTTTGAGCTGGGAAAGCTGGGTGGAAATCCGGCTCTGGCCCATGCCGAGAATTTCCTGAAGCTCAGCGACCGAGAGGGCATCTTGGTTGAGAAGAGCGAGAATTCGCAACCGAGTGGGGTCGGAAATGAGTTTCAGGCATTTGATTGTTGACGACATGGCTGGCATGTTACATCAACGCATCACGATTTGACGATACGAAAATCAAAAAAACACATGAGTACCTATATTTTTTCCTCAGAATCGGTTGGCGAAGGCCATCCAGATAAAGTCGCGGACACCATTTCCGATGCCATCCTCGATGCCTGTTTGGCAATCGACCCAACCAGCCGCGTTGCCTGCGAAACTTTCGTAAAGAGCAACATCGTTGTCGTCGGTGGCGAAATCACCATCCCGAAACTTCAAGATAAGAAGAAAGGCACGACTAAGCCGATCGATGAAGTGATCAATGTCGGCAAAGTGATCCGTGATGCGGTTCGTGGAATCGGTTACACCAATACAGACGATGTGTTTCATGCGGACACTCTTTTCATCAACAACTACCTCACTATTCAGAGCCCAGACATCGCGCAAGGCGTTGATGCAAAAGCAGCAGAAGGTAAGAAAACCAAGAAGCAAGGAGCAGGAGACCAAGGCATCATGTTTGGTTTCGCATGTGACGAAACTCCTGAGCTCATGCCAGCTCCTATCATGTTCGCACACCGCCTCGGTCGTGAACTAACAAGAATCCGCAAAGCAGGCAAACTCGCTCCATGGCTTCGTCCGGATGCGAAGACCCAGGTTTCCGTCGAATACGTGAATAACAAACCGACACGTATCGTTAACGTTGTCATTTCCACTCAGCACACCGCTGATGTGTCACACAAAGAGATCGAGAAATTCTGCATCGAGCAGGTGATCAAAAAGGTCCTGCCGAAAAACATGCTCACCCCGAAAACCGAGTTCTTGATCAACCCAACCGGTAAATTCGTCATCGGTGGTCCTCAGGGCGATAGCGGTCTAACAGGACGTAAAATCATCGTCGATACCTACGGTGGTATGGGCCGCCACGGTGGTGGTGCCTTCTCTGGAAAAGACGCATCGAAAGTCGATCGCTCCGCAGCCTACATGGGCCGCTGGGTTGCGAAAAACGTCGTTGCCGCAGGACTCGCCAGCAAATGCGAAGTCCAGTTCGCCTACGCCATCGGTCACCCAGAACCTTGCAGCGTGCACATCGATACTTTTGGCACAGGAACCGTTTCCGATGCGAAAATCCTCGGAGCTGTTCTCAAAGTTTTCTCCTTCAATCCATCAGACATCGTCAAACAACTCAACTTGCTGCGTCCGATCTTCTCGAAGACTACCAACTACGGTCACTTCGGAAAAGACGACTCCGACATCACTTGGGAAAAGACGGACAAAGTTTCTGCGCTTAAGAAAGCGATCAAGTAAAAGAGTGAATAGTGAGGGGTGAAGAGTGAAATATCTGCGATCTCCAATCTGTAATTCCTAAAATAATCTAACAATAATTTAATAAAATAATATGAGCTTCACAGACTATAAAGTAAGAGACATCGGTTTGGCCGATTTCGGACGTAAAGAGATCGACATCGCTGAGCATGAAATGCCGGGCTTGATGGCGACACGTGAGAAGTATGGCAAAACCAAGCCTCTTCAAGGTGTTCGTATCATGGGTTCGTTGCACATGACGATTCAGACAGCGGTTTTGATCGAAACACTTGCCGATCTCGGTGCCGATGTGCGTTGGGTTTCGTGCAATATTTTCTCCACACAGGATCACGCGGCAGCAGCGATTGCGGCTCGTGAAATTCCAGTCTTCGCTTGGAAAGGCGAGACTCTGGAAGAATATTGGTGGTGCACATGGCAAGCGCTCGTCAACAAAGACGGCCTCGGTCCACAACTCATCGTCGATGACGGTGGCGACGCGACTCTGCTCATCCACAAAGGTTTCGAAATGGAAAACGGATCCAACTGGATCGACAGCCCAGGCGAGAGCGAAGAGGAACAGGTCATCAAAGATCTTTTGAAAGACAT
>JANPJY010000082.1:0-40578 GCA_031425735.1 Akkermansiaceae bacterium | reverse complement strand
AATCCCGACGGTGACTCTCTAACAAATTTGCAAGAATACGCATTTGGCACCGATCCAACGTCCTCTGTGAGCGGAGGAGTTTCCTATCAACCCGGCGGCAACGTCACCAGCCCAGGCTTGCCGATCGCTTTAAACGTTGCGGCCGGTTCTGAGGTTGACTACCGCGCGGTGTTCGCCCGCCGCAAGAATCACACTGCCGTCGGCCTTGATTACTCCGTGCAGTTCAGCGCCGACATGATCAACTGGTTCACGAGCACAGAGACTCCCACCGTTCTGACCGCGCCCAACAGCACGGGGGATATCGAAGCGGTGAGCGTGCCTTATCCCCTATCCGTTCCTGTGGCCAGCGGGTTCCAAAAACCTAACTTCTTCCGCGTGGGAGTTTCTAACGACTAATTTCATGAAGCCTCACTTCTCGATGACGCTCCAATTGGCGAAAGTCATAGTTTTCTCAATGCGGTAACTCTCGTTTCACTGACGCAGGCACTTCCAGTGATGGCAGACGTGGTTTATAGCAATTTACTTAACACCGCGATCCCTACGGATTTTACCGGAGTGAAGATAATCGATTTCGCTGGAAGTCGGATACCGCTATTTCGACACCGATTACTCCCGCGGCGGCTTCACTTACGACGTTGCGCAGTACGGCGCTGTGATTGGACTCAATTTCAAGTTTCAAGCATCATGACACCCCTCTTTTCTCCTTCCACCTACGGCACATAGGGGCATTCCTCACGCAAGGTGAAAAGGCAAATTCCTAGCATTCATTCATTTACCGTTTTGCTTTCCGCCTGCGGTTTGATGACTTAGTTTACTCGCAGCATGACACCCGAACTCCGAGAACTCTTCACCTTTCTCTCTTTCCCTAGCGTTTCCACCGATTCCAAACATCGGCAGGATGTGCGCGACTGCGCGGAATGGATTGTTAGCAAACTTTCCGCCATGCAGCTCACCACGGAGCTACATGAAACACCTGGGCATCCCATAGTTATCGCGAGAAACAAGCATCAGGCTGATCGCAAAACCGTGCTGATCTATGGTCACTACGATGTCCAGCCCGCCGATCCGTTAGAACTCTGGCAGTCACCGCCGTTCTCACCAGAAATCCGCGATGGTAGAATCTGGGCGCGCGGCGCCACGGATAACAAAGGTCAAATGCTCGCCCACATTCTCGGCGTCGCAAAAACTCTCGAAGCCAAAGGTGAACTTCCTGTGAACCTGATTTTCCTTTTCGAAGGTGAAGAAGAAATCGGCTCTCCCAACCTCGCGCCGTTTCTCAAAAAACATTGTGACGATTTGAAATGCGATATCATCGCGATTTCCGACACGGGAATGGTCGCGCCTAACACCGGAACGCTCGGCTACGGCTTGCGCGGAATCACTTGCGCGGAAGTTAAACTCATCGGCCCCGCGCGCGATCTCCATTCCGGGCTTTTCGGCGGCGCCGTCGTCAACCCCGCTACAGCGATCGCGCGACTCGTCGCTACTCTCCACGACTCCGATGGCAAGGTCGCCATCGAGGGTTTCTACGACGAAGTTCGGCCCCTCGAAACATGGGAGCGCGAAATGTGGGCGAAAGTTCCAGGGCTTTCCGATCAAGATTACTTAAAAGTCACCGGCTCATCCGCGACCTTTGGCGAGCCAGGTTACAGCTCTGCCGAACGCGTCTTCGCGCGCCCGACAGCAGAAGTCAACGGTATCGGCGGCGGTTACCAAGGCGAGGGCTCTAAGACGGTCATTCCTTCCGAGGCTTTCGTGAAATTTTCGTTCCGACTCGTCCCGGATCAAGATCCGCAAATTATCTTGAAACGTCTCAGAACCCATCTCGAAAAACACTGCCCACCCGGCGTGAAACTTGTCATCGAAGACGGCCACGATGGCAAACCCTATGCCTGCGATCCTCATTCGGATTTCGGCAAAGCCGCGCAACGCGCGCTCAAACGCACCTTCCCCGGCGAGCCCATGCTCATCCGCGAAGGGGGCTCCATCCCTATTGTCCAAGCCTTCCGAGAAATCCTAAAAGTCGATACTCTGCTTTTAGGACTCGCGCTTTCCGATGCGCAGATCCATTCGCCGAACGAAAATTTCCCCATCGAAAATTTCGAAGCCGGGATTCGTTTGAATCAGGCGCTGTTAGAAGAATTAGCCAGGTAGGTTGCGCCGGAGGCTCTGGACTGCTGGGATTCTTCCCAGCTTTTACGTGCAGCTTTGATTATCACTGCAGCGGTAATTACGTGTATGTGCCGTGCAAACAGCCTCACCCTGAAAGCTGCGGATCACCGCAGCAGTCCAAAGCCTCCGGCGGTCTGGAAATGGGAAATTACTTCTTCTCAGCCGCAGGCTCACCCACGATTTCTTTGACCTTACCTTTGATCGCATCTGCCCAGATGTCATAGCCAGCGGGAGCTAGATGCAGGAAATCATGCATGACCTCTTTGCTAATCATGCCTTCGGCATTCAAGTATTTCGCAGCGATGTCCATGTATTCCACGGAGCCGCCCGCGAATTTCGAAATCAGTGCATTGACCTCCATTCTCTTATCACGACCTGGATTGGGTTTTTCACCTGTTGGTAAAATACTCATCAAAAGGATTTTGGCCTGTGGTTGTTTCGACTGGATCAAATCGATCACTGCTTTGACACCGGCCGCAGCTTGAGCTGGGTCGGGATTTTTGCTCCACATGTTGTTTGTGCCGATCATGACGACAAATAGCTTCGCCTTGTAACCATCCAAATCGCCGTTCTGCAAACGCCACAAAGCGTGTTGCGTTTGGTCTCCGCCGATTCCCATGTTTATCGCGTTGTAGCCACCCCAATGGCTCTTCCAGTTTTCACTGTCTCTCCAACGCGCCGTGATCGAGTCACCAACAAAGACCAAATCGATCTTGCCCTCCATTTTTGCGATATCTTTATCGATCCTTGCACATTGTCCATTCCACCATGCTTCGCCGTTGGTTTTTGCTGCGATGGGTGTCGTGCTTTCCAGCTCTGCAGCATGAGCGGAGAATCCAGTGAAGGCTGATAGCGCGATGACGGTGAGAAGATTGTGTAATGGTTTCATGTGGTTTTCCAGATTGTGTAATTTGAGACAAATACTTCTGAGCCAAATTGGCAGACGGTGGGAAGAGAAAAGCGTGCCTCGAAGAGGTCGGCCCGCGCATCATCGGTTGAGGAATTGAGGGATGATATCCTACTTGGACAAGGGAATTGAAACGTAAAATAGAGTTTCGAATGCTTTCTCAGCCTAAACTCCGTCTGCTCTAGTCAAAAACTGGGTTTAAAAGCTATATTTTATAAGCTTCGTAGCTCCGCTGAAAATTTTTGGAAAAATTTCTTGAAAAGTCCGAATCTAATTCCTACTAGTTTGTCTTCTTTCAAATGAACCTTTCCAAAAAAGCAGAATACGCACTCCGCGCTACGATCCATCTCGGCATCGCGAGCGAGATCGGATTGCACACGATTTCCGCCATCGATCTCGCGGAGGTGAATCGACTGCCGGTGAAATTCGTCGAGCGCATTCTCAATGAACTTCGTGAGGCCGGAATCGTGGATGCCAAGCGGGGAAAATCAGGCGGCTACTTTCTCGCCAAGCCAGCGGACCAAATCGGGATCGGTGAAATTGTCCGCTTGATGGATGGCCGCCTCGCACCAATTTGCTGCGCCTCGGAAAATGCCTATCAGCGCTGCACCTGTCCGGACGAAGAGCATTGCGGCCTGCGCATGGTGATGATCGATGTGCGCAACGCCATAGCCAACATTCTCGACCGCTACACGATCGCTAACGTCGTTGAAGTCACATTGCGTAAGCTTCGTCGCGACGGTTTACCACATCCCTTCGCAACTCTGATCGCCGGATCTGAATCTCCCGTGAACCACAAACGTAAAGCGGATCCCGCAGACGGATTTCTCGCCAGCCTCTCACAAATCGCTCTCTCCACACCGGAGAAATAACCAGCCAACACCATGTCCACCCCCACAACGGATTCCAAACAGAACGAAAATTCTGCCTCCAACAACGAATGGATGGATGTCGTGCTGAGTAAGATTCAAAATCTCCGCTTCGGCTCAGTACAGATCACGGTTCACGAAGGCCGAGTCACACTCGTCGAAAGCATCGAAAAAACGAGATTCAATTCAGACTCCACTTCTCCAACCAAATCTCGCTGAACCTCAGCTCTAACAAATTTCCACCCGACTACCCAAATAGGGAGTCTTTCTTAAACATATCTGCGAAAGCGTACCGGAACACCGGCCGCAGACGCTTTGCAGAAAACAATGAATACAAAACAACGATACCAACATTCGAAAATCCGCAGCACAACCCTTGGAGCATTGGCACTACTTCCAATACTCGCAACAGGTCAGGACACCACCACAGAATTCGTCGATCCAACAACCTTCGACAAAATATGGAATTATGCCTCACTCTACAAGGATGACCTCAATCCCATCCTTCAGGAGTTCAAACTCCGCGGTCGTTACCATGCCCAATACTGGGATGTAGACGCGGACCAAGGCAGCAAAAGTGATTGGGAAGACCGGCGGTCGCGATTGGGTTTCGATGCCAAACTCTTCGATAAAAAAGTCGAAGTCCGCGCCGACTTCCAAAGTAATGACGGTTTCCGCGACATCTATGACGGTCTCGTAGATGCGTATATCCGCTGGAAACCGACAAAATCGCTTAGCATCACCGCCGGTAAAACCAAACCGCTTATCGGTCATTACGATTGGCTTGAGTCAACGAACAGCCAACCCACCTTCGAGCGCTCACAAATCTTCAACCAACTCCGTGTCAATCGCGCCACTGCGCTGACTGTCGAAGGCACCAAAGATGAGTTCTCGTGGCGTACTGGAATCTATTCCAATGATACACCATCCACGACTAGTGGTAGCGGATCATTTGGTGACGGCGAATTCGGCGATCTCAACGGGAGCTTCTCCTATTCAATAGGCGCTGGATATGATTTCAAGCATTTGCTCGACCTCGAAAAAGCCGACTTCCGTTTCGATTGGCTTCATAGCGACCACGACTTGGCTGACGATCTCGTATTGAACCGTTATGACGATATCATCTCATCCACATTTTGGGTGAAGGAAGGATACGCAGCCGTCGTTATCGAGGGATATTATGCAACAGGTGGAGTAGGCACAAATAGCGATGTATTCGGTTTCTTCATTCAGCCCACCTACGACATTATTCCCCAAAAACTGCAACTGGTGGGGCGCTACTCATACGCAAATAGTGATGGCCCAACTGGTGTATACGGCCAAAGCCGTTATGAACGCGAAGTCGCCAGCTTCGGCGGTAGGGGTGATTCCTATCACGCGCTTTACGGCGGAGTCCAATACTTCATCCACGGAGATAAACTCAAACTCCTTGCTGGAGCCGAATGGTCGCGACTCGAAAGGGGCACTGCCGAAGCTTACGACGGAGTATCCCTACTCTCTGGACTCAAGTTCTCGTTTTAATCCACCCCACCAACAGATCCAATTGATTTTTTTCACATGAAAACACTTAAACTAACAATTATTGTTACCACGCTTCTTGTTTCAGGCGTATTTGCAGACGAACTTCTCAATGTTTCCTATGATCCCACACGAGAGTTCTATCAAGAGTTTAACTCGGCATTCGCCAAACAATGGAAAGAGAAAACCGGAAAGACGCTCACGGTCAAACAGTCCCACGGCGGCTCTGGCAAGCAAGCCCGTTCCGTCATAGACGGACTCAGTGCCGATGTTGTCACCCTCGCATTGTCCGGTGATATCGACAGCATTGCAAAGCAGGCAAACCTCTTGCCTAAAGACTGGCAGACAAAACTTCCGAATAATAGCGCACCCTACACATCGACCATCGTCTTTGTGGTGAGAAAAGGTAACCCAAAAGGTATCAAGGACTGGGATGACCTTGTTAAATCTGGCGTCGAGGTCATCACTCCCAACCCTAAAACCTCCGGCGGTGCTCGTTGGAACTACCTCGCAGCTTGGGCTTTTGCCGACCGCAAGTTCGGCGGGGATGAATCCAAAGTGAAGGGATTTATCAGCGCGCTTTACAAGAACGTGCCGGTTCTCGACACCGGTGCCCGCGGCTCAACCACTACCTTTGCCCAACGCGGCATCGGCGACGTTTTCCTATCATGGGAAAATGAAGCACACCTGATTGCAAAGGAATTCCCTGGTAAAACCCAGATCATCATTCCATCGATCAGTATACTCGCTGAACCTTCGGTAGCAGTGTTAGAAAAAAACACAAAAAAACACGGCACGGAAGAATTAGCAAAGGCATACCTCACCTACCTCTACAGTGATGAGGCTCAAGAAATTGCCGGCAAACACTTCTACCGGCCGCGCGATGCAAGTGCTCTCGCAAAATGGTCGAAGAACTTCCCCAAAATCAACTTTGTGACTATTGACAATGCATTCGGCGGCTGGTCCAAGGCACAAAAATATCACTTTGAAGATGGCGGCACCTTCGACCAAATCTACAAAAAATAGCCTTACATAGCATTCATCCTTGCGGCTGTCAGTCCAATCCTGTCGGCCGCGCTTCTCATTCTGAAACACCTCATACATCTAACGTTTTAATCATAACCCTATGAAAACTAAAATATCACTGATCACATTCGGCATTTTAGCAGCCGCTCTCACTGCCATCACCCTCACTTCCTGCGATAAAAAGAGTGGCTCTGCAGGTGTGAAATCTATCGAGCTACTCAACGTTTCATACGATCCAACGCGTGAGTTTTACGTCGACGTCAACCGAGTCTTCGCTGCGGACTGGAAAAAGCAAACGGGACAGGAACTGAAAATCCAGCAATCGCACGGTGGATCAGGAAAACAGGCCCGTTCCGTGATCGACGGTTTAGAGGCTGATATTGTCACGCTAGCTCTCGCCGGAGATATCGATGTGTTAGAAGCTGAAGCAAAACTGCTTCCGAAAGATTGGCAAACGAAACTACCCGATAACAGTTCGCCATATACGTCGACGATTGTGTTCGTGGTGCGCAAGGGTAACCCGAAGCAAGTGAAAGATTGGAGTGATCTGATCAAGCCGGGAGTGGAAGTGATCACACCCAATCCAAAAACTTCAGGCGGAGCACGTTGGAACTACCTCGCTGCATGGGCTTGGGCAGATAAGGAATACGCGAAAGACGAGAGCAAGGTGCTCGATTACATGAAGCGTCTTTTCAAAAATGTTCCTGTGCTAGACACCGGCGCGCGTGGCTCAACCACCACCTTCGCGCAACGCGGGATCGGCGATGTTTTTCTCTCATGGGAAAACGAAGCCTACCTGATCGAAAAAGAATTTCCGGGTAAAACGGAGATCATTTATCCGTCTATCAGTATTCTGGCGGAACCACCGGTGGCTATTGTTGAAAAGAACGCGAAAAAGCACGGCACTTATGAAGTTGCGGAAGCCTATCTGAAATTCCTATATACCGATGAAGCGCAGATTCTCGCAGGCAAACATTTCTACCGCCCACGTAATCCGGAAATCTCCAAGCAGTTTGTCGATAAGCTCCCAGCGTTACCGTTGGTGACGATTGATGCCGACTTCGGTGGATGGGCGGCCGCTCAAAAAACTCATTTCGCTGATGGCGGAACGTTCGACAGGATTTATCAACGCTAACATTTATCTTTATGCCCAAACGACGTGTCATTCCCGGCTTCGGTATGAGCCTTGGCTTTTCCATCACATGGCTGAGTCTCATCATTCTCATCCCGCTAGCGGCCTTGTTCATCAAGGCTGCTGGCTTGGGATGGAATGAGTGGCGTGAGCTGTTAGGTTCGCCTCAAGTGATTGCTGCAGCGAAACTGACCTTCGGAGCGAGCGCCGCCGCAGCCACAGTCAGTGCCGTGCTTGGGCTGTTAGTGACGTGGGTGCTCGTGCGTTACGAGTTTCCAGGCCGTCGTTTTTTGGACGCGATGATTGACCTGCCATTCGCGCTGCCCACCGCGGTGGCAGGGATTACGCTCTGTGCGATTTACGCGCCGAACGGTTGGCTTGGTGAAGCTCTCGCGAGCTGGGGAATTCAAGCTGCGTATAACTGGCTTGGAGTTTTCATCGCGCTCACCTTCATCGGTTTTCCGTTTGTCGTGCGCACCTTGCAACCGGTGATGGAGGATTTAGGAAAAGAAATCGAAGAAGCTGCTGCCACTCTCGGGGCGGGGCGTTGGACGGTTTTTCGGCGTGTGGTTTTTCCGTTGTTAGTGCCTGCGCTCATCACGGGATTCACATTGGCTTTCGCTCGGGCCATCGGGGAATACGGTTCAGTGATTTTCATTTCAGGAAACCTACCATTGAAAACCGAAATCCTGCCACACCTCATCATCATCCAACTGGAACAATTCAAATACGAGGCTGCCGCTGCACTTGCCACCAGCATGCTGGTCGTTTCGTTTTTGCTGCTGTTTCTCATCAATCTCCTTCAACGCCGGCTCGACTGGCAAAACCGCTGATCTCTCATGTCTGTTAGAAACGTCACTACCGAATCTGCACTCGTCCGCTGGCTTCTTATATCCGCTGCCATCGGTGTGCTCAGTCTATTCTTACTGCTGCCACTTGCCGCCGTTTTTGTTGAGGCGCTGCGGAAAGGCTGGGAGGTGTTTCTCGCCTCGCTGCATGACGAAGCTGCGCTATCAGCCGTGAAGCTGACCTTGCTGGCAGCGCTCATTTCGGTTCCGCTAAACACGCTGTTCGGCATTTCGGCCGCATGGGCGATCACGAAGTTTCGCTTCAAAGGCCGCTCGCTACTGCTCGCGCTGATCGACTTACCCTTCGCTGTTTCTCCCGTTATTGCGGGCTTGGTTTTCGTGTTGTTGTTTGGAGCGAAAGGTTGGTTTGGTCCGTGGCTAACAGAACACGATATCAAAATCATCTTCGCGTTTCCTGGAATTATTATCGCAACGATTTTCATCACGTTCCCCTTCGTCGCTCGTGAATTGATTCCGCTGATGGAAAGCCAAGGCAGCGATCAAGAAGAAGCCGCCGTAACACTCGGTGCACGTGGTTGGCAGATTTTCTGGCGCGTGACCTTGCCCAATATCAAATGGGGTTTGCTCTATGGCGTGCTGCTTTGCAATGCCCGCGCAATGGGTGAATTCGGTGCAGTGTCGGTGGTATCCGGCCACATCCGAGGTAAGACCAACACGCTGCCACTGCACATCGAAGTTCTCTACAACGAATACCAATTCAGCGCCGCGTTTGCCTGCGCCACATTGCTGGCCCTCCTCGCGCTATTCACTCTCGGCATCAAAAGCGTTGTCGAACAACTCTCCGGTCACTCGGCCTCCAGCAAACACTAATTTCAGCTTCTACCTCCATGTCCATCTCCATCCAATCCATCCGTAAGACTTTCGGTACCTACACCGCACTGGAAGATATTTCCCTCGAAGTTCCAAACGGATCACTTACCGCGCTGTTAGGTCCATCTGGTTCAGGAAAAACCACACTACTTCGCATCGTTGCAGGCTTGGAGTTTGCTGATGATGGCCCCGGGAAAATTCTTTTTCATGGAGAAGATGTTAGCGGAATCCCAGCCGGGAAACGCGGAGTGGGTTTCGTTTTTCAGCATTACGCGTTGTTTCGTCACATGACGGTCGCAGATAATATCGCCTTCGGACTCAGTGTGCTCCCGGGTGGGAAACGACCTTCCAAAACAGAGATCCGTGATCGTGTCACGGAGTTGCTTGGACTAGTCAAACTTGAAGGCTTGGACAAACGTCGTCCACACCAGCTTTCCGGAGGCCAAAGACAACGTGTCGCTCTAGCCCGCGCGCTGGCGATCCGACCCAAAGTTCTTCTGTTAGACGAGCCGTTCGGCGCGCTCGACGCACAAGTCCGCAAAGACCTACGTCGTTGGCTCAGGCAGTTTCATGATGAAATCGGCCTCACTACGATCTTCGTGACTCACGATCAAGAAGAAGCTCTTGAGCTGGCCGATGAAGTCGTTGTGATGAGAAATGCGCGGATCGAACAAATCGGTGCACCGCAGGTAGTCTATGACACGCCGCGCAGCCCATTCGTTTATGAGTTTTTGGGTAACGTGAACAAGCTCACGGATCCCAACGGCTCTCATCAATACATTCGCCCTCACGAAGTCGAAATACGTTTCGCTGCGGAATGTGATCCGTTGACCGATGAACTCGGCACCATCCAACATCTATTTTCCGCAGGCCCCGTCGCCAGCCTCAGCATCCGCCTCGATAACGGCTCATTCTTAGATGTCGAAATCTCACGAAAAACCCTCGATGAAATGTGCTTGGATCAGAAAGATAGAATCGCCGTGAAAGTCCGATCCTAGCGCGAGCAGATTTATCGTGATGTTTTCTTGATGGTTAGGCTTAGCGCATTAGCGTAAGCCCAATGAGAAGTCTTGCTCGAGACGGTTTTGAAATACACCGCGGTGTGTTCTCTGTGGATGAAATCGAAGCTTTGAGGGAAGAAGCGGATAGAGTCGCGAGTGAGGCTGGATCTGCTTGTGTTCGAAACCTGAATGCGCGCTCGGAGCTTTTTCGTGAGTTATCCAACTCAACTAAGCTCATTGAAATTTTTCCTAGCTCACTGCTCTCAACGGTTCGTTCCTTATTGTTTAATAAAACGCCGCAAGAAAACTGGCCAGTGGCGTGGCATCAGGATCCCCTCGGAATCGATTTCCGAAATAACCAGTTCATCGGTCATCTGCGAATGCCAGCCTGGTGATGTTTTACTCATGTCTCCGCTGATCCTGCACTCATCCCGAAAAAGCAGCATCCCGAACAGGCGGCGCATCCTCCATTTCGAATATGCTCCTCCCAACGCTTTAGACTCGCGCCTCTGCTGGCACGAAGCCTAAATTTCTGCAGCTTCCTCTTCCATTCGCGTCCATTCGCTTTCATTAGCGGTAAAAATTCCAACTTCTTCCCATGTCAGACACTCCTAAATCCGATTTCATCCGAGACATCATCGCCGAAGACCTTGCCTCGGGGAAACACCAGACCACGATCACTCGTTTCCCGCCAGAGCCGAACGGCTATCTCCACCTCGGTCACGCGAAATCGATTTGTTTGAACTTCGGGATCGCTCAAGAACATCTAGGTGCCAAATGTCATTTACGTTTCGACGATACGAATCCGGAGAAAGAGGAAACCGAATACGTTGAGTCGATCAAAGCTGATGTGAAATGGCTCGGGTTCGATTGGGGTAGCGATCTCTATTTCGCCAGCAATTACTTTGAGTTCTTCTACGACTGCGCCGTGCATCTCATCAAAAACGGACTCGCTTATGTCGATGAAGAAAGCCCCGAGGAAATCAAACTTCATCGCGGTAACGTCCAAACACCCGGAACTCCATCGAAATTCCGCGAGCGCTCCATCGAGGAAAACCTCGAAATATTCGCTGCGATGCGTGCTGGAAAATTCAAAGAAGGTGAAGCGGTCTTGCGCGCGAAAATCGGCCTGACTTCATCGAACATGAACATGCGCGATCCTGTTCTTTATCGCATCATGCACGCCCATCACCACAACACCGGCGATGCATGGTGCATTTACCCGATGTATGATTTCGCGCATCCGTTGGAAGACGCGCTCGAGCACATCACACATTCGCTCTGCACGCTTGAGTTCGAGAATCATCGCCCGCTTTACAATTGGTTCATGGAAAACTGCCCGGTTCCATCGAAGCCGCGTCAGATCGAGTTCGCTCGTCTCAGCCTTACCTACACGATCATGAGCAAGCGCAAGCTGCTCCAACTCGTTAACGAAGGTTACGTCAGCGGCTGGGACGATCCGCGTTTGCCAACCATTTCCGGCATCCGCCGCCGTGGCTACCCCGCTGCTGCTGTCGTTCATTTCTGCAAACGCATCGGCATCACGAAATACAACGGCACCACCGATGTCGCTTTGCTCGAATACGACATCCGCGATCACCTCAACTCCTCTGCACCGCGCCGTATGGCTGTGCTCGATCCATTAAAAGTCGTCATCGAAAATTTCTCCGAAGAACCTACGGCAAGCCTAGTAGTCTCCAACCATCCGCAAGATGAAACCTTTGGCGAACGGGAAGTCTCGTTCTCTTCGGAAATTTTTATCGAGCGCGAAGACTTCCAAGAAATTCCCGAGAAAAAATTCTTCCGCCTCGGCCCGGAGCGTTACGTCCGTCTGCGCGGTGGCCCGATCATTCAATGCACCGGCTTCGATAAAAACGCCGCAGGGGAGATCACTCAAGTTCGTGTGAAACTCCTGCCGGATACCACCGGAAAAGATTCGCCGGAAGGTGTTGTCTGTAAATCTGCTATCCATTGGGTCGATGCCGCAACTGCTGTCGATGCCGAAGTCCACCTCTACGATCGCCTCTTCACCGTCGAAGATCCCGATGCTGCGGAGGGAGGTTTCCTTTCCGTCCTCAATCCAGAATCTGTGAACACCGTCACCTCAAAAATCGAAGCCTCGTTGCTGAACGAAGCAGCAGATTATTCCTGTCAGTTCGAGCGAAATGGCTATTTCATCACCGACAGCAAAGACCACATCCCCGGTCAAAAAGCCGTCTTCAATCGCACCGTCGCGCTGAAAGATTCTTGGGGCAAGGGGCGCTAGTCTTTTCTCTCTAGCTCAATCACATCAATTTTATCCTTCGGGCGCCCCGAAGCGATTTTGTTGCGGATCAGATCTTCTTTGCCGATAAACGGTATCGATTTCTCAGAAATCTCAACATGAACTCGCCTGCTGTAACATTCTGAAAATGCCACGCCGTCGATACCCGTCAGCACTTGAATCTTTCTGGGCTCACGACCTATTTCGACGACAAAATCCGGTCTCTGAAAGTCCTCTTCCTTAAGCCCGATTTCCCCGAAGCCGAATTTTTCAAAAACACGAAGCATCGACTTCGCATTGCGATCATGAACCGCAATAAAAAAATCAATATCGCCCGTGTATCGGGGAAAGCCGTGCAAAGCTACTGCGTATCCTCCAACGACGAGATACTCAGTCCTGCTTTCCTCTAAATACTCGATAAACTCGAGGAAATCCTGATTCAGTTCCATGGTCTTTGTTCTCCGTCATGCAAATTACAGTCATCGCTCTCAATCGTTCCAGATAGCTTCGATCCCTCCACGGGTTCTCACGCTTCCGGAATTCCTCTAAGCTCCGCGTTCTGATTACTTTCTCCATTTCTTATGGAATCATAGTGACCATCGTTTCACTCAAGTTCCAGCTCATAATCGTGTTGCGGAGTGGTTACTCTGGGACGCTGAATTCTAGAAAACATAGATTCATCAAAACTTACGGCTCTTTCGTTTCGACGCTTTTACTCAACAGCCGGCTGTAATTACTGATGGCTTTTTGTTTTGCCTCATCAGATACCAATTGCGCAGCGCCGTTGGCGAAACGTCCTAGATTGAGAGCTTTAAAATCACTAGCCGCTTGATCGCCTGGTTTTTCATCGCGCATGAGTGTAGCGAGTTTTTCCTTGGTCTCCGGCGAGAGAACTTCGTAGCGAGCAACAAAGACACGCTCGATTTTTTTCGGCTCCGGCGAGATCGCCAGTGGGAGGGTCGAGTCCACCCATGTGCGATCGACGATGGTAAACACGCGCTGACCCGGTTCGGAGAACCAAGTGTGGTTCCATGTTTTGATCATTGCCTTTGCTTCATCTTTCGTAAGTCCACTCTTTGTTAATTCAGTTAGAAAAAGTGCACTGAGTTCTTTGTCGGCTTGTTCGATGGAAATGGTTTGCTCGGGAAAAGTGACGCTGGTGCTGCGATCGGTTTGTTCTTTCGGCTCTGGCAGAGTGGGCAATTGTTTCCATGATGCCTTGCCATCACGCACACGCAGTGCGACTTGGAAGCGGCTTGCCGATGAGCTGTAGTTGCTAAAACTCATCGTTTGTTCATTGCTCATCGCGACGCTGTAGGGAGGCACATTTTGTCCCACACCGCGGTAGAAAATGAATTTTTCGACCGGATGAATGTCCGGCTGATTTGCGTTTTTTATCATAGGACTATCAGCTCGGAAAATCCATGCATCCGGAACTTCGCGCGCGGCTCCATAATTTTCACCTTTGTGGCCTGCGACAGAGGGAATTAATTTCGCATCAGCGTGACTGGGAGGTAACAGCTTGCCGCTCCAGTAGGTCACGGTAGGCCAAGACTGATTGCCGATCTCTAACATTTTCTCTTCAAATAGGTCATCTATCGTTTTTCTTGGCACAGAACATATAGTCAAGAGGTTGTTATCCACCGATATCATGCCTTTGCGTTGATAAGGTTTATCTGTTGCCGCTGGGAAGCGCTCGGTGATCTGGCCGCCACGGAACATGACTTTTGCTTGCACGGCCATTTCCTCCTCCGGATAAAAATAGATCACGGGAGTTTCCATCCGCACCGAGGCTAGGCCGATGGATGATTTCATCGTTAGCGCGTTGTATGTGAAGGTCGGAAATTGAGCGATGTCAGAGTAGGGTTGATACCAGTTGACCGTTCTTCCATCAGAGGAAACCAAAACTGTGAAAGTTCCCCATTCATGGACTTCAAGAGCATGCAAGGATGCGGTAAGGACGAAGGAGCTAAATAAAGCGAAACGGCGGAGTGATGAATTCGTTTTCATGTGAGGATTACCCTAGGGCAAATGCGTCCAGCTTATTGCAAAGAGAATGTAAAATCTCTAGCTGCTCAGCAAGAGATTGAAACTTGAGTTGATTGCTCTGGCATCTCTGAGTTTAGTATCCTGTAAATCGTTTTCCCCATGAAACAAGAAATGACTTACAGTGCCCTTACTGTGACCGCGAGGTTCGCGTGGGAGCGCCATGTGAAGGTTGCTCAAAGAATCAAAAACCCGCGCCAGCCAAAGCCAAGCGCTCATGGGAGCAGGACAAACTTTACGATGGCCTAGATCTGCCGGACGAGGATTTCAATTACGATGAATTCGTCGCGAAAAAATTCGGTTATCTGCCCCATAAGAAGATAGGAGTGAAGTTGTATTGGTGGATACTCGGGATCTTCCTCTTGGTGCTGATGGCGTTATATGCGTTCTATATATTGTGACATTGAAGATGACGCGTCATGTTTCGCCTTGAATCACTTGCGAATTGGCCGATGATTCGATTGTGAGTAATCGAGATTTTATTTTCATCACAGCATGTCTGGCGCTTGTTTTTTTATTCCCTCTTCAAGCTAAAGAATCTCATTCCTTTGCACTAAAGGATGGCGACATCGTTTTCAGTGGATCCGCTTCCGGCCAAGGGGCGGCGATCACTGCTGCTACCGGCTCTCCCATCACACATTGTGGGGTAGTCTTCAAACAGGATGGCCGCTGGATGGTATTGGAGGCGGTGCAACCCGTGGGTACTACGACTCTTGAGAATTTCATTGCGCGCGCTGACAAAGAGACGTTTACCGCACGCCGTCTAAAAACTGCCATCACAACTGAGGCGTTCCAAAAAGCCAGCAAGTGGGCGACGGCACAGGTCGGTCTGGATTATGATGTACGTTTCGGTTGGGAAGATAAAAAACTCTATTGTTCAGAACTCGTTTGGAAATTTTATAAGCAAGCGGGAATCGAGTTGTGTGAGCTACGAAAATTTCGCGATTACGATCTCCATCAGCCTACTGTGATGAAAATCATCGAACAGCGTTACGGCAGCATGGATAAGGTGCCGATGGATGAAAAAATCGTAGCGCCATCTGATTTATTGGCCTCGTCCCTACTCATAAAGGTTCCACGAAACGAGAAGTAGCATCTGACTTACAGCAGTCATCCAATTAACTTGGCGAAACGATTTCGAGCATTACTCTCACGTATATAGATAATGATGACGCCATCGATCAACCTAACAGAAATACTTTCCGATAAAGATTTCGGTTTGCGCATGCGTTTCGAGAGGGATGAAATCGCCTCGTTTTTCAAGCCAACTGGTTTGCACACCAACGTTATTGCGGAGCGGTGCAAATGGATCGCCAGTGAGCCGGGAAAATATTCTGCTCTGCTGCCAGAAGGCATTGATCTGTTAGATGAAGCTATTCGGCTCGCCATTTCGCTCCGAACGCTGCCTGAATCGGAGGCCCTAGAGAGCTTTGAAAAACTCAACCCACTTGAACGCTGTCAGCATTTAGGAAAACTTTGGGAGGCCGATTTCTTACTGATGAAACCTGATGAAGAAGGCATGTTTCGTCTCTACGGTGGCTGTCTATGTTTCCCATCTCACTGGGATCTACATGATAAACTCGGCCAGCCCATGTCCGCGATCCATGCTCCCGTTCCTGGCTTGAATGAAACATTGGGTCGGCAAATCGATGGGTTTCTCCAACGCATCAAACCCAGCACTTCATGGGAACGTGCCAACTGGGGATTGAGTCGCACGCCCGAGCTCAACCTTCATCCCTCGCGCAAACTTCCGCGTCTCGACTCCACTATTACACTCGATGATGTTTGGTTTCGGTTGGAGCAACAATCACTCGTGTCGCTCCCCGCGTCTGGCGGTATTCTGTTTGGAATCAAGCTTGTCATCATTCCGATGCGTGAAATCAAAGCAGAACCCGCGACTCGCCAAGGCATGATCCGTGCCCTGCAAACCATGCCGGAGTCAATGGCGCATTATAAAGGAATCGCGACTGCACGTGAGCGCTTGATAGACCTTATGTTGGTGGACTGATGCAGATCTAATGATTTTCCGTGCCAATTCACGGTACTTCACTTATGCAATGTTTCATCAATCATTTCGCTAGGAATTTATTATGGATCTACCAGAAGCTAACATAGCCACACCAGTTGTATTTACTAACAAAGAGATTAAACCAAGGATGGGTTCGTTTCTCATGTTTAGGTTTGTCTTCACTTTTTTCGTGGCACTGTTAATCGGCGCAACTGCAACCGCCATGTTTTATAGTTTTGGGCTTTCTCCTTGGTTGGGACTACTTGGTTTTTTGCTGGTTACAAGCGTTGGCGTGACAGCGGGCCTCGCCACTTTCCGCAAAGAGAGATATCAAATCCTTGCTACTCGTCTGGTTTGTCATCGCGGCGGGCTGATTAGTGATGAGGAAACGGAATTCGAAATTCGAAACATTACTCATGTGAAGATCAAGCTTCCCTGGTTGCGGTATAAATTTCGGAAAGTTGGAAACGTCATCGTCGAAACTGCCGGAACTTCAGTGCCTCTCGTGTTTCGATGTGTTCACGACCCAGAATCCATCTACTCAGAAATCCGCGAGCGAATGAAATCCAACGGCTACGATCTAACTCAGCGACAATTGCTTCATGAAGAGAAACCCGCGCTGATCACGGTGGTATTTGAATCCTTGGCGATGTTTGTCATTACTTCATTAGGATGTGTTTTCGCGGTTAATGGAATTCTAAGCGATGCAGAATTGGTTCCCGAAAAGTCGACGCTCATCGCCATTTTCGGTACGGTCATACTTGGATCATTGCTATTCATCATTTTGCGATTCCTGGATATCATACGCCGTAATTACCGCGTGTATAACGATGTGGTAGTTTACGAAGAAGGTTTCCTGACTCGTCAAAATGCATTCATTCCTTACGAAAACATCAGTGACTCGGATACAAAACGCACCTTACTTGATCAAATTCTCGGTCTCTATGATGTGCAGATCAGTTGTCAGGGAAGTAGCTCGGAGATTAAATTCCGCAGACTGAAAAACGGCATTCAACTCTCTCAATCCATTGATCAAATTGTTACCTATGCCAGCAATAAGGTCAAACCGCTCAAGCTTCCCAGTGGAGAAATCCATTCTCAACTCTCAGCGGTACGCCCGCGCCGCATCGAACCAACCAATATCGCTAATGTTGGTTTGTTGGAAAGAGAATATCGGATCACTCCTTGTCGCATGCTTCTGCCTCTGGTGCTGGTTTTTCCTATTATTCCACTCTGGATTGATGCTCTAATTAAGCTCACTTCAACACGCTTTTTTATACGCCAGAATTCTATCAGATATTCTTATAAATTTCTCAGAGTCGATGAACGTGAGTTTACCTGTGACAAGATTACAAGCATAGAGATCAAACGAAACTTATGGGATAGATGGTGTGATACGATGACGGTAAAATTTCAGTCTATCGGTGCCTCTAAACCGATTGAATTCATGCACGTGAAGTATAATCCTGTGGAGCTTGAATTGTTATTATGCCAAGTTGGTATTCCAAAAGCGTCTGCTGATCCCTATGTCGTCAGCTCGAAATTCGAACTCATGACATGGCTCCGATCAAAATTATGGGTCGTCATCTCACTTCTGACTATTGTGCCTGGAATTGCAACTATCGTCAGCCTTAGCCAAGAACCTTTTCTCTGGCTTCTCATGGTGCCTGTAGCTTTTGTGGCAATCTATGGACTGATATACGCCATGCTTTATTATCCGCGACAACGTCTGAGTTTTCATGATCATCATGTCGAAGCGGAGCAGGGTATCCTATCCAAACGGTTTTTCTATGTGCGTTACAAAAACATCAAGCGACTGACTGCGACGCGTTATCCCGGTGGAGCAAATGGCTCATTACAGATTTTCATCGCAGGTGAAGAAGAGCTTATTACTAATGATAAACAGCAGGCATCCTCCCTCAGTAAAATAAAGAAACAATCCTCGTTCACCACGCATATGCTTACCGATGCATGTGAATCTGGCCGATTACTCGATGATATTCTTTGTGGAAAAGTGGACGCTTTATCTGAAGCAAGGCCCGCCGCACCTGCCGGGCTCATCCTCGAATCCGGCCGCTCTGTGGGTCATGCAGTCCTTAAATTAATCATCGTGAGCGTGTTGCTATTTCCGCTCATCGTGCTGCTTCCAATCACGATACCTGCAACCATCATTGTCGTGAAACGCTGGCGTTATCGCATCGAAGACTTCCGTGTGGTTTGGCAGCATGGAGTCTTCTTCAAAAAGATCACAAGCGTGTTGTTTGATCGGGTCGATAGCC
The DNA here is from genome assembly GCA_031425735.1 of Akkermansiaceae bacterium. Taxonomy (GTDB): domain Bacteria; phylum Verrucomicrobiota; class Verrucomicrobiia; order Verrucomicrobiales; family Akkermansiaceae; genus Luteolibacter. The sequence continues at coordinate 21,678 of JANPJY010000082.1, read as the reverse complement.
TTCAAAAAAGCCAAGGTCCGCTGAATAAAATTTTCAGGAACGGCACTGTGAGCATCATGTCCGCGGGCAGCAGCAATGCTGACTTGGTTATCATAGGTTCGCCGGATTATCTGAAAATCTACGATGCGCTCCGTACCAATACGGAGTCTGATAATTGAAGAGTAGAGTTTCTTTATCTAGATCAACACCAGTGCCAACGCGATCACCATCAGGATTGCGCCGATCAGTTGCCTTGCGCCCAGTGGTTCTTTGCAGCGTTTGACTAACATCCAAACAAAAATCACCGCCATCACTCCACGCGTGCTGTAGGCGATGTTGCTGAGTGCCGGCTCACGAAACCAACTGAATGCCAAGTTCACAAGCAGCGCTTGCACTCCGAGCGTGATTCCTGCGCCGATCACTGGCAGTGCGATTTCGGCTTTTCCAAAAGTCTCCCGCACATCCCGCCAGCGTAGCAACAACATCCCAATCGATAATAGGCCAGAGGTAGCCATCATGATCATCAGCCATCTTGGTCCTCCGGTTTCAAAACTTTTCCAACCTGTTAGAAAATCATTCGTTGCGAAAAACACGCATGCCAAAAGCGTGAGCCAGAGAGTCATGCGGTTGGCTTTGAGTCGCTCAAACGTCGCGCCCGCAACTAGATACACAGCAAGGGTTGCCAATACCGCTCCGCCTATCAAGCCAACGCCCGCCTTTTCCAAACCAACGATCGCAGAAAACGTTGCGACCAATAGCACTTTGAAACCCAGTGCCGAGGAATGCACCACTAGGTCGCCACGACGCACGGATTGGATGGAAAACCATTGTCCCCAGAAAAATAGAAACCCGTTAAAAATGGCCAACGCATCATATCTTTGAAACGGCTCACTGAAATTGGGTTTCAAATAGAGAGCGAAAACCACGAAGGTCAGCAGGTTTGCACACCCCAACAGCACCGGAAGCCTAGCACCCAACCGCGAGGCACGCTGCACCATTACCCCTAGCAACGGATGTAATGCCGCGCCAATCAAAGGCAAACTTATCGCTCCAGACCATGCTTCCACACACGCTCGCTAAACTTTAGGCTTCCTGTGGTCAATCCTAGCCTACGCACTTTTATTTTCTCGAGCCCATAGTTATTAAGCCCATATTGAATAGTGGGAGATAAGCCGGCCGGAGGCGCGGCTCTCCAGGATTAACCTCGGCGTTTTCTGACGGCCTCGGCTAGGGCTTCGGGGGTTTCCACGGTGTCGTCCCAGTTGATGCAGGCGTCAGTGACGGATTGGCCGCGGGTGAGTTTGGAAAGATCCGGTTGGAGCTTCTGGTTGCCCTCGACGAGGTTGGACTCGATCATCACGGAGGTGATGGTTTTTGATCCGGCTGCGATTTGATTGGCGATGTTTTTCGCGACCAGCGGTTGGTTGCGGAAGTCTTTGTTCGAGTTGCCGTGTGAGCAATCGATCATGATCGAAAGTGGGAGGCTTTGCTCGGTTAGCATTTTCTCTACTTCGGCAACGTGTTCGGCCTCGTAGTTCGGGCCGGTTTTCCCACCGCGCAAAATGAGATGGCAGGAAGGATTTCCGGCAGTCGAAACGATGGCGGAGACGCCTTGTTTGGTGACGGAGAGAAAATGGTGAGGACGCGAGGCGGATTGGATCGCGTCGAGTGCGAGCTGGATGGATCCGCCGGTGCCGTTTTTGAAACCGACTGGCATGGAGAGGCCGGAGGCGAGTTCGCGATGGATTTGCGATTCCGTGGTGCGGGCACCGATCGCGCCCCATGAGATGAGGTCGGCGATGTATTGCGGAGAAATCGTATCGAGAAACTCGGTGGCTGAAGACATGCCCATGTTGGCAAGATCGAGCAGGAGTTTGCGAGCAACACGCAAGCCGCGGTTGATGTCGAAGGAATCGTCGAGGCCGGGATCGTTGATCAAACCTTTCCAACCAACGGTGGTGCGAGGTTTCTCAAAATAGACACGCATCATGATGAAGAGATCTTCTTCCAAGCGTTCCGCCTCGGCCTTGAGTTTGGTGGCGTATTCAAGAGCGGCTTCGGGATCGTGAATCGAGCATGGACCGACGACGACCATGAGTCGGTCGTCATGGAGGGAAAGGATGGCATCGGCCTGAGCGCGAGCAGAGTGAACCACTTCAGCGGCATGCTCGTTGATCGGAAGATAGTAAGCGAGGACTGCCGGGGAAATCAGGGGATTGATGCCGGAAATGCGGAGGTCGTCTGTGCGGTGTTTGGTCACGGGGGAGTTGGATTAACGTCTCCACGGCCAGTTTGCCAGTGTTAAGTGATAGATCTGTATCAGTAACCCGGCCAGAGGCGCGGCTCTCCAGTAAGTTCTACTAGCTCCGGCACTTGCGGACGGCTTCTGCAAGCACCTCCAAGGTCTCAACTGTTGTGTCCCAGTTGATGCAGGCATCGGTGACGGATTGGCCGCGGGTGAGTTTGGAAAGGTCTGGCTGGAGCTTCTGGTTGCCCTCGACGAGGTTGGACTCGATCATCAACGAGGTGATGGTTTTTGAGCCGGCTGAGATTTGGTTAGCGATGTTTTTCGCGACCAGGGGTTGGTTGCGGAAATCCTTGTTCGAGTTGCCGTGGGAGCAATCGATCATCACAGATTTAGGAAGGTTTTGTTCAGCGAGCATTTTTTCAACTGCGGCGATACTTTCTGCATCGTAGTTCGGACCGGATTTTCCTCCGCGCAGGATTAGGTGGCAGGAAGGGTTTCCAGCAGTCGAAACGATGGCGGAGACGCCTTGTTCCGTGACTCCGAGAAAATGGTGAGGGTTGGAGGCGGATTGGATGGCATCGAGTGCAATTTGGATCGAGCCGCCGGTGCCATTTTTGAAGCCGACCGGCATGGAGAGGCCAGAAGCGAGTTCGCGGTGGATTTGGGATTCCGTGGTCCGAGCCCCGATTGCTCCCCAAGCGATGAGATCCGCGATATATTGTGGGGAGATGGTATCTAGGAATTCCGTTCCAGCAGGGATTCCCATGTTGGCGAGGTCGAGCAGTAGTTTACGTGCGACACGCAGACCATGGTTGATATCGAAGGAGTCATCGAGGTGTGGATCGTTGATCAGGCCTTTCCAGCCGACGGTGGTACGGGGTTTTTCAAAATAGACCCGCATGATGATGAATAGGTCTTCTTTAAGACGATGTGCTTCAGCTTTGAGTTTCGTTGCGTATTCGATTGCGGCTTCTGGATCATGGATCGAACAAGGGCCGATGATGACCATGAGGCGATCATCTTGGTGTGCAAGAATTGCATCTGCTTGAGCACGCGCGGAGTGCACAACTGAAGCTGCTTTTTCATCGACTTGAAGGTAGTATTCCAGAACCGCAGGGGAAATTAGCGGATGGATGCCTGAGATGCGTAGGTCGTCTGTGCGGTGCTTGCTCACTGAATACGATGGAAACTCGCTCCACAGGAATTGGCTAGTTTTAAGTGATGGATTTGCGAGCTTATATGGGTGGAATGCGGGCGAGGGTATCGCTGAGGCGGGAGGTGGTTTGGTGAATGGAGCACCAGTTTTCGATGTAGGGCATGTCGAGGTTTTCAGGGCCTTCAATAGCGAGGACATCGCGCGCATCATCGAGATCTTTGGGTCTGCCCCAACGCAATTTCTGAACAATGATATCTTCAGGTGTAGGAATCCAACTAGGAATTTCAAGTTGAGGTAAAATGAGTCGTTGCCTTCTCTTGAATTGGCTTTGGACAAAGGCGTCATCAAAAAGCTCAAAGAGTTCGATTTGAAGAGTTGTATCAGTGGCAGGTGTTCCAATGTGGCGGCGACCCCAAGTTAGAGTATCAAATTGCACTTGTCCGTTAAACTGTATCTCAGGTTCGAGTCTCTTGATTAGGTTTAAGATGCTATTTGTTCCTGAAACATCTACGACAATATCCACATCTTTCGTGGCTCTAGGTACTCCGTAAAAATTGAAGGCAAATGCCCCCGTCAGCATGTGATCTATATTTTCCATTTCACAGGCTTTGATGACTGTAATTGCTAGATGCTCAACATTCATGAGGAGAGTCTTTCGCTGACATATAATCCGTGATCCTGTGCTTGGCGTAGACGCTCAGAGCGTCTCTTCGCCTCTATCCAAGCGGCTTTATTATCTAGAGTGCTGTCTCTTGCCATGACTCCTTGAAATGCACGTTCGGTGACTTCATTCGTGAGCTGGCATCCCGCTGCGAAACGCTCCTCACGTGTCATTGATCTCGCACGCAAGATTTTCTCCCGGTAGATGGAATCTTGGAGATCTTTTAGAGCGGTGGGATGGTCGTGGGGATTCGACATGGTGAACTTGGAGGCAAGGCTAGCTTAGGAAACGTCAGACTCCAAGTTCGGAAAAAGCTTACTGTTCGGGAATCGAGATCGTGGGTGAGAAGACCGGGCCGAGTCCACTGCCGGGTTGCGGTTGTGGCTGGGCTTGTGGGCCGGGGCCTTTGTCCATGAAGTCGGTGCGGGATTTGAGTAAGGCATCGACGGTGAATTTACTGACCTCGAAAGTGAGAGGTTCGAGTTTCTTGGTTTGCGCGATGCTTTCAGTCAGGGCTTTGCTGCGTTCTTCAAATGCTTTGTCCGCTGCGGCTGCGTCTTCGGGTTTTTCGTTTTCTGCAGCTTTGCGTTTTTCGGGAAGTTCGCCGGAAACTTTGACGGTGAGCAGGTAGTTTTCTGAACCCTGAATTTTCGATGGTTGAAGAGTGAGAACGTAGGTGAGTCCCTCAAAGGTTTTGATGGTGGCGGTTTGAAGTTTCTCGGGGGTGGCGCGTTTTGCTATTTCAGCAACGGGTACGAGGTCGTCGAATCTTGCGTAGGAGAACAACGATTTCAACGGTGCGACCGCAGCGGGATCGATTTTCACGCCGGGAAATGCCGAGGTGAATTTGAAATCGGCTTCTTCATTATCGCGCTCGAGTTCCCATTCATTTTTATCTGAGCCGGGTTGAGTGAGGGCGATGGATTGGATCTTTTCGATTTTGATAAATTCTTCAGCTAGCCAATTTTTAGGATCGGCTGAGAGAGAAGGGAAGACTTCGGAAACGGCGTAGAATCCGGATTCATCTGCGTGGTTGCGGACGAAGCGACCCATCGAGCCACCGCCGAAAGGCGATGCGGAAGCAACAGAATCGAGATTTTTTCCGAACGAGATGGTGGCGAGTGATTTGCCGGAAGCGTCTTTGAATGTAGCGGTGATGCCGCGCTGGGCGGGATCGGAGGACTTTTCATCCATGCCGAAACGTGACGCAAATGACGGCCCGGCTTCGATGCCTTGTGTGACTTTTAGTTCGATTATGGAGCGAAGCAATCCGATGATTTCGGTAGGGTTCGCTTTGAATCCATCGCGCTCAACGACTGACCAGTTGCCGTCTTTTTGTTGGAGAGTGACGGATAGCTCGGCATCGGCGATGTGGATGGATGCGATTTCTTTGGCTGGAAAATCAGGGATGAGTGTTTGGCCAGCGGTTCGCTCCGTCGTGTTTTTGATGTCGTTGCCAGCGGACTTTTTGATGAGGAAAACGGAAACGCCGAGAAGTAAGGCAATGATCCAAAGAATGATAAGGGTGCGTGGTTTCATCTTTTTGTATGTTAGATGTTAGAAATTTTTAGTTAAAAGGTTTTTAAAAAATCAGCGCGCGCGGGTTGATGAGCGGCGAATGAAGTGGAGCAAGAGTCCGAAGAGGATGACAAATGTCGGCACGACCGCGACGTTGAGTAAGGTGATGTTTCCGGCGAGCCTGTCTTTCTGGCGACGCAGGTCTTTTTGTTGTTCGCGGATGCGACGTGAGTAATCGGCCTGTTCTTTGCGGAGTTTTTCGATTTCCGCTTCTTGTTCTGGTGAGAGATAGAGTTCGGTTCCTTTTGTTTTTTGCGCTTGGAGCTCTTGGAGTTTGTTTTGCGCCTCTCGTTGCTTCACCTCGAATTCTTCGATTTTGGAGCCGACATGTTTCTTAAACTCATCCTCCATGGTTTTGATCACGGTGAAGGGACGGCGCGTGGCGGAGCGTGAGCGTGAACCGATCAGGTGGTTCGAGCCGAGGGCTTGGTCGAGGATGTTGAAAAGCAATGCGGAGTTGCCATTGGACGGATTCGCCATGCGCATGCCACCTGCGTTCTGGATGGTGTAGGCGAAGTTATCAAAGAAGGCATCGATATCAGCGACGAGGAACAGGTTACCGGGTTCCACTGCTTGCTTGAGCGATTCTTCTTTCGGCGCGTCTTTTGGTTCAACCTTCGGTTCCCCTTCAGGAGTTTCGCTTTTCGGTTTGCCGTCAGGGAAAGCGGTTTTGAAATTTCCGGAAAGGAAGGTCACGAGATCGAACGCTTTGCCTTCGGCTTTGATGTTTCTGTCGATGGATGGATCGAGCTGTGAGGCTTTGATGGGATCGACGAAGCCCGCGGCTTTCGATGAACGGATCAGCGGGTTCGCGGTAACATCTTCATTGCCAGTGAACTCGAATGAGCCAGGAAGGTAGAGAGTAACCGACGCAAGATTCTTGGTGATGATGCTATCTTTTTGAGGCATCGCGGATTCTGGAAGGCTCAAGACCGCAACGCTGCCACGGCCATCGCCGAACGATGTGTAGTGAACGGGATCGGCGAGAACTTGTCGGGAATTAAATTTCACGCCCCATGCAGGAAGCAGGGTAGGCAAGGTGGATGAAGTCGGTGTGCCGGCTTGTCCCATCATTGGGTTGCCACCACCGGTCATTTGCGCTGCGACGGAATGTGCATCAAGGCAAGCGACGACCGTTCCGCCGCTGAGGAGGTATTGATCGATGATGAATTCGGTTTGTGGGGAAATTCCTGCGGGGTGGAAAACGAGCAGAACTTTGATTTCGTTCGGATCGATTTTCTGCGGAGCCATGCCCAGATCTTTCAGTTCGAAGGATTGCTTGAGCTGTTGGTAAATGACCCATGGTTGTTGGCCTTGCTGACCTGGCATCATCGCAGGAGCACCTGCAAGATCGATTCCTGAAATGATTCCGATCACGGGTTTCACCGGAGTGGAGACTTCCGCGATGGCTTTGGAAATGTGGTATTCCAACATGGTTTCCTCATCTGGATTGAGGAAAGGAAGGACGACTTTTTTATCCAACGCGGAGATTGCCATGCCGAGGTAGAGGTTGTCCTCGTTGATGTTCTGTCCGGAAATTTCATCGAGATTCGCGGAGTCCTCGGCATCGGTGTCGGGTTGTGGATCGAGGTTCTCGATGCGCAGTCTTCCGTTAGAAAGGTTTGTGTATTCTTTGAGTAAGTCATCGACGCGGCGGAGGTGGACTTTCAATTGCTCCGGCATGTAATCGCTACTGCGAGTTGCGTAATAGCGGATGACGACTGGGGTATCGAGTTCTCCGAGAATGGATTTCGTGCCGGCGGAAAGCGTGTGGATTTTGTTTTCCGTGAAATCGGCTCCACGATTTCCGTAAGGAGTTAGAGAAACAAACCAGTTCGCGAGAATGGCGATGGCGACAAGGGCGATGATACCGAAGGTGGCGCGGGTGATTGGGGATTTCATAGGGTAAATGCTGAAAAATTAAGAGCGTTTGGCGCTGAGGATGGTGGAGGTCCCAAGAAGGCTGATGCCGATGAAGCTGGTGAACCAGATGAAGTCTTGGAACCGGAACATGCCACGGTTGAGGGATGAGAAGTGGTCCCAGACGCCGAAGGCGACGACGGCCTCTACAGTGCCGGGCGATGTTGCTTTCGCGAGTTCGCGGGTAACAGGCTCGTAACCGCAGAGCACCATCAGCGTGCAGACAGCAGCGGCAACGATGAGGCAAACGACTTGGTCACGGGTGAATGCGGACACCAGCATGGTGATGGCGATGAACGTGCAGCAGACAAGGAAAGAGCCGATGTAGCTGGAGATGATTGCGCCGTTATCGGGGTTTCCGAGGAAGTTGACGGTGATGACCATGGGGAAAGTCAGCAACAGTGCGACGAGGGAAACGGTGGCGGCGGCAAGGAATTTTCCGGCGATGGCGGACCATGTGGAAACCGGAAACGTGCCGAGTAATTCGATCGTGCCGTTGCGTTGTTCATCGGCCCAAAGTTTCATCGAGATGGCTGGGGCAAGCAACATGTAGAGCCATGGGTGCCAGAAGAAGAAAGAGTAGAGCGAGGCATCGCCAGCGCGCATGAATTCGCCGAAGGTAAATGTCAGGCCGAGTGAGAGAAAAACGAAGATGACAATCAGCGCGTAAGCGGTGGGCTGGGCGAAGTAGGATTTCAATTCGCGGAGGTAGATGGTGAAGACGTTCATCAGTTTGCTAGTTTTCAGTTGGAAGTTTTCAGGAAGACTTGGGTTGTGTGGCTTATCGTTACGCGGCGGTATCGGTGGTGGTGACTTTGCGGAAGAGTTCTGTTAGGGAGCCGTGTGGGGCTTGGGCGATGAGCTCGGCGGGTGTGCCGTCGGCGACGATTCTTCCGCGATCGACGATGACCGCGCGTGTGCAAGCGGCTTCGACTTCTTCGAGGATGTGCGTGGAAAACAGAATCGCTTTATCTTTGCCGAGGCGTTTGATGAGCTGGCGGACTTCGTATTTTTGGTTGGGATCGAGGCCGTCGGTGGGTTCGTCGAGAATGAGAACTTCAGGATCGTGGAGCAAAGCTTGAGCTAGGCAGGTGCGGTGGCGGTAGCCTTTGGAAAGGGTATCGATCGATTGATGAGCGACGCTGGTGAGGAAACAGGTTTCGATCGCTTTTTCGACCGCATCGTTTTTCGCGGAGCCGGAAAGTTTGCGGACATTCGCGCAGAATTTGAGGAAACCGATCACGGTCATGTCGTTGTAAAGCGGCGCGGATTCCGGGAGGTAGCCAATCTTGGTTTTTGCCTCGTAGGGATTTTCGGTAATGGAAATGCCGCAGATTTTCGCGTCACCAGAGCTTGGTGGAATGAAGCCGGTGACCATGCGCATGGTGGTGGATTTTCCGGCGCCGTTGGGTCCGAGGAAACAGAGGACTTCTCCTTTTTGGACCGTGAAAGAGAGATTATCGACGGCGAGCTTCGTTCCGAAATGTTTGCTGATATTGACGACTTCGATCATGGGGATGGCTGATTTAAAATGGGTTGGCAGGGTTTTATTGTGAACTGACAAATTTGCGACACCGGAATTCAGATTTGTTTACGAAATTTTCGGAAAAATGCGGGTGGAGATGTCCATCTCGCGCAAAGTCGCAAAGACGCAAAGGAAGAGGGCTTGGAATGAAGCCATATATCGCCGGATGTTTAAGGATAAAGCATACGAGGTTACGAAAAAAAGAACCACAGATCTCAATCAAGATATGATGCTTTTCTGTCTATAGCCTCTTCCTTTGCGTCTTTGCGACTTTGCGCGACAAACATTAGACTAAGCCGCGTCTTCTTTACCTGTATCCTTAGCCTTGCGGCGGCGGAGGGATGGAGCTTTTGAGCCTTCGACGACTTGGCGGGTGATGGTGACTTCTTCGATGTCGCCGCGTGAGGGGACGTCGAACATGACGTCGAGCATCATTTTTTCGAAAATAGAGCGCAGGGCGCGGGCGCCGGTTCCGCGTTCGACGGCTTGGTGCGCGATGGCGCGGAGGGCGTCGCGTGAAATGTTGAGTTTCACGTTATTGAGAGCGAGTTGTTTGGCGTATTGTTTGACCAACGCATTTTTCGGCTCGGTGAGGATTTTGACGAGTTCGTCCTCGGTGAGTTTGCGCAGTGCGGTGATGACGGGTAGGCGTCCGATGAATTCGGGAATCAAGCCGAAGTGAAGGAGATCTTCAGGTAGAACTTTTTCGAGAATTTTGGAGGTTTTCTCGTCGAGGTCGTTGGCTTGGTTATCGGCGTGGAAACCGAGGGTTTTGCTGCCGAGGCGGCGGCGGACGATGTCTTCGAGACCGACGAACGCGCCGCCGCAGACGAAGAGAATTTTCTCGGTGTTGATCTGGATGTATTCCTGTTGAGGATGTTTGCGGCCGCCTTGCGGTGGGACGTTGCAGACGGTGCCTTCAAGGATTTTGAGGAGAGCTTGCTGGACGCCTTCGCCGGAAACGTCGCGGGTGATGGAAACGTTCTCGGTTTTGCGGCCGATTTTATCGATTTCATCGACGTAGATGATCCCGCGCTCGGCGCGTTCTACATCGAACTCAGCGGCTTGCAGTAAACGGAGGATGATGTTTTCCACATCTTCACCGACGTAGCCAGCTTCTGTTAGAGTGGTGGCATCGACGATGCAGAACGGCACGTCGAGCACGCGCGCAAGAGTGCGGGCGAGTAGGGTTTTTCCGGAACCGGTTGAGCCTAACAAGAGGACGTTGGATTTCTCGATCTCGACGTCGTTGAATTCCGAGGAAACCGAAAGGTTGTTTTGGTTGAGGCGGAGGTAGTGATTGTAAACGCCGACTGAAAGGACGCGTTTAGCAGTTTCCTGACCGATCACATATTGATCCAGCTCGGCGAGGAGTTCCGCAGGAGTAGGCATTTCCTCGCGGGAGTGTGAGGTTTTGCCTTTGCGTTTTTTGCCGGTTGCTGGATCGGCTTGATTGAGTTCTTTATCGAGGATGTTGCTACAGACATCGACGCATTCGTTGCAGATATAAACGCCAGGGCCGGCGATGAGTTTTTTTACCTCTGAGTGGCTCTTTCCGCAGAAAGAGCACATGGTGAGATTGGAAGCGCGGGCCATGGTTTTTTAAAATTCTAAATTTTAAATCTTAAATTCCTAACTTGGAATCCAAGATGGATGTTAGTCTTTCTTATCGATTTCTGCTTGAACGACGTCGGGGAGTTGTTTGCGGGACTCTAGAACTTTATCGACGAGGCCGTAGGCGACGGATTGCTCGGCGGTCATGTAGTTGTCGCGGTCAGAATCGTGTTCGATTTCCTCAATGGTTTTGCCAGTGTGTTTGGCAAGGATGCCGTTGAGGCGTTTTTTGAGGTTGAACATGAAACCGATGGTGCGCTCGACGTCGGAAGCGGTGCCTTGGGCTCCGCCGGAAACTTGGTGAATCATGACGTGCGAGTTCGGCAAGCAGAAGCGTTTGCCCTTGGTGCCGGCGGTGAGGAGAACGGAACCCATCGATGCGGCGATGCCGATGCAGTAGGTGTTTACGTCGCAAGTGAGGAATTGCATCGTGTCATACATCGCGAGGCCAGCAGTGACGGAACCGCCGGGGGAGTTGATGTAAATGTGGATGTCCTTTTTCGGATCCTGCATTTGGAGAAAAAGCAACTGGGCAATGACGGAGTTCGCGACGTAGTCATCAATGCCGGTGCCGATGAAGATGATGCGATCCTTGAGAAGGCGCGAGTAGATGTCGAACGAGCGCTCGCCGCGTCCATCGGATTCAATGACGATAGGGACGTAGTAGCTGTTTTTGGGAGTCTGGTTAGAACCGGACTGATTCGAGGGTGGAAAAAGATTCATGAGTGATTAAGCAGGTTTAGCTTCAAATTCTTCGGCTGAGACTTCGATCACATTCGCTTGTTCCATGAGGAAGTCAATCGTCTGGCTGATCAGCATCGAGTTCCGGATCGATTGGATCTGGCGATTTTTCTGGAGGTCTTTGATGACCTTTTTGATCGGCTGCTTGCGCTGCTGGGCAATTTGGGAAATGTGACCAAGCAAATCAGCATCGGAAACGCTGATTTTTTCTGCCTGTGCGATTTCTTGAAGAAGGAAATTGGTGCGGAGGTTGGTGATGGCGCGCTTGGTGGCGACGGAGAAGATTTCCTCTTGTTGTTTGAGGATGTCTTCATCGGAGGCGCCTTGTTTGCTACCTTGCTCTACGAGGGAGTTCGCTTGGTTTTGAACTTCGCGTTTCACGATTTCCTCAGGAAGCTCGAAATTAACCGCGGTGTTCAGTTTCTCGACGATCTGAGAAACTTTAAGTTCGTTGATCTGCTTGGTTTTCTCGATTCCCATGTTCTCGCGGATCACGGCTTTGATTTCGTCGAGAGTTTTTCCAGGAATCAGTTTCTCTGCGAACTCATCGTTCAACTCAGGGAGTTTCGGCGCTTTGATGCCTTGCACGGTGGTGTGCAGGACGATGGATTTGCCGCGGAGTTCTTCGAAAGGAAACGCGTCGTCGAGGGTGATGGTGACGTCTTTTTGATCGCCGGTCTTGGAGCCGACGAGTTGCTCGGCGTAGCCGGGAAGGAACGAACCTTCTTTGACAGGGAGCCAATGATTCTCACGCTTCGCGAGGTATTGGCCTTTTTCGCCTATGGCTTCGGTGAGCGATTTGCCATCGAGAGTGGTGGTGAAATCGACGACGGCGATGTCGTCGTTCTGGAGCGCGCGGTCCGTGACGTCTTCGAATTCAGCGAGGCGCTCGCGGATGCTTTCGAGTTGGGTGTTGATTTCCTCATCGGTGACTTCGGTGGAAGGTGCTTTGATCTCGATGCCTTTGTAGTTAGGAAGGGTGAATTCTGGAGCCAGGATGAGGCGGGTTTCGAAAGCGATCGAGCCGTCTGGGCGTTCGTTGATGTTGTCGGGGAAGCCGAAGTCGAGCACTTTGAGGTTCTCGGTTTCAAGGGCTTTATCGCAGGCAGCGCCGAACAAGGACTCGGTGAGTTCTTCGGAAATTTGTTTTCCAAAACGTTTCTCGATAACGGCTTTCGGGGCTTTGCCGGGGCGGAAGCCAGGGAGTTTTGCCTGAGAAGCGTAGGAAGAGGCGATGGATTCGCGCTTGGAGGCGACATCGGCCGATGAGACCTCGACGTTAAGGATGGCGATGCATTTCGGCTGTTTTTCTACGGCGATGTTCATAAATGTTCTACTTTGGGGGAGGGAAACTAGGCGCGCATATGCGTGATTGGCAACGAAATATCTGAGTTGTAAGGAGAATCGTGACGTTTTTCTCCCGACTTATCTCAAGGTGAAGTTAATTTGGCGTGTTTGAGCACGATATCAACCAGCTCAGGGCAGGCGAAGAAAGTCGGATCAGCCTGATGAGGCATAAACATCGCCGTGTAATGCAAACATGGCACCTTGTTCTCCAATAAGATATTTCAGGCTTGAAAACTGTTACCGTGTGGGTAACAGGATTCCGGTCTATGAAACCGTTTCGGGCCCTTACCTCAGTCGAACAACTCGCGGCGCACTTGCGAGCGGAGATTTTGGCGGGCTCGTTTGGTGATACCTTGCCGGGTGTGAATCGGCTGGCGAAGGAATTGGCGGTAAGCCCGAAGACGATTATCGCTGCCGTGGCACAACTGGAGCATGAGGGTTTGTTGAGTGGCCAGGGCGAGCGGCGGAAATGCAAGGTGGTGCCAGTAGCAAGAAAGGACAAATCCACGTTGCGAATAGGAATTTTTCTCTATGAGCCGGGTGATAACATTTTGCCCTATAAAGTTGATATGTTGCATCGGTTGCAAGAAGCCGGACACGCACCGTTTTTTACGGAAAAATCGCTTCATGATTTAGGCATGGATGTTGGGCGGGTTGCGGCTTTTGTGAAAAGAGCAAAAGTCGATGCTTGGATTGTTTCAGCGGGATCGAAAGAAATTTTGGAGTGGTTTGCAAGTCAACCCGTTCCCGCTTTTGCACAATTCGGCAGGTTTAATGGACTTCCGATTGCGGCGATCGGAATTCGGAAAATTCCAGCGATGATCGATGCTGTTAGAAAATTGATCGGGCTGGGCCACAAGAGAATTGTGATGCTAAATAAAGAAGAGCGTCGTAAGCCGCAGCCTGCGCATTTAGAACAGGCATTTCTGGATGAATTGGAGTCGCATGGAATTGCAACTGGACCCTATCATCTGCCGGATTGGGAGCAGAATATTATGGGCTTTCAGCGGTGTCTGGATTCGCTTTTTAAACATACTCCACCGACGGCGTTATTCATTTCAGAACCATCTTTGTTTATTTCAGCAAGAGATCATCTCGCGCAGAAAGGCATCATCTCACCACGCGATGTCTCGATAATTTGCCATGACCCAACGCTGGTATTTTCATGGTGCAATCCGCCGATTTCTCACATTTGCTGGCGCAGTGAGCCAATTGTTAGACGCACCCTAAGCTGGGCGGACAAAGTCGCGCGTGGAGTCGCAGATAAACGCCAAGGCTATACTCTTGCTGAGTTTGTTGAAGGCGGGACGATAGGGCCGGTACCTAGGTAGGGTCAACACGCCGACATTAGTTCTGAGCCCGTCGAAGGAGTTGATCGTAGAATTGAAAAGGTTGGCGCTGAGGGGAAGTCGCACGCTCGTTAGAACAATCCCGCTTTGATATGTTTGATTTGGGTTGCGCCCTTCGACAGGCTCAGGACCTCCGGGCGGCGCGGCGACCCTACCTTTTTTGATTAATCTGGAAATACAATCGCTCGGTTTCCATCGATGAGCGTTCGGTCGTGGACGTGGTAGCGGATGCCTTTGGCTAGGGCGATGCGTTCGCATTGGCGGCCTAGGCGGGAGAGATCGTTGGGCGAATGGAAATGATTCACGCGCTCAACTTCTTGTTCGATGATGGGTCCGGCATCGAGGTCGTTGGTGACGTAATGACACGTTGCGCCGATGAGTTTTACGCCGCGATCATAGGCTTGGCGGTAAGGGTTCGCGCCGATGAAAGCGGGCAAAAAGGAATGATGGATGTTGATGATTTTTCCGGAAAATTCTTCGCAAAAACTCGCAGGGAGAATCTGCATGAAACGCGCAAGAACGATGAGCTCGACGTCCTGAGCGATGAGCAATTCACGAATGTTCGCGAAGCCTTGTTCTCGGTTTTCTCCACTCATTTCGACGTAGTGAAACGGCAGGCCGGATCGCTCAGCGATGGCGCGACAGTTTTCGCGATTGCCGATGACGGAAGTGATTTCGATGGGTAGCTCGCTAAGTTCGGAACGCCAGATGATTTCGTTTAGGCAGTGATCGGTTTTGGTCACGAGCACCGCAGTGCGCATTTTGTAAGGAAGATTGCGGAAATGCCATTTTGCATCCAGCGCGCGTGCCAGCGGGGTGAAGTTGGTTTTGAATTGCTCGACATCGATATTCAGTTCCGTGGTATCGATCTCTAGACGCGCGAAGAATTTCTTTCCGATCTGATCGGAAAACTGGCTAAACTCAATCAAGTTGCCGTGATGCGCCGCGACGTAAGAAGCGATTTTCGCCACGATGCCCGGTTGGTCAGGGGAAGAGAGTTTGAGAATAAGGCCAGAACGCATGGAGGTGTTTAGGTTTTAAATTCTAAGTTTTAAACTCTAAAGTAAGTGGGATCTCAGGCAAAAAAATTTTGGGCAGAAAAATGAAGAAATTTAACCACGGAGAGCACAGAATTCACGGAATGGGAGCTAACGCGCTTCGCTTTAACTAGATATTTTAAAAGAATTCTTCACTCCGTGTATTCCGTGCTCTCCGTGGTTAAATTCATATCAACCCCGGCTATTCCTCTTATTTTTCTACCCAAAATTTTTCTGTCAAAAATCCCCACATCCCAAGTTGTTGAAGGTTGAACTTTCATAGCGCGCCAGTCAGCTTTGAGTCGTGAAAGTCATTGCGATTGCGATAGTTATTGGGTTGGTGGCGGGACTACTGGGTGCGTTGTGCGGCGTGGGTGGTGGAATTGTGATGGTTCCGGCATTTGTGCTGGCTTTGGGATTGGGTCAGAAACAAGCGATAGCAACATCGCTGGCGGTGATTGTGATCACGGCAATCGTATCGACTGTTAATAACGCAAAAGCCGGAAATCTCATTGATTGGAAAATCGTCGCCATGGTCGGTGCAGCATCGGCTGTCGCGGCATGGTTCGGCACGGATCTGATGCGCTCGCTTTCCAATCAGACGCTGACGCGGATTTTCGGTGTGGTGTTGGTTCTCTTCGGCGCGAGGATGCTGATCAAAGGGTAGGTCAACACGCCGTGTTGACCGTGGATTCGAAAAAGGTGGGCGTTGCACAAAGTCACACGTCCGTCAGAACAACCGCGCGTTGGTATTTTGATTTGGGTCGCCGACGGCGCGGCGACCCTACCTTATTTGATTGCGGCTAGAATCTTAGAAACTTGCAGTTCGTTCTGGCAGCGGTTGTCCATGCGGCATTTTGGGGAAATACATGGCGCACATTCGACGTGATGTTTGACGACTGCGTGTTGTTTCCCGAGCGGGCGTTTCCAGTTTGGATCGTTGGGGCCGAAGAGTGTGACGCAAGTGCCTCCAGTGTAAGCTGCGAGGTGGGGGAGTGAGCCATCGGCAGCGATGATTAATTGAAAAGTCGCAAGGGTCGGCAAAGCCGCGCCCAGCGGTGCGGCGTGGAAAAATTCAGCCTCGCCGCCTAAGCGGCCCGCCAGAATTTTCCCGAGATCCCGACTCCCTACCGATCCAGCGATCGTCAGGTGCTTGCCTTTTTCTAACAACGCTTCACCCACCATCTGCCAGCGATCAAGCGGCCATTCGTGGCTGATGCCAAAATCTGATCCCGGACAGAGCAGGACAGATTTCGGTTTCGCGGGAATGCCTAATGAAGCAGGAACAAAAAACTCCGGTTGGTTCACGGAAACGCCCATTTCCTCGGCGGTGTTGAGGTAGAGTCTTACACGATGCTCGGTAGGGGCTTCGCGTGCTTGCAACGGATGTGTTAGAAGTTTTTTCAGTTTGTCATCGGACGGCCCGAGCCGGCGTGGGATTTTTGCCTTCACGAACGCTTTGGCAGCGATCCCATCCTCCCAGACCAGCGATGCCTCCCAATCATTTCCTAACAGTTTCGCCAGCTGACCCGTGCTGGTCTTGTGGGAAAACGTGAAACACGGCAGGGTGCAGACGGTGTTCCAAAAACTCTCCTGCTCATCATAGCAAACCAGCGCACCGATGAGCCCGCTGCGCACCAGCGCACGCACCGCCGGAACCGCGAAACAGGCTTCGTCCCAGCGCTCGGGCAAGGCCACGAGCATTCCTTTCCCGGAACTCATTTCTTGCGGGCAGGTTTCGGATCGAGATTTGCTGCCATGTCTTCCTCGGTCACCTTGGACTCGACGCCATTTTCTGGAACTTCCACTTTCGTTACCCAAAGCAGCGCGTTGAGCACGACCTTGCGCATGTTGTCGTCTGCCCAGTTTTTATGGAAATGTCCGCCAGTGAAGCCAACACCACGTCCGCCATCGGCGCGCTCGGTGCACCACATCATGGTTTCTTCTTCGCCTTTTCTAGCTTGGATGTGCGGGTAAGGACCTTTCGGATGGACGTAAGGTCCGTCGCGGGTTTCATCGCTCGGAGTTGCAACGAGAATGGACTGCACGCCTTTATTGCCCTCGGGGAAACGGATGGAGAAATACCATTCGTCTCTAATTTTGAACGGACTCACACCGCGAGAAATCGGATGTTGGGGAAATTTTTTGTAATCGGCCTCCCACATAGGGTTGCAGGAAAAATTGGTTTCATACGCCCCGCCGACCCAGCTACGGAACAGATCGCCTGTGGCTTGTTCATCGGCTGAGCACTCGACCGCGTAATGCATCATCATGATCCCACCGCCGCGATTCGCGACTTTTTGCAATAGTTCGCGGTGATTGCCTTGGAGTGCGGGATGGCCTTTTCCTCCGTCCGAGTAGATGACCACGGCATCCGCTGTTTCCAATACCGCATCGTCTTTTACCCAATGATTGTTATGCACCTCCACTTCAAGACCTGGAATGTCTTTGAGGCATTTTTGAAACAGCATGCAACCTGCATTGAATTCATGGTCGCCCGGGCCGTGGCTCTGCTTCCCGGCGATCAAGATCAGTTTTTTAGGCGCAGCCTTTTCCGCAAATGCAGCCGTCGGGAAAACCAACGCACTTACCAAAACACCCATAAATAAACGACGGAGAGTAGATACTTTCATATTTCTGAAATTCATCACGTCCCTACGTTTCGGGCAACTTCCAAATTACAATCATGAAAAGGTACGGTCAACACGCCGTGTTGACCGTAGATTGAAAAGGTTGGCGTTGAAGGGAGGTTTCACACCCGTCAGAACGATCACGCGTGGATATTTTTGATTTGGGTCGCCGACGGCGCGGCGACCCTACCTTTTTAGAAGTTGAATTTTGAAACTTGAAGCTTAGAACCCCTGCATGTCCGTAGCTTCTTCAGTCCTGATCGGCGGTTCTATCGCCATTGACCACATTAAAACTCCTGTCGCCGAGGGGAAAAACCTGCTTGGCGGTTCCGCTTCCTTTACTGGGATTGCGGCTTCTTATTTCGCTTCGCCGGTGCATCTCATTGGGATTATCGGGAAAGATTTCCCGCAGAAGCATCTGGATCTCTTTGCTTCTAAAAATATTTCCACCAGTGGCCTCGAGCGCTCCGATGGTGATACCTTTTCATGGACCGGCGAATACCACGAAAACATGAACGATCGCGATACACTCTCCGTCGCCATCAATGTTTTGGAAAACTGGACACCGCGTGTTCCTCCTGAAATGGCCTGTGCCCCTGTGGTCGTGCTCGCCAATATGCACCCGATCAATCAGCTCCAGATGATCGAACAACTCACCTGCGCGAAACCTTTCATCGCGGCTGATACCATGGATCTCTGGATCACTATTGCGAACGACGATCTCCATAAAGTCCTCCAAAAAATCAACCTGCTCGTCATCAATGAGTCCGAGGCACGGGATTTTTGTAAAACCTCCAACCTCATCGTCGCCGGACAAACCCTTCTCGATAAAGGCCCCGCCAACGTCATCATCAAGCTCGGCGAATTCGGCGCCATCCTGTTCTCCAAACATCCAGACGGTTCCCCAGCCACCGAGTTCACCCTTCCCGGCGCGAAATTCGACCTGTTCCGCTGCGCTGCCTTCCCTCTCGTAGAAGTCGCGGATCCTACTGGCGCGGGCGATTCCTTCCTCGGCGCCCTCGCGGGACACCTCGCATCCACTGGGAAAAGCGAGTTTTCCTTCGACGACATCCGCCAAGCCGTGGTCTACGGCTCAGTCGTCGCTTCCTTCACCTGCGAGGCTTTTTCCGCCAACCGCCTCGCCCACATAACCAGGGAGGACATTGAAAATCGCCTAAACCTCCTCAAAAACCTCACCCATTGGCCGGAAGTTGGTTAAACGCTGTTTAAAAAAGAGGCACGAAGCCTCCCAAATAAGTTTTTAACAGTGACCAATAACGCAATTTCTTGATTGCTACGCCCAGAGTTCTATATAGGGTGTTCCCTATCGGTGACATCTTCGTCACCGATAATAACTCAAAAAACCCCCATGTCCTCAAAATCTAGATCTATTGTTCTGTTTGCACTCGCTTGTCTAACAGCTCCCCAAGCACTTTTAGCTCAAACTCCGGTTTATACTGCTCCGGCTGGTTATATCAGTCTTGGCAACACCGCCGCAGCGACTAACAATGTTCCTGCAAACACTGACATTGTTGTCAGTATTCCTGTTCTCAAAAGTGCCGCGTATGTAGGTTTGGTAAATTCAGTTACCGCCACGACAGTAACAGTTAAGGGAGCTCCTGCATTTACCGTTAACGGCTGGACAGCGACACCACACGTTTTAGTTGTCGAGAGTGGTGCTAAATCAGGTGTGATTGTTCCAATCATGTCGAATAGCGCAGACACGCTCACAGTTGATTTGGGTGTTTTCTCTACTTCCGGGATACTCGCTGATGACAAGCTTTCCATCAGACCTGCTTGGACCGTCCAGTCTTTCATGTCTGGCGCATCCAGCCTCACTGGAGTTCAATTATTCGGATTTTCAAACACCCAGTTGGGCATCAATAACTCAGCGGGTGAACTTTATTTCTCCGTGGGTGGAGGGAACTGGGAAGATGGTGACGGAGCTTCAGCAAATAATGTCATTCTGTATCCTGGAGAGGGATTTATTGTTAGAACAGGATCCACTCCTATCGCTGATTTTGTGATTTCAGGAGAAGTGCCAACAGCCGCAAACTACGTTGCTATTGGTGAGAGAGTTGGTGCACCGCGTGATACTTTCTTCTCCTACATGTCTCCTACTTCGGAGCCACTCGGTAGTTCTGGTATTGGCATCTCAGCTGGAGATATGTTGATTGATTTTAATAACACTGCAGCGGGAAGAAATAAGTCTGGCACTCCTTATTTCTACATCGGAGGAGGAAATTGGGAGGATGGCGACGGAGGCTCTGCTAACTCATTCCAGTTACAGGGTGGCAAAGCATATGTTTTCCGTCGTGCTGCTGCCAGTGCCAACCGATACGTAATTTCTAAAGACCAACAAAGCTATAATCCTTAATCCGTCAAACGGCGTAAACAAAAAAACATATACTATGAAGTCGTCTTTTAGATTTTTAATCGTCCCTTTCTTCCTCACAGGAGTCTCCCACTCTGCAACGCTGACATTTACGAATTCTGGGTTAACTCAATATGCCACAGGATTTGGCGATTCTAGTAGCAACATTGCATCCGGTCTTATCTGGGGGGTTGTCGTTGATACATCTGGAAACGGATTCTCTACTTCGAACTGGAGCGCAGGTTTTACATACAGTGGAGGAAACACGACGGGTATTGCACTAGTAAATTCGTTGGGGGTGATGACCGACGACGTCTTGTATATTAATACTTCTGTCACTTCGGCGCTTGGCTCCGCTGTTGATGGAGCTTCTGTAGGCGATGGTCGCGTAAATTCTATTAATTCAGTAGATTATAATAACACTCCTTTGGGTTATAATTCCGCTACCGGAACCGCTCCAACTACTGCTTCTCTTCCAAACAAGAATTTCGCAATTATATGGTTTGATCGAGGTATCGCACTAGGGGCAACCTCAATTTCAGGACAGAAATTTGGACTCGCAACCGTAGGAACAAACGTCAGTCCGACTTTTACAACACCAGGAGACAATAGTAATGTCATAGATTTCTCGGCCGCTTTCGCAGGTGCGGATCCGGTTAAGTCTGCAACTTTCAGCTTAATCCCCGAGCCCTCGACATTTCTGTTATCATCGTTGGGAGTGTTAGCGCTTCTGCGTCGTCGGCGTTAAGAGCGGGAAATTTTTAAAAGAGAAAAGGCGAGCCGTTGAGGTTCGCCTTTTTTGTGGGTAAAAGTTGACCGTGGAATGAAAAGGTTGCCATTGAGGGAGGTTTCACGTCTGTTAGAATGATCGTGCGTTGCCGTTTAAATTTGGGTCGCGGGCGGCGCCGCGACCCTACCTTTGGTAAGTTGACCGTGATTCTGAAAAGGTGGGCGTTGAGGAAGGTTCCATGCCCGTTAGAACGATCCAACGTTGATATTTCTGATTTGGGTCGCGCCCTTCGACAGGCTCAGGACCTGCGGACGGCGCGGCGACCCTACCTTTCATAGATGTATTTCCAATCATCTCGATTTTCTATCAGTCCGGCGCGGACGGGATTGTTGCGGATGTATTCGCCTTTCTGGAATCCGGATTCCCAAGTGCGGATTCGATGATCAAAGAATCCTCGTTCCCATTGGATGTGATGGTTGAATGAGATCCATGATTTAAAATCCCGGATGACTTGTTTCATGGGTTTGGATCCGGGAGATGAGAATAGGCCATGAAGATGATCCGGCATCGCTAGAATCATGCGGATGTGTATTTCACCTCTGGATTCTCGAAGTAAAAACGTATCGAGGATGGATTTCCAAATGTTCTCTTTAGTGAGTTGGACGGTTCCACGTTCCGCGCAGCCGAGGGCGATGTCTTCTTCATCACCATCGGCTGCGCGGAACGTGGAACCGTCCAACTCACTAAAGAGAACATTTGGAAATCCATCCTCGATACGTTTTTACTTCG
>JANPJY010000081.1:0-10964 GCA_031425735.1 Akkermansiaceae bacterium | reverse complement strand
AATCCCGACGGTGACTCTCTAACAAATTTGCAAGAATACGCATTTGGCACCGATCCAACGTCCTCTGTGAGCGGAGGAGTTTCCTATCAACCCGGCGGCAACGTCACCAGCCCAGGCTTGCCGATCGCTTTAAACGTTGCGACCGGTTCTGAGGACTACCGCGCGGTGTTCGCCCGCCGCAAGAATCACACTGCCGTCGGCCTTGATTACTCCGTGCAGTTCAGCGCCGACATGATCAACTGGGTCACGAGCACAGAGACTCCCACCGTTCTGACCGCGCCCAACAGCACGGGCGATATCGAAGCGGTGAGCGTGCCTTATCCCTTATCCGTTCCCGTGGCCAGCGGGTTCAGAAAACCTAACTTCTTCCGCGTGGGAGTTTCTAACGACTAATTTCATAAAGCCTCACTTCTCGATGACGCTCCACTTGGCGAAAGCCAAAGTTTTCTCAATGCGGTAACTTTCGTTTCACCCATGTGGTGTCACGGATGCGGAAAAATTCAAAAAAACCGAGCCGACATGACCCGGGCACTCGACGGAAGGGATTACTGCATCCGCAACTACTGGCTTGCATGCGAACGAATCGCCGTAGGTTCCACTCCCTCGGTAAACCTCTCTGAAAACCAGAAAGGGAAATGGGCGATGACAAACATCCCAATTTCCGCAAGTAAGACATGAATGATTTTTACCGATCAATCTCGTTCGTCACCCAGACAATTCATTCGTAAATCAGTTTTTTGGGGACTGAGCCTATTGTTTTGTGCTGCGGCGAAGGGTGTGGAAAGTAGTAAGTGGGATGTCTTTGAGGCCTCTTACGAAAGCGCAAAAGTCTACCCGAACCCGTTCACCGAGGTAGAGGTGGATGTCGTCTTCAAGCAGGGAGACAAACAATGGAAGGTTCCCGCATTCTGGGCAGGTGACAAGAAGTGGACGGTTCGATTCGCGCCGCCTTTGCAGGGGAAATACACTTATCGCGTCGAGTGCACCGACAAAGCCAACCCCAGCCTCAACGGAAGCGAGCAAACGCTTTCAGTCACACCGTACACGGGCGACAACCCGCTGCTGAAACACGGGCCGCTGGGCGTTTCCGCAAATAAGCGCCACTTCGAGTATGCTGACGGCACGCCGTTTTTCTGGCTCGGCGATACTTGGTGGAAAGGCCTCTCCAAGCGCCTGCCATGGGAAGGTTTTCAGGAGCTAACTGCCGATCGCAAAAAGAAGGGATTCTCGGTCGTGCAGATCGTCTGCGGCACCTACCCAGACGAACCGGGACTGCTGAAACCAAGCTGGGAAAACGAAGGCGGAATGCCGTATTTTAAACAGGATTTCAGCGAAATAAATCCTGAGTATTTCAATTACGCTGACCGCCGCTTCAAGCATCTGGTCGATGCTGGCATCGTGCCCGCCATCGTCGGCGGTTGGGGGCGTGCCGTGAGTTTGAAATCCGTCGGCCTTCCCGGCTACAAGCGCCATTTCCGCAATCTAATCGCGCGCTACGGTGCCTATCCCGTGATTTGGATCTTGGGAGGTGAAACCGATAAAACTCAAGGGCAGTGGTATGAACTGGCTCAGTATGTGAAGACGATCGAGCCATACGGGCGCTTGTTTTGCAATCACACGTCCCACCTGCGCGGGGCTCTGGAAGGCTCCGCCATGTTCGATTTCGACATGGACGCGACTGGGCACAACTCATGGAACACGGTGAATGAGATTCTCGGCAAGACCAGGCAGTCGTTGAAATATGATCCTCTCAAACCCTTCGTGAGCGGTGAATCCTGTTACGAGCTGCACATGCAGGAGAATCCCGCCTACCTGCAACGCTACCAATTCTGGGCGCTGATGCTGGCGGGTGCAGCCGGTCACACCTACGGCGCGGCGGGCATCTGGCACATGGCGACACCCGAAGCGCACGGCAACTGGGGCGGCTGGGGCGGGCAGCCCTACGATCTAACAACGTGGAACGAAGGCATGAACTTCCCCGGCTCGAAGCAGCTTGGACACGCAAAAGCACTGCTCGAAACTCTGCCCTGGCAACAGTTCCAAGAGCATCCCGAGTGGGTTGCAAAAGACGTTTTCGCTGCTGGGATTCCGGGGAAAATTCGCGTCATCTATCAGCCGAACCGTGGCGTCTATAAGTGGGATGGCATTGCCGTGAACCACATCGAACCCGGAACCTATTCCGCCTTCTATTTCGACCCGGTTTCCGGACGACGTTACGACCTCGGCATCCACACCCTGTCCGGCACATGGCAGTCGCCCAACGTACCCTCTCCGCAGGATTGGGTGCTCGTGATGCAGTCCCAGGAACGCGGTGAAATCGTCACGCTCCCCCCGATCAAAGTCGGCGAGCGGTGCTCCGGGAAATTGCAACCGGCCGGCGCGGTGTTCACGCTGAAAACCGGTGCGAAATGGCTGACGATCCAGTCCGACGGTAATTACGCAGGCACGCCGGGCGATACGAACGCAGGACGAAATTCATTTCTCCTTTCCGTCAAAAAACCAGACCTAACCGAATCCTTCGTGGAGTTGACGATCAACGTGCTCGGAGCCGGCGGCGAGGTCTTCAGTGAAAGTTTCGGCGGCTATAAAGGAACCAACAACGCGACCCAATTCAAAACCGGCTTGAAAGTCGCATTCGATGGCAAAGTCCCCGGCTGGACTGGAGCGGGTGCCGGCGTCATGCATGGCGTGGATCGCTCCTTCAAAGGCGGCGAAGTCACCCCGTCCGACTGGGCCATCATGATTTTTGAAGACAACGTCATCACATCCGCTGAGATCGATGCGAACAAGTCCGGATCGACCTATAGCATTACCTTTGAGACGAGCCCTGCCGTTTACGCTCAAGAATCTCAGGCTATGCAAGCGGCCGACGCACTGCTCATCGAAGTGCTACGCAAAGACGGCAGCATGCTGAAGAGTTTCCAACACGCCCCGGGAGCCTGGAAGGGAAAGACAGAATTCACAGCAACTGGCTTCGAATACAATGGCGATGGATCGGGAAATATTAGCCTCCGCATCAGACCAGCTGGAACTACGAAAAGCGGGCGCTTTCACGGCGCGCTCGATAACATTAACGTCAGGGCGATCAAATGAAGGGAAATGGCTTTGGCCAGATGGAAATAGTCGGCATCCGCCAAGATGGTCAGAACCTTGTCCTGTCTTCGCCCATGACGGTGGGGCTCGAACCGTTATGCGATTAAAACGCCCGACTTGCCATGTCAAAAGCTGACTGGAGTACGGGCAGGATGACAAAAACATTGTTGCTTGTGGAAAAAGCAACGCGGCGCTCATGGTCGCATTCGCAAAATCCATCCAATGCGAAGCTCGGCACCAGTGCTCACACTCTCACCCTCATGCTCCGCTGCCGGAAAAGGGCCCTGATGACCAAGCCGCACTTCACAAGGGCGACAAGATCCCGAATAGTCGGCAAATAACTTTCTAACAGAATGAAAAAATCTACGCGCAAGAGTTTGGCACTGGCCTTGGCTCCACTTGGAATGCTGATCATCTTCCTTGCTCTCAATCAGAACGGCCCAGGGCCTGGTAAGGATGATCGGGTAGCGGCAGCGAAAGCAGCCGAGAATCCTACGCCGAAGCCGGAAAGTCACCAAGCCGAGCCGGTGGGCCAGAAAAGCCTGGTTGCCAAGCAGGCCAAGCCAGCGGCTCCCGCGCCTGTCACACGACGCCAGCCCCAGAATGTGAGAAGATTGGCCGATAGAGTTCAGTTCCTGACAAAGCCAGCAAAAGGTGATCCGCTGGATATTGCGCTCAACTACGTCCGGACGCCTGAGAACCGGCCCGGATTTACCGAGGAAGATTTTAAAAATCCCAAAATTTCCAGCCGCTATGTTTCCAAACACAATGGAGTGACTCACCTATACCTGCGCCAAAGCCATGTGGGCATTGAGGTCTATGGAGGCGACATCGGCGTGAGCCTGATGCCTGATGGCAGCATCATCAATTTACACAATGCGTTCGTCACGGATTTGGCCAGCGAGGTAAATACCACGGAACCCGTCCTCGTCGCGCAGGAAGCGATTCGCCATGCGGCGGCGTTCTACGAAGTCGAAGAAACAGAGCCGTTAAAATCTCTCGCGGTGGTCGAGCCTGATCCGGTCGCCAAAAAACAACTGTTCAGCTCGGCCGGCATCTCGCTGGATCCGATCCCGGCAAAGCTGGTGTATGTCCCGCTTGAAGAAGGTGTGACCCGGTTGGCTTGGAATACGGTGATTCGTTTCAAGGACGGTGAGCGTTGGCTGGATCTAAACGTGGATGCGGAAACGGGCAAGGTGTTGTCCGAGGCGAACTGGATCGCCTGCGTGAAGTGCGAGGCTCATGGCGTGGAAATCGATGAGGCTCACGATTGCGGCGCGGCAACCGCTGGGATAGCATCCGAGACGAGCTCGGTTACGGGTACCAACTACAACGCATTTGCCCTCCCGCTTGAATCGCCCAGCGACGGTGGTCGGTCGGTTCTAATCGATCCTCAAAACACCGCTGCATCGCCTTTCGGGTGGCACGACACCAATGGAACGTCCGGTGCGGAGTTCACCGATACTCGTGGCAACAATGTCAACGCCCAGGAGGATGCCGACAACAACAACACAGGAGGCATACGGCCAAGTGGCGGCGCATCGCTAAATTTCAACTTCCCGTTGGACCTCACTCAGGCTCCCTCGACTTACACTCCAGCGGTCACTGCCAACCTCTTCTACTGGAACAACATCATCCACGATGTCTTCTGGCACTATGGATTTGACGAACCAGCCGGAAACTTCCAGGAGAACAATTATGGCAAGGGCGGCGGAGCGAGCGACCCGGTCGAGGCAGATTCGCAAGATGGCTCCGGCACCAACAACGCTAACATGGGGACTCCGCCGGATGGTCAAAACCCGCGGATGCAAATGTATATCTGGACCCGGACCACTCCGAGCCGGGACAGCTCGTTGGATAACGGCATCATCATTCACGAATACGGGCACGGAATTTCCAACCGTCTCACCGGGGGGCCGGCGAATGCCAGTGCCCTTAGTGCGGACCAAAGCCGGGGGATGGGCGAAGGCTGGAGTGATTTCTTGGCCTTGGCGCTTACCCACCAAGCGGGTGACTCGGGGGCAGTGGGACGAGGCATTGGAACCTACGTCCTTGGGCAGTCGCCGACAGGCGCCGGTATCCGACCCTATCGCTACTCCACGGACCTCGCGGTCAATCCCCAGCACTTCGGGAATTTGAATGGTGGCGGACTATCGGTTCCGCACGGTGTCGGCTCGGTCTGGTGTACAACGCTTTGGGAAGTTTACTGGGCGCTGGTTGGCGTACACGGCTACGATCCTGACATCTACAATGGATCCGGCGGCAACAATATCGCGCTGCAGCTCGTCATCGACGGCATGAAATTGCAGCCTGCAAATCCTTCCTTTCTGGATGCCCGTGACGCCATCATAATGGCCGATGAAGTCAACAACGGTGGTGCCAACTTCAATACGATCTGGGCGGCATTCGCCAAGCGGGGCATGGGCTTCAACGCCTATGACGGAGGTAGTTCGAATTCCCTCGCTGTCACTGCGGCCTTCGATCTTCCGGACGATCTCAATGTCAGCCCTCCTTTACGGACTTCGTTCGTTTCGACGGGCCGGGCCGGCGGCCCCTTTGCGCCATCCAGCCAAACTTATACCTTGGAAAACGTCGGTGACGCTTCGCTCGGCTGGACGGCGACGGCCAATGTCTCATGGCTCAATCTCTCTGCAGTCTCCGGAACCCTCGCGTCGTCTGCGACGACGACCGTCAATGCCACAATCAATGCCAACGCCAACGTTCTAGGCCTTGGCATTTATTCGGCAATAATCACTTTCACAAATACGGTTTCGGGCAGGACGATCAGCCGAAATGTCACCCTACGCGTGACCGACTTCCCTGCGGCATTGGACTCTCCAGCTCTGACCTTTACAACCAGCGGCGGCGTTCCGTGGTTTTCCGAAACCGTAACAACCCATGACGGAGTAGATGCCGCCCAGAGTGGCGATATCGGGGATAGCGAAACTAGCTCACTCCAGACCACGGTCACCGGCCCCGGCAAGCTCACCTTCTGGTGGAAGGTTTCCTCGGAAACAAACTGGGATTTCCTACAGCTATACCTCGACAACGTTGAGCAAACAGGCAGCTTGGCCAAAATTTCGGGCGAGGTGGATTGGGTGCAACGAACGGTATCCATTCCTTCGGGAAGCCACACCGTTAAGTGGAGTTATACCAAAGATAATACTGTAAGCACCGGCTCCGATGCCGCATGGCTCGATCAAGTAGTGTGGCTGCCTCTTCTGCCGAACTCCGTAGAAGTAAACTATCCCAATGGTGGCGAGACCGTCCATGTTGGCTCTACCCAGACGATCAGTTGGGCAGCCACCATCACGGGCAATGTGAAGATCGATCTGCTCAAGGGCGGTCTACCCCATTCCGTCTTGGCTGCTAGTGAATCCAACGACGGTAGTTATTCATGGTCGGTTTCCGCAGATCTGCCCCCCGCCAGCGATTACACGGTCAAGGTCAGCAGCGTGAGCAATCCGGCGTACTCGGATACAAGCGACGCGGCGTTCACCGTTATCCCGCCACCTACCCTCGCCGATGCACTGGACACCAATGGACTCACTTGGTTGGCCAGTGGCGATCTTCCTTGGTTTTGGCAGACTGCCATTTCCAACGACGGGGTGGATGCCGCCCAGAGCGGTGCCATCACCCATAATCAGAGCAGCTCGGTCGAAACCACTCTCACCGGCCCTGGCCAACTCACCTTCTGGTGGAGGACTTCCTCAGAGTCCGGCTTTGATTTTCTCCGGTTTTACCTCAACGGTCTTGAACAGAGTGGCGTCACTGGGATCTCCGGCGTAAGAAGCTGGGCGCAGAAAACCGTGGCCATTCCTGCGGGAAGCCAAATCGTGAAGTGGAGTTATACGAAGGATGACAGAGATAGCATTGGCTCCGATGCCGGATGGGTCGATCAAGTTGTCTTCACACCCACAGCTGCTCCAGAAATCGCAGTCGAGCAGCCGGTTGGCACCGATCTTGTGAATGGCAGCGCAGTCATCAGCTGTGGTTCAGCAGATGTAGGAAACTCTTCTTCGCCGGTCACCTTTACCGTTAAAAACCTGGGCACGGCCAACCTCACGGGACTCTCCATTTCAAAGGATGGCGCCCACAACGCCGATTTCACCGTAGGCAGCCTGGGTGCCACCTCGCTTGCACCCGGCGACAGCACCACTTTCACCGTCACCTTCAGTCCCAGTGCTGCCTGGACACGAACCGCCGCCATCCACATCGCCAGCAACGATGCGAACGAAAACCCCTTCGATATTTTTCTAACAGGCGTTGGGATTGGGCCCGGCACTCTGGAGCTTACACCTGCTGGAAAATTGACATCATCGGGGAGTTTAGGCGGCCCGTTTACCCCCACTACGATGCAATACACTCTCCATAATCCGGGTGTCTCATCGATCGATTGGACGGCTGCAAAGACCGCGGATTGGGTCGCACTTGATGCGACAAGCGGCACTCTAGCAGCAGGTGCGACTGCCACCGTCACCGCCAGTATCAATGCCGAAGCCAATTTACTTAACGTCGGTTCCTATGATGACACCGTCACCTTCACGAATACTACCAGCGGCACTGGCAACACTACCCGGATCGTTTCTCTAACCGTCAATCCGATCACCGCCATCGTCAACCTCAGCAATCTTCTGCAAACCTACGATGGTTCGCCTAAACCCGTAACGGTCACTACCATTCCCGCCGGTCTTTCACACTCGGTCACCTACAATGGATCAGCCACCGCTCCAAGCAGCGCGGGAACCTACGCCGTGGTGGCCACCGTCACCGAGCCCAATTACGAGGGAAGTGCCAGCGGCAACCTCATCATTGGATACACCGTCACCTATCAGGGAAACGGTAATACCGGCGGCACAGCGCCTGCAGACCAGTCCAAGCTCCATGACGTCGCTTTAACCCTCGCTACCAACAGCGGGGACTTGAATAAGACCGGGTTCACCTTTGTGGGTTGGAACACGGCGGCAGACGGCAGTGGCACAAACTATCCCGTCGGGGCCACCTACAGCGACAACGCGTCTCTGACCCTCTATGCGAAGTGGGCTACGGGTTCCGACGGCACATGGGTCCAAACCGCCGCCGGGCCGTTCGACTGGGGCACCTCGGCAAACTGGAACGGCGGTACCGTGGCCACCGGCACCGACCTAACCGCAAACTTCACCCCAAACATCACCGCCGCCCAGGTCGTTAATCTCGAATCCGCCCGCACCATCGGCAACATCACCTTCACCGATTCCACGACTGATAGTCACAACCTGACGATCTCCGGCGCGAATATTCTTACCCTCGACCGCAGCATCGGTGTCCCTGTGATCGATGTCACTCAGGCTGCCCGTACACTCAGCATCAGCAGCCAAATTGCAGGTACAGACGGACTTCACAAAAGCGGTGCGGGCATACTCACTCTCTCCGGCGCCAACACCTTCAGCGGTGGGGTCACCATCAACGCGGGAAACCTCACGTTCTCCACTCTGAATTCCTGGGGCGGCACGAACAAAAACGTCACCTTCGGCGGGACCGGCACCCTCACCTCGACCGCCGACAACTATAGTGGCGGCACGCTTGCCATTAACTCTGGAACGGCAACTCTCGCGGGCGGGAGCACCACTTTTGCGACGGCGACCGGCTCTGGAACCTTGGCTTGGGCCGGCTCTAACAAGGCTCTCAAATTCGGAGACGCCAGCGGATTCACGGGCAATCTTGCGCAGAGGGGCAGTGCCAATGCGATCCTTGAGTTCGCTAGCATCGCCGACGCGGGCACGCTTCAGTTCCAGCACGGCAATGGTAATCAGGCCCAGTCGGCGACGCTCGCTTACAACGGGACGTCGGCATTGACCTTCGACACCCGCCAGGTCCAGATCCTTGCTAAAACCAGCAGTAGCTGGGATCTACTCAATAACATCCTCGCGAACAACAGTACCAACTCGGCGCACACGTGGACGATCAACACCAATTTCCTCAACACCATGAACGGCATTGGCCGATACTTCGTTTTAGGGGGCACCAATATAGGGGACAACGCCTTCAATGGGGTGATCGGCAACGGTTCCAATACCAGCGGCGGCTTGACCGTCGACAAAGCCGGCGCAGGCAAATGGATCCTCGGCGGGGCCAATACCTTCACTGGCGGCATCAGGGTCACTACAGGCACGCTGCAAGTGACCAGCCTCGCCAACGGCGGCCTTGCCAGTAACATTGGCCAAGCGTCGAGCGGAGCAAACGGCCTACGTCTCAACGGCGGGACGTTCCGCTACACCGGCAGCGGTGCCAACATCGACAGGAACTTCGCAATTGTCACCGGAAGCACCTTGGATTCATCTGGTGCGGGGGCCTTGGTGTTCAACCAGACCGGCGTGGTGACGCCGGATGAAACAACAACGGCATCGCCTGCAGGGTATAATATGACGTTGCCGACGGGGTACGACATGTCGAAACTCGCTTTGGGAATGACCGTAAAGTATGGTGCCCTAGCTACTACAATTACTGGCATCAATGGGAGAACGCTCGCTCTCAATGCCAACAATCTAGGCACTGCGAGCAACGTAACAGTCTCCTTCGGCTACCCGTCCGCCCGCACCTTCACGCTGACGGGCAGCAATAACGACAACAATACGATTGCTGGCATCCTCCAGAACTCCAGTGCTGTCGGCACCGGTGTTCTCAGCGTCACCAAGTCCGGCACCGGTAAATGGGTGCTCACCGGTGCGAACACTTACACAGGTACTACCACCATCACTGCCGGCACTCTCCAACTCGGTGACGGTACCGTTGGTAAAGACGGCACCATTGAAAATACGACCAGCATCGTCAACAATGCGACCTTGGTCTTCAACCGATTCGGCAGCCTCTCGTCCAATGTCGGCATCAGCGGCACAGGCGCAGTGACCAAGACTGGGGCGGGTGAGCAGACCCTCTCCGGCACATCTAGTTATACGGGAAGCACCAGTGTGAGTGCCGGCAAACTGTTCATCAACGGCAACCACTCCACAGCCACCGGAGCCGTCAGCGTTAGCGACAATGCGACCCTCGGCGGAGGTGGCACGATTGGCGGCACCGTCACCGTGGCGGCATCCGCGCTATTGGATCCGGGTAATTCGATCGGAGTCATGACGATCAATGGTGGACTCAACATCTCCGCGATGGCCGGCGGCGCAGGCACCATCAAATACGACCTCGCCACCCCGGCAGCCAGCGACCGCATTTCCGTCGGCGGCACCGTGACCATCGGCACCGGAACGCTCGGCATCGAGAACTTCGTGTTCACCGGCAATTTGACCAACGGCACTTATACCTTGATTAATGGAGCGGCCATCAGCGGAACCCTCAGAACCGGTTTCCTCAGCGGGCCCGTCGGCAACGGAGGCACCGGCACCTTGCAACTCAACGGCTCCAGCATTGAGCTGGTGGTGAGTGGAATCGATACCTCACCGCCAACTTTGGCATCCGCAAATGTGGTGGACGACCAAGCGGGTGGACCCATCGTCGTAAGTACACAGGTGAGTTATACCATCACCTTCAGTGAGGACATAAATGCCGCGACGGTGACCGCGGCCGATTTCGGCAACGCCGGTTCCGCCGCCGTGTCCTTCGGCACGATCGTCGAAAACACGCCCGGAGTGTTCACGGTGCAAGTGACGCCAACCACCACAGGCACCCTGCAACTGCGGGTGAACGCGGGCGCGGTATTGGCCGATGCCGCAGGCAACAACCTCGATACCACCTCAGCGATTGCCGACGATACCACCATTGCTATTATCATCCTGTTTGATGACTGGGCTGTGGCCAGTGGCTTGACGGCTGGCATTGCCACGATGACGGCGAATCCCGACGGTGACTCTCTAACAAATTTGCAAGAATACGCATTTGGCACC
>JANPJY010000080.1:0-9189 GCA_031425735.1 Akkermansiaceae bacterium | reverse complement strand
TGCAAAGAGGAGCGAGCGCCCCAACCAACCATACCAATACCGTGACCGGCTCTTTCAACGGCCTTCACCCAAAAGCAAATTCCTAGCATCAAAAACAAGATGAAATATAAAAACTTTTTCCAGCCCTTTTCCGCCATGGCTGGACTTTCGACCATCATGTTCTCGTCCAGCGCATATGGTCAACTGTTCGACTTTACAGGCACTTGGCGAGATTTCACTGTGATTGGCTCCTCCTCCATCACGAATACCGGTCCCTCCATTGTTAACGGAAATCTCGCACTCTTCCCGGGAGGTATAGGTGACTTCACTGGATTCCCACCCGGTACGGTAACTGGCAACATCAATATTGCTGATGCAGTTGCTGATAATGCTCGGAACGATGCTAGAACAGTCTACAACACCATCCTCAACACGAACTATTACGGCACCAGGGACCTGAGCACTCAAGATCTTGGCGACTTCAACGGCATTAATGCCCTAACGCCAGGTGTTTACAGTTTCAGTTCAAGCGCCTTTCTCACTGGCACACTTCAGCTTAGAACCACCGCTCCCGGCCAGGTTTTCATTTTCAAAATCGGCAGCACGCTCATTACCGCCGCAACTTCCAGAGTCGTCATCACGGGGCCAGGTGCAGATTGCGCTCAGGTGTATTGGCAGGTGGGTAGCTCGGCAACCTTCGGAACAGCGACGGAATTCAAAGGAAATGTTCTCGCAGACATTAGCATCACATTCGATACTGGTGCCAATCTCGTGGAAGGCAGGGCGTTCGCCCTTACAGGTGCTGTGACATTAGACAACAACCTTCTACAAGGGGGTCCATTCGATGATTGTGGGCTAGGCGCGTTAGCCGAGTCGGGTGTGCTATATCCCGATGAACTGACGTCGATCTTTCAAATCGGATTTTCTGCCGCTGGAGCTCAGAATTCAAACATCCAGCGCCATCTCGAGTTGGTTCGCAGAGGTGGTGGACGCTCCGCACCCCAAGCCCCATACATTCCGGAGCAAAATGATAGCAAGAGCGGAATGCGTGACAGCAAAGGTGGAATGGGTGACAGCAAAGGCGGAATGCGTGACAGCAAAGGTGGCCTAGTGGACCAAACCGAGGCGTCGCCTCAGCAAGACAACCTCTGGAGCGTTTACCTTGAAGGCACGGGCGCTTCGGCGACTGTGGATCCAAGCAGCAGTGCGAACGGCTATCGCTTCGACACGCTGGGTGCCACTCTCGGTGCCGACCGCCGCATGAATGACAATTTGGTCGTTGGCATCTTGGGTTCTTATAGCACGCTGGATGCGGAACTTTTCAATAGTGGCAGCATCGAAGGTGATAGCTACAAGGGGGCAATCTATGCGACTCTCTTCAAAGACGGATGTTTCTTAGATGCGCTTGCTGGTGGTGGATACAACTCCTACGAAACTCGGAGAACCACTGTGACGGGAGAATCTGAAGGGAGCCCGGATGGTTGGGAGCTCAATGCAATGCTCAATGGCGGATACGACATCCACAGGGGGAAATGGACGATCACTCCATCGGCCTCAGTCGCTTATACGCGCATCACCTTGAACGGTTTCACTGAGACGGGTTCGCCGTCCTCTTTGCAATTCCCGACGCAGAGTCAAGATTCGCTGCTGACAGACGTTGGTGTGAGAGTTGCGTATTCCACAATGGTCCTCGGGATGGTTGTCACCCCACAGGTGCGTCTATCATGGCAGCATGAATACCTCGACAGCACTCAATCTCTGAAAGCGAGTTCCTTGCCAGGGCCAAGCTCGGTGTTCACCGTGAGTGGCCCGGATATGAATCGGGACCGCGCTGTGTTAAGTGCCGGACTCGATGTGCAAGTCACTCCCACCGTCAATGTCTATGCTCACTATGATGGCCAGTTGGGAAATTCTAATTACAACTACAACAGTGTGACAGTCGGGTTCATGGTGAACTTCTGATATTCTAGTCATCTAAGAAAGTGCATACGTCGGACTTTGACGGAGAACCACAAGGGGACGGAAAAATTGCAGAAATAGATAGGTCGCACGCTTCAACGGTAGCTTTTGAGAGGGCAGCAGAATGCAGCCCCTCCTTGGAGTTTTACGCATTTGCCATATCTAGGACACCCTCGGGTGTGAAGCCTTGTTCCCGTAAGGTCTGGATGGATCTCGCATCATCGCGTTTTGCTAGACGTTTTCCGGTTTCATCGCAGACGCAGCGATGATGGAGATAGGTCGGTTCGGGAAATCGCAGCACGGCTTGGAGTTGGCGATGGATGTGGGTGGATTCTAACAGATCATCACCGCGGGTGACGTGGGTGATGTTTTGAAACGCATCGTCGACGACGACAGCGAGGTGATAGGCGATGCCTATGTCTTTGCGGGAGAGGACGGCATCGCCATTGGCGTTCGGGTTCACGCGGGTTGTTCCGAAGCGGAGATCTTCGAAGCTGAGTTCGCCGTGGAGTGCGGCGGCTTTGTTAGAATCGAAACGCCATGCATGGGATTCTCCGGCGGCGATGCGTTGAGCGGATTGTTCTTTGGGAAGGTTGCGACAGATTCCGGGGTAAATATTTTCTGCGACGCCGTGTGGTGCGCTGAGACTTTGTTGGATGTCTTTTCGGGTGCAGAAACAGGGATAGACGAGATCTTGCTGTTTTAAGACTTCCAAGGCGTCGCGGTAGGCGTCTTGTCGGCTGCTTTGGCGGAGGGCTTCGCCATCCCAATCGAGACCGAGCCAGTGGAGATCGGTTTCGATTTGTTGGTAGTAAGCCTCGCGGACGCGTGAGGAATCGATGTCTTCGTGGCGGAGTAGGAAGCGTCCGTTGTGTTTTCGTGCAAGATCATGCGCGACTTTCGCCGCGTAGGCGTGACCGAGGTGGAGATGACCGGTCGGGCTGGGGGCGAAGCGGGTGGTGGTCATCGGTTAAAGAATTATTTCAACGCAAAGCAGAATGAGCGATAGCGAATTTTTTAGTAAAGCGTAGCGTTTTAACTTGGACGGAATGCAATGGAGTCAAAGCCGCTAAGCTCGCCAAGGAACGCAAAGTTTTCTTGCCTGCAGTCGCAGGAATTTCGAATGACGATTGCTGAATGTTGATCTTTGAAGTTTTTTACTTCGAGAGAAACACCGTGAAGTAGATGACGAGGAGTACGCCGAGGCCGAAGGTGAAGGAGTAGGCTTGGAGGTTGCCTGATTGAGCTTTGCGGAAGACGCTTCCGAACGTTTCGGCTAAGCGGGAGAAACCGCCGACGAGAAGGCCGTTGATCACGAACTCATCTAAGAAGTGAACGATGGCGGCGAAGCCATCTTGGAAATATTTCACGATGCCTTTTTCGTAGATCGCATCGAGATAGAAACGATTGCGGAAAAGCGGGATGGAGATTGGGTCTTTGGCTTTGCCGGAGTAGAGGAAGAAACCGATGCCAACGCCGAGCACGAGGGTGGCAATGGAAGCGATTAGTACAATGTTATTTGCACTATGATGAGGGCGGAGCGCAGAGAGAGGATCGGAAAGGAAATGGAAGCCGGAAAGGACCGCCATCGCAGCTAGGAGGATGAGAGGCAACAACATCAACGGGCCGACCTCATGGGCGTGTAAGGAGTCTTCAGATCGAGTTTTTCCAAGGAAGGTAACGACAAATGCGCGGGTCATGTAGAATGCGGTGAGGAAGGCGACGAAGACCGCGATGACGAATAAGAATTTATTGCCGTTGTAGGCGGCGGTGAGGATTTCTTCTTTGGACCAGAATCCAGAAGTGACATAAGGAACCGCGATAAGTGCTGCGGTGCCGATGGCGAAGGTGATCGCGGTGATCGGCATTTTTTTCATGAGACCACCCATTTTCCAGATGTTCTGTTCGTGGTGGCAGGCGTAGATGATCGCGCCTGAGCCGAGGAAGAGCAGCGCTTTGAACCAAGCGTGCGTGAAGAGATGGAACATCCCGGCTTCGCCAGCGAGGAGGCCGACCGCCATGACCATGTAACCGAGCTGAGAGAGGGTGGAGTAGGCGAGGATTTTTTTGATGTCGTCTTGTTGGGTTGCCATGAGAGCAGCCATGAGCGAAGTGATGCCACCGATGTAGGCGATGGTGGTTCCGGAGAAACCTTCGAAAGCTTTAAACGTTTCGGTATCAAGCGAGAACTGGACGCGGACTAACATATAAACACCCGCAGCGACCATGGTGGCGGCATGGATCAGGGCGGACACTGGGGTTGGGCCTTCCATGGCGTCTGGCAGCCAGACATGCAGGGGAAGTTGAGCAGATTTTCCGATGGCACCGCAGAACACACAGAGTAACGCCGCGCCGAGGACGCCGGCGGAAACGGTGGTGGGGATGGCCATCTCAGAGAAAGCAAAGGTTCCAGTGATGCCCCAAAGCATGAGGATGCCGATCATGAAACCGAAGTCGCCGATGCGGTTAGTGAGGAAAGCTTTTTTCGCTGCATCTGCTGCGGAGTCTTTTTGATACCAATGACCAATGAGCAGGTACGAGCTGAGTCCGACCAATTCCCAGAAAATGAAAGTCATGATGAAATTTGATGAGAGCACGATGCCAGTCATCGAGAACATGAATAACGCGAGGCCGGTGAAATATCGCGCTTTGGATGCATCGTCCTGCATGTAGGCCAAGGAGAACACATGTACCAATAAGCCGACGCCCGTGACCACGATCATCATGCCAGTGGAAAGCTTATCCAAGGTGATGCCGATATCGAGTTGAAGAGTGCCGATGTTTGCCCATGGAATGGAAAGAGAATCGGTAATTCCAAGCAGACTAATCGCGATCCCGAAGGTCGCGGCTGCGGAGGCGGTCGAGACGAGGTGAGCGATGCCGAGTTTGCGTAGGAAAAGCTGATTCGATACAGCGGCAACGAGAGGAAGAATGAGGAGAAGCCAAGCCATGGTTGTGTGCGGGGGAAGATGGGGCGGGGAGGGGGTAAATTCCAAGCATGAAATTGATAAGGTTGGGTCCAATAACGAGGCACGGGGTGTTCACACGCACGCTAGAATGATAGGGTGATGATATTTCTGATTTGGGTCGACAACGGCGTGTCGACCCTACCGTTGCATATGATCCTGATGTTTTCTCTGGGAGTTTCAGATGAAAGAGCTATTTTAGCCAAAGATCTTCAAACGTAATTTCCAGTAAACCGTTATGCTGAACTTTAATCCCTACAATATACTCGCTGGTTTTATTTTCGGAACGATTGGTTGGGGTGCATTCTCCTACGGACGAAAGCTCGATCTTTGGCAACCCCGTGCGATCGGCGTCGGATTGATGGTTTACCCATATTTGATCAGTAACAGCTGGTTACTGTGGGGGACTGGCGTTGGGCTGCTGGTGCTGTTGTGGTTTTACCACCGGGAGTGAATCGTTGAAAATCACTTAGCAGGAATTTCGTTGAGCGTGTAGAACGCGTCAGGGTGCCAGAGAGCTTGGCCGGATTTAGATTTTACGCCTGTAGATTTGAGATGATGAACATGACCACGGACAAGGCCGTTGATGGTGAGCCGAACAGATTTTTTATCGGCGGAGAGTTTGGCTGTTTGGATGGTGGGAGTGGCTTGGTCGACTTCCGGTGAGCCGTATTTGCTCTGGAGGATGTAGGTCCATGCTGCCATGGAATATGAAGCGGGATTGGCGGCGGATGCTTCATCGACAGGTTCGGTGAAGGTGAGGGTGAAGCCATCGGGTTCGGCTTCCATGGTGAGGATTTCGAAAGGAGTTTTGCCAGTCCATTTGACGCGTTCGAAGGTGAAAGGTTTGCTGCCTCGCGATGCCCAACCGCGGTTCGATCCGCCGGCGAAGAGGACTCCTTTTTCTTGATCGAGTTTGATCGGGATGAGTCCGGCTTCGAAGCCCTCGATCAAATGGAAGACAGCACCTTGGTAGATGCCGTTGACTTGTTCGAGGAAGACGCGTTGGAGTTGGGAGTGAGTTTGCTCGCCAACGTAGACTTGGTTTTTCCATGGACCAAATTTTCCGTTAGAGAGATCGGGCTCGATGCCGGTGGGGGATTGGCCGACTTTTCCGTGAGGGAAAACGACGGCGGGCGGAATGTAGTTTGGATTTTTTAGACGTTCCGCAAGGACGCGAGATCCATCCACAGGTTCTGGAGGTGCGGGGAGGTTGGCGAGTTTGTGGTATATATTGCCATCTGGAGTACCTTGGAAAGAGCCGGGTTTTAACCATTTGAGTGAGGAAGATCCATTCCAGATGCCTTGGTTATCAGTATAGAATGCATCACCTTCTGCATTGAAACCAATACCACCGGGTGAGCGGATTCCAGAGCATGTTGGAATCATTTTTCCATCGGGCGTGATGCGTACCGTCCATCCGCGCCAATTGGCTTTGGCGTCAAATGAACCTGTTAGACAGAGCGTAATCCAGACATCGCCATTTTTGTCAGGAGTGGATCCGAAGGCATATTCGTGGTAGTCGCCACTGATGCCCCAATCGGAGTTGATCGTTTCAAATACATCTGCAGTGCCATCGCTGTCTGAATCTTGGATGCGGGAAAACTCCGGGCGTTGGGTGAGAAAAAGCGAACCTTTCTGATAATACATTCCAAGTGGTTCATGGAGGCCGTGTGCGAATTTTTTCCAAGTGACTTTGGAGAGATCGCTGCCGTAAGCCCCGGAGCAGATCCAAACATCGCCACGACGGG
This sequence comes from Akkermansiaceae bacterium, assembly GCA_031425735.1. Classification (GTDB taxonomy): domain Bacteria; phylum Verrucomicrobiota; class Verrucomicrobiia; order Verrucomicrobiales; family Akkermansiaceae; genus Luteolibacter. Next base: position 2,534 of record JANPJY010000080.1, on the reverse strand, counting down.
TGGCGACCGCAACTTTTTCATCTGGCATGAGAGCGATGGATGAAATTTCCATGTTCTCGCCTTTTGGAAGGGGGATTTCTTCTCGTAGGTAGAAGTCGGATTGGGTCTGAGAAAAAGCCGAGGTAATTGTGGCTGTTAGAAAAAGGAGAAAGCGCATGATGTTGTAGCGTAAAAAAGTTTAGGCAGGCTTATTTTAGAGTATATGTGATGGTGGTCGGTTTGCCGGGGGCGAGGCTAACGGATTCCGAGCCAGTAACAGCTGCATTGCCGAGAGCGATGTTCAGTTCTGATCCACCAGTCAGTGTTAGAGTGCGCAGTAAGGTTCCGTCTTTTCCGGGTTTCCATGCATCAGTGAGAACTTGTTTACCGATGGAAACATTGAAAGTTGGGTTGCCTTGAGAATCTAACGAATAACCTTTGAAGCGAGCTTCGATAGGAAGGAAGCGGGTTTTGGTAAGTTTGATCACATTCGCTGCGGATGGAGCTTGGTTGCCTTGACCACGGTTGGTCCAGTGGCGACCTGCATCCATAAAATCTCCTGTCCAGACGAGTTCAGGTGCTAGATTGTCTGCGGAGTAAACGAGATTCACACCACCTGGAAAACCGAAACCGATACCACGAGCGGTGGTGCCTTCGATGAAATTTCGATAGATCACCGTTTTTTCATCAGATGGGACAAGCGGTATGCTTGGAGTGCCATCTTTAACAGCTGTTGGCTTTTCACTGAGCCAGTTCCAATCTTTTTCTCCGGACTTACGCCATTTCAGGCTGAGACTTTTCGGACCTTTGTTTTGGAAGTAATCTATGCGGCATGGATTTTTCCCCTGTGTTAGAGAAATTTTGCCTTTGCTCTCGCGTGAACCATTCATCGGTCCGTTGCCTTTCACTTCACACACGACGGTGTTATTGAGTGTGACGCGTGCGCCATCATCTGAATCGAGAGCAAATTCGTATTCACCAACTGCTTGGGCATCGAAGTTTCCTTCCCAGACTATTCCAAAGTGCTCGTTTAATTCGGTAATCGATGGGCTGATCAAACCGTTGTGCTCTTCCTCGATGTTTTCTGCCTGAATTTTATCGAAGTCAGGAATTTGGTTCCACTGGCCTTTGTAGACGCGTGAGGTGAGATCGGAGAGGGCAGTTTTTTGGATGGGAAGAGGAAACAGTTTAAGAAGTTCAGGAGCGGTCCATGGTCCGGTGCGGGATTGGAATTCAGAGCGAGTGACGCGGATTAGATCGCGGGGAATGATTTCTCCTTTGTTGCCCCATGAGGTGTGGACGTAGTTGAGGATGGAGAGGATTTGTTCATCCGAGAGGGCGGCACCCTGGGGAGGCATTTCGAGATTGTAGGTTTTGCCTTTCACTTCAATCGGCCCATGCAAACCGTTCATCACGATGGCGATGGAGCGTTTGGGGGCGCCTTCGATCCAAGGGCTGCCGGCGAGGGGAGGAAATGTCCCATTATTGGCGCCTTTTCCATCTGGAGCATGGCAAGCCGAGCAATAAAGCGTGTAGAGCTGTTCACCTGTTTGCTCCGCAGCAATAAGAGAATTCGCAAGAAGGACAATGAGGGGTAGAAGGAAGCTGAGCGCGCGCATGGGAAATTAGCTGTTGAAAGAACGAAAATTTGGCGCTGCTTCTTACAAAGTGGGGTAAATAGCCAGATATTTTCGGAAAAACTTCTAAAAACAGTGTTACGGTCAATCAAATGCTTTACATGAGGAAATTGTCATACAATAGCAATTGCCCCACAAATGAACTTTTTCACTCACAAGATTTGCGCCACCGCAGCAGCCCTTTGCGCATTACTAAGTTCTTGTACCCCTGGACCTCCACCAGCACCAGCAAAGGCAGGACGAATCATGTATGAATGGCACGACGTCGGCGGTCCGGGTGAAATTTCCGTGCAGATCGATTTGAGCGAACAGATCGCCACCGTTAAGCGCGGCGGACAAGAGGTTGGTTGGTGTTTTGTGGCGACCGGTATCGAGGGTCGTGGCACACGTCCCGGTTCGTATCGGATCACTGAGATGATTGTGGATAAATATTCCAACAAGTATGGATGGATCGAAAACGAGTTCGGGGAAGTCGTGGATGACGATGCCTCACCTGGTGATCGAGTCGGACCAGGTGAACGTTACATGCCTGCACCTATGCCGTATTGGATGCGCCTGACAGATTACGGAGTCGGGATGCACATTGGAAAAATTCCGAGTCCTGGCGAGCCAGCTTCGCATGGCTGCATTCGTATGCCGAGTGAGTTTGTGCCACAACTTTTCTCACAAGTGAAGTTAGGAACGCCGGTGAAGATTGTTTATTGAGGAGTATATGACGCTCCCCGAGTTGAGCCCATCACCCAGCGGTCATTTTATTGCTTCGACAGGCTCAGCATCTAGACCGTTTGCCAAAAGTCTTTGCGTAAAAAGTGAATTTTGTACTGGTACTTTTTGAAACACTTATTTGAATGAGGCATCGGTCGCTCACTTCAACTTCCCAATCCTGAAACCTGCTCCATGGAAGAGCTGCGGGTTGCT
>JANPJY010000079.1:0-55184 GCA_031425735.1 Akkermansiaceae bacterium | reverse complement strand
CCATGCCACCGATCTTTTCACCGAATGGTCGATTGCCTCAATTGAGCTTCGAGCGAAGACCGGCAAACCATGGTTCCAATTTCTCGCCTACAACGCTCCGCACGATCCGATTCAGCCACCGCCGGAATGGTTAGAAAAAGTCAAACAACGCGAAAAGGGTATTACAGATAAACGCGCGGGCCTTGTTGCTTTGATCGAACACATGGATCACGGCATCGGCCAAGTTCTCGCGGCTTTGGAAAAAACAGGCCAAGCCAAAAACACCATCGTCATTTTTACATCGGATAACGGTGGTGCGTTGAATTTCGCAGCCAACAACGGCGCGCTGCGCGATGGTAAAGGAACATTCTACGAGGGCGGCATCAAGGTCCCGACCTCCATCCGTTGGTCGGGAAATATCCCTGCCGCAAAAACGGATTTCCGCGCCCTGACCATGGATCTCATTCCAACCCTCGCCGATCTCTGTTCGGTGCCCATCGATCTCAAGATTGAGGGTCGCTCTCTCAAACAACTTCTTCTTACAGGAAAACAAACTGCCTTTGATCGACCTGAATTATACATGTGGCTTCAAAAAACCACCAAGCAAGCTATGCAGCTGGGCGATTGGAAAATCATCCGCGACGATATCAAAAGCCCGGCTCAACTTTACGATCTGAAAAACGATACACTCGAAGCCAACGATCTCGCGTCAAAAGAACCCGAGCGGCTCAAACAAATGATCGCAGCTCTAGACGCTCAACTCGCCGCTGCCCAGCTCGTGCCATGGCAGCAACCCGGTAAATGAGGTCATTCAGAGCTGAATTTTCCCGTTGCTTTAAGTTAAATCCACGTATGAAAAAATTTGTATTCTCGTTGGTGTTTTTGTGTTCGGGATTATTGGCAACTCACGCCCAAACCTCTCGACCCAATATCCTCTTCATCGCAGTTGATGATTTGAATGATTGGGTGAGCCCGCTCGGTGGTCATCCGCAAGCGAAGACGCCGAATTTTGATCGGCTTGCGAAAATGGGCGTCACGTTCACCAACGCGCATTGCCAGAGTGTGTTGTGCAATCCTTCGCGAACCAGTGTTCTAACAGGAAAGCGCCCGACCTCGACCGGAATCTATGGCTTATCGCCATTTCTCCGTGAGACGCCGCAGCTTGCGGATTTGAAAACATTACCCGAGTATTTCCGTGAGCAAGGATACCGAAGCTACATGGCGGGAAAAGTATTCCATGGAGCCTATGGGCGGAAAAAAGCTGGGCCGGATTGGGATGAGGTTGGCCCTCCGGCAACGGGTGCGCCGTTTCCTCCGAAAAAATTAGTCAACACGCCCAGCGAAACAAAACTCATGGATTGGGGAGTTTTCCCGCATCAAGACGAAGACAAAGACGATTATAAAATTGCGAGCTGGGCAGTAGAAAAGCTTGAGAATATGCCAGCGGATCAACCGTTTATCTTATCCGCCGGGTTTTTCCTGCCACACGTGCCGTGCTTCGTAACTCAGAAATGGATGGATCTTTATCCTGAGGAAACCTTGATGCTGCCGGAAATTTTGAAGGACGATCGAGCCGACACACCGCGTGCTTCATGGTGGCTGCATTGGAATTTACCAGAACCGCGGTTGAAGTTTTTAGAAGAGCAGAACCAATGGAAAAACTTGGTTAGATCTTATCTCGCATCGATCAGTTTCATGGATGCGCAGTTGGGTCGGGTCTTGGATGCTTTGGAAAAATCCCCGCATGCGAAAAACACCATCATCGTGCTGTGGTCGGATCACGGTTGGCACCTCGGGGAAAAATTGATCACCGGAAAAAATACTCTCTGGGAGCCATCCACCCGCGTTCCATTGATGTTCGCGGGCCCCGGCACTGCGAGCGGCGTCAAATGCGCCGAGCCAGTTGAGTTGTTAGATATTTTCCCGACGCTCTGCGAACTCACTGGATTGCCTCTGCCGAAACAACTCGAAGGCCACTCGCTTGTTCCACAATTAAAAGACGCAACCACCACGCGGGAATGGCCTGCGATCACGAATCACAACCCCGGCAATAACTCCGTCCGCGACAAAAACTGGCGCTACATTCGTTATGTCGATGGCTCCGAGGAGCTCTACGACATGCAGAACGATCCCCATGAGTTCAAAAACCTCGCCAGCGATCCCAAGCACGCCGCTGAAATGGTCAGGCTAGGCAAATGGATCCCAGAAAACCAAGCCCCGCACGCACCGAAGAGTAAGGATCGGATTCTGGAATACCGCGATGGCGTGCCGATTTGGGAAGGAAAACCCATCCTTCCAAGTGACCCGATTCCAGGGATCGATTGACGTAATTTTCCCCAACTGAGATTCTGGGTTGCAGGGCGGGCTTTCCTGTTGCATGAGCTGTGGCGAAATCATGGCTGCTACTTCTTCCTTCCTCGCCCGCCACGTCGGACCTTCAGAATCTGAGAAATCCGAAATGCTCAAACAAGTCGGTCACGGCTCACTCGACGAACTCATTTCCGAGGCCGTGCCTGCTGGAATTCGCATGGAAGGGGAGATGAATCTTCCGCCCGCGCTTTCAGAGCATGAGGCACTCGCTTGGTTGCGCGCATGGATGAGCCAGAACAAAGTTGTAAAAAGTTTCATCGGCCAAGGTTACTACGGCACTCTGACGCCGGGCGTAATTCTGAGAAATATTTTGGAAAATCCCGGTTGGTATACGGCTTACACGCCTTACCAAGCCGAGATCGCGCAAGGTCGTTTGGAGGCGCTGCTTAATTTCCAAACTCTCATCACTGATCTCTCCGGACTCGATGTCTCGAACGCGTCCCTGCTCGATGAAGGCACCGCCGCCGCCGAGGCCGTGACGCTCGCGCTTTCCGGAAAACCGAAAGGCAAAACCGTTTTCATTTCCGATCGCTGCCATTTGCAAACCATCGATGTGGTGAAAACCCGTTGCGAGCCGCTTGGCTTGGATGTGATCGTGGGCGATTGGCAAACCTTCGATCCTGCGGCCGCTGATAACTTATTCGCGGTGATCGTGCAATATCCCGACACCCGCGGACGCATCGATGATTTCTCTGCCTTCTTCGAAAAATCAAAAGCCGTCGGCGCAGTCACCATTTGCGCGGCGGATCTGCTGGCGCTGACTTTACTGAAATCGCCCGGCGAATTCGGAGCGGACATCTGCGTCGGTTCCTCACAACGCTTCGGTGTGCCGCTCGGTTTCGGTGGCCCGCATGCGGGTTTCATGGCTTGCAAAGACGCGTTGAAACGCAAGATGCCGGGTCGCTTGATCGGCGTTTCCATCGACGCACAAGGCAAGCCCGCTTACCGGCTCTCCCTACAAACCCGCGAGCAACACATTCGCCGCGACAAGGCGACTTCTAACATCTGCACCGCGCAGGTGTTGTTGGCGGTGATGGCATCCATGTATGCGGTGTATCACGGACCAGAAGGTCTGAAAGCGATTGCTGGCAAGATCCACTCACAAGCACGCGAGCTGAAAGCGGCGTTGGTCGCGGGTGGTTACGAAATCGAAACCGGTGCGTTTTTCGATACGATCATCGTCAAAACTAGCAAGGCTAGCGCATTGGTCGAAGCCGCACCGGATCATGGATTTAACCTGCGTTTGATCGATGACTCACACGTCGGAATTTCTCTCGATGAAACTGTAGTCTCAAGTGACATCTGGTCGCTCTGCCGTTTGTTCGAAGTCTCGCGCCTAGATGGCGTCGCCGGAAAAGAATGGGACACAACGTTCGACCGCACTTCCAAATTCCTCACCGCGCCAGCGTTCAATGCGTATCACTCCGAAACGGAAATGCTGCGTTACATCAAGCGCTTGGAGTCGAAAGATCTCGCTCTCAACGAATCGATGATCGCGCTGGGTTCCTGCACGATGAAGCTCAATGCGACATCGGAAATGCTGCCGCTAAGCTGGCCGGAAGTTTCATCGATCCATCCGTTTGCTCCGAAATCTCAGACGACGGGTTACATCGAAATGCTGACGCAGTTAGAAAACTGGTTAGCGGAAATCACTGGCTTCGCTGCCGTTTCGCTTCAGCCAAACGCTGGCTCACAAGGTGAGTACGCAGGTCTGTTAGCCATTCGTCGTTATCACGAATCGCGCGGCGAAGGGCATCGCGATATCTGCCTGATTCCCGTTTCCGCCCACGGCACTAACCCTGCCTCCGCTGTGATGTGCGGGATGAAAGTGGTCGGTGTGAAATGCGATGAGCGCGGCAACATCGATATGGCGGATTTCATTTCTCAAACCGAAATCCATCGAGACAATCTCTCAGCGTTGATGGTGACTTATCCATCCACGCACGGCGTGTTCGAAGAAACGATCCGTGAAATCACTTCCATTATACACGATGCCGGCGGCCAAGTTTACATGGACGGCGCGAACATGAACGCACAAGTCGGCCTGACTTCGCCCGGCTTGATCGGCGCGGATGTCTGCCATTTGAACCTCCACAAAACCTTCTGCATCCCGCACGGCGGCGGTGGCCCAGGTGTCGGCCCTATCGGTGTTGCGAAGCAACTTGTGCCTTTCCTTCCGGGACACTTCGCGATGAATGATCAAACCCACGCCGTATGCTCCGCACCTTACGGCAGCGCATCTATCAACACGATTTCATGGATGTATATCGCCATGATGGGCGCTTCCGGACTCAAGACCGCCACCGAAATCGCCATCCTCAATGCGAACTACATGGCAAAACGGTTAGGAAATTATTTCCCGATTCTCTATACTGGAAAAACGGGTTTGGTGGCGCATGAGTGCATCATCGATTGCCGTCCGATCTCGGATCAATCCGGCGTCACGGTGGAAGACATCGCCAAGCGTTTGATGGATTATGGCTTCCACGCGCCGACCATGTCATGGCCGGTTACTGGTACGCTAATGATCGAGCCCACCGAATCGGAATCCAAAGTCGAGCTCGACCGTTTCTGCGATGCGATGATTTCCATCCACAGCGAGATCCAAGAAATCATCGATGGTAAAATGGATGCAAACGACAACCCGCTTAAAAATGCACCGCACACCAGCGGCGTGTTGTGCGGAAACGATTGGACGCATCCATACTCACGCGAGCAAGCGGCGTTTCCACTTCCATACCTCCGCAATCACAAATTCTGGCCCGCCGTCGCGCGTATCGACAACGTCCACGGCGATCGTAATCTGGTCTGCACCTGCGATTCAGTCGAAGCTTACGCTTCGGGGAGTTAAAAGTTACTAGTTAGAAGTTAAAAGGGAAGGGCTTCCAATTGATAACGTTTAACTAAACTTAGTAACTCCGTCCCCAGATTGCGATTGTCTGGCTTGGTTTACCGGTGAGGAAACATGCGCCGTCGACTTTTTCTAACAGCTCTTTAGAAAGCCCTGCTTCCGGTATCGGCAAACAGCGGATGGTGATCTTGTGTTGTTTGGAAAGTTGTTCCTCTTCTTCGGAAGTTCCCGCCCATGGCGTGAGCAGCCAACCTGGATTCTCTTTGCTCCAATGCGCGTGAAACTCTGTTAGATCGTTGCAGGCGATGATGTTGGCATCGCGGAACTGGGTTGCGTTGTTGAGCAAGTTGTCGTGAATGTCTTGCAATAAATTGGTCACATTCTGGATGAACTCTTCTTTGTCCATGAAGCTCTTCTCGGTCGGTGCTTGATCGCGACGCTGCATGCAAACCTTGCGGGATTCGATATCGCGCGGCCCGATCTCGATACGGATCGGCGTGCCTTTTTTCACCCAATCCCATTTTTTCTGACCGCCTTGGATATCGCGAGTATCAACATTTACACGGATAGGATCGCCGTGGAAAGTGCGGGTGGTCCTGAGCGTTTCAGCCAGTGCATGACACGCCGCGAGCACCGCTTCTTTGGTGTCTTCCTTTGGAGTCACTGGAATGATCACGACCTGTTTGGTGGCGACGCGTGGTGGCAGCACCAAACCATCGTCGTCCGAGTGTGCCATGATCAAGGTTCCGATCAAACGTGTGGAAACTCCCCATGAAGTCGTGTGCGCAAAATCCTGTGCACCATCGCGACCCGTGAAAGAAATGTCCTGCGCTTTCGAGAAATTCTGTCCGAGATAATGCGAAGTCCCTGCTTGAATGGCTTTTCTATCCTGCACCATCGCCTCGACTGTTAGAGTCATGTCTGCGCCGGGGAAACGCTCGTTCGCGGTTTTCTCGCCGGGGATGACTGGGATCGCCAAATGATCGCGGAGAAATTCTTCGTAAAGCCCATGGATCATGCGTGTTTCAGCGATGGCTTCCGCTTTAGTTTCGTGAGCGGTGTGGCCTTCTTGCCAGAGAAACTCGGCGGTTCTTAAAAACAAACGCGGCCGCATTTCCCAGCGCATCACGTTGGCCCATTGGTTAATCAACAACGGCAAATCGCGATACGATTGCACCCAACGCGCAAACGCTGCACCGATGATCGTCTCCGATGTCGGACGGATCACGTAAGGCTCCGCGAGTTCTCCGGTCGGGATCATTTTGGTTTTCCCTGTGACTTCATCTTTCACCGCTTCAAGCCGGTGATGCGTCACCACTGCGCACTCCGTTGCAAAACCCTCAGCATGCTCCGCTTCCTTTTCCAAATACGACAACGGAATCAACAACGGAAAATACGCGTTCTCATGGCCTGTCGCCTTGAAACGCCGATCGAGCTGCTGCTGGATGAGCTCCCAAATACCATAGCCCCACGGCTTGATCACCATGCAGCCTCGGGTCTCCGAGTTCTCCGCTAAATCTGCGGCTTTGATGACTTGTTGATACCACTCAGGAAAATCCTGTTCACGGGTCGGTTGGATGGCGGTTTGGGATGCGGACATGACGTTGCGCAAACTCTTTCCATCCCGCCCAACTTTGCAAGCCACTATCCGCCGACAGGTGCTGGGCCAATCGTGCCACCTTCGATGAAATTAGCTTGGACGAGGACTTGTTTGAGGTCGACTTTGCCTTTCGCGACGTTTTCAGCCCATTGCACAATCCGATTCACCACCGGACGGCTATCCCAAGACATGTGAGAGATGCTAGGGATACACCAAGAAAAGGTGAGATCTGGATCATCACAAATTAGCGAAACATCTCTCGGAGCGACTAATCCACGTTGAGAGAGATGGTGTTGGGCTGCGATATATTGAGGGGACTCGCATATGATCAGCGCAGTTGGCGGCGTGACACCAAACAGCGAATCAATACAACGGTGAAAGCCTGTCATCGTATCATCCCAGTCTGGTAAATTATATGCACCCGTCTGAATTCCATGCGCTCTGAGTTCATCGAGAAACGCTAGTTCGTAAAGCCCGGGTGTCGGTTTGCGGCGTTCTTCCCTAGACAACATCACGATTCGTCGATGACCCAGCGAAATGAGTTTTCTAACAGCCGTGAGCATCACGGGAGCTTTGTTTACATTTACAGATGGAATAGGCAGCCCCTGTGCTCGGCCAAACTCTGCCAGAACCGGTTTTGGCTGTTGTGCGAACCATTCCAAAATCTCCACCGAACCCGCGGATACAATCCAAGCGTCCGCTTCGGTGTTTTCTACAAGTTTGGCCACCCGTTTTACATCCATTCCCAAATCCTGCAGAGATTTCTCTGCGTAGTCGTGCGTGTGTCCTGCAGACTGTAAGCGCCGCTGCAGCTCCAGCTCATGAGAGAGAGCACGGTCGCCATGTTCATAGGATAAAGACTTAATTCTTAATCCGACAGGCGCGCTTTTCTGGATGTTCGCAATCTTTCTACGGCGCCCCGCGCCCTGTGGAATCAGCACGCCCTCAATTTCCAACTGCTGTAGCGCGCTCTCCACGGTTTTGTTACTCACCCCAAGATCCAGAGCCAGTTCTTGCCTGCCGGGAATGACCTTTTCCCATTTTCCCGCCAAGATCTTCTCCCGCAAGTGCATCGCCACTTGCTCAATTTTACTTAGGAATTGTAATTCGCTCATAATTCAATCAACACCTGTTTAAAAATGTATCAAGCGTCTAGAAGAAAATTGAAGCGTATCTTCAGCAACTCTGAGCTTTTGGGAGAGAATAAACCTTTTACAGTCTAAGTTCCGCTTGATTTATCCTGTCTAAAAAAGTGTCAAGTCGGCATTCAACTATCCTTCGCCAAATTCACTAATTGAAGCAATTTTGTAAGACGTGATTCAGTAGACACTCTGTCCAACGCAAGTATTGGATGAAATTTCTATTTCCGAATGATCAAAACCTCATTTCTTGTTCCGTTTCCCGCCGCACTGGTGCTTTTGGCATCAGTGACGAATTCGTTTGCGGTTGAAACTCCAACCGCTGCGGATGGTTTCAAATCCAAGGTTCTACCGTTTTTTGAGGCTAACTGCATCAATTGCCACGGCCCCAAGAAGAGCAAGGGCAAGGTCACGCTACATAACTTGAACGGCAGTATATCTGGTGAGGAAGACCTAGAACTCTGGCAGTCGATTCTGGACATGGTTGAGAGCGGGGAAATGCCGCCGGATGATGAGCCGCAGCCCAGCGATGAAGAGCGCACCGCGGTGGTGAAATGGATCGAGGCGGCCCTGAAGCAGCCCCAGCATGCGGAAGAGACACACATGCCTGTTGCTGCACGGCGCCTAACGAATTTTGAATATGAGAACACGATGCGAGATCTCCTCGGGATCGAACTGAATTTGATTGGCGGATTGCCTAACGATCCTGTGATTCCTTACAAATTTAACAACAGTGCCCAACTCATGCGGATGGGGCCGGAGCAGATTGATCGTTATCTCGAAACCGCACGGCGTGCCTTAGCTAGCGCGATCTTAGATCCTGAACGACCCATCGTTCATACATCCCGTCAAGAATGGACGATGAGTGGTTTGGATAGTGGTATGGGTTCAGATGAAGTCGGTGTTGTCGTACATAGGCGTGGTACAGCGGCTTATGGCATGGTATTGAAAAGTTTCCCGCTGACGGGAGAATTTCGAATCAAGATTCAAGCTTCCGCCATTCTTCCCAAAGGCACGCAGGAAGCGGAATTGCAACTGATGATGGGTTATAGCCCTTCAAGCGATAGTAACAACAGACCTATGGTGCCTGTCGGAACCGTTAGTTTGACGAACAGCCCGGACAGTCCGCAGGTTTACGAATTCCGGGGCCGTATCGAAAATTATCCGCCGCGTCCTGGTTTGCTCAAGGAAGGTAAGCGCTTCCCGGATGGAATGGCGATTCTTCCTCAAGTTACTTTTGACAATGGTAGGCTAAATGATCAGCTCGGTATTCTAGCTATGCCACGTGCAGTGATCAATTGGATGGAATTCGAAGCTCCTATTTTGGATGTCTGGCCGCCCGCTCACCACACTCGGATTTTGTTCGATTCGCCGCTACGTATGAGCGAGCCTAAGGCTTACGTATCTGCTGTTCTCCAGCGCTTTATTTCGCGTGCCTACCGCCGCCCAGCCACCGCTGGAGAAGTCGAGCGCTTCGTTAAAATTTATGATATGGTCGCGCCAGATATGGGCAGCATGGAAGCGGCGATGCGTGAGACTCTTTCAATGGTTCTGATCACGCCGGATTTTCTCTATCACACTGCCACCAAAGATGGAGTTGCCCGCGATTATGAACTGGCATCCAGGCTTTCTTATTTTCTGTGCGGCAGCATGCCGGATGAGGAGCTGTTGAAGATCGCAGCCCAAGGTAAATTGAATGACACGGAGGTGATCGGCAAACAAGCCCAGCGCCTGCTTGCAGACAAGCGCTCCCAAAATTTTGTTAGAAACTTCACCATGCAGTGGCTTAGTTTGGAAAAAATGAAGACCGTGCCGATCAATCTCGATCTCTTCCCACGCTTCCTTTACACTATCCCCGAGGGCGAAACGAAAGGCAAAGAATTCAGTAACCGCCCCACCATTCGCGATTACATGATCGACGAAACCGTGGGCTTCATTGGCGAGCTTATTCGCCGCAATGCGAGTATATTCAATGTGGTCGACTCCGACTTTGCCTATCTGAATGAGCCGCTAGCTGCCCATTACGGAATCCCAGAAGTTTATGGGAATCAGCTGCGTCCGGTGCCGATTAAACCGGAGAATCGCCTAGGAGGATTGCTCACCCATGGCTCTGTTCTTCTTGGAAATGGCACCGGTTCGGCGCCACATCCGATCTACCGTGCGGTCTGGCTACGCGAGGCGATTCTCGGGGACGAAGTTAAGCCGCCCCCGGCCGATGTACCGGCTCTAACAGATACCGCTGGAGAATCTGCTGAGCATGCTTCAAGCATCAAAGACCTGTTGAAACTTCACCGCACTCAAGAGAGTTGTAATGATTGTCATTTCCGTCTCGATCCATGGGGAATTCCTTTCGAGCAATACAACGCAGTTGGTAAATACCAGCCCGCAGTGCCTAAGATGGGAAGTCGCATTCAAGGATTTGCTCCCAAGCTTCATGTGGACATGAAAGGTTACTCAGAATATCTCAACACGATCTACACCGTCAAAGTCGAGTCCGACGCCCGGCTTCCCAACGGCCCAGAAGTTGACGGCATGGAAGATCTCAAACAATATCTTCTCCAGAGTCGCAAAGAAGACATCGCCCGAAACATGATTCAGAGGCTGATCGCTTACGGCCTCGGCCGTGAGCTGACAGCCCGAGATCGATCAGATGTTGAGCAACTCCAGAATTATTTATACGCCTCCGGAATCGGTTTCCAGGACATCATCGTCGCTGTCTGCCAAAGTCCACTCATGCGAAAAACTCACTAACAAAAAACATCCATATGAAATCCAAATCATGGCATCTTAGTCGTCGCGAACTCCTTAAAGGAGGCGGCGTTGCGTTGGCATTACCGTTTCTAAACAGCATGAGCCGCGCAATGGGAGTTGCTTCAGGCTCAGTCATTCCTGCACTTCCCAAGAGGATGATGGTCGGCTATTTCGCATACGGTGCTTACATGCCCGATGGCCCAAACGGCCTCCCGACGGCTGGTAAACCTCATCACGAATGGAGTTGGTGGCCGTGTGGTCAACCGGGTCCGCTGACGTTCAACAAATCCAGCGCTCCTTTCGAGCCACTCAAAGATTATGTCACATACCTGCGGGGCCTTGATCATGCAGGCGGTTACGGTCTCGGCGGTCACAGCTCCGGCGATGTGTTTACCACCGGTGCTTACATGGCAGATCACGAGAAAACGAACAACATTTCCGTCGATCAGGTCGCTGCCAACATGCACGGTCATCAGACACGCTTTGCTTCACTTGTGCTCGGAACGGAAGGTGGCACCGGCTCTTATGGTACTGCTAAAACTCTCTCGCATCGTGGTCCCGGTCGGCCGATCCCCTCGATGAACCGACCCCAAGAAATATTCAGCCGCATGTTCGAGCCATATTCCGGCAAGAGCGTTGAAAACGTGCGTGCTGGACTCAAGCGCGAGGCCAGCATCCTAGATCTGTTGATGGATCAGAGCAAAAGCCTGAAAAATCGTCTCGGGACTGAGGACCAAGTGAAAATGGACGAATATTTGGATTCCATTCGTTCCCTCGAGCAACGGGTTGAGCGCACCAGTGAATGGACCCACAAACCCTTGCCGAACATTGATACCAAAGGGCTAAACCTCGCTGTTTCTCATAAAGATCCACAAGAGTACACCCGATGCATGTATGATTTGATCTACCTAGCGTTTCTAACAGATTCCACGCGCTACGCCACCCTCATGTTAGAAAGTGAAAATTCCAACAGCAGCGAAATGTGGAACTACGCCACCTACGCCCTCGGCTACAAAGGCGCCACTCACGACATTGCTCACAAACGTCCTGATATTTCTTCGGGAGAGTGGGACAAATGGCGCGCCGAACAACACGCCTATTTCCTCAAACGCCTGCACGATACCAAAGAAGGCGATGGAAATATGTTAGATCGCACGGTGGTGCTCTGGGGTTCTGCGCACCCACATGCATCTCACGCCACACAGAACTATCCGCTCCACTTGGCAGGCGGTAATAAACTCGGCTTCAAACACGGAAATCTGCATGAATTCTCAGGAAATAAAAAAGTCCCCATGGCGAACCTGCTGACCACCATGCTGAATGCCGTCGATGTGCCGACCGAGAAATTCGCCGATAGCACCGGTGAAATGACTGTCCTAAGAGCATGAACATGTCGAAATTCGGTTGTAATATCCTGATCACCTTTATCGGTTTTTTCTCCGGGCTTTTGTCCTGTATGGGAAACGCCCAACAACCCGCGATGCCTCTGCCCCGCGTGCTAATCATTGGCGATAGCATTTACCAAGCACCTGCATCGTACATAACCAAAGAGCTTAAAGGAAAGGTAGAGATCGTCTACCCCACTCTAAAAACCGGAGACGTCATGAGCACCGCCACCGTATTGGCGAATCTCGATACCATTCTCGGCACCGGCAAATGGGATTTAATCCATTTCAACTGCGGTCTTGGAGATCTCATCTACCGAGCGCCTGGCATGAAGTCCCTCCGCGTCATGCCAATCCATACCGGCGGCATCCGTAATTCAGACCCCAAGGTTTACGAAAGAAATCTGCGGGAGCTGGTGAAACGCCTAAAAGCCACCAACGCAAAACTCGTCTGGGCCAGCACCACGCCCATACGTGCCTCATTAAACAACGTCTTCGAGCTTGGATCGGAAATTGAATACAATGCCATTGCCGCCAAGGTCATGAATGAGAACCGCATCCCCGTTAATGACATGTATTCTCATGTCAAAGGCCTCATCAACATGGCAAAACCCGCCGGCCACGGAGCGGACCCCTTTGATTTTGATAAAAAAACCATCCACGAACCCATCGTGAAAGGTATCCAGCTCCAGCTAAACCTCCAATAGCCATAAAGAACGGCAGGAACCGCGCGACTCTAGTCGCGCTCTTAAAACTGCGCGACTGGAATCACTCGATCCAATCAGAGCTAACTCGTCTTCTCACCTTCCCTAAAGGGCAGGTAGGTGAAAACCGCATTGTTTTTTCCAAGCGCTTAAAAAGCCTGTGTTTATACACACAAATTGCACTATCTTGTGTAAAAGATTTACAAGTAAGTTTACATGTTTTCTTTGCACAAATCAGAAAAAAGCATATGTTGAGTGACAATTTCGACCCGATAAAAGTTTGAAAAAACTCTAACACGTCCCCAAAAAACCCATCTAATGAAAATCCATTCCCTGCGCCTTCGTACACTTTCAGCTCTAACTGGAAGTGCAATGTTAGCGATTTTTTCTCAGGCTTCTGCCGCGACTTATTACTGGGATACCAATGGTAACCTCGTCACCGCAAGCGCAGCCACGGGCACCTGGGGCACTAATAACTTTTGGAGCACGGATTCCACGGGCGCGACCGCTACCTCAGCTCAAACGATCGACAATACTTCGGACCTTTTCTTTTCCGCTGCTTCCAACAGCACAGGTGGCACTGTGACCGTCAGTGGCACCCAAGCGGCTCATAGCATTACATTTGATGACGCCACCGGTGCCATTACTCTCAGTGGCGGCACTGCCATCAATCTCGGTAGCGCCACGGCGGGATCCGGCCTTTTCTTCACCAATGCAACGGGGTCGGCGAATACCATCAGCACCGGGATCATCTTAAACAGCGCGGCCACGGCCATTGCCATCACGAACAGTGGCACTGCCACCCAGACCATCGGCGCCATCATCGGCTCGGCTGCCAGCGGCACTCAAGCGATCAACGTCGGCTCGAGCAGCACAGGTAATATTTCTCTTGGCGGAGCGATTGGCGATGGATCCGGTGGCGGCAATGTCGCTGTTGTGATTAATAGCACAGGAACAGGCGGAGTTTCGCTTCTCGGCACGAACACCTTTAGTGGAGGCGTGACCCTGAATACTGGAGGAACGTTGTTTACGGGGAACAACTCCAGCGCATTCGGCACCGGCACGCTAATCATCAATGGTGGCAGAATTGATATTGCAAATAACGCCGCTGTCTCCGGAACGACAATAACGACCACCAATGACAATATTTGGAATGCTTCATGGACATTGGGTCGTGGTACCACCGGCACAGGTATCTGGAACAACAATGGCAATATCACGCTGGGCGCCAATGTTGTGGTGAGTTCCGCCAATAACAATACCAACTTGAACTTGGGCGGTGTCATAAGCGGAGCATTTAGCCTTCAGTCCAATGCGAACATCACTACTTTGTCAGGTGCAAACACCTACAGCGGCGGCACCACTACAGGGATATTGCTCAATATTAACAATGGCGGCAGCGGCGGAACTAGCTCGGCGATTGGCACCGGAGCCTTGACCATCACTGGGGGGACAATCAACAATACCTCAGGTGGAGCCATCACCCTGAGCACCAATAACGCGCAGAACTGGAATGCCGACTTTACCTTCACTGGCACTAACAGCCTGAACATGGGTAATGGCAATGTGACCATCAACGCGAACCGCGCTGTCACCGTCAGCGCCAACACGCTTACGGTCGGAGGCATCAACGGTGCGTTCACCTTCACGAAAAACGGAGCCGGCACTCTAGCGATCACCGGAACCAGCGGCTACAATGGTGCGACCACGGTCAATGCGGGTACACTTGACCTCGGCGGTGGCACGGCCAACGGCTCGCTCGCCTCCACCGCGCTTACTCTCGCTGGCGATGGCTCATTCAGTTACACTCGTACCGGCACCAATACCCAAACTTTGACCACCACGGCTATCAACTCGGTATTGTCGACGATCTTAGTCACATCAGGAAATACTCTGAACCTCGGGACTGTCAGTCGTGGTGCGGGCGTTACGCTTGACCTTTCCGCAACCGGCACTCTCGCGGCCTTAGCTGCAAGCAATACCAATGGGATCATGAGAGGATTCACCGTTGGGGACTCATGGGCCGTAGCTAACGGGATCAACACTGCGATCACCGGGTTGTCGAGCTACACCCAAACCAGCGTTGCCGGGACGACCGCAGCCAATTACACCGGTGGCAACATCGACGTGGACAACAGCGCCGGAACCCTTAGTGCGGGCATCGCTGCTAACAGCCTCCGCTTCAGCACTGCGGCTGCCAATATACTTTCTTTGACCGGTGCCAACACGCTCGCCGCCGGCGGCATCTTGGTTGGCAGCGGTGTCGGCAGTAATTTGTCCACCATTACCGGAGGCACACTCACTGGGGCCGCCAGCAGTGAGCTGATTGTGATTCAGAAGAACACTGCGGCTGGTCTGACGATTTCTTCAAACATCGTCAATGCCACCTCAACTTCACTCACCAAGTCCGGTGCGGGTCTTTTGACGCTTGCTGGCAACAACACCTTCACGGGCGGGTTGCTAATTAACGCAGGCACGGTTGTGATCGGCAGTGCCGGGGCGCTTAACAGCACCGCGGGATCGGAAAATGCCGTGACTTTTGGGGCTGGTAGCACCGGCAAGTTGAGTTTGGCGGGAACTAGTGTGGTGATCCGCAGCTTGGACTCCAATGCGAATGTTGGCACGCCCATTGTGGAGAATGCCAGTGCTTCGGCCGCAACTCTCACTGTCGGCAACTCGGGCAATGCAAATAGCACATTCGCCGGTGTGATCCAGGACGGCACAGGCGGCGGCGCCCTCACCTTGACCAAATCTGGCACCGGCACCCTCACACTCAGTGGCACTAACACCTACCGAGGCGGCACGTTCCTCAATGCGGGCACGCTATCCACCTCCGCAGACTCCAACCTCGGCACCGGCGGCGGCATCACGGTCGGCGGCAGCTCAATTTGGTACATGGGTAACACAGTGCTAACATACAACCGCGACCTCACTATCAACGCTGGGATTCTTACCTTAAACAGCGGCAACAACGGTAAAACACTGACGGGTGTACTCTCCGGGTCGGGCGGCATTGTGGGCGGTAACTCCACTGGTTACTATTTCACGAATACCGGCAATACATTTACCGGCGCGGTTACTAGCGGATACGAGATGCAATTCGCGAGCATCGGGGATTCCTCGAACGCATTCAATATCAGCGGAGCCACCACTGGCTTGATTTGGACCGGCGGCGCGAAAACCTTCGCCCTTCGTTCGCTCACTCTGAACGCCACTGGCACTAGCATCTTCGCAAATAACGGCAGCGGCGCGGTCACCTTCGCGCAAAACCTCGCCTTCTCCGGTACGGTAGGCACCAGGGCGTTAACCCTCAGCGGCAGCAACACCGGTGCCAATGCGTTCAACGGTAACATCACCGACTACAGCGGCTCTGCGGTCAGCGTCACCAAGAGTGGGAGCGGCATCTGGGCGCTCTCCGGCACCAACACCTACTCCGGCACCACCGTAAACGGCTTCACCAATCCGGCCGGCACTTTGATCTTCCAAGGCATGCAATCGCTTTCGCCCAACACCAACATCACTCAGACGCATGTTGGCGGATCAGGCGGTTTCGCCCTCGTGAAGTTCCTGGATGACTCAGCCACGCCGCTATCCCGGTCGACAGTGAACTACACCTTCAGCAACAGCAACGGCTTTCAAAATTCCACGCAGCTGTTCGTTGGCAACAACAGCGTCGCCAACGGTGGAACCAGTTCTAGTACGACGACTGGCAGCACCATTCAGTTGGGTAATATGAATTTCACACAGGGTGCTGCGAACGTGACTGCAGGACAAGCCCTCATCGTCACCGGCGCGAATAATTACAGGCTCCAACTCGCGAACTTGAACATTAACCTTTTTGCGACGACAACAACGAATTACGCTGTCCGCGTTCAAGCTGACGCGCCCCTGCTCGTTACCGGTACCGTACAGCAGACCTCTGATGCTGGCGCTGGTTCCACTACCGGCCTGACGTTGGACGGTACCTCTACTGCTGAAATTTCTGGTAATATCCAGAACTCTGCGGGTGGCAGAGTGTTGAGTTTAGCTAAGACCGGCGCTGGCACTTGGACCCTCTCCGGCGCAAATACCTACACCGGCACCACTGCAGTCTCCGGAGGTATCTTGCGCTTCACCGGCAACTCCAGTGTTGCCACCGGCGCGGTGTCCGTCACCGGCGGAGCCCTCGGCGGTAATAACGGCAGCCTCGGTGGAGCTGTCACGGTCAGCAGCGCTGGTGGCATCGACCTCAGAGATAGCGCAGTCGGCACCCTCACCCTCGGCAGCACGCTCGCCATCACCGGCGCGGCGGGAGCCAATAACCTCTATTTCGACCTAGGGAATACCACCGGCACCTCGGACTTACTCAGCGTGGCCGGCACCACTACCGTCACCACCACTGGCGCGGCGGTGATCAATCTTTACCAGCTTGGTGGCTTGGCAGGGCGCACTGCAGCTACCTATACTCTCATTGGCGGCGCGGGGACATTGGATGCCACAAATTTCGCCAAGTTCTCTCTCGGAACCAACAAAGCCTTTGGCCAGACCTACACCCTTGTGCATGACTCGGGGACGGAAAATGGCAACCTCCAAGTCACCGCCGCAAACGTGACCAGCGTAACGGCCGCCGCTTTTTGGAAAGGTGGCGCCAATAACTGGTCAACCACCGCCAACTGGAACACCGATGCCACCAGCAGTATTGGAACCGGTGCCGCGCCTGACTTCCAAACAAACGTCACCTTTAATACCACAACTCCTGTGGCTGCGAACCTCACGACCAACGTGCTGGATGTGGACTTCGACATCAACAGCCTGAACTTCAGCAACACCGCCGCTGTGACGATCGGTGGCACGAAGATGCTGACCCTTGAAGCCACCAATGCCAACGGCAACACCGCAGGGAGAGGCATCACCTCCACGCAAACGACGGCCCTAACCACTATTTCCTCCAAAATCGGCCTTGCGGCTAGCCAGGAATGGAGCGTCGCCGGCACCACGTCGGCACTCGGCGGCCTAACAGTCAGCGGGATCATTTCCGACTTCAATCTAAACAACAGCCTCACTAAGGCAGGCAGCGGCACACTCACCCTTTCCGGAGCGAACACCTTCTCCGGCGGAGTTATCCACAGTGCTGGCACTCTCAACATCGACACCAGTAACTCGGCACTGGGCACAGGCACCTTCCAGATTGGCGCCAGCACCGGCTCTACAGCGGTCACGCTGAATGCCCTCACGGCTCGCAGCATTACCAATGCGGTGAACATCTATCAGGACTTCACCTATACCGGCACCAGCACGCTGAGCCAAGGAACTGGTGCGGTCACACTTCTGACGAATGGCACCACGGGCACGAAAGCGATCACGGTTTCTTCAGCCCTCAACACTGTGGGCCTCACCTTGGGCGCGGTCGGAGACGGCGGCTTAGGCTACGGCCTAACCAAGAACGGCACCGGCACTCTGAATCTCAGCAGTGCATTCACCTATACTGGCGTGACCACAATCAACGCGGGAGTTTTGGCGCTCACCAGTGCAAGTAGCCAGTCTGGGGGTAAAATCGTTATTAACGATGGCGGCACCCTCTTAGTCCAATCCGGCGGGGGGCAAACCGTTGGCATTACGATCGGCAACAATATCGAACTAGGAGGAGCCGGAGGTTCCAGGACCTTGCAGATCTATGGTAGTAATAATAAATCGGTCTTTTCCGGAGCGATTACGGTGACCGCCTCCGCGAACACGACCCTGAACCTCATCGCCGGTAATTCGCCTGGTGCTGTTGGTGGGAATAACACTACGAACGGTGAACGGGGGAACCTCACTATTTCCAGCGCCATCCCCGACGGTAGCGGCGGCGTCACCTTGGGGCTGAACATCAGTATGGACTCTCAAACCACTTCCGGCTCTTACGTGAATCTCAGTGGACAAAACACCTTCACAGGGCCTATCACTGTGTCATATACCAAGGTAGCTGGTGGTTATTTGACGATTGGTGGCGAATCATTCAACAACGCCGGCTCCAACGTCAGGACCAACGCCGTCATGGGTTCTGGTTACCTCGGAGGGGGCAATTACACGAACACCATTTCCTTGGGTGCCAACACCATACTCGACTACCTCAGCTCCGCCAATCAGATACTAGGCGGACAAATCTCCGGGGCCGGACAGTTGCTCAAGGAAGGCACCGGCACCCTGACACTCTCCGGCACCAACACCTACACCGGTATCACCACCGTTTCTTCAGGCACTTTACTAGTGAACGGTTCCACACATGCCTCAAGCGCAGTGACCGTTGCAAGCGGAGCGACTCTTGGCGGAATTGGCACGGTCAATGGTGCGACCACCATCAACGGTAATCTTAACCCTGGCACCACCAATGGCGTTTTAAGCTTTGGAAGTTCTCTGATTTTGGCCGGTGCAAGCACCACCAACATGGAAATTGATGGATTAGTTCGCGGCACGAGCTACGACGGTGTCAATGTTGTTGGAGCACTGACCTATGCAGGTGCACTTGTTTTGGATGTTGGCTCCATTCTTGGAGCGGACTATACCTTTAACCTCTTCGATTCCGGTAGCCAATCGGGTAGCTTCACTTCAGTGACCCTCGGTGGAGCGTATTCTGGTTCTCTTGTCAACAGTGCCGGAGTCTGGAGTCTGACCGCTAATAACAACACTTGGGTATTCACACAAAGCACCGGAGATCTTGCGTTTACTGTCATTCCAGAACCAAGAGCAGCGCTTCTGGGTTGCTTGGGTGTGCTGTTGCTTCTGCGTCGTAAGAGGTAATTACGTTAGAAGTTATGGGTTACTGGTTAAACGGGGAGAGATTTCTCTCCGCTAGTCTCTAAACTTATTGCCAGAAATCCGGGCGCAAAAGTTGGATTTTAGGGCAGAGGAATGATAGGCGGGGGAAGCATGAGGATAGTGAAATCCGATGATTCACTGGATCTTATTTTCGCGACCACCAACTACATCGGGGCGCGACTGGAGTCACGCGGTCCAGATGATGCCGTCGTCACTACGGTGTTTTGCCCACCCTAAAAAGACAAAGAATTCATTATCTTTGGTGGTAAGCCGGTGTATTTTTAAGGGTTCCCATAAACGCAAAGAGTGCGTTCTCGCTCTCTGAACCGTTCAAAGAAAACCCACATATATGAAAACCCATTTCATAGGTCTTCGTGCTCTTCTTGGAGTAACTGGGGGAGCGCTTTTATCGATATCTTCTCACGCTCCTGCTGCGACCCTTCATTGGGATGGTGGCGTTGTCGACATCCTGACCGACGGCAATGGCGCGAGCCAAGGCACTTCGGGGACATGGGATACGACCCTTCTCAACTGGGATGGTGGAGCCTCGCCGCACGTTGCTTGGAACAACTCCAATAACGATACAGCTGTCTTCGGTGGAACTGCGGGCACCGTTACGCTGGGAGCCAATATTACCGCAAGCGGACTGACGTTCAATACGACGGGTTACGCCATTTCTGGAAACACGCTCACCTTGACGGGCACAGCGACCATAAATACAGCAACGAGTGTAAGCGCGACGATGAACTCCATCATCGCTGGTAGTTCGGGCTTGTTGAAATCTGGAGCGGGAACGTTGATTTTTTCGAGCACGAGTAACAACACGTTTACTGGTGGGTTCACCATCAGTGGGGGTGTGGTGCAGTATGACTCAGCTACCAACGCAAATGCTTGGGGAGATGCTGCTAACGTCATCACATTTACTGGCAACGCCTCCCTGCACAACAACAACAATGCCTACACCTTGGCACGTGGTATTACGGTGAACACTGGCGTGACCGCTACGCTCTCTGGAGCATTCGGTGAGAGCACCAATATAACGGGTGCGGTCACAGGTGATGGTAACGTGAATATTTCCGGAGGATCAAACGGATGGGCGGTGACCATGAGTAACACCGCCAACACGCTCACGGGAACTGTCTGGGTTTCTAGTAACGCTGGCCAAAATACGTCTCTCACGGCAAATAGCCTAGCTGATGGTGCCGGTAAACTGAAGCTGGGAGCTGGCACAGCTACGGCCGACTTCACTCTAGCTGGTTCAACTGCCTCCGCTCTTATGTGGGCCACCCGCCAAGTAGAATTAGCCGGATCGACTGGGGCTATTTCTATCAACAACAACTCAACCGACGCGGCTAGAATACTTACTATTAATCCCAATCTTGCTTTCACTGCTGTTAGCTCGGGTAATAAGACTCTCACTTTCGGTGGTTCCAATACTGGAACAAACACATTTGCTGGTAACATCACCAACAATGGAACTTCCACGACTGCGATCAGCAAAACGGGTGGCGGTACATGGGCACTAGGCGGCACTAACACCTACAGTGGAATCACCAATCTAGTAGCGAACGGAACGACAGGTAGCCTTGTTTTCCAAGGTAGTCAGTCACTTTCTCCAAACACCTCTTTAGTATTTGCACAATCTTCATCTGCTGTTCAATCGGTTCGCTTCCTTGATGACGCCACAGGCACAATCAATTTTGCCCGCCCCATCAGTTTCGGTGGAACTAACACATTGCAGAACTTGAACATCTTCGTGGGTAACAACAACACCGTTAACTTAGGTAGTAGTTCTGGCACAACGACGAACAGCACGATCCAGGTGGGTAGTATCACGTTTACCTCGACGGCTGCTGACACCAATACGACCACAATCAACGCTACTGGAGCTAACGGATATCGCCTAGAGACCGGAGCGATCACACTCAACAATTTGGTGACTCGCACCGCAGGACAGACCACGGTCACGGCGCTAAATCCAACTACAGCAAACATGACGGTGGCTAGTATCACAATGGCTAGCGGTAACACCGGCATCGCCAATGATGGTGTTCCAATTCTGCGCCTGACCGGAACCTCTACGGACAACCGTGTGACTGGTGAAATTTCAAATGCCTCTGACTATCTAACTGGCCAAGCACTCAGTTTGCAAAAGCAAGGCACAAGCACATGGACGCTTTCTGGGGTCAATACTTATGCAGGTAGCACAGCGGTTAGTGCGGGCACTCTTGAGATTGGTGGTAGCGGTTCACTTGGTTCCGGTAGTTATGCAGGGGCAGTTTCGATTACTACCGCAGGTACGATTCTCAGATTCAACAGCACGGCTGACCAAACACTGAGTGGTGTGGTAAGCGGTACATCCACTGCGTTTCTAGTCAAAAACAACACAGGGAAACTGACGCTCACAAACACGAATACCTTTGACGGTGCTACGACGATCTCTAGCGGCATCCTTGAAGTAAGCGGCACTGGTACGATCAACAGCAGCGAAGTCACGCTTAGTGGTGGTGACTTCCGTTACAACTCATCTAACAACTACACCGGCGTATTCACTCATACGAGCGGTACCATCAGCGGCACGAACTGGAATGGTTCTCTGGATAACCAAACGATCTCTACTGGTGAATTCATCTCCCCTGGCAACAGCCCAGGCACCGCCAACACCGGATCACAAACATGGGCTGGTGGTGGAACTTATGTATGGGAAATCAACAATGTCTCTAACGCAGCAGGAGCTGATCCGGGCTGGGACTTAATCAACGGAAGTGGCACTCTTAACATCACAGCAAGCGCGGGAACAGAGTTCATCATCGACATCACTTCGCTCACTTCTGGCAACATTGCTGGAGAAGCAGTGAACTTTAATCAGTTGCTTAGCTATGCATGGTTGATTGCAGATTTTGTTGCGGTCACTGGATTTGATAAAACGGATTTCACGGTCGATGCCTCGGGTTTTGCTAACGCTTACACAGGAACATTCGATATAGCATTGGGAGACAGCGGTTCAATTGGTGGTGATAACTCCCAAATCTGGCTGACCTATACTGCGATTCCTGAGCCGAAAGCTGTGCTGTTAGGCTGCTTAGGCGTGTTGCTGTTGCTTCGTCGTAGAAGGTAACAGTTACGCGAGAAACTGTTTGATCGGTCCGGTTTGCTCAATCTTAAGCCCAACGTCCAAATCGCCGTAATGTTTGATCGGGTTGCCGTAGGCGTTGAGAATTGTGGTATAGAGGTTACCAAGCGTTTTGTGGCCTTCCTTGCCCCAGTAGGGCAGGCGCATGTAGCGGCGGGGCAGGTTGAGTTTGCAGTTTGCACCCGCGAGGATGATAAACGGGAATTCAAAGCCGTAGCTGTGGTGTGCTTCGCCGGTGCTAGGGAGATAAAATATCATCGTGTTGTCGAACATCGTGCCGTTGCCTTCCGGGATGCTTTTTAGGCGGGTGGCGATCTTGTTCATGACTTCCATGTGGTGCACTTCGGTGAGGCGGCGGATTTCCGTGGAGACGATGCCGCCGATGGACTTGTTATGGCCGATATCGTGTAGGTTCACGATTTCGCCTTCGAGGCCGGTGACACCGGTGTAGTCGTGGCCCAGTTCATCCATGGTGAAGGAGACAACGTTCGTTAGGCCGGAGACGAGCGCGGACAGCATCACTTCGGCATGACCCATTTGGCGGTCAAAGGTGTTCAGTTTGTCAGAAAGGTATTTGCTATCCAGCTGTGGGACGTGTTTGCGGACGACATCGGCCATTTGGTCGATCTTGCGATTGCGCTCGCGGATCGCCTCGACGGAGCCAGCGTAGTCGGTGACTTTGCGGCCTTCGATGCCTTTGAGGTGCTGTCCCAGTTCGGTTTCGTAGCCGGCGACAAACTGAAGCACCTTGCGCTCGAGTTCATACTGGGTCTGGCCGGCTTTGTCAGCAGCGACGGATTTGAAAATTTCCTCCACCGCAACTTTAGGCGAGCCGAAGGCGTAGTTGCGCGTTTGCGCAGCGGGAGCGGAGAATCCTTTGTCGATGCCGTCGAGGTGGCCTCCGATTTGAGCGAAGCAGGCAAGCTCGATATGCTCAAGCGGGGATGGGAAAAGCTTGGCGAGTTCGAAGTCCACGGTCGCCCACTTGATGGATTCTGGCTGATAGTTATCTTTGTAAACGCCGAGAGAAGATGACATACCATGATGGCTGTTAGAACACATCTTGCCGGAGATGCCCTGAAGGATGGTGAGGTTTTTTTTGTGCGCCTCCAGCGGTGCCATCCATGCGGGCAAATCATGTTTATCCAAATCCACCTCGAAAGCCTCGTTACGCTTTTCCTTTTCTTGTTCTGCGGTGCTGAGTGTTGGTGGCACACATACTTTTGGAAAAAGGCCGTTACTGCGTTGCATGAAAATGAAACGCATCGGCTTGGCAGTTCCGGAAAGCGGTGTGGTTTGTGCGCCTAACAATGGTGGCACGAAGCCCGGCAACGAGAGTCCGCCTAAGGCAAGAAAAGCGTTTTTGATAAAGTCTCTGCGATCATTCATAGTCGTGTTTTGATTTAGGTTTATTTGCGGTAAAGGAAGGAATCTGAGGTAAGCAGTGAAATGATCACGGCGCGGAAGCTACCCCCGCTACGGACATACGCGTTATCAGCATCGATCAGGGTCTTGGAGTCGGAGAGCATCTCGTTACGTCCCATGTAAAAACGGAACGCATGGCGGATGATGGATTGGCGGACGCGCGGTGATTTAACTAGGCGGGAGATAAGATCAGGGGCGTCTTTCACCGGGCCGTCCAATGCAGGATCGCCGGTGCTGTCGAGTTGGCCGCGGAGATCTACGGGCAAGGTTTTATAAAAATTAATGACATGCCTCGTGCCCGGATTGATGGATTTAATGATGTTTTCAGGATGCTCCAGCGGCTCCTGGGTCCGGAAGCGCCCAAAGTCATCGTAGCTTTCGAAGGGCAGGCCCAGCGGATTCATATACTGATGGCATTTGATGCAGTCCTGCGCGTTGGTTTTTATTTCGAGTCGCTCGCGGTGCGTCTTATGAGGGTCTGCGGGTATCACAGCGTCCACGGTGATCGGGATATCCGGCACACGTCCCGCTAGAAGTTTTTCGCGAACCCAGCGCCCCCGCCGCACGGGGTCGGTTTCGGCATTCAGAGAGTGAGCAATGAGCCATGCAGGGTGAGTGAGGATGCCCTTACGGTTCTGGACCTTAAAGGGCTGCTTGATGGCTTCGGTGTAGTCCCACTCAAAGGCGTCGATGTTGTAGCCTTTGGCCTCACGCATGAGGTGGGTGCCGAATGCATACTGCCACTGTGGGTTTGGCCGCAAATTTTTCACGGCAAACTTTTCGACATGGATCATGGCGGCTTTGAAGTGCTCTTTCTGGATAAATGTCCGCGCGTGTTCTGGATAGAGGCCTTTAATAAAATCGAGATTATCTTTTACCACCTGTTCCGGGTTATTTTTCCAGTCGGTAGTCTTGAGGCGTTGATACATTCTCTCAAGGCTTTCCATTTTCTTGTCGGCATCTGGGAAGGGACTGACGAAGTATTCCTCGCCCCCGAGAAGGGTTTCAAAGACACGTTGATCTTTCTCTAAAATGTGCTTTACCAACATGTCCGCCTCTTTCACATAGATGCCTGGGGTGCCTCGATGGATAGGGTTGGAGTTTTCATAATAAAGGCCGCTCCGTTCTCCGTCTTTGAACACTTTGACTGCTTTGGGATAGCCGAAAAACTCGCGGAAAAACCGGATCATGCGCGGATGTGAGGCTAGCTGGAACTCGGGAGCCCTGCCTCTAAGAGATGGATCGATCTCGTCCACGTAGTAAGTCTTGTCGTCCAGAAGCCGCAGGACTTCGCGCTGGTAGTCCTCTCGAGTGTTTAATCGGCCGCTTTCCGCAGCTTGAACAAGGGTCAAATCCGGTGAGCGATCCCCCAGCGCATAAGAAATTGCGTAGCTTGCTTCACGTGGAGAGAGCATTTTCCGGCCAAAGCGATCCGCCGTTCCCTCGCCAAACTCGAGACGGTAAAGAAACTCTGACTGGAGTAAAACGGCCACAAGCATCTGCCGCAGACCCTCGGTATTGCCGGCCAAGGTGATGGCATCACGGGTCAATTTCTGATATTTGGCCAGCTCGGCCTCCGTGGGCGCGCGGTGGATCGCGGCAGAGCATTGAGTCCTGACGGCCTGGGTGATCTGCTCATCGGTGGGCGGCTCTTTGCTGAGGACGATGGCCTCAAACGCAGGCCGCGTAAATGGGGGTTTCCATCCGTCTGCGTAATGTCTTGGGGCATCAGCCTTGATTTCTCCGTTTTTAATACAGGCCACCTCGAGCTCTTTGCGACTCAGCCAGTCCGCGTTATTGAGCATCGCGATAAGAATCCCCCCGTTGAGCTTATCATTATCATAATAGAGCACACCCGAAGCGTCGGGCATGACAAAGGGGTTGCTCACCCCATAGAAATCAATGGGGCGCGGTTGCCTGATATTTGGATTGCTGAAATCCCGATAAAAAAGCTCATGCACGCGATTTCTAAAAATCTGCGGGCTAACGAGCCAGCGCCGCGCGGGCGAGTAAGGCGCATCTTTAATCTTACCGCTGAAAAGCTGGTCGTGATCCACATAGTTTCCGTAGGCAGGCAGTCGTAATTTGTTTTCCAGCTTGGATGCATTGTGGGACTGCAATTCTTCCCAGAGCCAGCCGCCTAACTTTTCGCGCTCCGCGTCAGATGGTTGGCTCTTCTTTTTCGGAGGCATCTGTTTGAGATAAACTTGCTCTAACGCCCGGTTCATCAAATCGAGCCGCTCGGCTAAAGGTAGTTTATCGAGATTGTCGAGCCGCACGTCTCCCTTCGTCGTCCCATCCTCATGGCAGGAGATGCAATACTGGTCGAGGATCTCGCCTGCTTTGGGATCAACATGAAAGACAGGAATCTCCGCTGCCGACTTTTCTCCGAG
The DNA here is from genome assembly GCA_031425735.1 of Akkermansiaceae bacterium. Lineage (GTDB taxonomy): Bacteria > Verrucomicrobiota > Verrucomicrobiia > Verrucomicrobiales > Akkermansiaceae > Luteolibacter. The sequence goes on along the minus strand of JANPJY010000079.1, from coordinate 28,677 downwards.
TGCAGACAGCGTGCAGCCGATCAGTGCCAATGCGCATGCGTGAGCGTGTTTGAGATGTGGTGCTTTGATCATTTTTTTTCGGTCAAATCAATACTCACACTTGTGACCGATGTTGCAGGGAAACAAAGTAATTTGTTTTACGCCGTTGTAGTCGTTTCGACTACAGATCATTCCATTTTGAATCCGAAGAGACGCATCGCGTTGCCTCGGTAAATGTCTACCTTCACATCATCGGGCAGATCCAGGGATTTTATCAGGGCGAACTGCGAGGCTGGCTTGACCCCATCCTTGAAGCTCCACCATCCACAATCGGTGCCGAAGAGTAACTTGCTCCGGTGTTTGATCAGAAAGGCGGTCGTTTGTTTCCTGTCCTTTGATAATGCCGTGGAGCCGCTTCCCGCTGACAAGTCAGCGTAGAGGTTCGGAAAGGATTCCAACATGCGGTCGCAGTCGCCAGCGGCTATGCGCTTCCACCAGTTCGGACCATGGGCGATGAATTTGCAGTTTGGATTGCTTTTGAGCGCTTTCGCGAGGTGTTTGAAATCGGCCGTGCACGGCATGGCATGGAAATGAGCGTCGATAATGCCGTCCTTCTCCGCATCGGCATGAATCGGAGTCGTCATAGCGGCGAGTAAGGAGAGGGCGAGCGTGAAAGAAAGCGGTTTTCATTCGAGGACTTTATCTTGGAACTCAGTTGAAGTAAAATCCCACGCGTTGATTGGTAAAGTCCCAGAAATAGACTTTTGCATAGAAGTAAACACTGTTGCCAAGATTCATGCGGTTCATCGGCATCGCGGCGCTGTTAGGAGTCCACGGGACATTGGAGGCCCAGTTGCCGATAAAGGCTATGTTAGGAACGTATGCGGCGTTGTCATCGTAGTTGGCGGCGGGAAATGAGTAATAGCTGGTTTTTCCGGTGCTTCCGGTGAATTCGACATTGATGGTGACGCCTTTATTGACGGCCTGACAAGCGGCCGTGCTGTACCACGCAGGCACGTTGGTGCTGTTGAAGAACTGACTGTATGGAGGCTGTCGATGCGGATCGCTAGGACCCAAGCGCATGACGAATTCGGGGGCTCCTGAATCAATGGTTGCGATTTGGTTAGGGATGACGATGTCTGGGTGAGTCAGCCCGGATACAGCAGGGAATTTATAAGTGAACTTGAATCCGGGAATGGTGAGCGCGTCAAACTCAGTTTGGCCGTTGAACCATGGCGACCAATGATACCAGTTCAAGCGGGAAGCTATGGCCGGGTCGTTGCCAAATTTTAGATAGGATTTATGTGAGCTCCAGTTGGACGCCAAGTTGCCGCCCGGGGATTCCGAAATGATCCCTGCGCCGAGGCCGTTAGGGCCAGTGGAATACTTGGCCATCAGGGCGGCTACGATCGAGTTATCGGTTGGGCCTGCTCCACAAATCGAGACCGACCACTGTGCGGTTCGATCATCCGCCATGTCGTTGCCGTCTTCATTCTTCATGGCATAGATGGTGAAATTATCGATCGTGTAATCGGTCAGGCCGTCGCGGCTTTTGAGCATGAGTTGTCCTGTCACCTTATCGGCAAGTTTGCCCCAAACCGTGCGGACATTGGTTTGGATGACTGTTAGATTAGCCTTGTTAAGCGCGCCGTAGGGCAGACAGGTTTGCAAGCTGCCCGTGTCGAAGTTGGCTTCATAGGGAGTGGTTCCTTTAATCGCGCTTCCGCGCAGCGAGAAGTTAAATTGATCTTTGCGATAGATAGCACTGCGCAGCGGGATTGCATCTGAGGTATCGATCACAAGGGGCGTGGCCTCTGCCTCTCCGGATACCAAAAGGCGGGCGAAGTTTTTGTTTCCGGCGGGAAAGGTGTATTTCACGTTATTTCCAGTGATGACCACGTTGGTGCCCAGAGGCTGATTCGTCCAACTGCCGGCGGCTAAGGTGGAAGAGGTTTGAACCACGAAGTCTGTGCCGTAGATTCCGGGGTAAGTTGAAGCCTTGGTCCATGTGATGCTGAGGCTACCGGGGCTGCCCGACATGGGCGGGAGAACATCAGCTACGCTGCTATCGCCAGTGCCATGGAGAAAGTATTCGGTTCCGTTAGGCACGCCGTCACCATCGAGATCTTCGTTTAAACTTTGGCTGGTGCTATTGGCCGTTTGCCAAGTGTTGTAATGAGCCACCGTGTTAGCAGTAAGGTAGCCTTGGGCATTGAGAGCAAAGTTTGTGAATCCCTGCGCGTTGATCCGTGCAAGCTGGTCGGCAGTCAGCCCGCTGCTGGTGGTGCCAACGCGTAGCGAAACTCCAGAGACAAAATTTCCTCCCATTTGAAGAAAGCCCGTCCAGCTTAACGCGCTGCTGTTAGTAAAGGCCAAGGTCGCTCCCGAACCGAAAACGATCTTAGCGGGACCCGTGACGCCGAGGGTGACGCCGAGCGTTCCAGCGCTATTCACAGAGGTGCCCGCATTGAGCGTCGCACTCCCAATGGAAACCGCGCTCCCCGTTGGCAACGCACCGTTGACCCCGAGGGTAAGCGTGCCCGAAGTGATGGTGGTCGCGCCGGAATAGGAATTCGCAACGCCAAGGGTTACCGTTCCACTGCCCTCTTGTTTGACGGCTCCTGATCCCGTGATGGCTTGGCTCATGTTCACCGTGTCGGAGTGGTTGAAGATCAGCGTGCCGTTATTGGTGATGGCACCAGAGCCAAGTGCGCCGGTGGCTCCGCCATTGCCGATCTGAAGTGTTCCGTAGGCAATCGACGTGGCTCCTGCATAAGTGTTGTCAGCCGCAAGGATCACCTTTCCGTTACAATACGTGGTGCCGATGGTGAGTGTAGATCCGGCGGCGCCTGAGATCACGTTGGTTAGGATGCCCGTGCCATTGGCTCCAATGGTGGCGCTGGCAGAAAGCGCCACCAAGCCTGATATGTTAGAAATATTCGAGCCATCGCCCATGCGGATCGCGCATTCCAACCCGCCTTCACCATAGCCGGTACCTGCGATGGTTAGATCTTGGGTGATGGAGCTACCCCTCCAATCCGTCAGTTGACCGCCTGCCAGAATCTTGATTGCCGTCGCGCCGCCAAAACCAGCCCCCGTTACCGAGTTGGTGACGACTCTGCCGCTTTCGATCTGCAAGGTTCCGGTAAACGTGTTAGGCAGCGCGACATTGCCCCAGCCGTCATTATTTTTCCCCGTCTTTAAGGCCAAAGATCCACTGCCTGTAAAATTATTCCAGATGGTCGATGTCCAAGCCGCTGTGACAACGCCACTGTTATTGTAGCGAATGCGGAGCGTCCCAGAATTGTTGATCACGTAAGAGCCACCGAGAGTGCCGTTGGTGGTGCCATCGCCAACAGAGAGCGTGCCGTTACTGACTGTAGTCGTCCCTGTGTATGAATTGTTTCCTGTGAGAACGAGCGTGCCGCTGCCGTTTTTCTGCAAGCCATCGTTGCCTGCGATCACGCTAGATATCGTAAGCGTGCGGTCTACTTGGGTGACATCTATGGCCGGCGCGCCGCTTGCAACGTCGAGTGTGAGAGTATTGGCACCGGAAATGGTTAGATTGTTTGAACTCGTGGTGGTGTCAGTAAAAGTGATGTTGCCGATGGTGCGGATGGTATCGAGAGTGATGATGCGGTCTGAAGCGATGTTGACCCCGGTGAAATTGGCGGTAAATCCCGCTGCATCTGCGATGGTGCCGCCGGACCAAGTGCCGGGTGTTCCCCAGTTGCCGGTTGTGCCAAGCCATGTGCCGTTGGCACCATGGGTGTTTGAGATGGCTAGTAACGAGCTGCCAGTAATAGTGACGAAACGCAAGAGGGATGAGGGGGATTTCATAGGGTGATGAAGTTTGGAAAGATCAGATCGATACTTTCGATAAATAGAAAAAATAGTGCGCGATACGCAGCCATGATAGGAATTAGTGCGCTACGTCTGCAGTCCGCTCGACTGCAGATTTTTCCCGATCTCATTGGGCACAGCCCTTATTCCATCTCTTGTGATGGATAGAGGTTAGGAGAGATCGAACTTCAATCGTTTAGGGTTCCTTGATGTAAATCCACCAGCCGTAACCAGCCTTTGGATCAGGTTCATCGGGGAATCCACCTCGCTCGACTAGAAGGTAATCTATGCCGTCGAGCTTACGCGCTTCCATCCGACGAGCCTCAACTTCGTTGTTGTGGACGAGCATGTCGCCTGACCAGAAACGATTCGTGTCTCGTTGGACCGTGCCACCATCTTCGAGAATCAGATAATTCGGGCGGTAGGCGGACCGGCCTGATAGTTGTTTTTGCGCTTCGATTTCCTTATTTGCCTGAACGATTGTTTTACCCAGCAGGTCATCAGGAATGGTGATTTCCCAGCGTCCAGTGAGCAAACGCCATTTGCCAACAAACTGCGGAGCGGGCACGAAGTTTTTATAAACATACATGTCCTTTTCATCGCTACTTAAGCCAAACTTGAACGTCTTTTTGGGCAGGAAGCGGATGAATTCACTTCCGCCGGGCGTATGTTTCAACATCTCGGTCGTATAAATTCTCATGGTCTGGGACGCACGGTTAAGGACTGCGCCGCTTTTGGCGATGAGTTGATCAGGAATACCATTGTAAGCCTTTTTAACCACGGACTCAGCAAAGGCTTTCACCTCGGGGCTTGCGGTGGAAAGTGCCTTGCCAATCTCGCTGGTCAAAGTTTGAGCCGAGGCGTTGTTCCAGATTTTCATCGTAGCGTCGACGAGGCGAGGGAGGAGGATTTTGTATTGATCCGGCTCTGCGCAAATCAATGCTAGAGTTTTGATTGCAGCTGTTTTGGTATAGGTGCACTCACGGTGATCCATGAGATCTAACAGTCGGTCTCGGTGTTTGGCTATAATCGCTTTATCAAATCGGCCAAGGGCACTGATGGCATCAATCGTCACCCACCAAGACTCTTCTTTGTTTTCGATGATTCTCTCTACTAGGCTGATGATCTCTGGCTTCAGCTGGTCATTGGGAATACCTTTGCCTTTAAACATACCCGTGATGGAGAGAATGCCCAGATTCCGGAGGCGTGGGTCATCGGACTCTAACAGCGGGATGATAAGCTCATACTTACCTCGATTGACGACGGCTTTGATCGCTTCCACGCGGAGGTCGTATTCTGGATGGTGGAGGTATTTCATCACCACCGTATCGGGCGTTTTCGGGTCTGCCAAGCGGGTGATCACAGCTAGTGAGGCATCGTCAGGAACGTTTTCGTTAAGGAGGTCTTTCATGCTCAGTAACGAGTCGTCGAGCGGCTCGATCGAGTGGAACTGGTCATCTGCCGCGTTACCCCATGGACGTGGCGGAAGTTGATAGTTCTTCGCGAACTTGCTGCGAGGCGCGCCGAATAGCTGGAGGTGCTTGCGCGGCAGAGTGTAGGTCAGAGCAAAGAAAGTGCCGAAATCCATGTCGGACTCCGTTACGGAAACGTCATAGCGATCCGTCATTCCACCAATTCCGATGCTGCCATCAAAGCGGCGGGAGAGGTCCATCAACCAACGACGGGTGTCCATGTAAGAACGATAAGGAATGGGTCGTTTCTCGTGCATTTGACTCACAGCAGTATGGTGCCAGATTTCACCCATGCCGCCGCCAGTGTGGGCGGCATGAAACCAGTTAGTGGCGTAAAAAGCCTTCATCGACGAATTGTCGCGCGCCTTAGCATAGACGGATTTTTCGCCATCGGGTGTGAGTAAAGCGGCGGCGGTCATGCCAAGAGCCATGGCGCTGGTTTTGCCATTGTCCCGGAATCCTCCTTCTGGAGTGCCTTCGCCATACGCAACGTTACCATGGCCTGCGAAGCGGTAGAACTGTGTGAGGGCTTCTTGAAGCGTGTCATTATCTACTTCGACACCGCAAAGTCGCGCCATCAGGAGGAGATTTAGACAATGCGCACCAGATGCATGGACCTGACCGGAGCCAGTCGAGTAGGTGAAATGAGCCGGCACGTCGCGGGCGCCCCAACCGCCGTTATAGATATTTTTTTTGAGTTCGTCGCACGCTTCCTTGATCATCGGAAGCACTTTGGCATCACCCGTGCGCAAATAGTATTCACAAACTCCATAGCTCATGTAGCCCCTGTGCCAATTGATGCTCTTTGAACCGATTTGTACATCGTCCATCCACCCGCGGACAACTTCGAGATCCTTTTCCTCGCCGGTGGAAAGCATGAAAATGACCGAGCCCCAAGTTGGCTTTTCTCGTTTTGCTAAAAGATCTGCAAGATTTCTAACAATCTTATCTGACTTCGGGCAATTGAGCGGCCAGGTTTTGCTATAGCGCCCCATCACTGGGATGGTAACCACCACATCTCCTTCTCCTTGGATTTTGAAACTCATCTTGCCATCCGTGGCCTCGGCCTCGGTGATGATGTCACCGAGAGTCTCGCGCGCGGCGCGCCCAGCGAGGGTCTGGCCATTGATGCTCTCGATCACCTGTCCAATCTTGAACTTGCCGGTTAGCTCCGCTGGCGACCCTTTCTCCACGTTGCTTACAACCATCGTGAGATCCGGGCTTTTCAAGTCCATGCCAATACCGACGGGGCCGAGGTTCTTAACGTTCCATGCACCCTTGTCATTGGGCACTGGGCCGGGCAGGAACAGCGATGGCAAGGCACTCTGTTCAGGCTTCGGCTCAGCCGTCACGGTGTCGCCCGAGATGATGAGCAGAGAGCTGCCAGCGATGGTGAGGAAGCGTAGAAAAAAAGAGAAGGGTTTCATAGAGTGATGAGAATTTTGAATTCTTAGTTCGCGTCACGCAGGCTGCATAGCATTTTGCGCTCGACGGCTGTAGTCAGGTGGATCACAGAATATTCTGCTATGAAGCCATTCCGTTCACTCACTGCCATCGAGCAACTTGCTGCGTATTTGCGAACCGAGATGCAGGCTGGGGCGCTTGGCGAAACGATGCCGGGAGTACATCGTTTGGCTAAGGAACTGGGTGTAGGCCAGAAATCAGTGGGGGCGGCTATGGCACTACTAGAGCGTGAGGGACTAGTCATCAGGCACGGAGAGCGGCGGCGCTGTCAGATCCTGCCTCAGGCTGAAAGCGCAAAGTCCGGGCTACGGGTGGGACTCCTTCTTTATGAGTCATATGATAGGATGGAGCCCTTTCTCCTCGAACTTCATCACCTAATCGAGAATGCAGGTCATGTTCCGGTTTTCAGTTCAAAGACCCTGATGGATCTGGGTATAGATCTAGAGCGGGTGAAGGACTATGTGAAGCATCATGAAGTGGATGCATGGGTGGTTTTTTCCGTTTCGACGGACATTCTCGAATGGTTTGCCACAGGGCCTGTGCCAGCCTTCTCTGTATTTGGTCAACGACACCGTCTTCCAATCGCAGGCACGGGGCCGGATAAAGTTCCGGCGTTGCGCGAAGTGGTGCGGCGGCTAGTTGGACTAGGGCATCGGAAGATCGTGCGAGTGGTGCGCGAGGATCGCCGCAAGCCACAGCCGGCGGTATTGGAGCAGGCGTTCCTAGACGAACTGGCGGCTCAAGGGATAACCACGGGCGATTACAATCTGCCTGAATGGGAAGAGTCGCCGGAGGGATTCAAGCAATGCCTCGACAATCTGTTCCGTTTGACTCCGCCTACGGCATTGTTTCTCGATGAGGTGTTTTTTTTCACCATTGCGCAGCATTACCTAGCGCGGCGCGGCATTCTATCCCCCGAGCATGTTTCTCTGATCTGCTCCGATCCGGACCCGTCATTCGATTGGTTCCTGCCGCGCGTGTCACACATTCAATGGGATAGGCGGCCGGTGGTAAGGCGGGTTGTGCGTTGGATAGAAAACGTGGCTCAAGGCAAGGATGACCGAAGGCAAACTGATATTAAGGCGTATTTCGTGGAGGGCGGTACCATCGGGCCAGTGAGGTAACTGATGGAGTTTTTCGTTTTGTTAGATATGGTTCTCTAAACCCGAAAAGTTGTGACTGCCCAAAACACTTTTCTTGATCGCATCGATACCAAACTCGATCTCATCTCTCGTGATACACAAAGGCGGCATGAAGACGAGGGTATCAAGGATGTTACGCGTGAGTAGACCTTGATCGCGGGCGACTAAGGTGGTTTGAACGCCGAGGCCGGGGCTGAGTTGTATGCCTGCAATCAAACCACATTGGCGGATTTCTAGGATGCGATCCGATGTCGATTGGAGTTGGGCAAGTTGCTCGCGCAGAAATGAAATTTTAGCAGGTAATTTCTCTAACACTTGATCGTCTTCGAAAATTTTCAACGAAGCGAGAGCGGCGGCGCAGCCGATGGGATTCGCTGTGTAACTATGTCCGTAGTAGAACGCGTTTTCTGCGGGGCCGAGAAACGTTTCGTAGATAGCGTGCGTGGTGAGCGTGGCGGCGAGTGGGACGGTGCCGCCGGTCAGGCCTTTGGCGAGGCAGATGAAATCGGGAATAACGATTTCTTGTTGGCAGGCAAACATCGTTCCAGTGCGACCGAATCCGGTCATCACTTCGTCGAGGATGAGGTGAACGCTGTGCGCACTTGTCCATTCGCGCAGCTCGCGGAGCATTCCTTTTGGCCATGGGCGCATTTCGTTCACACCTTGAATCAACGGCTCAATGACGACGGCGGTGACTGTTGTGGAATCGATGGATTTCAAATCATCCATCGAAGCGACGAATTGCGTATCGAAGCCGAGATTTCTGAAGCGTGAAAAAAAGCGATTCACTCCGCCAAGTGATGCGGCGCCCAAAGTGTCGCCGTGGTAAGCGTTATCAAAGGCAATGAAACGGGTGCGTTTTTCCTGCCCCGTTTGCATTCTCGATTGGAGCGACATTTTGAGCGCGACCTCAACTGCCGTAGAGCCGTTGTCAGAATAGAAAACGCGCTCGAGTGTTTTTTTGGGAAAATACGAAACTAGTTTTTCTGCCAACTCCGAGGCAAGCGGATGACCCAGGCCGAGATAAGAAGAATGATCGAGAGTGGCGGCTTGTTTCGCAATCGCCTCGGCGATTTCCTTACGGCAATGACCGTGAATGTTAGTCCAGATCGATGAATTGCCATCGAGGTATTTTTGGCCCTTCGAATCAAACAACCAAACTCCTTCGCCCCGCACGATCATGAGTGGCTCATGCGCAGGATCGCACCACTCGGACTGGCGAGTGAATGGATGCCAGCAGTGGGCTTTGTCTGCGGTGATGGGATCAGTCACGGGGAGAGACTTAACCGCGAATGAACGCGAATGAACGCGAATTTTTTGATAAAAATCGAGCTGCGACAATTAAACAGATGCTTCAGCGCGGGCTTTAGCGAGGATTTCCAGCGTTCCGTGTTGGCTACACCATTGAGTGATGTAATCGAAATCTAAGTTTGCCCCTTTTCTTCTCATCACGTTGATGACGTCATCATAATCCTTGGAGCGGCTTGCAGTTTTGAGCCAACGGAGCTTTTGCACGATGACATCTTCTGCCGTCGCCACCCACACAATCATCCCATCGTAAAGATCAACTTTGATTCTTCTGGAAAAGCGCATTTGATCGAATTCATCGTTGCTTAGGTGAAACACTTCGATCTCAAAAAGTGTGCCATCGACAGTGATGATTTCTTTGCGAGTTGCGGTGACCATTTCAAATCCACCTTGTGGATCCAGGGCTAGTCCGCTGGGAAGATTTTCGGAGAGTAACTTCCATGCGGAAACGTCGAATTGGAGGACAATATCCGCGTCTTTCGTGGATCTTGGTACCCCATGGTAATTAGATGAAAAAGAGCCCACTACCATGTAGGGGACATTCGCATCGTTTAATAATCTTGTGAAAGATTCGACTGCCTCTGATGCATTCATGGCTAAGCAGCATTACGGATCAGCCCGCGGAGTTTTTCTAGAAGCTCGGTGGTAGTTAGTTCTGGGTGATCATTTTTCAATCCAGACAGACTTATGTTGCATGCGTAGTCAAAAAGTTCTGCCCCAGCAAAAAAAAGCTCACGATTATTCATTCGCTGCGCTTGCCTGACTTTTCTGGCGTAACAATCCGCCGCCTCTTGGCGAATCTGCTCTTCGGTGAGTTCCATGCCTTGGATGATACCCAAGAATCAGAAAACGGGAAGTTGGTTTTTCTGCGGTGAATGGCCAAGAAAAAGGGATCGATCCTGGAGAGGATCGATCCCAAAAGAAAAAGTGCTATTGAAATAGACTTAGAATGCGAAGCTCAGGTGGATGGAGCTGTAAAGGCCTTCTTGGTCAGAAGTGCCTTTGTCAGGATCTGCCCATGAATAACCAACGCTGGCGCCGACATCGAACATGCCGAGTTTGAGGCCAAGGAGAGCAAGACCTGCACGGGTTTCTTCATACTCTTCGTTGCCTTGAACAATCAACTCTGGTCCGAGGTAGACTGGGCCAAAGTTTTTAGCGAACACGGCGCGGTTCCAGTAGGACTCGTATGCGGTTGAGTAAGTGAGGGTGGCACCATACATATAGCTGGAGACGTCAGTGTTCCAGATGTCGAACTTCGGTTTGAAGCCAGTTTCGCTACCGTTAATTGAATTGTTAGCGAGGTCGAGCGGGTTTCCGGAGAGTTCATGTTCGACGAGATTGATTGCACCGATGAGTGACACGCGATAACCGGAGACAATCCACTGATAGCCTACACCGAGGTCCAACTCAGTGAGATCAGCGTCCACTCCACCGAGTGCGGTGTCGTATTCGTATTCACCATAGCCAAGAAGGCCGTGCAGAAAGACACCTTCTGATGATTTATCACCATTGAGGCTGTAATTAGCGCCACCGTAGGTATACCAAGCATCTTCGCGGACGTTGCCTCCGAAGAAAGCGTCACCAGCTGAAGTGCCAGCAGAAGGTTGAGGGGCGGCGGCGGCGGCAGTAGTTGTCTCACCAGCATGTAAGCCAAGGGTCAGAGCAGCTAAACAACAAGTCGTTATAGTTTTAAACATAGTGCAGTTAACAGATAGAAAGTGTGACTCACCGTCAATGATTTTTTAGCTCTTTCGAATGGGGTAGGAGATCTCCAAATATCATGATTTAAGTGGCCAATTTGGAACCGATTATCTGAGCCGGATTTAGACAGAAAGCGAGGATTTCCAACGACTGCAGCCGTCTAGCCCTAGCTTACACCAACCTTGAAGCTCTTGAGGATCGCCCACTAAAAGTTCCGTGGTTTTTCCGTCATGTGACATAACTGTTACTTTTTCACGGATAGGATTTCTACCAAATCCGAGGAGTTGCGAAGGAGATTCCCCTTTTCGGGCGCCGATTAAAACAAGGGATAAACCATCCGCTTCGTTGCGTCGCATCAGAGCAGGAGACCATTGTAAAAGTTTGGGGCGTGGTTTGAGGCGAAGGAGCCGAAAAAATTGTTCGATCAAAGTGGGGAAGTATCCCTCGCGTTCATGGGTTTCCGCGTGCCAATCTACAGAGAGCAAAGCGTCGCAAAGTTGGTCTCGGCCCGTTGTTCCGTCCCATTGAAAACAAGCCTGAAAGCCGGATTTGTCCACATGTGAGACGAGAGCTTTCACTTTGAGGGGACCCGCGGGGAGCCATAACGAAAACGAAATCTCATCACTGACTGTGGGTAGCGTGTCGGTATTCTTAATTCTTAATTCGGTTTCCGATATCCAATCCAATTTGGAAATTTTTCCAGAGTCATCCTGAATGAGCATTGGAGCCTCAAAGCGGTAATACGGGTGGGTATTTTTCGTACGTTGATAGGTATCGATCAGCCAGTAAGCGGATCTTGAGGCATTGTATATCAACCAAAATGCAGAGATCAGAAGTAAATCCCATGAGTAACCTTGGGGCAAAACTTCCTCCATCGATCCAATATGAAATAACAAAGGGGAGTCGGCGTGGTGCGCCATATTCTGCCATGCTGCGACAAAGATGCCGCTGATTGGGCCAGTTCCGGAAAGTTCGGGTATTTTCAGAAGTCCATAAATCAACGCAACAAGACTGATCAGTGTAAGCGCCAACTGAGGCGCAACCAGACGCCAATCAAAAATACCATCGAGATTTTTTTTGGAGGTTTTCCAAGAAAGTTTTCTGCCGAAGCAAGCGCACCAAGCCACCATTTGCACAGGCATTCGCGCGATGGCAAACAGTTGAGACGTCCAGTTGCGGCTCATTCCGCAGCCTTGTTCGTCCTGCAAAAATATCATTACGATAGGCATAACTAGCACAATCATGACATTGAGCGGAGTGATCTCGAATGGCTGCCAGGCAAAAAACAACGAAAGAATCGGCACCATAAAAAGGAGTAATTGTTGCCAGCATTCCAAGTAGATAATGCCCAATTCCATGTAGGAAAACCGTTGTTTCAGGGTGAGGTTTTTGGATTTCCAAGGCTTTTCGGTTGCGAGAACCAAGAGGTTGCCATGCGCCCAACGCTCCCGGGTGCGATAATAATCCGCCAAATCTGCTGGCGCGACCCCATAGGCGATGGGCTCGTTGAAGTAAACCGAGCGATAGCCCTTTTCGTGCATGAGCAGGGAGATATGCATATCTTCCGTAATTGTCTGCTCCGGAACCCCACCGATTTCATCAACGGCACTGCGTCGATAGATGACTCCCGTCCCGCAGCTTGTTGCGCAGTTGATGGAGTCCTTGCAGCTCTGCACGACATTAAAAAAGCGGCTTTGATCATGCCAAAGTCTGCCTTTCCCATGGGTCATAAACTGAATGCCATTCAGGTTATAATATTCCTGCGGGGTAATCACGAGTCCCACTTTTTCATCCTCGAAAAATCCAAGCAGGGCATCGAGAGATTCAGGCTGCGCGATGTGATCCGCATCGAACACGAGAATGAAATCGCCTTTGGCATATTTGAGCGCGTAATTCATGTTACCCGCTTTCGCGCCTTTGTTATCAGGTCGACGGATGTAGATGGCTCCAAATTCCTCCGCAAGTGCTTCCAACTCATCGCGCTTTCCATCATCTAAAAGATAAGTCGTATGAGGATAACGGATTTTTTGTGCGGCCCGGACCGTCTGGCGAATCATCTCCACAGGCTCTTTGTAAACAGGGAGAAACACATCCACTTTTTGATCGGCAAGTGGTGGTTTGGATTCCCGATGTCGGTAATTCCAAGAACTGCAAATCAAAGCAATGAGCAGTATAAAGGAGAGGACTTCACTCAAGTAGAAGAGTAGCGAGAAAATCCAATTATCTGAGAAAATTGTGAGGCGCCACCCGAGATAGGCGGACATGATGACGATGATGAAAACCGCAGATGTTTTGCGGAAACCGGCGCGCGATTTTAGTCTTTCATCGATTACTTTAGAGCGAGACATAGATGCGATTACGAAACATGAGGACAGCAGTAAGAAGATCACACCAGCAGCCGGCGCGAATGTGATCGTCCAAAAGGAAATGCTCAACCTCATTTCTTGCGTCCCATTCGCAAGCTCAAGAGGCCATCTCACAAAAAAAGGGCGGGCGAAATGAATCGCGCCGCCCTTTTTGTGGTGTGGAAGTTAGTTCAACAGGCCTTTGAAGGAATTTCTCGATGTCCAAAGCAAGAACAGAGGCAGGATGGAGATGAGAAGGACCACTGGATCGGCTAAGCCTGCGCCTTTGGTGAGAAAGACGTGAAAGGCGAGGATGTTGATGATGATGGGCCCGAGCACTAACAACCCGAAGTTACGAGTTTTCGGAATGGCGACTAAGACTCCGCCTAAAATTTCCAAGCATTTCACAAAGGCCAAATATCCGGTCGGATACAAGGCCGCGAAAAACAAGGCTGGTGGCGAACCTTCCGGTGGGCCGGGTGGCATCGGGATGAATTTGAGAAAGAAGTTCAGTCCGAAGACGATGAATAACAGGCCAAGTAGGCCTCCGACAATGTTTGCTGCACATTTCATATTTTTTGGATTGGTTTGAGTTGGTTGGGTTAGGGTTACGCGAGATCGAACAGAAGCGCCTCTGCATCTTCTGTGGCTGTGAAAACGAAAGTGCCATGAGTTTCCGTGCAGGCAGCATCGCCGGGTAAAAGCGTTTCTCCATCGGTAGTGAGTTGGCCATTGATGAGCTGCAACCACAGGCCGCGGCCGCTTGCGAGATCGTGTGAAATGCTCTGTCCCGCTTTCAGTTTCACGCGATACACATCCGCATCTTGATGGATGGTCGCTGAGTTTTCTCTGCCGTCTGCAGAGATCACCAAGACTTTGGGATCGCTCTCTGAATCGGCCGATGGATGCCACTCGGTGTAGGATGGCTGCAGGCGATGCGCGTTGGGTTGGATCCAAATTTGCAATAAGTGCAGTGGCTCGGTGCGAGATGGATTGAACTCCGAGTGTGTGACTCCGGATCCAGCGCTCATGAGTTGGATCTGGCCGGGTTTCAAATCACGACCATTTCCCATGCTGTCTTTGTGTGCGATCGTTCCGGAAACGACGTAGCTGAAAATTTCCATTTCCCGATGCGGGTGAGTTGGGAAGCCTGCGCCCGGTGCGACGATGTCTTGGTTGATCACACGCAGGCTGCGGAAGCCCATGTGAGCTGGGTCGTAGTAATCCGCAAAGCTGAAGGTGTGATAGCTATCCAACCAACCGTGATTGGCGTGACCGCGTTCGGATGATCTGCGGATGGTGAGTTCGGATGATTTCGTTTTCATAATGAATTGAGAATGCCACGAGATGCCGGATCTGGATAATGCCACTTAGTTCAGAACTTCATGCATTTAAGTTATGAACTTGCATGGAGAAATTTCAAGACTAGAAAACGGTCATGGAATTTCACCAACTCCGGTATTTCGTCGCTGCGGCGGAAGAGCTTAGCATGTCGCGCGCGGCGGAGCGGGTTAGTGTCTCGCAACCAGCGCTGAGTCGGCAGATTCGTTTGTTAGAAGAAGAGATCGGCTCCGAGCTGTTTCACCGCATCAAGCAACGCATTTATTTGACCAATGCGGGAACATTTTTTTTGGCGCGGGTGCGGCAGTTGTTGTGCGATACGGAAATGGCCTTGCAACATACGCAAGAGCAGTTCGGGGGCATGAAGCGCACTTTGCGGCTCGGGTTTCTCTCTTCATTTCTGGATGATTTGATCGCGCCCGTGGTTCGTGAGTTTCAGCAACGTCATGCGCGCTCGAAAGTCAGCTTGTTCGATCTTGCACCGCGAGCGCAGTTGGATCGGTTGCGTTTGCGTGAGCTCGATCTCTGCATTCTCGCGAATCTTGAAGATGATGAGCGGAAACATTTCGAAGTCCGCACGCTCTCGCGGCATCGGTTTATTGCGGCGATTCCATCGAGTCACCGCCTCGCCGGCCGTAAGTCTTTGAAACTCTCCGAACTGAAACATGACAAATGGGTTTCGTTATCGAATGCGTATTTTCCGAAGCGCCGAGAATTTCTGATCAGCACATGTGAAGAAGCGGGCTTCACGCCGCACATCACAGCGGAGATGGATTCATTACCGATGATGTTGGCGGAAATCGGAACAGGTGGCGGAGTCGGGATCATGCCCGCACACGCTGCAAAAGTTCCGCACAATGGTTGCACTTTGATTCCACTCAGCGCGCCCGCCATTCACTCGGAGCTGTTGTTGATCCTTCCGAAAAACACGACGCGAAATGTGGAGATGGAAACTCTGATCGCACTGATCACCGAGCGTGCGAGTAAGATCTAAAACTTACTTCCCGTCCCACTGAGCATCTTGAATCGCGATTAGGCGTTTCACTTCATCAGGTTTTTGAGCGGCTAGGTTCGTTTTTTCAAAAGGATCGGCTTTGAGATCGTAGAGTTCGATCTCGGTAGGAATGGTATGAAACGGCTTGGTGGGTTTTGCGGTTCCGGGAATGATGAGTTTGGAAAAGCCATCAATCACCACGCGCGCATACAAACTTTTACCGGGTTGCTTGAGATCTGCGATATCGTGGCAGTAGGACTCGACGAAAATGGATTTGCGCTTGGTCATCGCATCGCGATCTAACAAATCCAATCCAGGGAGATCGGTCGGAGCCTTGACGCCGGCGAGTTTGAGAATCGTGGTTGGGAAATCGGTGATGTGAGCGAGTGTCTCGTCATCTCGGAGAGGTTTCACTTTCTCCGGCCAGCGGACAAACATGGGGGTGCGAATTCCCATTTCATAGGGAGTCATTTTCGCGCGTCCGCCGTTGTAGCCTTCCGCTGCGTTCCAGCCATTATCTGAGAGGTAGAGAATGACGGTGTTTTTCTTCAGGTTATTTTTAGTGAGATAGTCATCGAGCTCACCACATGTCTGATCAAACCATTCGACCATCGCGTAGTATTTCTCCGCTGCGGGCGTCAGGCCTTTGCCTTTGTATTTCTCTAAAATTTCCTTCGGTGGAGTGTGCGGGTCATGTGGCATGAGTGGTGCGTGCCAGATGAAGAAAGGTTTTTTCTCTTTATTAGATGTTTCAATGAAATCGTAAATCGGCTGCATGCCTTCGCGGCCGATGGTTAAACCGTCTCCGCCATGGCGCCCTTGTTTGCCAGTCATGCCATGGGTGAAACCGACGTCTTTGAAGGTCGCGTTCCAGAGTTTGCCAGTTTGAAAGGTGAGGTAGCCGGACTCGGTCAGTGCTTTAGGTAGCATCAAAGAATTTTCTAACAACCGATTCATCAACGGCAGTCGAGTTTCTCTGCCTCCCGCGCTGGCTGCCAAATCATTTCCAGTGATGCCGTGGTTACGCGGCATTTTACCGGTTAGTAGACATGCAAGTGATGGCGAACAAACAGGCATCACGTAACCTCGGGTGTAAACGAGGCTCTCGGAAGCGATCCGATCGAGATGCGGAGTTTTCACGGTTTCGTGACCCATGAAGCCGTAGCTATCAAATGCATGATCATCTGAAATGATCAGAATGATGTTTGGGCGATCCGCTGTATTTTCAGAAAACCCAATGGTGCATGTGAGAATGAGTGTGAGGAGTGAACAGAGAGTTTTCATGGGTCCGAAGAATACTTAAATTGAAATGCTTAGCTTTCAATCAGTTCAGCACCTTTGATGAGGCGGCAGAATTCTTTCTTAGTCACGTCATGCAGAGTGCCTTCTTCGGCTTCTGGGCTGTCGGTTAATTTGTAACGGATCGCAAGGCGTTCCCAGATGACGATGCGGAAGTATTGGTCACCCTTTTTCCAGAGTTGGTTTTGTGCGAGTTGGATCATGGTGAGATGGAGTGGAGGTCTGCTGGAGTTGTGATTTTGGGGTTGGGCGAGGTGGAAGCGATGAGCTGGGTTTTCACGCAGATCGTCTCAAGTGCGGACGTTTCATCGGTGACGGAGAGATTTTCTTTGAGCACATGCTCGTAGGCGGAGCGAATCAGATCGGAGCGAAAAATTTGTGGGGTTTCGATAAACCAGAGATTTTCTCGGGAGACCGGGGATAGCGTGAGGCCATCGGTGTCTGAGCGTTTCAGTGTTTCAGTGACGCGTCGTGCGAGCGAGGCGGCGCCATGAGTTTTGGCGGCGGCAAGGGTCGCGAGGATGTCGGCTTGAGAAACGAGAGGTCGTGCGGCGTCGTGCACAGCGATGAATTCTGCGTTTGGAGATGCAGCAGCGAGGCCGTTGGCGACGGAGAGGTGGCGCTCGGCTCCGCCATCGATGCGGCGGACTGGTTTGGTGAAAGTGGTTTCATCTAACAGCTCAAACCGATCCGGCGGGCAGATGACAAGGATTTCTGTGATCGCTTCACAATCGAGAAAAGCTTTGAGCGTATGTGCGAGCACAGGTTTGCCATCAAGCAGAGCGGCGAGCTTATCGAAGCCCATGCGCTGGCTACTACCGGCGGCAACGAGGATGGCGGAGATTTCAGGTTTCAAGATTGGATGACGCGGATTGAATCGGAAATCAGAGCGCAGTGCCAAAGAAAAAGCCCCGCCCGTGAAATAGGGTGGGGCTTTGGTTTAAATTATCAAAAATGAAGTTAAGCAAGAGCGAGGAGTTTCGCTTTGAGCATGTCTTTGGTGACGTTGGCACCGACGATCTGGTCTTTCACTTCGCCGTTTTTGAAGAACAGGAGAAGTGGGATGGATTTCACGTTGTATTTTACCGCAAGGTTGCGGGCTTCATCCACATTGACTTTGGTGATTTTTGCTTGGCCTTCGATTTCAGCGGAAAGTTGTTCGAGAACGGGACCGATCATTTTGCAAGGACCACACCATTCGGCCCAGAAATCGACGAGAACAGGGAGATCGGAATCGATCACTTCGGATTGGAAAGTATCTTCGGTTAAGTTGAGTGCCATGCGAAGAAGCTGGAACCTGATGACGATTTCGTCAAGGACACGAAACGAAAAAACCTCTGAGTGGGGTTATCTTTATTATTCTAGCAGTCGCATCCAGTCACCTTGGACGTCAGCGTCAGCGGCGTTAATCCAAATTTTTGACATGTTCAGTTGAAGATAGACGACGATACAGGCTGCGGCAAAGGCGACGCCGGAGAGAATATTGATGAAAGTTGAGACTTCGGCTTCTTCCTCTTCTTCTGACTCAACAGTGGTGAGCGTTGCGTGTCGCGCACTGGTCGAGGGTGAAGAAGATTGGGTCAACGGCACGGTCGCCGAGCCGATTGGAGAAAGCGGCTTAGTGGATGGATTAAGCGAGACGGTGGCTTTTGGAAGAGAGGACGACGGATCAAGAGGTCCAGTTGGGGTTGCTGATTTGATAGCAATCGTAGGTGCGCCGACTAGAGGGTTCGTTGAGGTAGGTCTGGTCGTCGGTGTTCCAGTTGGGGTGAGAGGCTTGGTAATAGCACCTGCACTTGAAGCGAGAGGAATAGTAGGCGCGCCAGTTGGGACGGCAGGTCTGGTGGTGGCGGCTTTTGGACTTGGCGAAAGCGGGATGGTCGGTGCTCCTGTGGGGATGAGAGGTTTGGTGGCGGCTTGCGGGCTTGATGAGAGAGGGATAGTCGGTGCTCCAGTTGGAACAGGTGGTTTGGCAACCGCGGGTGAAGTTGGAGTAAGAGGTGAGGTGCCGCCGGGTCCTGCAGTTTTGAGAGGGATGGTGGGTGCCGGTGTAGGTGCGCTACCGATTTGAGATGTAGCTGGTACACTCGGTGGGATTGCGACAGGCGCAGTATTTGCAGGAATGACAGCCCGAGGTGTGCTGGTTGGAGTTTCGACAGAAACCGAAGGGGTTGCAGAAGCGGTTAGTGATGGAATCTGAAAGTCTTGCGCCGAAGAAGTAGGAGCCACCAGGGGTGCAACGGCTTGCACAGGGATAACCGGTCTAGGAGTCGCTGCAGGAATAAGGCGGAGTGGGGCATCTTGATCCGTTGGAGGCAGAGAAGCGGATGGGGTAGCCGGCGGAGCATCTGAAGCTTTGAGCGTCACGCGAACGGTTTCTTTTTTCAAGGGCACGCTCGAGGTGATTTTGGAATTAGGGATATTGTCGTTTTCGCTCATACGTTGTGGTTTTTGTATTTGTGAAAACAAGCAATTTGATCCATGGCTGTCAAACACGCATCTGTAAAAAATCCCGTGAGTAGATGGTAAGGTTAAGGATTCTCAAGGAAAGATCCGTTGATACATCCAAACAAGTCCAGCAAGGGCGATGAGAACTGAGCCGACTTTCTGGATCTGTGGGGTCCATTTCCGGAAGGGGATAAGGATAATAAACGCGCAAATCAACAAGGTAACTTGGGCTAGCTCCACACCGATATTGAATGAAACAAGAGGAAGGGTTAACTCTTTACCACTCAAATTCCCCAGCTTTTCTCTCAGAACTTCAGCGAACCCCATGCCATGAATCAGTCCAAAGCCAAAGACAAGATATAGGCGGGAGGCTTTGAGTTTTTTGAGAAAAAGGTTTTCGATTCCTATCCACGCGATGCTAGCCGCGATAAGGACTTCGACCCATTGAGCAGGCAAATGAATGATACCAAAAATCGCCAAGGCCAGCGTGATGGAGTGTGCGATGGTGAAGAGTAATGATTGGCCAAGTAAGGGTTTCCATCGTGGCGCGAGCAAAAATAAACCCAGAATAAAGAGGATATGGTCGAGTCCGAGTGGGATGACGTGCCGGAACCCGGAAGTGATCCAGCTTTCTGCCTGTTTTTGTTTTGATGCAATGATTTCTGTCTTTGTGGCGGCTACTTCCGAGGCCTTCACCTTGAGAAGGATATTAGACATCCCAGAAAATACGCTGAGTGTATTGAGCTCTTCTCCTTCGATGATAATGATGATGAGTTCGGAATTTAGATTGTCGTTCCAAAAGACAGCAAGTTGACCTGGGCCGGGTTGGGCTTCCACTTCAATCACTGCATTCATAAGTGCCCAGCCGCCCGTTTCTTCCGGAAGGACAAGCGGTTGCTTCTGGAAATCAGGGAAACTAATTTTCCATTTCAGTGTCTTACTATTGAATTTCAGACTTAGAAGTTTGCGGAGGGTGCGTTCGGCCTCGGCAGTGTATTTGTCATGTGTCGCTTTTGAGGCGGCCATCACATCTTTGCGCATGAGCGGTGGTGCGCCTTCAACACCTCGTGATTCTGGCAAAAGGTAAGCGATGTCGAGCAGGCCTTTGAGAATCCATTTATTTTCGGTTCGCTCAAATTTAAGTTCAACAGAATCAACCTGATGAGCTGATGCTTGAGAAATGAGTGTAGCGCAAGTGAGAGCGCAGAATGCCAGCCGGAGTAATTTCATGAAGTGGCGCATAAGTGGAAAATGACCAGATAGATGGAGGATTACAGTGAGAATTCTCCATCATCATCAATTCCATGCCAACCGAGTTTTCCAAAAGCGCGGAAGATGCACTGTACAAGTTCGCCTTCTTCTTCGCCTTCAGCGTGTTCGATAGTGGCAGAAGATGAGAGGCCGCGGTTCGACTCGATGCTGATGACGGAGTTGTAACCTTCCAAGTAAATCCAATCGCCCCATGCCTTGGATTCAAGGCGTGGTTCAAGGTGTTGTTTCTTCAGCGCGTCTAACACTTCCTTGAGTGTTGAAGGTGCGGATGAATCAGAAAGTTGGAGCAGGGTTTCCATAAAGGGGCAGTCGTTTGGATAAAATGTAGAGCAATTGCTGCGGTGGGTCTAGAAGGAAGTGGGGCTTGACAGTGCGGGTTATGTGATTTCTTGCAGCAACGGAAAAGAGGCCGATGACTCATCTAACAGTTGATTTCATTGCAATAAATGACTTCTAAGATTTGAGTAAGGTGATCACATTGTCGCCGATGCTGAACGATCCTGCACTACTGGCCATTGCACTGGTTGCGGCGGTATGTATTGGTTTAGCGAAAGCTGGCTTCAGTGGGATCTCGATGGTTTCCGTGGTTTTGTTTGCGGATATTTATGGAGCGAAAGCCTCAGTCGGCTTGGCTTTGCCGCTGTTGATTGCTGCAGATCTGATGGCTTATCCGGCGTTCATCAAACACGGGTCTTGGAAGCCGGTTTGGAAATTGTTACCCGCGACCTTGGTTGGCTTGTTGTTGGGTTGGTGGTTGTTGGGGGAAATCGACGACAAGGTCGCGCGGCGGGTGATCGGGGGCTGCGTGTTGTTTATGGTTGCGGTGCAGGCTTTCCGGAAATGGCGACCCGCGCTATTCGATGCGATGGCGGAGTCGCGGGGTTTCGGAAATTCTGCGGGCGTGATGGGCGGGTTTTCCACCATGCTGGCAAACGCCGCTGGTCCGGTGATTCAGCTTTATCTCATGGCGCGGCGGATTCCTAAGATGGAATTAATCGGGATAGGTGCACGGTTTTTCCTGCTGATCAATATCATCAAAATTCCGCTCAATGCGCGGCTTGCGTTGATCACGGAGGAGAGTCTTTGGGAAAATGCAAAACTCCTGCCGGGAGTTTTCGCTGGGATTTTGATTGGACGTTGGTTGATTGACCGAGTTCCGCAAGCGGCGTTTGAGTGGATGATCGTCGGCTTCTCGTTTCTTGCTGCAGCAAGGTTGCTTTGGGTCTGAATCGAGTTTTATGAGTGACAAGTTTTTAGAGAGGTTACAAATCGCAGCGGCTCATGATTGATTCTCTTTCATCGGAAATTTTCTCTTACTGGCAGACGCTATGGGTGTTGCTCAGGACACCCTTTTTGCACAGTTCATTGATATGGGGAATTGTTCCACTTTATTTTGGTTGGCTGATGAATGAGCTCACCAGCGATAAGAAATCATTCAACACGGCGATCCAAAGTGGATTTTCTTTTCTGTGGGCGGGTCTGAATTGGAGCCAGATCTATTTTCAAAAAGGCGGTGGGCTTTCGCTGATTTTTAGAGATGGCTTACCGACGATCAATATCATGGTGACGCTACTGGTGCTGATCATTGGTGCCACGGCGTTCATAAGTGGCATTCGTAAACGTTATCCGAAATATGGTTCGTTTCTCGGGCACGCGCGGTTTGCGAACTATTTCATGATCACGATTTTCGCGATGCAATCCAACTACCTCGCATGGACCTGGGATCGCTTGATCGCGATTGTTGGCTTCTCCATCCCGATTTGGATCGTGGTGCATTTCACCTTCAAACCGATTCGTGGAAGATGATGCTATTTATATGCGAGAAGAAACGTAAACATTACCGACCATTATGAAACCCAGCCTGCTTATCATCGTTTTCCTTTCGTTCATTTCCCCGGCGTTTACTGCGGAGCGGCCGAACTTCATTTTCTTTCTGACCGATGATATTTCATTCGATGACATCGGGCCTTACGGAAATACTTTTGTGAAAACCCCCAACCTCGATCGTATGGCTGCGGAGGGTATGGTTTTTGATCGCGCGTATCTAACAACGAGTAGTTGCAGCCCAAGCAGATGCAGCATGATCACTGGGCGTTATCCGCACAACACCGGCGCGCCGGAACTGCACATGCCGTTACCAGCGGAGCAGGTGACTTTCATCCAACAACTCAAAGAAAGCGGTTATCATACGATCCTCTCTGGAAAAAACCACATGGGCGATGCCAAGGCACTCGGCTTCACGGAAGTTTCCGGGGGGGAAGGTCCGTCTGCCAGTGAGAGCTGGGTGGGAATTTTAGAGAAGCGTCCCAAGGATCAACCGTTCTTCGCATGGTTTGGATCGAACGATGCACATCGCGGTTGGGATTTAGGAAATGATGCGCCAGTGTATGATGCTGCAGAAATTAAAGTTCCGCCCTACATGGTGGATGGCCCGGAGACGCGAAAAGATCTCGCTGCCTATTATGGAGAGGTGAGTCGCAGTGATATTTACATCGGGAAACTCATGGCCGAGCTAGAACGGCAGGGGATAGCGAAAAACACTTACCTCGTATATTGCACCGATAACGGTCGGCCGTTTCCGCGTTGTAAAACTCGCATATACGACAGCGGGATGAAAACTCCCTTGATCATCTGGAAACCCGGAACGATCCAACCCGCCCGCACAAATTCTCTAACAAGTGCCATCGATTTCGCCCCCACGTTTCTGGAGCTCGCAGGCATCAAACCCAGTCCCACCATCCAAGGCGTGAGTCTAGCTCCGATTCTTAAAGATCCAAAAGCGACCGTGCGCGACTTCGCGTTTTCAGAGCGCAACTGGCATGTCTATTCAGCTCACGAACGCGGAGTTAGACATGGCGATTGGTTGTATATTAAAAACGCGTTTCCCCATCTATCCGCACTCAGCGTTGAGAGCGATTCCACCGTGTATCCCGCTGCGATCGAATATTGGGAGCATCAACGCGCGGGAACTCTGAAGCCTTTGCAAATGGACGTGCAGTTAGTTCCACGTCCTAGCGTCGAGCTATACCGCACCGATATCGATCCCCACCAATTCACTAATCTTGCCAATCAACCCGAGCATCAAGACATCCAAGCAAAGCTCGCAAAAATCCTAGCTCAGTGGACCGAACAAACCGGCGATACCGTTCCGGAAAACCCCACACCCACCCGTAAAAAAGGAGATCCGCAATCGGGTGCGCGCGGTGAAATTCCCGGAGCCACAAAACAAGCAGAACGCATCAATCATCCCGGCCCCGTCCTATTAAACCCCGCTGATAAATGATCCATCATTTCATCATCGCGCTTCTGCGCCTCTCGCTATTCGCCCACGCTACGGAAAATTAAAACGTCCTTTTCAAGCCTTGCGCACAGGGCCGATCGTCCCGCCCTCTATAAATTCGGCTTTGGTCGATTCCTGTCTTTTGTCTATTTTTCCACTCTTTACGTTTCCTACCCAACGCACAACTCGCCGGATGGTGGATTGCGGATCCCAGTTGATGTGAGCAACGCGTGGAAGAAACCATGAAAAGGTGGGATCTGGATCACCGCAAATCAAAGAAACATGTTGCGGAGCAAAAATACCACGTCGTGCTAGATGTTG
The DNA here is from genome assembly GCA_031425735.1 of Akkermansiaceae bacterium. Classification (GTDB taxonomy): domain Bacteria; phylum Verrucomicrobiota; class Verrucomicrobiia; order Verrucomicrobiales; family Akkermansiaceae; genus Luteolibacter. The sequence goes on along the minus strand of JANPJY010000079.1, from coordinate 4,465 downwards.
TTGGGCTATGATGAGGAAAGACGGTTCATCAAGAATTAGTGCGGTCGGTGGCGTGACCTGAAATAAACTGTCCAAGCAACGTATAAATCCCTCAGGGGTTTCTTCCCAACTCGGTAAGTTATAGGTTCCTACCTTGATACCATGGGAAGCTATTTCTCTTAGTATGGCTTGTTCAACTAAACCAGGCTTTGGCTTACGTCGCTCTTCTCTGGAAATCATGACAATTCGCCTGTGCCCCAGCTCTACCAAGCTTTGCACCGCTTTTCGCAGAGCCGGTTCTTTATCAGGGCCGCCGCCAGCAATTATCACTTCCTGTCTGCGCCCGAAACAGGCAAACGCTGGAACGGGCTGCGAGGCAAACCATTCAAGAACATCGAGCGGACCAGATAAGACGATCCAAGCATCGGCTTTGTTTTGGTCTACATACTCAGCGATGCGTCCAACACTTCGCTCGAGATTGAGAATGGTTTGTGAGGCAAAATTGGCGATGTGTCCCGCTGCTTCGAGTTGATGCTGAAGCTCGATGGGATAGGGGCTCACGCGGTCTTCAAGAGTGTATAGAAGAATCGAAACACGCAGGGCGGATTTGCTTTTTTCCGTGGGTTTTACAATCAGGCTTTTTTTGCGAGCTCCCTGGCCTTGTAGCAGGCCATCGTGCTCCAATTTTGAAACGGCTGCGACGACAGTTTTTGGGCTGACCCCCAATTCTTTGGCCAGTTTATGCACGCCCGGTAAGGTGTGGCTCAACGTCCCAGCCATGATTTCCCCACGTAAATGCTCGGCCAGTTGATCAACGGCACTAAGTGGATGGAAGGGTTTCATAACGTCAAATTTCTATAACCTTTTGGATTATAGAAATGCTCTTGAGAATGCCAGATACATTTTCAGGCTTGGGAAAATTTGATCAACGGCGGGCTCGATTTCGCAAAATGAAGTTTTTTAATAAAAAATAAAAAAATTCGGTGGCTGGCTCCGCTCTATACCTTGAAAGCGGTGAAAACCAAACGGCCACAACTGTTTGACGGAGCCAAAAACTGAGAAATATTCTTTAATCCTTAAACTCATGAAAATCGTCCGCAAATCAAAAAGTGGTGAAGCCCGCGAGGTCCTTCTTAAAGAATATTTCATCACAGCCTCACTCATCGCTTTACTCAAACGAGTCGGTCAGGAGGCCGCAAGAATGACTCCAACTCATGCGAAATCCGCTGCTCTCGCGCGGGTCCGCCGTTAACTTTCCTTGTTCCTGTTGTTGATGTGCTGCGAAAGTAGCTTCGTGATTCGGTGGGAGCCTTCAGTATCTTTAGAAATCAAATTTTCGATCTTAAACCTAAAGTCCACTGAAGGCTCCCATCGGCTTACGAGGCGCTTTCCCATCGCATGTCTTGCTAGACAGGCCGCCCTTTTTAGAGGCGCATTTACCCCCATTAAATTTCTATGGGATCTTTCATCATAATGAAGTATGGTTTTCTTTTCGCGGCATCGCGATTCAAAGTTAGAAGTTTCCAATGAGTAAGAAAAAGGCCATTCCGGATCGTCCGGAAATTAGTGAAGAGCATCAGATTACCGAAGAGGAAGTCCTCCAGCAAAAAATCTTCGAGCTTGAGGTAGAAGAACGCTCATGGCTTGCGGGTCCCCGTTCGCGATTTCACGATTTGTGTTCGCTGATTCGGGTGGGCTTGGATTTGATCCGTGCTTATCGGATTCTTCATTTCGTAGGCCCCTGCGTAACGATTTTCGGATCTGCCAGAACTCAGCCGGGAACGCGCTGGTATGAACTGGCGAGGGAAATGGGCGCGGCCTGCGCTGAACTGGGATTCACGGTGCTTACGGGCGGTGGTCCGGGTATCATGCAGGCAGGAAATCAAGGCGCTTTCGAGGCCGGCGGACGCTCGATCGGGGTGAATATCATTCTGCCTTTCGAGCAAGATGTGAATCCCTACGTCCATCGCTCGGTGAACATGCGGTATTTCTTCACTCGCAAAACCATGTTGGTGAAATACTCGTATGCATTCATCGTCATGCCAGGTGGAGCGGGAACGATGGATGAAATGTTTGAGACCATGACTCTGATCCAAACCGGTAAACTCAAAAACTTTCCGATCATTCTCATGGGCAAGGATTTCTGGCAGCCGCTCATGGATTTTCTCTACAAAATGGCGGACGAAGGCATGATCAATCCGGAAGATCCGGAGCTGATCTTTTTCACCGACAGCGTGGAAGAGGCGAAAGCCCATCTACAGCGTCACGCAGTCAGGCAGTTTCGCTTGCGCCGGAAAGCTGTGCCAACGCCGATCCCAGCACTGGGCGAAAAAGGCATGGCTTAAAAACACCCCTCATACTTTCGGTAGAAAAAACCCACGCTGCTTCTCTGAAATCGGCATTTCGAGTTTTTCCATCACCGCGAGCATGTCTTCCCATAACGCACGCTTAACATCATTCGAACTGCTCTGCAGCAGATAGCTTGGATGATATGTCACACGGGCGGGAATTCCAGAGATGTCATGCCATTTTCCACGCATGTTTCCCACCGTCCCAACCAGTTTCAATAAACCTTCCGCAGCAGTTCCGCCGAGAGCGATGATGAGTGCAGGTTTTACGATCTCGATTTCCGCCAGCACTAACGGCAAACAGGCAGTCATTTCTTCAGGGCTGGGCTTGCGGTTGTTCGTGGTTTGCTTGGGAATGGCTGGGCGAAATTTCACTAAATTGGAAATATAAATCTCCTCACGTGAGACTCCCATCGCTTTGAGAATGTCATTCAGTTTTTGCCCCGCAGGTCCGACAAAAGGCTGACCCTCCTTCTCCTCATAGTAACCCGGAGCCTCGCCTATCATCATGATTTTCGCATCGGGATTCCCCGTCGCAAACACCATGGTTTCACGCAGGCTACCCAGTGCACGAGCCGGTGCCCAACTCGCTGCTTGTCGCTTGATGCTCTCAAGCTTCGCAGATTTATCCGCGCCCTGGACTACTAGTTCAGTGATTTGAGGAACCGGCCGAACTACACTTGTCTCAGTAACGACCTGAGGTGGCGCATCCACCGGCTTTCTCGCCCTTATGAAAAGCTCCCGCAGGCCCTCGCGTGCCTCATCGTCCAGGAAAACATGGCTTTTTCCATGCGCCTGCTCGGACTGGAGAAATTCAATAACAGCATCGACGGGACGGCTCACGCGTCAGTGTTATGATTTACTCGAAAGCGAATCAACCTCCACCTCGTGTTTTTTCATTTTCACACTTGCCGCTAGGATTTGGAAGCCATAGACCCTTCGCATGTCTTACTTTCCCGATATTCCGAAAATCCAATTCGAAGGTCCAAAATCCAAGAATCCTTTCGCATTCAAGCAATACAATCCCGACGAGATCGTCGCTGGGAAAAGCATGAAAGAGCATTGCCGCTTCGCTGCTGCCTACTGGCACGTTATGCGCAACGGACTCTCCGATCCATTCGGCGGCCCGACCGCTTTAATGCCATGGGATGATCAAAGCGATTCCGTTTCCAACGCCCTCAAGCGCGCCGATGTCTTCTTCGAGTTTCTCGATAAAATCGGTATCGATTACTACTGCTGGCACGATCGCGACATCGCTCCTGAACTCGGAGATCTCGCGAAATCGAATGCAGCTTTGGAAAAAGTAACCGATCACTTGCTCGGACTCCAAAAAGCCACCGGTAAAAAACTCCTCTGGGGCACCGCCTGTTTGTTCTCACACCCACGCTACGCCCAAGGCGCCGGCACCTCGCCAAACGCCGATGTTTTTGCCTACGGCGCAGCGCAAGTCAAAGCAGCCATGGACGGCACCTTGAAACTCGGTGGTGAAGGCTATACCTTCTGGGGTGGTCGTGAAGGTTACTCAACCCTTCTCAATACCGACATGAAACGCGAGCTCGATAACCTCGCCAACCTGCTCCACCTCGCCGTCGATTACGCGAAAACCATCGGCTTCAAAGGTCAGTTTTATATCGAGCCAAAACCACGCGAGCCCTCGACTCACCAATACGATTCCGATTCCGCCGCCTGCCTCAACTTCCTTCGTCAGTACGATCTCATGGATCATTTCAAACTGAACTTGGAAACCAACCACGCCACCCTCGCCGGCCACACCATGCTTCACGAAATGACCGTCGCCATCGATGCGAACGCGCTCGGCTCCGTGGACGCAAACCAAGGCGACGAACTCATTGGCTGGGACACCGACCAATTCCCGACCGATATCTACCTCACCACCGAGATCATGTTGAAAGTCTTGGAAATGGGCGGCTTCACCACCGGCGGCCTAAACTTCGATGCGAAACGCCGCCGCGAATCCCACGAACCTTCCGATCTCTTCCACGCCCACATCGGCGGCATGGATGCCTTCGCTCGCGGCCTTAAAATCGCAGCAGCCATCCGCGAAGACGGCAGACTCCAAGAGTTCGTCAACAACCGCTACAAATCCTGGACCTCAGGCATCGGCGCGAAAATTTCTA
>JANPJY010000078.1:0-21535 GCA_031425735.1 Akkermansiaceae bacterium | reverse complement strand
CATCCAACTTTGAGTCAGTATTACAAAAAAATCCGCGAAAATGGAAAACCTGCGAAGGTAGCTCTAGTCGCAATAGCCAGAAAGCTAGCAATCATGCTGAATACATCCCTAAAAGTTTCTTCGCAAACATAGTTGCTTAATAAGTAGCGTGCTGTATAACCCGTGCAAACACGGCACGGAAGGGTAGAGTTTTGGGGTTTCCAGTCATTGGATAAATTTCTATCACCCCAAGAATGATGAACAAGATGATTTTGTGTAGAGGAGTGGAGCGGCTAACTAACAGCGCCGAAGGCTTTGGACTGCTGGGATGATTCACAGCTTTTAGATTTCGCGTCGGTGATGGGGGCGATGGGTGAAAACCGACTAACACCTTTTTAAGTCATCAACCTTGAGAGCTGCGGATAAGAACCGCAGCAGTCCAGAGCCTGCGGCGATGGAGACGTGGCGATTTCTTCCAAATCAAATATCAACAATCGTCATACGGAAATCAGTTCTTCGGTTCAAGCGCTTTGGTCTTCCGGTTGGAATGACGATTGATGAGTGTTGAGGCTTGATCCGTCTTCGCCAAGACTAAGACGAACAAGTTTTTGAATGAAAAATTAGGGACAGGAATGTCCCTTCTCCTTAAAAAACAACCCAGTGGCGAGCAAGGGCGCAAAGGGAATGTCCTTTGGAATGATGAATTGCATATTCAATCTGAGGCACCACGTTTGGCTCGCTTGAGTAAATTCTCCGAACGCTTTTCGAGGAGAAGGGCGCGCTTCTCATCACCTGCGGCACGATAATAGCCGACGATCATTTTGCTAATTGAAGCCTCGGTGTTTGCACGAAAGTAATCCGTTGTTCCTGTTTCGACTACGCGATTAAAAGCCAGTTCGATGTCGCGTGCGGCTTTGCCGGCTAACTCAGGATCATCCTTCATGAAACTGAAGTAATTTTCGGCCATCATTTTGAAGCCTGTAATGCTGCCACCATAGTCACGAAGTGCTCGGTCGTAGAGTCGGCTGATGTCGCGTTTGGTATCCGGACCTCCTCGTGAGGCGATCATATCCGCCTCACGCTTTAGTGAGTCCGCGATAAGGTCTTGTTGCTCACCAGAATCACGGTCCACTCGACGACGTTCGCGGGCTAAGGTTCGTTTGGCGTCATTTTCACTGCCGTATGGGAAAATATATTCTGACTCAGCGGCAGCTGCGAGTGAAGCCATGCGTGGATTTTCTTTGAATTCCCGCCGCATGTCCTTGGCGAAAGCCACCCACTCTTCGAGGTTTTCCGGTTCAGGTGGGTTGCCCGTGATTTTCGTCTGCTTCTTCAGTAACTCAAACAAGAAGGCCCAGGTTTCAGGGAATGAAGGGCCGAGTTTATGGGCGAGATGCACGGTTAGAGCATAATTTTCATTGTTTTGAGTTTCTTTAAAATAATCGGCAAGCCAGAGATGACGCCACACCGAGATGGAGATATTTGGACTGTTGCGGCGGGAATCGTTCCATAACAGAATATCTTGTTCCGTAATGGATTTGCCGGTTTGAGGATGATGCGCCTGGCCTTTGGAAACTCCTCCGATGCGGCCAACCCCTGTTGTCCACTCATCGTCGTCGATCTTAATTCCAGCCCACGCGTGGCCTCCAAGATCGGTTTCACCCGATAACGTCATTGCAGGAATTCCTTGAGCACGGGCGGTGTTGACGCAAAAATACGATTGGTCACCACAGATACCACCTTCTTTGAGAATTTCCGCAAATGAATATTCTTTATAAGGGTTAGTGCCTTCGACAGCTCGCTCCATCAAATATTTGACCATCCCAAAAGCATTTCCCCAATTTTTTTGCTTGAGGTTCATTTTATTCAAAGACCACTCAAGTTCGGAGGTGGTGATTGGCGCACAAACCACCCAAATGAGATCACGGGCGGTTAATTCATTGAGGCGAACCGCCAGTTTACCTTTCTCGTTTTTATCGATAAACCACTGATATCGCTGCATGGATTCCACGGATTCCTCTGCGACGTACTCTTTGTTTCCAATCGGATGAGGGATCGAGACCGTTCGGTCAAAAACCACGGCACAGGCCAATGTGAGTGAAAAGTATTTCTGATAGTTCTTCTCATTCATTTGCCATGCCTCCATGAGAAATTTCAATACGTTGCTAGCATCATCTTCAGGAGTGATGGTGAGAAGCAGATCTTCCATGGCTTTCGGATCATTCATCAGCCAGGTGAGCATGCCCGCTGTGTAGTTGTCGGTGATCAACGATGAAATTTGAGATTCAGAAAAGCACCCGAGTGTTTTCCAACGCAGGAATGCCCGATAGAATATGGGGGATTTCCAATACGTATCAAAATGGCTTAATCCTTGTCCGGGCGGAAGCTGCGACATTCCGGCATTGATGGATCTGGCGAGGAGGCGGCGATAGGCGTCCCATGCTTGTCCCTTGATTGCCAACTCATATAAATCGATGTCACGTTTAATCGCAGCTTCGCGCGTGGAATCCAGACCGGTTAGAACCAATACCGCTTCTTTGTCTAACTGCTCCGCGGCAGTTACCACGTGTGCCTCCACTATTTCGGGAACCACTTTCTCCACCTGTGGCGCGGGAGGAATGACGGGCTCCACTTCTACGGGGCTGGGAGTCACCGCTTCAACAACGGGCGGCAGAACTGTTTCAGCCGGCGTTAATGGAACTTTGATGACCTCAGGTTTCCGCGACACGACCGGCTTTGGTTTGCTGGACTCAAAATAGATGAAAACCGCAACAACCGAGATGCCGGCAAATATCAAAAATATGAAAAATCTCCATAGGCTCGCCATGGCCTTGCGGCGCTTGGCCATTCGCGCCAAGTCTTGTCTCAGCTGCGTCAGCTCGGGATCCGTGGACTTTAGTGACGGAGCTGGCCGGATGATGGATTTTGGATCGTGACTCATGAATACTGGGACTTGTTTACGGGGAATTGTTAAAATTGTCTGTCCCTATTTGCTAAAGTTTCTCGCGGAGTTGTTCGTAGAAATTTGCGTCGGTCATAAGGATGGGAGTTCAAGTCATGTGACTCATTTCAACTTAGGACTGGGTAACGGAATGTCCAGTCGCCCTTTGATGGTGAGATGTGTCACTTAGATTCCTTGGAACGCGGCTTCAAACGATCATCACTCTTGCGATTTCAACGCAGCATCTTGTTCGCTGTTGGTTGTGACGACCTTGATGATCTCATTATGTAATGGATGGACAGTGATCCGAGTCAGATAGGCTGTCACTTTGGTCTATGCTCGCTCTTAAGTGATAAGGCGCCGCCCTTCGTTGGGAAAAAGGTCACGTCGAAATCGTCGGCGATTGTCGGCGATATGCCACCTTCGAATAGGGGTAAATAATAGATGCATCCCTTAATCGCTGGCTGCTCATAGGACACAACAATAGAAAACGCCTTGTCTGGTACGTGTCCCACTAAAAACTGGCTGGCTGAGTATCCAACCGCACATGACACCGTCGCGGAATTCGGTCCGACGCTGATTACGCATCTATCCCAAGTCTTTTTTACAGTTGCTTCTTTGACTGGGGGAGTCGCTATCGGATTAGCAAATGTGGCACTGGTCAAAAGAGCCATTAGTGAGAATATTTTCTTCATATCTAGCGAACGTCTAGTTCATCCACGGCGGGGAGGAAAGCCAGAATTCAAACTGGAACGTTACCCGTCGTTGGATAGAGCGTGTTCGCCTTCTTGGATTCATGGGCGTTTGGGAAACCGGGAACTGAAAACTAGCTAAGGGGAACGCTTACGAGCGAGTCTCGAAAGACCAAACGCTGCACATGGCAATAAAACTCCGCCTAGGATCAAAGGGATTCCTGCAATGGCATGAAGAAAAAGCGAACTATCGTTGTAAGCAACACCCTCGCCCTCATCCCAGTAGTGTCCAGAGCTAGGGTCTTGAGGAAGGCTAGCCCGGTGCGCAGATATCATGCAAAGATGAGTGCCGTATCCGACAAGGCAAAACCCGATGACTATTGCGAGCAGTCGCTTCATGATTCTCTGGCGAACGTCAAAAGCGTGGCACGGCGGAGATAGAGCGTCCAGAGCGAAGCGAACGAGCGACGTTGCCACCACTGGCTTGTTCTGCTTCTTCATTATGGGTGCACGGAGATGACCTTATAGTATCCTTTGCAGCCGATTGTCTCATCCCGGACATACAACACCTCGAAATCGAGGCTTCGTGGCTCAAGAAGGCGTACAAGAGACTTATTCGGATTGTCCTTGTGCGGGAACCAAAAGAAATTCTTTTCCTTGTCCTTCGCTTGGAACACCAGCTTCTCTGGATCGATGCCCTTCAACAGATGCAGGAGACTCTCCTGATTATGGGCGTGCTTGGGAACTTTTGCGATCGCCTCCAAATCCACGGCCACGATGCGCCCATCTTGGGCGTGCCGAATAACGCTCTCTACGGTGCTTGCTGGCGTTCCAATATCTGCAAATGCGGAGGATGTCATCGCAAGCAAAACGACAATTAGGAGAGTCTTCATAAAGATTGTGACACCAGTAAGGCGGGTTTCTTAGAATTCTTTGCAGAACAGTTATTCTACGACTGGTCGCGACGCAAAGCGACTAGTCGTTTTTGATGGGGTGGGAATTTGCGACATGAGGCATTAGTAAGTAGGGGGTTAGGATTCATCAAGGTTGAAATTTGAAGAACCATGGGATGTTTTGGCCGGAAGGTAGTGTCACGAGAAAGTTTAGCGACGGAGGCTCAAGGCAAGGGTCATTCGCAAATCGGAAATTAATTCATGGAGCAGCGAGTGTCGGTGTTTCGCTTGCGAGGTCGCGATTTTAAATCGCGGTTCCTTTCTTGGGGAGAGGGCAGCAGGATGCAGCCCCTCCTTGGTGAATAGATAAATAAGCAATCGGGACAGAATCCTTTCGCTTAAAGTGATCGAGCCTTTCCGTTTTATCATCGGTCGTCTCGGTGAGACGACCCTACCTTTAAAAATAACAACTCGGTGGGTCGCATGCGTCCCACCAAGTTGTTAGAAAGAAAGTGAGAACGCGAACTCCTACTTCTTTTTACCTTTCGCAGCTTCCAAGCCTTCTTTGACTTTCGCTTCGATGGATTCGTAAATGGCGGGATCGGCTTTTAGGACGTCTTTCGCGGCGTCGCGACCTTGCGCGAGTTGTGCGCCGTCGTAAGAGAACCACGATCCGCGCTTCTGGATAATTTCCATTTCCAATGCGAGATCGAGTAACGATCCGGTGGAGGAAATACCCTCGTCATACATGATGTCGAACTCGGCTTCGGTGAAGGGAGGCGCGACTTTGTTTTTGACGACTTTGATTTTGGTGCGGCTACCGATCACGGTGCCGTCGGAAGATTTGATCTGGCCGATGCGACGGATATCCACGCGGACGGATGAGAAGAATTTCAGCGCGCGGCCGCCGGGAGTGGTTTCCGGACTGCCGAACATGACTCCGATTTTTTCGCGGATCTGGTTGGTGAAAATACAGACGGTCTTCGCTTTGGAGATGAAGGAGGTGAGTTTCCGCATCGCGGCGCTCATCAAGCGGGCTTGGGCGCCCACGGTGGAGTCGCCGATCTCACCATCGAGTTCTTGTTTGGTCACCAAAGCAGCAACCGAATCCAGCACGATGACATCGATTGCGTTGGAGCGGACGAGGGCCTCGCAGATTTGCAGGGCTTCTTCACCGGAAGATGGCTGGGAAACCAAAAGATCATCGAGATTCACGCCGAGCTTGCGGGCGTATTGGGGATCGAGCGCGTGCTCAACATCGATGAACGCTGCTAGTCCGCCGCGTTTCTGAGCCTGTGCGATCACGGTCAGGGTCAAAGTGGTTTTACCAGAAGACTCCGGTCCGAAAACTTCTACGATCCGGCCCCGTGGGAAACCGCCGACGCCGAGGGCGCGGTCGATCAATAAGTTGCCAGTTGGGATCACATCGACATCGACCCGATGCTCGTCGCCCATCCGCATAATGGCCGCTTCGCCGAATTCCTTCTGGATCTGCGAAATCGCCATATCCAGGTTACGTTTGCGGGCCTCTTGAAGTTTATCTGATGCTGTTGTGTCGGTGCTTGTTTTCGTAGCCATGCACGGAAACTGAATTTTTCCGGCGGGGATGGCAAGTAAAAAATGGTGTTCGCTAGAACAAAAAATAGCCTTTTCGTGAATTTTGAGATTCTGCCTTCAAAATGAGCTGAGGAGGCGTTACGGGCTTATTTCTACAAGGAGAGATGAGAAGCGGGAGAAGAGGAGGCTTATATCTGAAGCGTTTTACTCCTGTTTTTCTTCCGCTTGCGCACTGACTTTTACTTGGCGGACGGTGCTCACGCGTTGGGCGGGAGTGAGGACGCGAGCGTGGTAGTCTCTCATTGCGGTTTCGAGGTGTTGGTAAAGAGTATCAATGTCAGCCTTTTCGCCCACGCGGAATTCCGTCATGTGTGCGTGAGTGGTGGAGGGAAACACTTTAACCGGAACATTCAGTTCCGTATCAGCGACGCTCTCTGTGATTTGCCCCAGTGCTTTGAGGGTGTTCTGCGTATGTTCGGCAATGGCACCGAGCGGGATCATGTGATAAATCCGAATCATGCTTTGGGACTTGGTCGTAATCGTCAACTCGCGGACACGGGCGACGCCATCCACATCATAAGTTTGGACGCCAAAATATTCGACTGATGTGAGCGGCACAGAAACGATTGATCCGCCAATCAAAGCTTTCCAAAACAGCGGAACGATTTCGGCACGGCCGGTGCCGGTGGGCGGGCCATCGGTCACATTGGTATGGGAACCTTGGATAGGACTTTCCGACTGGGCCGGCAATTGAAGCGTAAGCAGCGTGAGGACTGACAACGTGAGAAACACGGAGCGGAGGATGGGACGAGAAGTTTTCATAGTGCGTGTATAACGTAAATTAACATAGGAACCTCTCCGCCAAAGCCAAGATGTTTGATGGGCGATTGAAGACAGACTGCAAATCAAGTGGGGAAATTTAATTTTCACCTACGAAAGCCACTGGGTTGAAGCCCATGTCGCGGATGCTGGATCCGGTGTTGTGAGATACTTATTTGTAAACCGTGACTCGGTATGAGGATCCGATGTTGCCTGCTGCATCGTAGGCATACGCCTGGAGTCTGTAGGTCCCTCTAGCGAGGTTTTGAGTATACCAACTAAAGATAGGCGAACCCGAGGTGCTGGTCGCAACCAAGTAGCCGTTGATGTATAGCTCTACTCGGGTCACTTTCACGTTGTCCGAAGCAGCGACCGCGATGTTGACGGTATTGGTATAGCGAGAAATGAGTGTTCCTTCGCGCGGTGAGGTGATGGCGACTGCGGGAGCGATGATATCAGCGACCGCTGAGTTTTTGACGTTCACTCCGATCGAGGTGCTTTTCACGTTATTCGCTGCATCGTAAGCTCGCGCTTGGAGCGTGTAGGAACCGTCTAGTGAGTTCTTGGTATTCCATGTGAAAGTTGCGGTGGACGAGCTGCTTTGAGCGTAGAGGACTCCACCAATATAAAGCTCGATTCTTGTAACCCCGACATTATCGCTGGCCGATACGTTGACGCTGACACTGTTAGATAGGGTGGCACCGTTTGAAGGTGAGTTGATGGCGACTACCGGGGCGGTGGTATCGGCTGGCGTGGAAGTGAGGACTCCGGCAACCGCACGGCGGGCGTTGATGCGGCCGCGACCGAAGTAAACGTCATTGCCTACAGTGCCGATGTCATCGCAGTTTTTAAGAAGCGCGTCCACGATCCCCGCATTGGAGAGTTGTGGATTGGCCGCGACCATCAGCGCAACGACACCTGCGGTTACAGGGCTGGAGAAAGATGTTCCATTCCAGTTAGCGTAGCTATTCGCACCGGACAGCGACAGTACGTTTGCACCGGGAGCGGAGAGATCGACATAACTACCGTAGTTCGACCAAGTTGGGCGTATGTCCGTTGAGGTGGTGGCGGAAACGGCGATGACATTGTTGTAGGCGGCTGGATAAACTGCCGTGTTGTTCCCATTGTTACCTGCTGCGGCAATAATGATGACGTTTCTGTTCCACGCGTAGTTCACTGCGTCTTGCAGTGTCTGTGACCACGAGGTTCCGCCGAGGCTGAGATTGATCACACGCGCACCCTTATCCGCCGCCCACACGATGCCATTCGCAATTGCGGAATGATTGCCACTGCCGTCGGCGCCGAGAACTTTGACAGGGAGCACAGAACTCGCCCAACTTACAGCGGCCATGCCAACTCCATTGTTGGTGGATGCTGATGTGAAACCAGCGACCGCTGTGCCGTGTCCGTTGTCATCCGTGGCATTCGCGTCATTGTTGACGAAGTCATAGCCAGCGAGAACTTTGCCGGAAATATCAGGATGTGTGGCAAGAACCCCAGTATCAACAACCGCTACGATCACCTGTGATGAACCGGTGGTGGTGTTCCAAGCAGCGGGGGCCTCAATTTTCGAGAGATACCACTGAGAACCATTAGTGAAATAGGGATCGTTCGTCGTGGCAATCGCTTGTGCCACCATATCGCGCTCAGCATAATCAACATCCTTGTTCTTCTGTAAAGCCAGCAAGACCTTGTCAGCAGCATGTGCGGGAACGCGGATCACCCGCACGTTGAGCGCGGGGATGTCGCGATGCTCGGTGGCGCCTTCTGCACTGAGAAGCGCGTGAAGCGCCGCTTCTTTCATGGTGGCTTTTGGCTTCACCAACAGCTGAACGTGATCAGCGGGAGGAGCTGCGTGTAGAAGGGGAACCAACGATCCAAAACAAACAGACGCGATCGCTGAAACGGTGATAATTCGGTTAAGACTCATATTCATAGAGGTAGGTTTATTACCCAACTTACATGTCGCAGGAACTACATCCGCGCAATGGCTGAGGCAAAATGAAGCCCAACTATTTTATTCATATTATTTCCGGAAATTTATAAACGAGGAAAGAATCGGTCTGATATGCCGCTCGACTTTTCGCTTTAAGAATCTTCAGCACAAAAAAGCGCGGATCCGTTTCCAGATCCGCGCTGTTTTTTGTTAGATAATTTTACAGACTTGCGAGGGTTGATTTCACGGCTTCGAAGTCAGGAAGATCTTTTGGATGATCTTGCACATCGACGAAACGGACGACGCCTTGTTTGTCGATCACGAATGCAGAGCGTTTCGCCACGCCGCCCATGATGAGATTGGCTTCTGGGAGAAACTGCTCGTAAGCTACGCCGTAAGCTTTAGCGACGTTGTGTTCATAATCGCTGAGCAATGGGATAGTGATGCCTTCTTTTTGCGCCCATGCTTCTTGTGCGAACGGGCTATCGCCAGAGATGCCAAATACTTTAGCGTCGAGTGCATCGTATGCGCTGATGCCGGATGTGATATCGCAAAATTCCGTGGTGCAGACGCCGGTGAAAGCCATTGGGAAAAACAACAGAACGATGTTGGATTTGCCAATTTCATCGCTGAGTTTGACCAGCGCTGGGCCGGTGGCGGTTTTGGTGACTAGGGTGAAATCGGGTGCTGAATCGCCTACTTTGATGGACATGATAGTTGGAGTTGATGGTTGAAAAACGCGGTCACTCTAATCGCAACAGCGCAGCGGTCAACCTCTGTCATCGGACGGGAGGGTTTGAACCACGGAATACACAGAATACACGGAGTGAATAAATAGAATGGATGGCTAGTGCGGCAGCAACCATTCCGTGTATTCCGTGCGTTCCGTGGTTAAATTTCTTTATTTCCTCATCTCCCAAAAAGCATCGCTATTTCCGTTTCGGAAACTTCTCGCCATTCGCCTTCTTCGAGTTCTTCGGGGAGTTTGAAATTTCCGATGGAAATACGTTTGAGTGAGAGCACGTGATTACCAACTGCGGCGAACATGCGGCGGACTTGATGGTAACGACCTTCGTGCAAGGTCACCAATGCTTCTTTCTCGCCTATCGCTTCAAATACTGCGGGCAGCAGCGGTTTGGATTCGCTTTCTAACATCATTTCACCAGATGAGAAAATATCGCCTTCGGTGCCATTCAGCGGTCGGTCGAGCCAGACGTGATAGACTTTCAAGCAAGAGGATTTCGGATGAATGACTTGGTGAAGTAATTTTCCGTCATCGGTCATGAGCAACATGCCGGTGGTGTCTTTATCGAGCCGACCTACCGGATTCAGCCCGGGATTGCGTTTGGAAAAGCGTGGTGGAAGCAGATCGTAAATCGTCTCGCCGGGATCCTCGGTGCTGCATGTGAAACCCTCGGGTTTGTTTATCACGATCCCCAATGGGAATCCCGGATCTAAAGGCTCGCCGGCGACTCTTACATCATCGGGATCGGCATCGTCCTTGTGCTTGTAGGCTATGTCCAACGCATTTGTGACCGCGCCGCTGCGCAGCAATTTATCGACCTCTTTACGCGATCCGTAACCGAGGTTTGCTAAAAGTTTTATCAATTTCATCTGAGGCAGAGGCTAACAGGGATTTTCAAAACGCCATGTCTTTTGTGAGATTCACTTTTCAGAGTCCAGCAAGGCTTTGATGGCGGGTGCGAATTTGTTGTAGAAGAGCCCCAGTAAAATCAGCGCGGCGCCCAGCACGATGAATGAAACCACGCGCATGAATGCGGTGAAGTCCCAGACATCGGAAACGAATAGTTTGCCCAATGAAAGCGTGAGCAACAGGAAGCCAATGACTCGAGCAACATGGAGGCGCTGCCACAGGCCAGCGCTGACAAATATGAAACCAAGAATGGTCCACAGCACGGCGGCGGGTTTCCAATCGAAGCGCCAGACTAACATTTGTGTCGCCCAAAGGGTGATGACCAAACACGTGAGACCCACACAAAATCCGAGCGATTCTTTTTTTTCATCAATATAGTCGATCAAGGTAGGCCGCAATTTGTAAGCCGTAGTCAATACGAGCAAAGAGAAGATGACCATTACGCCGCGCCATGATTGATGTTCCGCGCTCGCATCCCAAGGTGCGGTCATCGTTTCCACAAACAACCAGATCATCGATATGATGATCCAGCCCACGCACTCCATGAAGCATGTTCGTTTCAGCAATGCAAAAGCAATGATGCCGATCACGGAAGTCAGCGCGACCCAATCGCCCCATACTTCTGGAGAGACCTGATACCAACCCACCATATAGGCAACGAATGCGGTGACGCGGAAAATGAGAGATGAAAAGGCTCGGAGAACTTCCGTGGTTTTTATACGAGCCCACGGGCTGTGAAGTAATCCAGCGGCAGCGAAGGCTATGATGACCGTTGCAAAAATATGCGACACGACACGACCACTCGGTGCTATCAACAGGCCGAGGCTTAACAATCCAAGAACCGCGGAGGTGAAAGTCAGGCGTGGGCAGCGGATGAAAATCGCAATCGCCAAAAGCGCGAGTGCAGCGATTTGATTGAATAGAAAATTCTCACTGAAGCTCGGACTTAAATCGGTCGCGACTTGCCAAACAAAGAATGTAGCGGCTGCTGAAAAGAGCCATGCGGGCAGCGTCGGTTGATGGGTGAGATCGAGGCTAGGTTGTTTGGGTTCCACCGCTGGTTGGCGATGCCACAACCAGCAAACGGCGAGAGTTAGCGCCACCATCACGCCCAGCGGCCACGTCGTTTCTGAATGGAAACCCATCCATACCGATATGCCCAAAAACCACAGCGAAATCCAAATACTTTCAGGCTGGAGACGTTTGGTATCGAGCTTCAAATGCGCGGCCGAGAGCAATCCCGCAAGCAGTCCTGCGCTGATTAACCCGATGGAGGGGTCGAGTCGGAAAACGCAAAGATGATGTGCGACAAAAGCTGCGGCGATCAAAAGTAGTCCGCTGGAGAAACGAACGAACGGATAAAAATTGTCAATCAAGGGCTTCACTCTCACCAAAACGATGGATGCGGCTGTGATTGTTAAAGCTGTTAGAGCAATGCTCCAGATCGGGGTGGATTGAATAAGTGATCCGTCGTTGATGATCAGCAACCCAGCGCCGCCCAATCCCGAGAGCAGTGAAAAAACCACTTCGCTCCGACTCCGGAATTTCCATGCTGCGAGTGCTAACGAAAGCGACTCGACAGCGAGGACCAGTGCGAGTTGATGCCCATCGAGTTTCAAAACGAGGGCGAGGGTCGCGACTGTTAGGCCTTGGGAAATGTTCACACCACCAGCGATCGTGTCTTGGCGACGACCGATCATGCCAAGAACCAACAACACCGAACCAAAAACAGCGGCGACTTTCCAGTATTCCACATGATTGTATTGATCGATCCACAACGCCGAGAACATCAGGAAAAACAAAGCGTTGTTGATGCTAGTGAACCATGCCCGCGCGCGATCCGAGAGGCTTTCACGGAACCGACCTAGCATGCCAGGAATGGCAAACATGATCCAAAGCGGTGGAAGAAACCACAAGATGGCGAGTGGATCCGAGGTGTAGCCGTATTCGAAGCGAGCTAGGATTTGTGATCCCAAAAACGCGGCGTAACTCCCCAGCATCGATGCCCAACCGGGACCTGCCCAGCCGGGTTTCAGCATGAAGAACAAGCCGATCGCAGCTAACAGAAGATTCGATACGCAGGACATCCATCCGATTGGCTGAAGCATGGTCGCGTAAGCAGCGAGCACGAGTCCGAACGCAGCGGTGATCTTGGCTTGGCGGATCCATGAAACCGCCGCAATCGCGCCAGCGGACAGAAATAACAAACTAGCACCAAGCACTGGACTTTCGATGACTTTCAGTCTCGTCACGTGATGCGCCGCAAACGTGCAGTAATAGAAAAACGCCATGCCGCCGGCTAACAGAACTTCGCCGAAACGATTGAGATTTTCTTTTTTCGCCAGACGCCTTCCCGTTTCAGCGATCGCTACTGCACAAAGAAAAAGTGCGGTTATGCGTACGCCGTTAGACATATCGCGGATCCAATTTTGATAGGCGTAGTTTCCGAGAAACACTAAGCCCGTGAGCAAAATCACAATCCCGATTCGGACGAACCAGACCTTTCCAAAATCGAGTTCGAAGGATGCATCTCGCTGAGTTGGAGTTGAGGGAATTTCTACTTCTACAGGTGCGGGAGCTTCCATTGCGACCGGCGCAGGAGTTTGGACGATCTTCGCTTGCTTGAAGGCGGAGGCTTGGGGAAGAGGAGGCGGTAGAACGCTGGCTGATACTGGCTCTGGAATTTCGGTCGCTAATTCTGGGGCTGTTCGAGGAGTCTCAGAAAATCTCGCCTCCATTTCGGAAATTCTGGAACGGATCGAATCCATTTCCGCGCTATGCCTGATGCTCAGAACTTCCAGTTGCACACGAAGACGATCCAGCTCTTCTCTCTCCGGTGCACCTTCATAGGGATTCATATCCCTGTATCTTTAGACGTAAATGCTCGGTGATGAAGCTTAAATTTGAGGACGCTAGCGCACCCCTAACAAATCAAACTGGCTGATTTGCAAACCATGTTTTGACGTAAGGACGGTTCAGCAGAATGAGGGTTAGGACGGGGTAGATGAGAGGAATTAAAAAGCTCATAAGCATCGAACCGATCATGATGGCCTCGAAGCCACCTTTCATCGCACCAACACTCGGAGTGGTTTGCTTCATCAGTTCTTGAGTCATCGGCAGCACGTAAACGATAGAAACAATCACATTGATAATCTTCGTGCCGATAGATGCCCATGCGTAGTAATTCGACCACTTGAGACCGTTTTTTCGCCCTTTTACGAGTAAAACGCCAGCAGTGATGATCAAAACGGTGACCAGAATCATCAACACCGTGGCAGCGATTGTGTAGCCGATCATGTCCGCCTCAAGCTTAGCTTGCATCTGCATTTCTGGCGTGTTTCCAGCCAATTTTAAGAATGGATTTCCAATGATGATCACAAACAGCGACCACAGAATCGTCAGAACGCCAATGCCTCCAAAAACCAAATGCATGATGCCTAAAACTTTGACCTGCTGTGGCTGGCCGAGTTGGGCATATTCGCCAGCCGTATAATGCGACATTTCCTCAGGCGTGATCGGCGGTGGTTGTTGTTCCATCACTGACTTTCAAAATGTTTTGCGACGGAATGTCGAGGCTTTTGCTGACCGTTCGTCATTTCGTGACTTGTCAGGATCGCGTTTTTGGTGTGATTTTTTCCCTATGCTTTATCGGAAATCTTTAGCCATCGTTCCTGCTATCGCCGCGTTAATCATCGCATCTTGCGCGGTTTCATCGTTCGATCCCAATACCGGAGAAGTCCGCGCCTCTACACCATCAAGCTCGCTGGTTTCCCAGGGACTTCAGCAGTTTGATAAAATGAAACGCGAGAAACGCATCTCGACGAATCCGACGTACAACGCGCAAGTTCAACGTGTCGCTGCTCGTTTGAAATCGGTCATTAACATCCCCAACGCACGCTGGGAATTTGTGGTCTTCGAAGATTCAACGCCCAACGCCTTCTGCCTTCCCGGCGGCAAAGTGGGGGTGCACACGGGGCTGTTTCAAATCACTCAAAACGATGCGGGCCTCGCTGCAGTGCTCGGTCATGAAATCGCACACGTCGTTCTCAATCATTCTCAGCAACGCGTCAATCAAGCTACGGGCGTTGCGGTTGGAACGGTTCTGTTAGATACGATTCTTTCTGCGCAAGGCATTGATAAAGCCGGCCGTGCTGTCGCCGCTACCGGAGCTGCCGCCGCAGGAACGGTCGGTCTCATTTTGCCATACTCTCGCAATGCAGAACTCCAGTCCGACCAACTCGGCACGCTTTACATGGCACGCGCTGGATACAATCCCGATGAAGCCGTGACACTCTGGGAACGCTTCGCCGCATGGCGCATCAAACAAGGCGAAGGCGAGTCGCCTGAGTTCCTGCGCACCCATCCGCTCGATCAAACCCGCATCATAAAATTGCGCGAGTTTCTACCAACCGCTCAACGCGAATACAAACCGCAGTAGGATCGAGTGACAATAGTGAAACAGTTCATTTCTTCGGAGCTAAAGAAATTTTGACATGTTGCGTTGCAGTGAAGTCACAGCATCCCGCTCGGCTGAACTGAAACATATACGCAACACGACATGAAAACTTCCTTCTTTCTTCTAGCAACTGCGCTTGCCCACGTCCCGCTCTTCGCGGCAGAACCGACCCTTAGCCTCCAACCTTTATCCACCGTCCGTAATGGCGAAGCGGCGGCGCTCTTTGCCAAGTCCGCCGCCGAAATCGTAAAGTTCGATTCTGTCACCAAACGCATGTATGTGGTCAATGGTGCGACCAAATCGATCGATATCTTCAACGCGGCAAATCCTAATAATCCGCAATTCATCGAGTCGATTGACCTAAGCGCCTACGGCAATCCTAACAGCGTAGATATCAATCCGAAGGCGAAGTCGAACGAAATCGCCGTAGCATGCAACGCGCCGAACAAAACCGATCGTGGCAGCGTCATCTTCCTGAACAAGGATGGAGATTTTCTTGAGGCGGTCCAAGTTGGCTACCTGCCTGACATGCTGATTTATGACGAGAAAGGCGGGAAACTACTCGTCGCCAACGAGGGTGAGCCTAGCGATAACTATACGGTCGATCCCGAGGGTTCCGTATCCATCATTACTCTCGGCGGTCGCCGGACACACGCCGAAGTGACCTTTTCTCACCTCACTCTTGAAGATGTGCCGGGTGTGCGTATCACTGGACCAGTAGGCACCACCGTTGCTCAGGATCTCGAGCCTGAGTTCATCGCCATCGAGGGCAACATCGCCTTCGTTGCTTGCCAAGAAAACAACGCAGTCGCAAAAATTAACATCCTTAAAAAATCTGTTGAGGCAGTTTTGCCACTCGGTTCAATCAATCATGCCGATCTTGGTAATGCGATCGATTTCTCGGACAGAGATTTAGTTGGCTCCACTGGCAAGATCCGTATCGCTAACTGGCCCGTTCGCGGTCTGTTGATGCCAGATGGTATTGCCACCTATACTGCTCCCACCGAAGAAGGTTTTACGAAACGTAGCACCTATTTCGTCACCGCCAACGAAGGCGACGCACGTGAGTGGGGCAGCTATTTAGACGAATCACGCCTCAGCACCAGAACCCTGCATGCTAGTGCCTTTCCGCTCGGCGATACTCTCAAGACATCCCTAAATATCGGACGTCTCAACATCGTGAACACGGAAGGTAAAATTGACGGCACTAATGTGCATGAACAACTTTTCAGCTACGGCTCACGCTCATTTTCTATCTTTGATGAAAATGGTAACCTCGTTTTCGACAGCGGCGAGATGATCGAAACCTACATCGCAGAAAATTACCCAACTGCTTTCAACAGCAATCACGAAGAGAGCCCTAGTATGGACAACCGCTCCGACAATAAAGGACCCGAACCTGAAGCTGTCGAAATCGGTGTCATCAATGGACGCACCTACGCCTTCATCGGTCTTGAGCGTTTCAGTGGTATCTTCGTGTGTGACATCACTAATCCACGCGACGTGAAGTTTGCGGGTTTTGGTCTCAACCGCGATTTCTCGGTGACATACACACCAAGCAACCTTACTAACGTTGCAAACGCTGGCGATCTGGGCCCAGAAGGTCTCGATTTCGTACCTGCCGACAAGAGTCCGAATGGCCAACCCCTGCTCGTTGTAGCCAACGAAGTGAGCGGCACCACCACCATCTATCAAATCGGCAACGTGATTGATTAATCTAACTTCCTAAATTTGCTCTCATCGGGCCGGAAGGAATTCATACTCCTTCCGGCCCGATTTTTTTATGATTAAATCTCACTTTCCAAGCTCAATGCAGAGCGCTTTCAAATACTCGGCTTCACGGAAGCCAGCGGGATGATCCGCAGCATGGCCGCTGCGCCAGAGTTCTCTCCATGGCCGTCCGGAGGCTTGCGCGGTTTCTTCGATGGTGCGGAAAAAATCTTCTGCTGAAACGTGCGCTGAACACGAGGCCGCGATTAGGATTCCACCTGGTCGCAATCGCGATATCGCGGCTGTGTTCAAATGTTGATAAGCACGAATAGCACCGGCTCGCTCCGACTCACGCTTCGCCAACGTCGGTGGATCCGTGATGATGAGATCGTAGGTTTCTCGGCTTTCATCCATCCAGCGAAACGCATCGGCTTGCACCGCATGGCGTTTGATGTTGGCGATCTTGGAGTTGTTAGAATTTAAGGCGAAATTTCGCGCTGCGCTATCCAGAGCATGCACGCTGATATCGAGATCCGTGACGGATGACGCGCCACCTCTTGCGGCGTAGAGAGAAAATCCGCCGGAGAAACTGAACACGTTCAGTACATCGCGGCCCTTGGCGAGAGTTTCGACGCGCGCGCGGTTGTCGCGTTGGTCCAAGAAAAATCCAGTCTTCTGGCCTTTGAGAACTGCCGATTCAAAACGCAATCCGTTTTCAGAAAACACCACGACTTCATCGCCCGGCTCACCGCAGAAGCCTTCGGCGATCCCGTATTTCTCCGCACATGCCGCGACGTTCCTACTCATTCTCAGCACGAGATGTTTCGGAGCAAACACCTCGCGTAACACGCTCTCCGTTTCTTCCCAACGCGCTAACCAGCTCGTTGCATAAATTTTCACCACTAAAGTATCCGCATATCGATCCGCCACGAGTCCGGGAAAACCTTCGCTCTCCCCTTGGATCATCCGTGCGCCATCGGTGCTGGGGTTAATGATATTTCCTTCGCGCCTCGCCAGACATGCTCTCGCTTTTTCTAACCACCAATCCCGATCAATCGTCATCGGCTTTCCAACATGGAGAATGCGCAGCCGGATCGGCGATTCCGCTTCATACATCCCGACCGCCATGAAGCGATCCCGTTTGTCGTAAATCACCGCGAGTTCACCTGTTTCGCCCTCACGGTTCTGCGTCTTGATACTTTCTGCATACACCCACGGATGGTTGCTACGAATCGCGCTCTCCGCCCGAGGATACAGCGTAAGCCGCAGTCTCGATTTTTTCTCATCTGTCATCCGGGATCAACGTAAGCCAACCGGCTTTTCTAAAAATTCTTTGAGCACAAATGCCTGACGTAACTCGGAGCGATTTTTCAACCTGTCCCGAATGCTTCCGGAAACAACCGTCTTCGGCTTCTCGCGTTTCGCTGTTAGAAGGACTTCTTGTTTTTTCTTCGCTTGCTTCAAGCCACTGAGTTGCTCGGCAATCGCTGCTTGGCGAGCGAGTTCCGCTTGTAAGGCTTCCTCTATATAATGAGGCGCGTTGACGAAGGCTTTGGCTTCAGAGGTAGGCCGATTCGATTTTTTCAACGCTGGAGCCGGTGAGCGATCCAAACTTGGCGGCACGGGATGGTTTCCCACAGGCAACGGCGGTGGAACGGCAGGACGCGAGTGTCTTCTTTCCGCCTGCTCCAAGAACTCCTCGAGCTCACGTGGTATATGTGAATCGGACTCCTGCGTTTCCCTGCGTTCCTTCCTGGCTTTTATCCACTGCGCCACTCCAGCAGCAGCGATGATGAAGAAATAGATGTTATCAAAAATGAAATCCATGCTGCTTTGCTACACCATCTCGTTATTTAATCGAGAAGAATTAGACCAGATCCTCTTCATTGGAGTTTAACATTTAAAATTTAGAGTTTAGCCTACCGCGTGCCCGCCACCTATTCCACCCACGATCTTCCCGGCGGTCCGCGCCTTGCTCATGCGCATTTGCCGGAATCCGAATGCGCGGCGTTGTCGATTTATATTCCGGTCGGCTCGCGCGATGAAACGGGAAACATCCCAGCGGGGCTCGCGCATTTTTCCGAGCACATGGCGTTCAAAGGCACGAAGACACGCTCGGCAAAAGAACTCACCCTCGCCATCGAATCCGGCGGCGGCCAAGCGAATGCCTGCACGACAGAAGATTACACGGTTTACGAAGCGCAAGGCGAAGCCGAGTTGATGCCGGTGCTCATCGATGTGCTCGCAGATATGGTTTGGCATTCGACGTTTCCTGAAAACGAAATCGCTCTCGAACGCGATGTCATCGGCGAGGAAATCACCATGATCCGCGAGACTCCATCGGATCACATCAACGATCTGCTAGCCGCCGCGCTCTGGCCGGAACATCCGCTCGGGCAATCCATTTCCGGCTCGCTTGAATCCATCGAATCCATCGACCGCGCCTGTCTGCAGAATTTTGCGAACGAACATCATTTCCGGAAAGACATCGTCATCGCTACCGCTGGGCCGATGTCTGCGGAAGCCATTCTCGAAATCCTTATCCCGCTGTTGCCGAAGCAATTCAAAACTCCAGCCCCACGTTCCAAAGCGACACTCTCGCCTTGTCGCGAAATCATCGAGCGTCGCCCCACCGATCAACTCCAACTCGCCCTCGCATGGCACACCCCCGGACGCCACGCGCCGGAACGCCACGCCCTGCGCATGCTCTCACTCATCCTCGGCGAATCGTCGTCTTCACGCCTGTTCACCGAACTCCGCGAAGAGCGAGGCCTCTGTTATCAGGTCGGCTCCGAGCTCTCGCTTTTCGAGGAAACCGGCGCCCTCCAAATCCTTGCCGGCCTCGATCCGGAATCGCGCGAGGAATCCCTCAAAACCCTTTTCAAAGAAACCACCGACCTCGTCGAAAACGGCCCACGCCCCGGCGAGCTCGACCGCGCCAAGCGCCTCGCCATCGCTCAATCCAAACTCAGTTTCGAGTCCACCTCGTCTCACTGCGCATGGGTCGGCGAAGGGTTGTTATTTTTCGACCACATTCCCTCGCCGCAACAAGCCCGCGAAAACTTGCTGCAAGTCACCGACCAGCAAGTCCAATCCATCGCTCAAAAAATATTCGCCCAAAAACCCGCGATGGCGGAAATCAAAGCGAAGGCACACAAGGGTTAATCTAACGCTTTTTTTCTAAAACCTGCCAGCGATGCGTGGTCACTGGCGTCCGAAACCATGGGTTGTCATCGTTGCGGCCATTGAGCGTAGCGACGGCTCCTATCCCAGGATCGGCTTGGATCCATTGCTCGTTACCGACGTATGCGAGAATGTGAACACCGTTTGTCGTCACTGCTAAATCACCCGGCACCAAGGTGTCGTAATTCATTTCCTGAATCGTGCCGGAGACATCAAGAGGGCTGGTGTAATTTCTATAACCTGCTGCCAACGCTTTGGCACTCGCATCATACCACCACTGCTTAACATATTGCCGGAAAGCAGCTCCGTTGAAATGCTTAAAGCCGTATGCCAAAAGCGCATCTCGCAGAGCTCGCCGTGGCAGCCCTGAGCAATCGATCCCGCGTGAACTTTCACCACCCCAAAAATATTTCGTGTCCTCAAATTCAGCCATGCGCCGGAGGTAGTCTTTTCGCAACGCATCTGTATTCATCTCGCCCCCCGGCAGCGCAAAAGGAATCACTACCAGAAGTGGCAACAGCAACGAGAGGACTCTAACAGGTTTCCGCGCCCAAACCAAAATCGCGAACCCCAACCATGCGCCAACTACACAAGTCAGAAAAGCGAGTTTCAACAACTTGCTGTTCACCGGATTAAGCGGAATCAGAAAAATTCCCGCGAGCGCCCCGAGCGCACAGATCAGAACGAGTCGTCTAAAAATTTTATGTTTGGGAAGTTTTTGGAACATCGTGATTGATGAGTCGGCTTTTTGCCTCACGCCTTCTAGCCATTAGAGGACGGAAGCGAAATAAATAGTAGCACGTGAGTAGGGAAATGATGTCCAAGGGAATCCAAAGCATGGGGCTGACCCAATAAGCACCCCAGATAAAATCTTTCACGGGATACAACACATTGATGCCACCGGACAAATAGGTAAGAGAGGGAAAGAACCAAGGACAATGTGTAAGGAAGGCGTTGCTTCGATAGGAGAGAAATCACAAATAAAATTCCAGTAAACGCAGCCCAAAAAGGAAGGCCGTGAGACCAGCTAGTCATTCTTGATTCAAGTGTAAGGTGGGGCGTCAACAAATCTGGCAAAGCACCCGCAGCACCGATGGCAACTAAGCTCCATGCTCCGAAACTTTTTGATCGCGACAACACAACATGAGCTATGATCACTGGCGCTAGCGCATGAGTTACCGTATCCATTTCAAACTACTAAACCTGATATGTGTCCTGTTTGGCGAAGATATTCTGTAAGCAAATCCAAAAACTCTCACCGTTTAGGCGAACTCTAATCCTCTTCCTTGCCTGATCCCTTTATGTTGTTCAGACTTCACTCCATCGAAAATGTCCACAAAGCCCTTTCATCCATTTTCAAGTGAGCATTTCATCACCTTGGCCATTGGCTTCGTGGTGATTGGAGTGTTGATCGTTTTTGCGAAGCGATCGGTAAAAAACCAACGCATCACCACGATGGTCTTGGCGTTTTGTAATCTGATCTCCTATCCCTTCGCGCTGTACGCGTGGCGTGATTATCCGCACTCTTTGGATAATGATTTGCCTCTGCATCTGTGCGATCTGGCGGCGATTGTGGCGGGTTTTGCCTTGTTCACCCGCAAGCCAATCCTGTTGACCCTAACCTATTTTTGGGGACTCGCTGCTACCACGCAGGCACTCATCACGCCCGCACTCGGCATCGGCCCGCCGGAACTTCCTTTCATCCATTTCTTCTT
>JANPJY010000077.1:0-5253 GCA_031425735.1 Akkermansiaceae bacterium | reverse complement strand
TATAAATATCCAAATAGGATTTCGGCGAGACGAATGGCAAGTGTGGCTTAATCAAACCCACTGCCAAAAAGAACGGCTCTTTTTTACCCGCCAACTCATTCAACTGTTCCACTGCATCCCGCCCAATCCAGCCATCATGATAACGAAAATCATCGCCCTCTTTGTGCTCATTGGCCGGACAAGACCCGGAAATGCGCGGCGCACCATCCGATAATCCATGCATCGCTTTCTGCGGAGTCTTCCACGGACCGGTTGGCATTAAATTCAAATCCCACGAACCCGGCATCTCCACTTTCTCGGGATCACTCCAATCCTTTCCGCCCAGACCTCCCGGATAATGCGAAATTTTCCCTATCGCTACCGTTCGATAACCTTGAGTCCGAAATTGCCTAGGCAAAGAAAATGGTTCGGTATCCGCCTGACCCGCGATGGACATCAATGCGTCGTTGGTTCTGAGTTTAGCAGTGGTTCCGTATTTCCCCGTCAAAAGCGAATACCGCGAAGCCCCACAGGTTGGCGCTTGAACATAGTGACGCTTGAACGCACGTCCGCTCGCCGCCAACGAATCCATGGCAGGTGAATGCACATACTCCGCCCCAAACGATTTCAGCTCAGGCCTCAAATCATCCACGCAGATCAAAAGCACATTCGGCTTCGCTCCATGAACAGAAACGCCAAAAACCATCAGCCACATCAAACTTCTAAACATACTCTCTGATTCATCATCTTACCGCATACGGCAAGGCAATAGCTGCAAATTTCATTTCCATTTTCTCATACCACGACCATTATCCCCGCGCATGTTACCGATTCTCATCACAGGAAAGTCCGGCCGAATGGGCCTGGCCGTTGCCGAAGCCACCATTGCCAATCCAGGAACCGTCATCGCCGCGACTCACGACGCCGGTGAAGACCTCGACGCAGCCGTCAAAGCCGCGAAGTGTATCATCGATTTCACGGTCCATTCGTTTTCTACCACTCTGGTCGAAACCGCCCTGCGTCATAAAGTCGCCTTGGTCATGGGCACAACCGGCCATACCGATGCCGAACTCGCGACCATCCACGCCGCCGCGAAAGTAATCCCCATCGTCCACGCCCCAAACTTCTCCGTCGGCGTCAACACCCTGTTCTGGCTCACCAGCCAAGCCGCTCGCATTTTAAAACAAGACACCTTCGACATCGAGGTCACGGAAATGCACCACCGCCACAAAATCGATGCTCCATCCGGAACCGCGCGTCGGTTGTTAGAAATTCTCAACGAAGAAACAGGAACCTCTTACCAAGACGATATCGCCCATGGTCGTTTTGGAAACATCGGTCCGCGCAAGCCACGTGAAATCGGCATGCACACCCTGCGCGGTGGCGATGTTGTCGGAGATCACACCGTCATGTTCGCAGCCGATGGCGAACGCGTGGAACTCACCCACAAAGCTTCATCCCGCATGACCTTCGCATCTGGTGCCGTTCGCGCCGCGCTATGGTTACAAGACAAACCTGCGGGGCTCTATGACATGCAGGATGTCCTTGAACTCAAATAAGCTTTTCCTTCCTTCATGAAACTCATCTTCCTCATCTTAATTGGAGCCGTTCTTTGCAGCTGCAAACCCACATCTAAATCCTCATCTCCCGCATCGACTGACTCTCCCGCATTGACGGAATCAGCCGAATCGACACCAGCGGAAAACACCAAGCTCGTCCGTTCTGCAGTGCGTGTGAATTCCACGAGCCAATCATGGAGCCCAGCTCAACCATGGGAAAAAAATCCTCCCACCAGCCTGCGCTCGTTAGGCATCATCGTAAAACCTGGCCAAGTTCTCACCAGCGCGGAAATGGTTGCAGACGCAACCTACCTCGAACTCGAACTGATTGATGGATCAAAAAACGTCGAAGCAAAAACCATCGCGGTTGATTACGAAGCCAACCTCGCGTTGCTCGCAGTGAAATCCGAAGAAGACTCCAAAGAGTTTTTCGCCGACACCACTCCGATTACCTTAGCTAGCCCGCCAACCATCGGCGACAACCTTGGAATTCTTCAAGTGGAAGACAACGGCACTCCATTGATGACCGAAGGCAAACTTCAATCTGTTGAGGTCGGTGCGAGTTTTCTAACCGGACAAGCTTTCCTCGGATATCTGGTGAAAGCCTCTATGCAAAGTGCTGCCAGTAGCTTCTCCCTGCCAGTCATCCACAATGGGCAACTCGGCGGTATTCTCCTCAGCTACAACAAGGATGACCAAATTTCCGATGTGCTCTCCGTCGATGTCATCCAGCATTTCTTGGCCGATGCCTCAGACGGCGATTACGCAGGATTTCCATCACTCGGTGTATCCATCGCAGGGACAAACGATCCTTTGTTCAGAGATTTTCTCAAACTCACTCCAGAACAAGGTGGCATTTTTATTAGTAAAGTCCGCCCCGGTGGTTCGGCGGATCAAGCAGGTGTTAAAAAAGGCGATGTGCTGCTCGCAGCCGATGGTTTTTCCATTGATCGCTTAGGCTATTTCAAACATCCCAACTACGGATCCGTATTCTGGGGACATCTCGTTAAAGGCGAAAAATCCGCTGGTGATACGATCAAGCTTTCCATCCTGAGAAATGGTGAGCCTCTGGAAATTACCGCTACCCTCACCCGCGATGACCCAAAAGATGTCTTAGTGCCTCAATATCAATTCGATCGTGCACCAAACTTTCTCGTCAAAGGCGGCCTGATCTTCCAAGAACTCAGTCGCCCCTTGCTCGAAGCCTACGGCGAAGAATGGACCAGCCGCGCTCCACTCAATCTCCTCGACGCTTACGAGAACCCCGAGAAATACGAAGAAAAATTCGACCGCATCATTTTCCTCAGCGGCTCCATCCCCACCCCCGCCACGGTCGGCTACGAATCCCTACGCAACCTCATCGTAAAAAAAGTTAATGGTGTGGAAATCAAGGACATGAAATCCCTCATCGAGGCATTTAAAAAACCCAACGCAGACAAACTGCACTCCATCGAATTCTTCGACGAGGATTTCACCGTTCACCTCGATGAATCCATCTCCTCCTTGGTTGATGCAGCCCTCCTCCAACGCAGCCTCAACCAACTCTCAAGAGCCGAGTGATTCACCCCATTCCATTTTTTTCCACAAAACTCTTTTGTTTCATTAGCCTGAGCTTTGCGTTCCTCCGCGACCTTTGCTACTTTGCGTTGAAAAATAAACCCCTACTGCTGTCTCAAGTATGAAAACCTCCTTAATCATCGATCTCGCCACCCTCCCCGAGGAAGGCATGGACTTTTCCGGTGAGCTCGACAGCTCCATTTTTGACCTCCCAAAAGGCGATGCCCGCGCCACCGGCCCGCTGATCTACGATCTTTGGGCTCAAAAATTTGAATCCGAACTTCTGCTTACCGGCTCCATTTCAGCTCCTTTCGAGTTCACTTGCGTCGTGACCCTGAAAAAATTCATCCAAACCATGCGAATTCCAGCGGCTGCAATCTCCATAGAAACTGGGCATTCCAGCCAAATGGACGTCACCGAAGCCCTACGGGAAGAGATTCTTCTGGAGTTTCCAACCGATCCCCGCTGCGACGAAGGAGACATTCCGGAACCCTGCGAAATAGATTCGCGATATTTAGCAGTAGACAAATCGTCCGATAATGATTTATCACCTGCGCCCCGCAACGAGGGTGCCGACCATTGGTCAGCCCTCGACGACCTAACGGGTCTCAACGATCAACCTTAACTTACTACCACCATGGCCGTACCAAAACGCCGTCAATCCAAAAGCCGCCAGAAAATGCGTCGCGGCGCAAACCGCTGGAAAGCTCCTATCTTCAGCGCGTGCTCCGACTGTGGAGCAACGATTCCTTCACACATCGCTTGCCCTTCTTGCGGCACTTATCGCGGTCGTAAGGTGATCGAAGTTGAGAGTTTCTAATCTGAAACTCTCATGATTTTAAAAAACCCACGCTGGTCTTCTGGCGAGGGTTTTTTCTTCGTACTTCCACAAGCCAAATTCTCCGCTAAATAAAGCTCACATATGAAGATAGCACTCGATGCCATGGGTGGCGATCACGCCCCACAAATTAATATCGTTGGTGCCGTCCAGGCTCTGAAGCAATTCAAGAAACTCAGCCACCTTTACCTAGTGGGTGATGAGGAAGTCCTCAAAGTAGAAGCCGCGAAACATAACCTCGATCTCAACGATCCACGCGTCAGTATCGTTCACGCTCCAGAAGTCATCGGCATGGCGGAGCCGGGTGCGAAAACGGTGCGCCGCAAAAAACTCTCTTCCATCAGCATTGCGATGGATCTCGTCAAAGATGGCACCGCAGATGCCTTCGTCTCAGCTGGCAACACCGGCGCAGCCGTCGCCGCAGCAACACTGAAGCTCCGTTGCCTGAAAGGCGTGGATCGCGCAGGCATAGCCTCGCCCCTGCCCAACGAGCACGGCATCTGCAACATCCTCGATGCCGGTGCCAACCCCGAAGCCAAACCCGAGCACCTCGTCGCCTACGCCATCATGGGCTCGGCTTACGCCAAATACGTCCTCGGCGTGAAAGAACCTAAAGTCGGCCTCATGTCCAATGGCGAGGAAGACGAAAAAGGCACAGCCTTTACCAAAGAAACATTTAAACGCCTCAAAGCAACTCCCGGCATCCATTTCGTCGGAAACGTTGAAGGCCACGACCTTTTCGAAACCAAACTGGACATCGTGCTGTGCGATGGTTTCGTCGGCAACATCGTCCTCAAAAGCGTCGAGGCCACCGCCAAAGCCGTTTCCAAATGGTTGAAAAATGAAATCAAGGAAACCCCTCTGCGCATGGCCGGAGCTGTGCTCGCCCAAGGCGCTTTCAAAGCTCTAAAAGCAAAAAGCAGCTACGAAACCTACGGCGGCAGCCCGCTACTCGGCGTCAACGGCGTCGTCATCATCGCTCACGGTTCTTCCACTGGTGTCGCAGTGAAAAACGCCATCCGCGTCGCGGTCGAGACCGTGGAGCACAAGATCAATCCAAGAATCGAAGAAGCCATGGCCACTTTACCAGAAGCGGCCATCGTTTCAGAACTTGAAGCCTAACTATACACGCTCACATACATTCATACATTTGAACTTACATCAAAATACAGTTGACGTTGTATAGTATCTAACTCTAACACCCCCCCGTCATTTCTACCCCACAGCTCCACAGCTCCACAGCTCCACAGCTCCACAGCTCCACAGCTCCAAAGCTCCAAAGCACCACAGCTCCACAGCTACACAGCTCCAAAGAACCAC